>JAGWVJ010000077.1 GCA_018970945.1 Cyanobacteria bacterium REEB417 | reverse complement strand
CGGGCGATGGCCACCCGCTGGCGCATGCCACCGGAGAGCTGCAGCGGCGGTTTGTCGGCGGCGTGGCTGAGGCCCACCATCTCGATGTGCTCCTCCACGGTGGCCTGCCGCTCCGCCGGCGACAGATCCGGCATTACCTCATCCACCGCCAGGGCGATGTTCTCGCGCACCGTGAGCCACGGCAGCAGCGAGTAGTTCTGGAACACCACCATCTTGTCGGGGCCTGGCCGCTTCACGGTTTCCCCCTCCAGCAGCACCGCACCGCCGGTGGGCAGATCCAGCCCGGCGATCATGTTGAGCAGGGTGCTCTTTCCACAGCCGGAGTGACCGATCAAGGAGATGAATTCCCCTTTTTGGATCTCCAGATCAATGCCCTTGAGCGCGAGGTAATTTCCACCGCCGCTGAGGGGAAAGTTTTTGGCCACGTCCTGCACGGCCACCAATGTCGTCGTCATGGGTTCGAAAGCAGAGGAACGGTGGGTGGCTATCAGCGGCCGGAGGAGATGCGGGTCTGCAGCCAGGCCATGAAGCGGTCAAGGATCAGGCCGATGGCGCCGATCCAGATCACGCCGAGCACAATCTCCGACACGTAGCCGTTCTGGTTGGCGTCCCAGATGAAGAAGCCGATCCCGGGGGTACCGGGCATCACGATTTCGGCGGCAATGATCGCGAGCCAGGCCAGGCCGATGGAGATGCGCAGGCCGGTGAAGATGTAGGGCAGGGTCGAAGGGATCAACACCTTGGTGAAAAACCGCTGCTTCGACATCTGCAGCACCAGGGCCACGTTGCGGTAGTCCTGTGGGATCTGGCGCACGCCCTCCGCGGTGTTGATCAGGATCGGCCAGATCGAGGTGATGAAGATCACGAAGATGGCCGCTGGCTGGTTCTGCTGGAACAACACCAGGGCGATCGGCACCCAGGCCAGCGGCGCCACCATGCGCAGGAATTGGAACAGCGGGTCGAAGGCGCGGTTGAGGGTTTTGTTCAGACCAACCGCGATGCCAACACCGATGCCGACAATCGCAGCCATGGAGTAGCCCAGGGCCACGCGGCTCAGGCTGCTCATGGTGTGCAGGAAGAGGCCCTTATCGAGTCCACCGCGGTCGTAAAAGGGATAGAGCAGCAGCTCTCGGGTGCGCTCTTCGGTCCAGAGGCTGAGGGGTCCACTGAGTTTGGTGAAGCCGAGGCTGGCGCTCAATTGCCAGAACAGCAGGAATCCACCGATGCCGAAGAGGGGAGGCAGGATCGTTTTGCGGTTGTGCTTCCACCATTGGGCAAGGTTGAAGCTGGAGCTGGGGGCGGTCGTCATCGAGGTGTCCTGAAGGGAAAGGGTTGGCGGGTCGGATGGTTGATGGGGCCCTGAGGTGTCCTCATCAGGGCCCGGATCAGAACTCAGCTTTTGATCTTCAAGCTGTTGAGGTAGGCCTGAGGATTGGCGGGGTCGAAGACGGTGCCGTCGAAGAACACCTCCTTGCCGCGGCTCGAGCTGCTGGGGATGTCTTTGCCCGGCAGGCCGAGTTGCTTCGCGGCCTGGCGCCAGAGGTCTTCCCGCACCACGCGGTTGTTGATGGCCTGGGCCTCCTGCAGGTTGTCGACGGTGCCCGGATAGAACTTCCACCGCAGGGATTCCACCAGGAACCAGAGGGTGAGGCTCTTGTAGGGGTAGGAGATCACCCCCCGATCACTGCTCCAATAGAGCGGTCCGAGCTTGGGATCGTTGGTTGGCGTCCCTTGCGCGCCAAGTTTGTACTGGCCCTTGAGGGATCCCTCGAGCACGGCCCGGGGCACGTTGAACCACCTGCGGGTGCTGAGGATCGCGGCCGCTTCGGCTTTGTGTTCGGGCTTGTCTAGCCACATCTGGGCTTCGATCAAGCCCTTGAGTAGCGCCACGGTGGCCTTGGGGTGCTTGTCGACCCAATCGGA
>JAGWVJ010000076.1 GCA_018970945.1 Cyanobacteria bacterium REEB417 | reverse complement strand
CAGCCTGCCGCTGTTGCGCCGTTGGTTGGCGGATCCGGCTTGCCATCCCTTGGCCTGATGGCTACCAGCAGGGCAGTGATCCGCTGCCCATGCTGCGTTCTGTGTTGTCTCGCCCCACGCGACTGGCCTCGCTGCTGTTGGCCGCCGCCGGCCTTGGCCTGGCATGGCCGGCCCTGGCGGAGATGTCCGTGAGCCAGGTGCGGGCCGCCAACCTCGCCCGCATGCAGGCGGAGCGCATCAACGGGGGCCTCAGCCGCTATTTCACCGCCAACTGCATGCATCAGAAGGGCGGCGGCGCCTGCATGGTGAAGTCGGATGGCCAGGGGTACCACTTCGATTTCCTCGGGGGCCCTCCGGGCTGGGAGGTGAACGGCCAGCGCGCCACCGTGCAAACCCGGATTCTGATCAACCCCGCCGGCACCCAGGTGGTGAAACTGGAGTACAACGGCGCCCCGCGCTGAGTATCTGGCCGTTGCGCCACAAAAAAGCCCCCGCCGGAGGGCGGGGGCTGAGGGGTGTCCGCTGACAGGTGCGGATCAGTCGAGGTCCGGCATGGCCAGCACGGGCTCGGCCTTGCGGTCGATGCCCTTCTCGAAACCGGCGGCGGCGGCGCGGGCGCGGCCGGCGTGCCAGAGGTGACCCACCAGGAAGAAGAAGGCGAGCACGAACTGGGTCGCCGCCAGCCACTGGCGCAGGTTCACGAAGTTCACCGAGTTGGGCTCGGTGATGATCCCGCCCACCGAGTTCAGAGACGCGTTCGGGGCGTGGGTCATGTATTCAGCCGCGCGGCGCACTTGCCAGGGCTGAATGTCGTTCTGGAGCTTGTCGAGGCTGAGGCCGTTGGGGCCGCGCAGGGGCTCCAGCCAGGGGCCACGGAAATCCCAGAAGCGCATGGTCTCACCGCCGAAGATGATCTCGCCGGTGGGGGAGCGCATCAGGTACTTACCCAGACCGGTGGGACCCATGGCGGAGCCGATGTTGGCGCCGAGGCGTTGGTCACGCACCAGGAAGGTGAAGCTCTGGGCCTGGGAGGCTTCGGCGTTGGTGGGGCCGTAGAACTCCGAGGGGTAGGCGGTGTTGTTGAACCAGATGTAGGCCGAGGCGATGAAGCTCATGAAGCTCAGGGCGCCAAGGCTGTAGCTCAGGTAGGCCTCACCGTTCCAGATGAAGGCACGGCGCACCCAGCCGAAGGGCTTGGTCACCACGTGCCAGATGCCACCGAAGATCAGGGTCAGACCCAGCCAGATGTGGCCACCGATGATGTCCTCCATGGAGTTCACACCGATGATCCAGCCCTCGCCACCGAAGGGGGCGCGGAACAGGTAGCCGAAGATCACACCCGGATCGAGGGTGGGGTTGGTGATCAGGCGCACGTCGCCGCCGCCGGGGGCCCAGGTGTCGTAGACGCCACCGAAGAACATGGCCTTGAACACCAGCAGCAGGCAGCCCACACCCAGAAGGATGAGGTGGTAGCCAATGATGTTGGTCATCTGGTTCTTATCGCGCCAATCCTGCGAGAAGAAGGCGGAATAGTTCTCCAGAATTTCCGGGCCACGCAGGGCGTGGTACAGGCCGCCGAGGCCGAGCACGGCGGAGCTGATCAGGTGCAGCACACCCACCACGAAGAAGGGGTAGATGTCCACCACTTCGCCGCCGGGGCCGACGCCGTAACCGAGGGTGGCCACGTGCGGGAACAGGATCAGACCCTGCTCGTACATGGGCTTGTCGAAGGTGAAGTGGCTCACCTCGAACAGCATCATGGCGCCAGCCCAGAACACCATCAGACCGGCGTGGGCGACGTGGGCGCCGAGCAGGCGACCGGAGAGATTGATCAGGCGGGCGTTACCCGACCACCAGGCATAGCCGGTGGAGTCGAGGTCCTTCCCCCCGACCGAAGCCAGGTTGGGATTAGAGAGCGTTACCACGGGGCAGAACCTCTTCAGGGAAGACGAAGTTTTCGTGCGGCTGGTCAGCCGGTGCCATCCAGGCACGCAGACCTTCATTCAACAGAATGTTCTTCGTGTAGAAGGTCTCGA
>JAGWVJ010000009.1 GCA_018970945.1 Cyanobacteria bacterium REEB417 | reverse complement strand
CAACAACCCCAGCGAAGCGACGATCGCGAAGCGTCGGGGTTATGCAGAGACCATTAGCTACCTGACTCCGCCAGCAGAAAACGCCGGCCTTTACAAGGGCCTCAAGGAGCTGGGCGAGCTGGTAGGCAGCTACCAGCAGCTGCGTGAAAGCTCCCGCGGCGTGCAGATCGTCAATGCCATCGTTGAGACCTCGCGTCAGTGCAATCTCGACAAGGATGTCGCCCTGCCCGAGATCGACGCCTCTGAGCTCGACCTTGACGGTCGCGATGGCGTTGTGGGAGCCGTCTACCGCCAGCTCATGGAGATCGAGAGCCGGCTGCTGCCCTGCGGCCTTCACACGATTGGCAAGCCCCCCACAGCCGAAGAGGCGATCGCCACCCTGGTCAACATCGCCGCCCTCGAGCGCGACGACGACGGGCTTCGCTCTCTCCCGGCCCTGCTCGCCGAGAGCCGTGGCCGCACCATTGCCGACGTTTACAAGGGCAATGACGAGGGGGTTCTGTCCGATGTGGAGCTCAACCGCACCATCACCGAGACGTCCCGCGCGGCAGTTGGCGCCATGGTCAAAGCCGTCACCGGCGCTGATGGCCGTGTCAGCCTGCGGCGCAATTTTTCGTGGTTCTTCGGCCTGCTCGAGCGCGTTGGCTTCAAGCTGCCGAGCCCCTGGCTGGCCGCCTGCAATGCGGCCGGATTCGAGGGGGTCGATCAGGCCGAACTCGACAAGCTTTTCGCTTACCTGCAGTTCTGCCTTGAGCAGGTCTGCGCCGATCTCGAGATGGAGAGCCTGCTGCGGGCCCTCGATGGTGAATATGTCCTGCCGGGCCCCGGTGGTGACCCGATCCGGAACCCCGGCGTGCTGCCCAGCGGCAAGAACCTGCACGCCCTTGATCCCCAGGCGATTCCCACCAGGGCAGCGATCGCAGCTGCCAAGGTGGTGGTCGATCGGCTGATCGAGCGTCAGAAGCTCGAGCAGGGCGCCTGGCCCGAGACGATCGCGTGCGTGCTCTGGGGCACCGACAACATCAAGACCTATGGCGAATCGCTGGCCCAGATCCTGTGGTTCATCGGCGTGCGCCCCGTGCCCGACTCTCTTGGCCGGGTCAACAAGCTCGAGCTGATCTCGCTCGAAGAGCTGGGCCGCCCCCGCATCGACGTGGTCGTCAACTGCAGTGGTGTGTTCCGCGACCTGTTCATCAACCAGATGGCCCTGATCGATCAGGGGGTCAAGATGGCCGCCGAGGCCGATGAGCCCCTGGAGATGAATTTTGTGCGCAAGCACAGTCTCGAGCAAGCCGCCAAAGACGGCATCTCACTGCGCGATGCCGCCACACGCGTGTTCTCGAACGCCAGCGGCAGCTACAGTTCCAACGTCAACCTGGCGGTGGAAAACAGCACCTGGGAAGAGGAGAATGAGTTGCAGGAGATGTACCTCTCCCGCAAGACCTTTGCGTTCAACGCCGATAATCCCGGTGAGATGAACCAGAACCGCGAGGTGTTCGAGTCAGTGATGAAGACTGCCGATGTCACCTTCCAGAACCTTGACTCGGCCGAAATCTCGCTCACCGATGTGAGCCATTACTTCGACAGCGACCCGACCAAGCTGATCGCGTCGCTGCGCGATGACGGCAAGGCCCCCTCGAGCTACATCGCCGACACCACCACCGCCAACGCCCAGGTGCGCTCACTGAGCGAGACGATCCGCCTCGATTCACGCACCAAGCTGCTCAACCCCAAGTGGTACGAAGGCATGCTCAACAGTGGCTACGAGGGTGTGCGCGAGGTGGCCAAGCGCCTGAACTTCACCCTGGGCTGGAGCGCCACCAGCGGCGCCGTTGACAACTTCGTCTACGAAGAAGCCAACGACACCTTCATCAACGACCCCGAGATGCGCCAGCGTCTGATGGAGCTCAACCCCCATAGCTTCCGGCGCATCGTCGGCACCTTGCTCGAGGTCAACGGCCGTGGCTACTGGGAAACGTCAGACGAGAACATCGCCCAGCTGCAGGAGCTCTACCAGGAGATCGAAGACAGGATTGAGGGGGTCAGCGAGGGCTGATCGCCGTCGCCATGCGCACGGTCTGGGCGATGGGGCCCACATCGTGCACGCGCAGCACCCGGGCCCCAGCGGCCACAGCCAGGGTGCACACAGCCGCCGTGCCCCACAGGCGGGCGCGGGGGCGGGGTTCATCCAGCACGGCGCCGATGAAGCGCTTGCGCGAGGGGCCTACCAGCAGGGGATAACCGCTGCGCCCACCAGAGCTGCGCCCACCAGAGCTGTTGCCATCGGTTTCCATCAGTTCAGGCAGGCGCCGCAGCAGCTCCAGGTTCTGTGCGGTGGTCTTGGCGAAGCCCAGCCCCACGTCCCAGATGATCTGCTCGGGGTTCACGCCGGCGCTGAGGGCGCTCGCCGTGGCGGCTTGCAGTTCGGCACGCACCTCCGCCACGACATCGCCGTAGGCCGCCAGGCT
Organism: Cyanobacteria bacterium REEB417; assembly: GCA_018970945.1. Taxonomy (GTDB): domain Bacteria; phylum Cyanobacteriota; class Cyanobacteriia; order PCC-6307; family Cyanobiaceae; genus RGUW01. Next base: position 52,493 of record JAGWVJ010000009.1, on the reverse strand, counting down.
GTCCATGCTCTGGCTGGTGCCGCGGCTGTGCATCAGCACATAGGGGCACCCCTGACGGGCGATCAGCGGCAACATGGCCGGATCACGCAGCGTGCCCCCAGGGGCTTCGGCGGTCCTGTTGGCGCCGCGCACGTCGTTGATCCAGTCGGCGCCTTCAGCCAGGGCGGCTTCGGCCACGCTGGCGTCGAAGGTGTCGATCGAGAGCAACAATGCCGGATGCTCCTGGCGCAGCTGCTGCAAGACCCGCAGGGCGGGCAGCAGCCGGCGGAGTTCTTCGGTTGGACCCACTTCGGTGGCGCCGGGCCTGGTGCTCTGGGCGCCCAGATCGAGCACCGCGGCTCCCTGGGCCAGCATGCGTCGTGCCTGGGCCAGCACGGCCTCAACGCTGTCGAGGCGACCTCCATCGCTGAAGGAATCGGGGGTGAGGTTGAGCACCCCCATCACCAGCGGTCCGGGCGGGATCACACAGCTGCCTTCACGTCAAGCTGCCTCGTTCTAGGGAGCCCCAGCTCAGAGACCCCCAGCTCAGACAGCAGCCGGCACCTGGTAGTTGGCGATTCGGGCAAAGCCCACTGGATCGAGCGAGGCGCCGCCCACCAGCACGCCGTCGATGTCGCTCTGGGCCATCAGGTCGTCGATGGTGGCGGTGTTGACAGAGCCGCCGTACTGCACGGTGACGCTGGCGTCACCCACCCAGCCGCGGATCAGGCTGCAGATCCGGTTGGCCTCTTCGGCGGCGCAGGTCATGCCGGTGCCGATGGCCCAGATGGGCTCGTAGGCCACGATCAGCCGGGTGGGATCCACGTCTTCGAGGCCCTGCTCGATCTGACGGTGGATCACCCGTTCGGTTTCACGGGCCTCGCGCTGGTCGAGGCTCTCACCCACGCAGAGAATCGGGATCAGGCCATGCTTCTGCGCGGTACGGGCCCGCAGGTTGATCTGCTCGTCGGTCTCGCTGTAGTACTTGCGCGGCTCGCTGTGACCCACGATCGCGTGGGACACGCCGTGCTCGACAAGCATCGCTGCCGAGACCATGCCGGTGTAGGCGCCCTTTTCTTCCCAGTGCACGTTCTGGCCGGCGATGGCCACCCCGGCGCCCTCGAGGTGGCGGCACAGGGTCGGAATCGCGGTGAAGGGGGGTGCGATCACGATCTGCCGGTCACTGGGTAGATCGGCGATCAACGGGCGAAAGGTGGCGGCGAAAACCCGCGTTTCGGCACAGCTCATGTGCATCTTCCAGTTGCCAGCGATCACGGCCTTGCGCACCGGGACACCTCGATCTCATCTGCAGCAAAACCTAAGCCGCCGCCCATCAGCGCTCCCCGAGCTGGCGATCAGCCTCGCGCCGCTGGGGCAGCACCAGCAGCTCGCGCCCGTCGAGCTCGACGGCGTCACCGGTGGCCAGTTGCCGGCCGCGACGGGTCTCGACGACGCCATTGACCTTGATGTCGCCCGCCTGAATGCGTTGCTTGGCCTCTCCGCCGGTGCCCACCAGGCCTTGCCACTTGAGGAATTGGTCGAGCTTCATGGCGGTTCGGCTGGGGTTCATGGGGGCACCCTGGCGGATCGGGCCCCACACGACTGTCGGAATTGCGGGCGTGGGGTGGCACGCAAAGAGGCTGGCGCGCAGGGAGGGTCCCTGGGTGGTGAGGGGCGCGATGGTGTCTCTACAACGTATCGACACCCTGGATTGCCCTTGGTCTCCCTGGCATGCCCGTGGCGGTCCTGACGCTGCCCTCAGGCTGGGAGCACGGCGATGGAGCAGGGAGGAGGGGGCCTTAGCTTGCCCCCATGCTTCAACCCTCTACCGCAGGCTTTCGGCGACTGCTGCCGCTGTTGCTGCCCCATCGCCGCGCCCTGCTGGCAGGGGGGCTCAGCATGCTGGTGTTTGTGGCCTGCTGGCCGCTGCTCGCCTGGCTCGCGGGTCAGCTGATCCCGGCGATCGGGGCCGGCGATCTGCCGCGGGTGTTGCGGGTGGTCGGTCTTGCACTCATGGTGTTCATGGTGCAGAAACTGGCCCAGTTCGGCCAGGACAGTTTTCTGGCCGAGCCGGCCCTGCTGGTCAGCCAGGATCTGCGGCGCCAGTTGTTTGCCCGCCTGCAGCGGCTCGAGTTCGGCGCCCTCGAGAAGCTCTCGGCCGGCGATCTCACCTACCGCCTCACCGAGGACGCCGACCGGGTCGGTGAGGTGATCTACAAGACGATCCAGGACACCACCCCAAGCGCTCTGCAGCTGGTCGTGGTCTTCGGATACATGGTGTGGCTCGACTGGCCCCTGTCACTGGCCACCCTGGTGCTGGCTCCGCTGGTGGCGGTGCTGGTGAGTCTGTTCGGGGCGCGGGTGATGCGGGCGGCCGAGCGCAGTCAGAAGCAGGTCAGCGAACTGGCCGGCCTGCTGGGCGAGGCGATCGGCGGCCTGCCGCTGGTCCGGGCATTTGCGGCAGAACCCTGGCTGCAGCAGCGCTTTGACAACGAGATCGACCTGCATCGGCGGGCCCGCTACCGGACCCAGCGGCTGTTGGCCCTGCAGTACCCGGTGGTGGGTTTTCTCGAGGCAGCCGGGATCCTGGCGGTGCTGCTGATCGGTGCGGCGCGCATTCAGGCCGGTGGGCTCAACGCCCAGGGCTTCAGCAGCTATGTGACAGCCCTGTTGATGCTGATTGATCCGATCAGCCATCTCACCACCAACTTCAATGAGTTTCAGCAGGGTCAGGCCTCGCTGCGGCGCCTGCGTCAGATCGAGCATGAGCCGGTCGAGGCCCCGGATCGGGTTGATGCCGAGCCCCTTGGCCAGGTGGCGGGGCAGCTCGAGCTGCGTGGCGTCAGGTTCGGCTATGACCCGGACCAGCCGGTGCTCCGCGGTCTCGATCTGACCGTCGACGCCGGCCAGGTGGTGGCTCTGGTGGGGCCGTCAGGTGCCGGCAAGAGCACGTTGTTTTCGTTGCTGTTGCGGTTCAACACCGCCCAGCATGGGCAGGTGCTGCTTGATGGCCACGATCTGGCGGCGTTGCGGGCCCGCGAACTGCGCCGTGCTGTGGCCCTGGTGCCCCAGCAGAGCAGCGTGTTTTCGGGCACGGTGGCCGAGGCGATCGCCTTTGGACGCTCGGCCAGCCTCGAGCAGATCCGCGAGGCGGCCCGGCTGGCGAATGCCGACGGCTTCATCGAGGCCCTGCCCGAGGGGTATGACAGCCGCATCGAAGAGCGCGGCTCCAACTTCTCTGGCGGCCAGCTGCAGCGCCTGGCGATCGCTCGGGCTGTGCTGGGTAATCCGGCGGTGCTGCTGCTTGATGAGGCCACCAGCGCCCTTGACGCCGAGGCCGAGGCGGCGGTGCAGCGGGGCCTGCAGCAGGCCATGGCGGGTCGCACCGTGTTGGTGATTGCCCACCGCCTGGCCACGGTGCAGACCGCCGACCGCATCGTGGTGCTCGAAGCCGGGCAGATCGTGGAACAGGGAAGCCACAGCACCCTGATGGCGAGCGGCGGCCGTTACCGCGAGCTGTGCGAACGCCAGTTGATTCAGCTGGGCGCAGACGCCTGATCGTTGGCGACGCCTGGGCGTTGGCGCCGGGTGGTGCAGCCCCTATCCTGTGGAACCGAGCATCTGTGCGCCTTGGATCCTGTGTCCGGTCTGCCCCCTGTGAATGCCCCCGGCGGCATGCCGAATCAGCCTCCGGTGCTCACGTTCGAGGGCAAGCGCTACGACCTCAACGGCCTGCCCGACGAGATCAAGGAGCTGGTGCGTGGCATGCAGGTCGCCGACGCCCAGCTGCGCATGCACGAAGACACGCTCAAGGTGCTGGCGATCGGCCGCCAGGCGATGGCCATGCAGCTCAATGACCGCCTCCAGACCGTGACCCCGATCGGCGACGCCGAGACCGAGGGCTGACCCCGCTGGGTCAGCTCTGCCTGGCCTGCTTGAGCACCTCCTCGGGAACGGTCACACCGATGACTTTGGCCGTCTCGAGGTTGACCCGCATTTCGGTCTTGGTGAGCGGTTGAAAGGCCATCGTCTTCGGTGATTCGCCCTTCAGCACCTTGACGGCGATTTCACCGGCGGCATAGCCGTCATCGAAGTAGGCCCAGCCGATTGTGGCCAGACAGCCCGGTAGCTCGATGTCGTCGGCGTCGACCGAATAGACAGGAATCTTTTTCTCGAGCCCCACCTTGGCGATCGAACCGAAGCCCTGGATGGTGGCGTAATCGCCGATCTTCACGAAGGCCTCGATCCCCTTGCCGGCCAGCACCTGGGCGGCCTGCAGCACTTCGCCCGAGTTGGCGACCGACTGCTCGACCACGGTGATGCCCCGCTCAGCTGCGGCGTCGCGCAGCACCTTGGCTTCGTATTCGGAGTTGGGCTCGCCGGGATTGAAGATCAGACCCACGGTCTTGAGGGCGGGGTTGAAGCTGCGGGCCAGGTCAAGCTCCTTACCCACCGGATTGGTTCCGATCGTGCCCACCACGTTGGGCTTGTGCTGGCCGACCCCACCGGGGGGGGTGCCGGCGCCCGCACCCCAGGGATTGGAGCAGTAGGCGAACACCACCGGAATGGTTTCGGGCACGGTTTTCATGGCCGCCTGCAGTGGCGGTGTGCCGATGGCGAACACCATGTCGACCTGATCGGCGACGAATTTCTTCATGACCAGGGTGGTGTTCGGCAGCTCGCCGGCGGCATCCTTCTGCATGAAATTGACGTTCGTGCCAGGGGTGTAGCCGGCCTTGGCCAGTGCGGCCTCAAAACCCCTACGCACCGAGTTGGGCGGTGGTGCATCGACCATCTGCAGCATGCCGATGGTGGGGCCCTTGGCCTTGTTGCTGCCACCCAGCTGACCGCAGGCTGCCAGCACGACGGAGCTGAGAGCACCGGTGCCCATCAGACCAAGAAATTCACGGCGCTGCAGGGGCATGGGCTGTGGGCTGCTCGGTGGGGTCCACTATGGCTGACCCATACAGGCCCCGCAATGACGCCGGCGTGAGGCCCTCGCGCGCCTCGGCGCTCCAGTCGCCGATCAGCTGGCCATCGCGCAGCATCACCAACCGATCGCCATATTGCAGGGCCTGCTCGAGGCTGTGGGTCACCATGAACGTTGTGGCCCCCAGCTGACGCACCAGCTGCTCGGTGAGGCCCATCACGGTGGCTTCGGCCTTCGGATCGAGGGCGGCCGTGTGCTCGTCGAGCAGCAGCAGCTCGGGGTCGCCCAGGGTGGCCATCACCAGGCTGAGGGTCTGGCGCTGACCGCCCGACAGCTCGACCACCAGGGTGTCGAGCCGACCCGCCAGTGGAAGGCCCAGTCGGGCGAGCAGGTCCTGGTAACGGCGCCGGTCGGCCTGGCTGGGGCGCAGTCCCAGCAGTCCCTGGGCCGACAGGCCGCTGTGCCGGCGCCGTTCGGCCAGACGCAGGTTTTCGGCGATGCTTAGGCCAGGGCAGGTGCCCTCAAGCGGGTTCTGCATCACTCGGCCGAGCCAGCGAGCGCGGCGATGGTCGCGGTAGCGGTGCAGGGGACGCCCGCCCAGGGTGATGCGGCCGCCGCCTTGCCTGAGGGTGCCTGCGATCAGGTTGAGCAGGGTCGATTTGCCGCTGCCGTTGTTGCCGATCACCACCACGAACTGCCCGCTCTGGCAGCTGAGGTTGAAGTCGTCAAACAGTTGCCTCCAGCCCCCGCCCGGCAACGGGTGACCCCAGCTCAGGTTGGCAATTTCAAGGGTCATGGCTGGTTTGGCGTCATGACTCTGACCTGGCCTGGGATGAGAGCCCGGGGATGCGCAGCCGCCCAGCGGCCAGGGCTACCAGCAGCAGCAACGCGGTCACCAGCTTGAGATCGACGGGCTCCAGGCCCAGGGCCAGGGCCACGGCGATCAGGCCACGAAACACGACCGCCCCCAGCACGGCGGCGAGCAGGGCCATGGGCACGGTGCGGGGCCGCAGGATCGATTCGCCGATGATCACCATGCCGAGCCCCAGAATCAGGGAGCCGATGCCCATGGTGACGTCGGCAAAGCCTTGAAACAGGGCCACCAGGGCGCCTGAGAGTCCCACCAGACCGTTGGCGGCGGCGATGCCGATGTTGAGTCCGCGGCGCTGGTTGATGCCGTTGGCGCGGGCCATGGTCGGGTTGTTGCCCAGGGCCCGCAGGGCCAGGCCGAAGTCGGTGCTCAGCAGCAGCCCCAGGATCAACCCCAGCCCCAGCACCACCAGACTCAGGGCCAGACCCCACTCGTCGTCGAAGCCCGCGTTCAGATCCGGCAGGCGGTCGATGCCGCGGGGCGTATCGGTCAGCGGGATGTTGGAGCGACCCATCAGCCGCAGAGTGATCGAATAAAGCCCTGTGGTGGTGAGAATGCCTGCGAACAGGTCGTTCACACCCAGACGTGTGTGAATCAGGCCGGTGGCCAGGCCCGCCAGGCAGCCGAAGCCGAAGGCCATCAGCAGCGCCACCGGCACAGATACACCCTTGCTGATCAGCAACGCGGCGGTGCCGCCCCCCAGGGCGAACGACCCATCGACCGTCAGGTCGGGAAAGTTGAGAACACGCAGGGTGAGGTAGGTGCCCAGGGCCAGACCCGCGTAGGCCAGACCCTGGTCGTAGGCACCCAGCCAGAGAGTCAGCATCGGGGCATTGTGCCGCGCCCCAGCCTCACAGGGCCTGCAGGTTCTCGAAGCGGAACATCTGGCGGCTGGCAGGCATCTCGCCGTGGGCCTCGGTCTCGACCACCCGCTCGCCCAGCACCCAGGGGCCCGCGTCGGTCAGGGGCATAAAGGTGTCGGTGAAGGTGCTTTTACCGCCTTTGGCCTCACCGGTGCCGGGATCGGCGTACTGGCTGGTGTAGCGCTTGCTCAGGTAGCCGCTGCCGGTGTCGGTGGTGCTCTCGGTGAAGATCGTCACCACCGTGCCGTGAATGTGCCGGTGCACCATGGTGACCACAGCGTTGTTGATGCGGTAGCGATCGCCGGCGTTCTTGCCGCCCACGATCACCTCGGTGCCGACCGTGTCGGTGTCACCGGCGGTGAAGGTGTTGTCGCCGTGGGTCTGCTCGAAGCTGCGGCGCACCCGGTGGATCGCCACCTCCCACAGCTGGGAGGCCATGGCTTTGTGGACGGCCTCGTCGTCGATGCCCTCAACGGTGGCCTTGAGGTCGGCGCCCACGGTGAAGCGGCCTTCGACCCGCTGGGCCGGTTGATCACCGACAGCCGGCTGCTCCCAGATGCAGGTGCCGCGGTAGCCGCCGAAGCCCGGCGCCCAGGTGTAGCGGTTTTCGTAGGCGGCCCTGAAGGCAGCCGTGGCGTCGGTGCCGGGGGCCAGGAGGACAGGGGCTGCGGGGGTGGCGGTCACGGCAGATAGACAGGGTCATCAAGCCTACCGAGAGGAGCTTGGGGGCCAGTCCGCAGGAATGTCGGTAGGGTCGGCGCAGTGGTTCAACGCCGGCATCACCGTCATGACTGAACTCGGTCAGTGCCCGTTCCACCACGGTGCAGCCCCCATGGCCGTGGCCGGCCGTGGCCCCTCGCCCCGCGACTGGTGGCCCCAGCAGGTCAATCTGGCGATCCTGCACCAGCACAGCCCGGCCTCCAATCCGCTGGGAGCCTCGTTTGATTACGCCAAGGCGTTCGCTGAGCTCGACTACGAGGGCCTCAAGCGCGACCTGATCGCGCTGATGACCGATTCGCAGGACTGGTGGCCCGCCGACTGGGGCCACTACGGCGCCCTGTTCATCCGCATGGCCTGGCACAGCGCCGGCACCTACCGCACCGCCGACGGCCGCGGCGGTGGCGGAACTGGCAATCAGCGCTTTGCGCCGCTCAACAGCTGGCCCGACAACGACAACCTCGACAAGGCCCGGAGGCTGCTTTGGCCGATCAAGCAGAAGTTCGGCAACCGCATCTCCTGGGCCGACCTGATGATCCTGGCCGGCACCTGCGCCCTCGAGTCGATGGGGCTGCGCACCTTCGGCTTCGGTGGCGGCCGCGCCGACATCTGGCAACCCGAGGAAGACATCTACTGGGGCAACGAAACCACCTGGCTCGGCGATGAGCGCTACAGCGGCGAGCGTGAGCTCGAGCATCCGCTGGCGGCGGTGCAGATGGGCCTCATCTACGTGAATCCCGAAGGCCCCAATGGCGAGCCCGATCCGGTGGCCTCGGGCCGCGATGTGCGCGAGACGTTCGCCCGCATGGCCATGAACGACGAGGAGACCGTTGCCCTCACCGCCGGTGGCCACACCTTTGGCAAGGCCCATGGCGCCTGCAGCGCCGAGCTGGTCGGTCCGCCGCCCGAGGGTGCCCCGCTGGAAGCGATGGGCCTGGGCTGGGTCAACCGCCACGGCAGCGGCAAGGGAGCCGATGCCACCACCAGCGGCATCGAGGGTGCCTGGAAGCCCAATCCCACCCGTTGGGACATGGGCTATTTCGAGATGCTGTTCGGCTACGAGTGGGAACTGATCAAGAGTCCCGCCGGCGCCTGGCAATGGCAGGCCAAGGACTGCCGTGAGGAGCATCTGATCCCCGATGCCCATGTTCCTGGGCTCAAGCACCCGCCGATGATGACCACCGCGGATCTGTCGCTGCGGTTTGATCCGATCTATGAGCCGATCTCGCGCCATTTCCACCAGCACCCTGAGGCCTTTGCCGATGCCTTCGCCCGTGCCTGGTTCAAGCTCACCCACCGCGACATGGGGCCCAGGAGCCTGTATCTCGGCCCCGAGGTGCCGGCCGAGGAGCTGATCTGGCAGGACCCGATTCCGGCGGTTGACCATCCGTTGGTCGATGCGGCGGCCATCGCCGATCTCAAGGCGCGGGTGCGGGCTTCGGGCCTCACGGTCAGTCAGTTGGTGGCCACGGCCTGGGCGTCGGCCTCGACGTTCCGCGGTTCCGACAAACGGGGTGGTGCCAACGGCGCGCGGCTGCGGTTGGCGCCCCAGAAGGACTGGGCCGTCAACCAGCCCGCGCAGCTGCAGCAGGTGCTGGCTGTGCTCGAGGGCCTTCAGCACGAGTTCAACGCTGTCTGCAGCGGTGGCATGCGGGTGTCACTGGCCGATCTGATCGTGCTGGCGGGCGGTGTGGGCGTCGAGCAGGCTGCCGCCGCCGGCGGCCATGCCCTTGAGGTGCCATTCACTCCGGGCCGCACCGATGCCACAGCCGAGCAGACCGATGCGGCCTCGTTTGCGGTGATGGAGCCCCAGGCCGATGGCTTCCGCAACTGGCAGGCCGGGCCCATGAGCATCACCGCCGAGCACCTGCTCGTGGACCGGGCCCAGTTGCTTGGCCTCAGCGCCCCCGAGATGACGGTGCTGGTGGGCGGCCTGCGGGTGCTGGGTGCCAACAGCGGCGGCGTGCGCCATGGCGTGTTCACCGATCGCCCCGGCGTGCTCAGCAACGACTACTTCGTCAATCTGCTCGACATGGCAACCACCTGGGCGCCCACCGACGACAGTGGCGAGCTGTTTGAGGGGCGTGACCGCCGCAGTGGTGCGGTGCGCTGGAGCGGTACGCGGGCGGATCTGGTGTTCGGCTCCAACTCCCAACTGCGCGCCATCGCCGAGGTCTATGCCCAGAGCGACGGCGCCGGCCGCCTGGTCTGTGATTTTGTGGCCGCCTGGGTCAAGGTGATGAACGCCGATCGCTTTGATCTCCGGGGGTGAAGCCCGTCACCATGCCCCGCACCGTCTTGATCAGCGGCGCCAGCCGCGGCATTGGCCGTGCCATTGCCGAACGGCTGCAGAGTCAGGGACATCGCCTCAGCCTGGGGGTGCGCCGGCCTGAGGTTTTCTCTGGCACGTCACTGGATCGACCCGAGGTGCAGCTCTTTCCCTATGAGGCCAGCGATCCGGCAGCTGCGCAGACCTGGGTCGAGGGTGCTGTGGCCCACTTCGGCAGCATTGACACGGTGGTGCACAGCGCAGCCGTGTTTTCGCGGGTGCCGCTGCTGTTCGATGAGGCGCAACAGCCCGAGATCGAGCAGCTCTGGCAGGTCAATGTGATGGGTCCCTGGTGGTTGACGCGGGCGGCCTGGCCCCAGCTGGCGGCCCATGGCATGGGGCGCCTGGTCGTGTTGGTGTCCATGAGTGGCAAGCGCTCCAAGGGGCGCCTGGCGGGTTACACCGCCAGCAAATTTGCGCTGATGGGGCTGTGCCAGACCATGCGCAATGAGGGTTGGGAGCAGGGCATCCGCGTCACCGCGATCTGCCCCAGCTGGGTCAACACCGACATGGCCGCTGCTGTCCAGGCCATGCCGGCTGAGGCGATGACCCAGCCCGGTGACATCGCTGCGATCACCAGCCAGCTGCTGGAGCTGCCCAACAGCTGCGTGCCGTTTGAGCTGGCGGTGAGCTGCAACCTGGAGGTTTGATCAGCGTCCGGCTGATGGATGCAGGTCCTGCAGGGCGTTGATCTCCAGCGTTTCGTGCTGCAGTGCCGCGATCGCCTCGACGGCGGCGCGGGCGCCGGCCAGGGTGGTGACCGTGGGCACGGCGTAGTCGAGGGCGGCCTTGCGCAGGTAGGTGTCGTCGTGGGCGGCCTGGCGGCCGATGGGGGTGTTGACGATCAGCTGAATGCGGCCCGAGCGGATCGCGTCTTCGATGTTGGGGCGGCCTTCGTGCACCTTGAGGACGCTCTCGACCGCCAGGCCCTCGCGGGCCAGCAGCTCGGCGGTGCCGCCGGTGGCGATCAGGGCGAAGCCCAGCTCGCTCAGGCGGCGGGCCACCGGCACCAGCGCCGGCTTGTCGCGGTCATGGGTGGAGACAAACACGGTGCCGCCGGTGGGCAGGGCGTCGCCGGCGGCCTGCTCGGCCTTGGCATAGGCCATGCCAAAGCCCCGGGCGCTGCCCATCACCTCTCCGGTGCTGCGCATCTCGGGGCCCAGCAGGGTGTCGGAGCCCGGGAACCGCTTGAAGGGCAGCACCGCCTCCTTGATCGCCTGCAGGGGTGGCTGGGGCTCGGCCGTCAGGCCCAGCTCGGCCAGGGTTCTGCCGGCCATCACCTGGCTGGCCACCTTGGCCAGGGCCACGCCGGTGGCCTTGGCCACGAACGGCACCGTGCGCGAGGCGCGGGGGTTCGCTTCGATGATGAAGACCGTCTCGACGCCGGCCCCATCGCGCTGCACCGCGAACTGCAGGTTGATCAGGCCGCGCACCTTGAGCGCCAGGGCAAGGTCCTTGCTCCACTGCCGGATCGTGGCCAACGCTTCGGCGCCCAGGGTCACCGAAGGCAGGCAGCAGGCCGAATCACCGGAGTGAATGCCGGCCGGCTCGATGTGCTCCATCAGCCCGCCGATCACCACCGTGCCGGTGGCATCGCAGAGGGCATCGACATCGACTTCGGTGGCGTTGTCGAGGTACTGGTCGATCAGCACCGGATGGTCGGGCTCGACCGTGACCGCTTCGGCCATGTAGCGGTTGAGTTCGGCCTCGGTGTGCACCACCTCCATGGCGCGACCGCCAAGCACATAGCTCGGCCGCACCACCACGGGGTAGCCGACGCTGGTGGCGACGGCGCGGGCCTCGCCATCGCTGCGGGCCAGGCCGTTGCGTGGCTGGCGAATGGCCAGCCGCCTGAGGATCGCCTCAAACTGCTCGCGGTCTTCGGCGCTGTCGATCGATTCGGGCGAGGTTCCCCAGATGCGGGTGCCGGTGGTCTGGCCTTGGGGCGTGTCGAGCCAGCGCAGCAGCGGAATCGCCAGCTTCAGCGGCGTCTGCCCGCCGAACTGCACGATCACGCCCTCGGGGCGCTCGGCCTCGATCACGTTGAGCACGTCCTCGAGGGTCAGCGGTTCGAAGTAGAGCCGATCGCTGGTGTCGTAGTCGGTTGAGACGGTCTCGGGATTGCTGTTGACCATCACCGTGGACAGTCCTTCGGCCTGCAGGGCGAACGAGGCGTGCACGCAGCAGTAGTCGAACTCGATCCCCTGGCCGATGCGGTTGGGCCCGCCACCCAGGATCATCACCTTGCGGCGGCTTTCGGGGGTGACCTCGTTTTCGGGGGGGATCAGCGCGAGCGAGCCGTCGTCGGTGATGCGCTCGAGAGGCCGTTCATAGGTGGAGTAGTGGTACGGAGTGCTGGAAGCGAACTCGGCGGCGCAGGTGTCGACCGTCTTGAACACGGCGTTGACCCCCAGCCCCTGGCGGTACCGGCGCACATCGAGTTCCTGGCTGCCGGTGGCCCAGGCGATCTGACGGTCTGAGAAACCCAGCTGCTTGAGCTCCAGCAGGGCATTCGCATCGAGGTCGCCCAGTTGGCGACCGCGCAGCAACCGCGACTCGACCACGACGATGTGGCGCAGCTTGGCCAGGAACCAGGGGTCGATGGCCGAGAGGTTGTGGATCTCGGCGTCGCTCAGGCCCGCCACCATCGCCGTGCGCACGGCCACAATGCGCTCGGGGGTCGGCGTGCGCAGGGCGATCTCGAGGGCGGCAGGCTCGGGTGTGGGGTCGGGGCGGTCGCAACCCCAGCCGGCCAAGCCCGTTTCAAGCGAGCGCAGGGCTTTCTGGAACGACTCCTCGAAGCAGCGGCCGATGGCCATCGCTTCGCCCACCGACTTCATCGAGGTGGTGAGGACCGCCGGCGAGTTCTGGAACTTCTCGAAGGCGAAGCGCGGAATCTTCGTGACCACGTAGTCGATCGTGGGCTCGAAGCACGCCGGCGTGGCGCCGGTGATGTCGTTGACGATCTCATCGAGGGTGTAGCCCACCGCCAGCCGGGCGGCGATCTTGGCGATCGGGAAGCCCGTCGCCTTGCTGGCCAGGGCCGAGCTGCGCGACACCCGCGGATTCATCTCGATCACCACCACGTCGCCGTTGGCGGGGTTGATCGCGAACTGAATGTTGCTGCCGCCGGTGTCGACGCCGATCTCGCGGATGATCGCGATCGCCTGGTCGCGCAGGCGCTGGTATTCGCGGTCGGTGAGGGTCTGGGCCGGCGCCACGGTGATCGAGTCACCCGTGTGCACCCCCATCGGGTCGAGGTTCTCAATGCTGCAGACGATCACCACGTTGTCGGCGGTGTCGCGCATCACCTCGAGCTCGAACTCTTTCCAGCCCAGCAGTGACTGCTCGATCAGGATCTGGCTGACGGGGCTGGCCTCGAGGCCGCTGTTGCAGAAGGCCCTGAACTCGTCGGGGTTGTAGGCGATGCCACCGCCGCTGCCCCCCAGGGTGAAGGCCGGGCGGATGATGCGCGGGTAGCTGCCGATCGCCTCACCCACCGCCTCGGCCTCTTCAAGGGTGTTGGCGATGCCCGAGGGGCACACCATCACGCCGATGCGCGCCATCGCCTCCTTGAACAGCAGGCGGTCTTCGGCCTTGTTGATGGCCTCAAGGCTGGCGCCGATCAGCTCGACGCCATGGCGCGCCAGGGTGCCGTTTTCGGCCAGGGCCACCGCCAGATTCAGGGCGGTCTGGCCCCCCATGGTGGGCAGCAGGGCATCGGGCCGCTCGCGTTCGATCACCCGGGCCACCACCTCGGGGGTGAGCGGCTCGATGTAGGTCCGATCCGCCATGTCCGGATCGGTCATGATCGAGGCGGGATTGCTGTTGACCAGCACCACCTCGTAGCCCTCGGCCCGCAGGGCCTTGCAGGCCTGGGTACCTGAATAGTCGAATTCGCAGGCCTGGCCGATCACGATCGGTCCTGACCCCAGAAGCAGGATGCGCCTGAGATCAGACCGGCGGGGCATGGAGCGCTGCGGGCAAACCTGTTCAGCCTCTCATGGGCCGCGACGGGACCGCAGTGGCTAACCTGAATTCACCACTGGCACGCGTGTCCCGTCGATGAGTGAACTCCAGCGCCTGAAGGGGTTGTTGCCTCCTGAGATGCAGAGCTGGGTGTTTGTCGAAGCGGCGGCCTCGGTGGATCCCCCCCTGATCACGATCGAGGAGATCGGCCGCGATGAGGTGGAGATCCAGCTTGATCTCGACAAATGGGACGCCCTGGCCCTCGACCACCGCAACCTGCTGTTCTGGCACGAGGTGGGGCGCATCCAGAACGATGCGATCCCCCGCGATGGCTGGGAGATGGCGGCCCTGGCCATCGGCCTGGGCGGTGCGATCGGTGAGCTGTGGGTGCAGGACGGACTGCTGCTGGTGATGGCCCTGGGGCTGTCCGGTTTTGCCGGCTACCGCCTCTATCTCAAGAACAATTCAGAGAAGCGCCTGGTCGATGCCATCGCCGCCGATGAGCGGGCGATCGATCTGGCCTGCCGGTTCGGCTACACCCTGCCCAACGCGTACAAGAGCCTGGGCGGCGCCCTCAAGGATCTGGTCGAGCAGACCCGCAAGAAGAAGAAGCGTGCCTTCTATGAAGATCGGCTCGAGGCCCTGCGCAAGAGCGCCGGCCGCGCCCGTGCCGAAATGGCCCAGCAGCAGGGGTCCCGTCAATCGGTCAGCAGTGAGAACGTCTATGGCTGAGCTCCTGACCGATAGCAGGGCCGTTGCCCTGCTCGCTGCTGAAGCCTGCGATGACCGCAAGGCCGTCGACATCCGTCTGATCCGGGTCGAAGAGGTCAGCTCTCTGGCCGACTGGTTCGTGATCTGCAGCGGCCTCACCGATGTGCAGGTGCGCGCCATCGCCCGCTCGGTCGAAGACCGGCTGGAGACCGAGCTGCAGCGCCTGCCCCTACGCCGTGAGGGCCAGACCGAAGGGCGCTGGGTGCTGCTCGATTACGGCGAATTGATCGTGCATGTGCTCACCCCCGGTGAACGCACTTACTACGACCTTGAATCGTTCTGGGGCCACGGAGAGCAGGAGCGTTACATCAGTCCTCTCGCTGGGCCGGCGCTTTGACATCTGCAATGGTCAGCTGTCCTGTGCCACCCGAGCAGCGGCCGTGCGAGGAGTACACCCAGCTCAGCCGTTCGTGGTTTTTTGCCTGGCCCCAGGCCGGTATGGCCGGCCTGTTGCGACCGCTGCTGGTCAGCTGGTTGCTGCTGCTGCCGCTGACCCTGCTCGTGGCCAGCGGCAGCGTCAGCCTGCGCCACTCGCCGGTGCTGATGGCGGCGCTGGGCGCCCTGGCGGCCCTGGCGCTGCCGTTGCTGCTGCTGGTGCGCCAGTGGCTGGGCTGGAGTTATGTCAATCGCCGTCTGCTGGCCGAGCGCATCAGCTACGAAGAATCGGGCTGGTATGACGGCCAGGTCTGGGAGAAACCCCTGGCCTGGCGCCAGCAGGATCTGCTGATCGCCCAGCACGAGGTGCGACCGGTGCTGCTGCGGCTGCGGCAAACCACCGGTGGTGTTGCGGCGCTGCTGCTGGTGGGGGGCGGCATCTGTCAGGCTCTGGGCAGCTTGCTGCCCGCATGAGCCTGCTCCCAAGCCTTGGTGGTGCCCCGCGCGCCTCGGTCTCGCCCCTTGAAGTGAGGCTGCTGCGCGACGGCATCGTCGAATCGCGCCACCGCGTGCATGCGGTCGTCTGCGACGGCCGTGGCCGGGTGTTGATGCGGGCCGGCGATCCCCAGCTGCTCAGCTTCGTGCGCTCGTCGCTCAAGCCGTTCCAGGCCACCGTGTTCGTGGCCAGTGGTGCGGCCGATGCCTGTGGCTGTGGCGAGCGGGGCCTGGCGATCGCCTGCGCTTCCCATGCGGGCACCCCGGCCCATGCCCGCGAAGCCTTTCGGTTGCTGTGGGGCGCCGAGGTCGAACCCGAACAGCTGCAGTGCCCGATCCCAGCGGGTGGCAGCAGCGCCCTGGAACACAACTGCTCGGGCAAACATGCGGCCTTTCTGGCCACCTGCAAACGCCTGGGCTGGAGCAGCGAGAGCTATCTGCAGAACGAGCATCCGCTGCAGCAGGAGGTGCTCAAGCGGGTGGCCGAGCTGCTGGCGCTGCCTCCCGCCGAGCTGCTGGTCGCCCGCGACGACTGCGGCGCCCCCACCCTGCAGCTGCAGCTCGCCCAGATGGCCCTGCTCTATGCCCATCTGGGCTCGGGCGATCAGCCCGACCTCGAGCGGTTGCTGCGGGCCATGCTCAACCATCCCGAGCTGGTGGCCGGTGAGGGGCGCTTCGACACCGAGCTGATGCGCCAGGGCCACGGCCAGGTGCTCAGCAAGGGCGGGGCCGAGGGCATCCAGTGCCTCAGCCGCGTGGGCGAGGGCATGGGGGTGGCGATCAAGGTCGAAGACGGCTCGGCCCGGGCCAAGCATGCGGTGGCGCTGCAGCTGCTCGAGCAGCTCGACTGGCTCACCCCGATCACCCTCGACGACCTGCGGCGCCAGTTTCTGGCGCCTGCGCCCCACCTGCGGCTCGAGGTCGTCGGCGAGCTGCGCAGCACCGCCTGAGGCCGGAGCTGGGCGCCGACCGGCTTGTGGGCCGTCAAGCTGTGGTGTAGGTTCAATCTGTGCCGCGGGGTAGAGCAGCCTGGTAGCTCGTCGGGCTCATAACCCGAAGGTCGCGAGTTCAAATCTCGCCCCCGCCACCAACTCACCGGAAGCCCCGGCAGGTCACCTGTCGGGGCTTTCTGTTGGCTCTCAGGCTGTCGGGTGTCAGGCTGTTTGGTGTATGGCTGAGATCCGAAACGGTGTCAGGCCCTTGACCGCGACGGCTGATCTCGATGGTTTCGTGCCCGACGCCGTGGTGGTGGGCTCCGGCGCCACCGGTGGGGTGGCGGCCATGGTGCTGGCCGAGGCCGGGCTCCAGGTGCTGGTGCTCGAGGCCGGGCCCCAGCGCCAGGCGAGCCGCGCCTTCGGCAGCGAACCTCTCAACAGCCTCAGGCGGCTGGCCAGCCTCAGCAGCGGCCGGCAGCGCCTGCAGGGGCACCATCCGGGGTACTGGAAGCACAACCCGGAGCTGTTCGTCGACGAGCAGCGCAACCCCTACACCACCCCCGCCGACGCGCCGTTTCTGTGGACCCGCGGCCGCCAGGTGGGCGGCAAGAGCCTCACCTGGGGTGGCATCACCCTGCGGCTGTCAGAGTTTGAATTCAGGGCCGGTGAGGCCGACGGCAGTGGCGTCAATTGGCCGATCGGCACGGCCGAGCTGGACCCCTACTACACCCGGCTCGAGCGTCTGCTGGGTGTGCATGGCCATGCCGATGGCCTGCCCCAGCTGCCCGATGGCAGCTATGCGCCGCCCCTGCCCCTGTCGCCCGGTGAGCGGCACCTGCGCCAGGCCGTGGCCGACGCGCTTGATCTGCCCCTGATTCATTCGCGCGGCTTTGCCCTGCCCCGCGGCGAGGGCTGGCCCCTGCACAGCAGCCCGGGCAGCACCCTGGCCCGGGCCCTGGCGAGCGGCAGGGCCCGGGTGCGTGCCGGCGCCGTGGTGAGCCACGTGCAGCTCGACAACGGCCGGGCCCGCAGCGTTGCCTGGGTCGATGCCGCCAGCGGCGCGCAGCACAGCACGCCCGCCGCCCTGGTGGTGCTGTGCGCCTCCACGATCGAGTCGCTGCGGATCCTGCTGCACTCCAGCGCGGCCTGGCGCAGCGGCGGCCTGGAGGACCCCTCGGGCACCCTGGGCCACTACCTGATGGACCACATCTCGAGCGGCCGTTTCTTTTCGCTGCCCGATGTGCCCGCCCCGCCGGCACCGCTGGAACTCTCGGGCGCCGGCAGCTGCTTCATCCCCAACACGGTCAATCTTGATGGCGGCAGCCGCGAAGCATTCGCCGGCGGCTATGGCCTGTGGTGCGGCCTGCAGCGCTTTGACCCGCCGCGGCCGCTGCAGCGCCGTCCGCACGAGGCGGTGGGTTTTCTGATCGGCCATGGCGAGGTGCTGCCGGCGGCGACCAACCGGGTGAGCCTCAACCGGCACCAGCGCGATGCCTGGGGTCTGCCCAGCGCCCACATCGCCTGCCGCTGGGGGGCCAACGAGCACGCCATGGTGCAACACATGCTGGCCCGCATGGCCGCTGTGGTGGGGGCCGCCGGGGGCGCGATCAGGCCGCTCGAGGACCTGTTCGTGATGCCCCTGATCGAACCGCTGGTCAAGGGCAGCCATGCCCTGAGCGCCGGGGCAGCACCACCGGGGTATTACATCCATGAGCTGGGCGGAGCCCGCATGGCGGCTGACCCCACAGGTGGTGTGGTCGATCCCTGGAACCGCTGCTGGGGTGCCCCCAACCTGCTGGTGACCGATGGTGCCTGCTGGCCCCGGGCCGGCTGGCAGAGCCCCACCCTCACCGAGATGGCGGTCACCTGGCGGGCCTGTGAGGCGGCGGCCAGGGCCTTTGTCAGCGGCTGAACACCCCCCGCTCCCGGGGTGTCAACGGTCACAGTCTGGCCCGGCTGCCCTGGTCACAATCAACGGGCGACCTTCAAGGGTCGGGCAAGGGAGATACGAGCGGGGGGTGGCACCCCCGCTTTTTTTGGCACCCGACCCGGGCCTGACGTCGTCGGTTCAGCCGCGCAGAAACAGACCATCCAGGTAAGCCTGGCTGACCAGCCGGTCGTCGCTGCCGTTCTGGTACAGAAAACTGGCCAGGGCCGAACTGATCAGTTGCATCTGATCCCAGTGGGGATGGCCTGCCAGAAACTCACGCATGCCGTCGAGCAGCACCTCGGGCACTTCGGCTTCAAGGCTGATGGAGTCCGGCTGCTCCTCGCCGGCGGACTGGCTGGCGACGGGGCGGTGCAGGTGGGGAGCGTTCTGCGGGCGGGCGCTGGGGCTCTTGGTGTGGGTGCGGGCGGGTGGTTGGTCGATGCAGCGCTGCAGATGAAAACGCTCAGGCCCCATAACGGCGTCGTGGTGCAACGGGTGATGGGATCAGTAGGCCACGCGCCCGGGGGCATCGTCAAAGCGGGTCCTCCAGCTCAGAACCAAGCTGCGTCAGCATGAGATTGGCTGGTAGCGCAGGCTTCCGCGGGTCGTCGTCTGGCGCACCCGGGGCCCTTGGTTCGGGGCTCTGGCCCCTGTCAAGCGAAGCCTGAACAGTTGATGCGATTCCCCAGATCGGCCCCCGCACGCCGGTTCCGACCGTCTTGGCTGTGGAAAAACCCACTCAGAACTGGGGAAAACAGGATCGTGGTGGGGAATGTGGCGATTGATCAGCAGGGCTGATGTCGCTGAATCCCTTGAGACCCGGGACGTTTTGAGACGGACAAGCAGGCCCGTTTCACCCACAAAGCTTCAGCTTTGGGCGTCACGTCCCTTCATGCTCGCGTCGGGCGCGCAGGGTGCTGGGCCCCAGCGGATGGTCGGCATGGGGGTAGGGGGTGTGGTGATGGCTGTGGGCATGGTCATGGTCATGGCCATGGTCATGGTCATGGTCATGGTCATGGCTGTGACCCCCCAAAGGGATCGGGATCCCATCGGGCTGGCAGGCGCCTGTGCATTCGTTCTCGCAGAGATCGCAGCTTTCGCACAGACCTTCGACGTGGTGGTGGTGGCTGTGCTGTGGGGCGCCCACCTCCAGTTCGAAGCCCAGCACCTGGGCCCGGTACTTGCAGAGCGAGCAGTTCATGGCCGTCTCGCCGGCCACCACCTCATGCACCCGCTCCACAAAGGTGTCGACCACCAGCGGGTGCTCGCCCAGGTAAGGGGCGTGCACAAAGTCGACCTGCGCATGGTCGGCAGCCACCCGCTCGCTGTGCTGGCGAATGCGACTCACCAGCACCCCCGAAAACAGGAAATAGGGGAACACCACCACCCGCCTGAAGCCCAGGCGCACCACGTGCCGCAGGCCCGGTTCCACCAGCGGAAAGGTGACGCCTGAGTAGAGGGTTTCGCCCCAGCCGAAGCCAAAACCCTCCACCAGCATGCGGGTCACCTTGGCCACGTTCGAATTGGCATCGGGATCCGATGAGCCGCGTCCCACCACCACCAGCAGGGTGTCGTGCAGGGGAATCACCTGGCGCGCGTTGGCCTGATCGAGCGCTTCGCGCACCCGGGCCCCGGCGGCCTGAATCATCTTGAGATCGACGCCCAGCTCGCGGCCGTAGTCGACCCTCAGGCCCGTT
The DNA here is from genome assembly GCA_018970945.1 of Cyanobacteria bacterium REEB417. Taxonomy (GTDB): domain Bacteria; phylum Cyanobacteriota; class Cyanobacteriia; order PCC-6307; family Cyanobiaceae; genus RGUW01. Next base: position 32,632 of record JAGWVJ010000009.1, on the reverse strand, counting down.
TCGGCCGCATAGGTGTTGAGCACCGAGGGGATGTCGTTCTTGGCATGGCCCGCCGCAAACAGCATGGCCGGCACCGCCAGCACGTGGCCCACACCCTGCTGACGCAGCGTCTCGAGCCCGTCGCGCAGGATCGGCCGGGCGAATTCGAGGTAGCCGTGGGCCACCGGCACCGGCGCCAGCTGCTGCCGCACCCGTTCGGCCAGCTGGGCGAATTCGTCGACGGCCAGGCGGTTGCGGCTGCCGTGACCGCAGATCAGCACACCGAGCGGTCCAGCGGCGCCCTGGTTCAGGTCGGAGATGGCTGCAGGCATGGGAGCTGGCGTCAGCATTGACCCTATGACTGCCAGTGGCCCGATTCGGGCCAGGATCTGGGCCAGGATGCTTGGACGTTGATTGCGGCCATGGCCCTGCGCCTGCCTCCCTACCAGCCGCTGCCGCCGCCTGGGCCTGGTCAGGAGCTGCTCGAGCTGCCGATCGCCAGCCTGCAGCCCACCCAGTTGTGCGTGGGGCTGGCCGAGGTGTCCAGCCGCATCGCCGATTTCAGGGCCGACAACCCCGCCCAGCAGCGCGACTATCTGGCCAGCAAGCCCGTGCCGCTGGTGCGCAGCCGCAATGGGGCGGTGTGGATGGTCGACCGACACCACCGCCTGCGGGCGCTGATCGCGATCCAGCCCGAGGCCAGCGCCTTCGGCTATGTGGTGCTGCAGGTGGACAGCGATGACCGCGCCGGGGTGCTGGCAGCGCTGCACCAGCGCGGTTGGCTGTACCTCTATGACGGCCGGGGCCTGGGTCCCCACGATCCGGCGGTGCTGCCGTCGACGCTGCTGGGCCTGCAGGACGACCCCTACCGCAGCCTGGTCTGGATGTTGAAAAGGGAGAAGGTGATCGAGGCGGCGCCGCTGATTCCGTTTCACGAGTTTCGCTGGGGCGCCTGGCTGCGCAGCCGCACCCTGCCGCCCTTCAGCTCACAGCGGCTCGAGCCGGCCCTGCCGGCCGCCCGCGCCCTGGCCCGCTCCAGTGCGGCGGCCCATCTGGCGGGCTGGAAAGGGCCCAGGCCGGCCTAGACGCATGGCTGCCTTCCTGGCCTTGAGCCCGCTGGCCACCTTTGCGCTGCTGCTGGCGATCAGCGTGCTGGTCCCACCGTTGATCCGCCGGCTGGGACTGCCCGATCTGGTGGGACTGCTGCTGGCGGGGGTGCTGCTGGGACCCCACGCCCTGGGCTGGCTTTCGGAAGACAGCCCCACGGTGCGGCTGCTGGCCGATGTGGGGGTGATCTATCTGCTGTTCATCGCCGGCCTGGAGATCGATCTGGCCCAGTTCCAGCGCATCCGCCAGCGATCCCTGCGCTTTGGTGTGCTCACCTTCGTGCTGCCCATGGCCGGTGGCATGGCCCTGGGCCTGGGCTTCGGTTACAGCGCCCTGAGCGCCGTGCTGATCGGCTCGATCCTGGCTTCGCACACCCCCCTGGGCTACCCGATCGTGCGCAGCTACGGCGCCATGCGCGAGGAGTCGGTGACGGTGGCCATCGGCGGCACGATCTTCACCGACATTGCGGCCCTGTTGGTGCTGGCCCTTTGCATGGGTGTGGGCCGCGGCGATCTCACGGTGGTCAGCGTGGTGGGGTTGTTGCTCAACGTGGCGATTTACGGAGTTCTGGTGGTGGTGGTGATCACCCGCTTCGGGCGGATGATCGTGCAGCGCAGCGTCAACAGCGACAGCCAGCTGTTCGTGGCGGTGCTGCTGGCGTTGTTTGCGGCGGCCCTGGGTGCTGGTGTGGCCGGGGTCGAAAAGATCGTCGGTGCCTTTCTGGCGGGCCTGGCGGTGAACGCGGTGCTGCCCGATGGCCGCGTCAAGGAGCAGGTGGTGTTTGTCGGGGCGACCCTGTTCATTCCGGTCTTCTTCATCGACTTGGGGTTGCTGCTCGATGTGCCGGTGTTTGCCGCCACCATGGTGGGTTCGGCCTTTGCGGTGGCGTTGATCGCCACCTTGATCGCCACCAAGGGCCTGGCGTCTTGGTGGTCCGGCAAGCTCTACCGCTACAGCGGCCCCCAGGTGCTGACCCTGTGGTCGCTGTCGCTGCCCCAGGTGGCGGCGACGCTGGCGGCCACGTTTGTGGGCTTCAGGGGCGGCCTGCTCGATGAACGCATGCTCAACAGCGTGCTGGCGATGATGGTGGTGACCGCCAGCCTGGGTCCCTGGCTCACCGGCGTGGCGATGCCGCGCCTGGCCGCCGCCGCCGCCGCGGGCTACACGGCCGAACAGGGCGGCCAGCTGGCCCTGGTGCGGCGTGCCCTGCGGGTGCTGGTGCCGATCGCCAACCCCGACCATCAGAGCGATCTGATGGCCCTGGCCAGCCTGGTGAGCGGTGGTTCCTCAGGCAACCAGGGCCGCCTGCTGCCGTTGCTGGTCGTCTCGCCGCGCCAGGTGCAGCCCACCGGCCTGGCCGATCAGGAGCTGCTGGCGGCGATCAGCGCCGGCCGCTCCAGGCTGCAGCAGGCGGTGGCCGAGGTGGCACCGGGCTGCTGTCCCAGCCAGCCGCTGCTGCGGGTCGACGGCGACGTGGCCGCCGGCATCGCCCGCACAGCCCTTGAGCAGGGGGTCGATCTGGTGCTCATGGGCATGGGGCCCGGGGCGGCCCTGGGCCGCTGGCTGTTCGGTGATCTGGTGGATGCCACCTGCCGCCAGACCCATTGCCCGCTGGTGGTGGCACGCCTGCTGCGCCCCCCGGGGACCATGCAGCGCCTGTTGGTGCCCGTCAAGGACCTGACCGCTGCGGCCCTCGAGCAGTTCCAGCTGGCCGAGCGCATCGCTGCGGCCCAGGGGGGCTCCATCACCCTGCTGCACCTGCACGAGCCCTGGCTGGCGGCTGTTGAGGTGGCCCAGCTGGGGGCCCAGCTGGAACGCTGGCGACCCCAGGCCGGCGCCTCCCAGGCGGTGGTGCCGGTGACGATCGTGCTGCAGCCAGGCCATGCAGTCGAAGCGGCCATCCGCAGCGCCAGCGACGCCCATGACCTGGTGATCCTGCGGTCGCAGCGGCGCCTGGTGGCCGGCCTGCCGATCGCCGCCAGCGACCGCACCAGCCGCCTGCTGCGCCAGCTCGACACCTCGGTGCTGGTGATCAGCGATCCGTTGCATTGATGAGATGGGCGAGCCATCGAGCTACAGCGCCTGCGATCTGGCCCGTTGGGGCCTGCTCGATGCGGCCCAGCGTCGCAGGCCCAGCGTCGCAGGCTCAGCAAATCTGAGCTGATGCGCCGTGCTCTGAGGGCATTCCTGCAGGGTTTGCCTGAGCCCTCCCCTGCAGCCGCCCCTGCCGCTCCGGCACTGCAGTTCATCCGGCGACGGCCCTGCCGCGCTGCGGGTCCACCACGGGCGTGTCAGCTTGCACGATGTCAAGCACGCAGGTGAGTTGTGCCCTGGCTTGTTCAACGGCGACCTTCATCAGACCGCCTCTGCAGATCCTTCTCCAGCTCCACCACCTCTGAGCGGGAGCAACCTGCCTAAACATGGGTGAGCGCTGTCCCTGGCCATGCCCTACACCCACCTGCTGGTGCCCACCGATGGATCGGACCTGTCGGTGCGGGCCCTCGATCAGGCCATCGGCCTGGCCAGGGCCCTGGGGGCGCGGTTGACCGTGCTGCACGCCCGGCCGCCGGTGCCGCTGCCGATCCTGGGCCTGGGCGATGCGATCGATCCGGCCACCATCGACACCCTGTTGCAGGCCAGCCGCGAGGGGGCCGAGCGGACCATGGCCGATGCGTTGGCCCAGGTGCAGCATGCCGGCTTGGAGCCCGGTCAGCAGGCGGTTGAGCACGTCTCACCCCACGCTGCGATCGTGACCGCCGCCCGCGAACTGGGTTGCGACCTGATCGTCATGGCCTCCCATGGCCGCCGGGGCCTCGAGGGGCTGCTGCTGGGCAGCGAAACCCAGAAGGTGCTGGCCACCAGCCCCTGTCCGGTGCTGGTGGTGCGCTGAAGCGCGTGGTCAGCGGTTCGGGCCAGGGGCCGGCTGCACCACACCGAGGTGGGCCCGATCGCCCCGACCACCAGATCGCGCAGTGCATTGGGGACTTACAGCCTGACCGCCTGACCGCTCTGGGCGGCAGCCACGATCGCTTCGGCCAGCTGCAGGCCGGCGACGGCCTGATCCAGGTTGGCGGTCATCGAGGCGACCCCCGACCGCGCGGTCTCAATGAAATCGTGCAGCTCCCGTTGCAATGCGCCCCCGATCTGACCGTGGATCTGCGGCCACAGCTGCGAATCGGGAACGCAGATGCGATCGTCACTCCAGATCGTCAGGGGTGAATCGAGCAGGCGCAGCTGGGCGCTCTGGCGGGTGCCGACCACCGCCACTTCGGCATCGATGCTGCCGTCCCAGGCCTCCGTGCTCACATTGGCGGGGGCGCGGGCCGGCACAAACCAGCTGGTTTCGGCGAATCCAATGCAGCCGTTGGCAAATTCGATCAGGGCAAAACAGCCTTCGGGCGAGCGATGTGTGCCGAAGCGACGCTCCATCGCCATCACCCGCCTGGGCGTGCTGCCGCTGAACCACAGCAGCAGATCAAGGTCATGGATCAGGGTTTCAAACACCGTATGGGCCCGATCGGCCACGGGTTCAAACCAGGATGCGGAGACATTGCGTTTGACCCGCAGCGACACCAGATCGCCGAAGCGCCCCGAGGCGAGCTCCTGCTGCAGCAAGGCATGCTGCAGCTCGTAGCGCAGGATCAGGCCGCACTGCACCAGGCTGCCTGAGGCCTTGGCCGCCAGCTGCAAAGCCTTGGCTTCGGCGGCGGTGGTCGCCAGCGGTTTCTCGATGAACACGGGTTTGCCGCTGGCCACAGCGGCCAGGCCCTGGCTGGCGTGGAGCTCATCGGGGGTCACCAGCACAAACGCATCGAGATCCGGATCGGCGAACAACTCTTCGGCGTTCTCCATCTGTTTGGCGACACCGTGACGCGCGGCCAGCTCCTGACGCCGCTCCACGCAGGGATCGGCAATGGCACTCAGACAGGCGCCTGGGTGGGCGGCGATGACCGCAGCATGCAGCTGGCCGAAGCGCCCTGCTCCGGCAAGACCGAGTCGTACTGCCATGTCCAAAGGGGAAGGAGTGGGATGACCCCGATTCTGTGGACAGGTCTCAGGGCTCCACGGTTTGAACGCCAGCCTCTTCTGCTTCCACCTCCAGCCAGGAGCAGACCTGTCGCAACGGCGCTTGGCCCGCCGCGGCGAAACGCTTCGATCGCCTGGAGCGCCTGCTGTTGCTGCTGGCCGAAGCGAAGCGCCCATCGGGATGACCTCCGCCCTAAGCTGTACAGAGGCGATGTACAAGTCATGACACAGGTTTCCGTGTCTCACCTGCGCCAGCACTTGCCCGCCTACCTGAAGCGCGTGCAGGAGGGGGAGCCCATCCAGATCACCTCCCGCGGCCGCGTGATCGCCCGGCTGGAGGCCGAGCGCGACCCCGCGCAGGCAGCGCGGCAGTGGCTGGAAGAGCTCAACGGTCGCGTATCGCTGGTGGATGTGGTGTCGCCGCTGGAGCCAGACCTGGCTGATGCCGGCTGGAGTGGCGATGCCGACTGGAGTGGCGATGCCGACCATCTGTGACACGCACATCCTGCTGTTTTGGGCCCACGAGCCTGAACGGCTCACCTCAACGGCTCGGGATGCGCTTGAGAAGGGCCTCAGTCATGGCGAGTTGGCCATCGCCGACATCACACTCTGGGAGCTGGCCCTGTTGCATGAACGCGGGCGGCTGGTGTTGCCAGCGGATGTCACAGCCGACTTCTACCTGAAGCAGCTGCTCGCAGCCCTGCGGCTGCAGATCCTGCCCATCACACCAGAGATTGCGCTGTTATCGCGCAGTGATCTGTTTGTGCACGGCGATCCGGCTGATCGCCTGATCGGTGCAACGGCCCTGCAGCTGGGGGCTCCGTTGATCACGGCCGACGTCAAGCTGCGTGCCTTGCCTGACTTGCGCAGTGTCTGGTGATTCGCATGAAGGCAAGCCCAAAGCATGGCTGTGCAGAGCAGGGTGGCTGACAACAGAGCAAGTGCCCCCAGATGTTCTCGCTCGACACCAGCAAACCGGTCGACCTCGCCAGCACCTGGATCGCCTCTGCCTCAGGGGTGGAATCGCTGTTCCTCAACAGCCAAACCGAGTCCGCCAGCGACAGCGGCCTCGATGTCGCCGCCGAATGCCTCCACACCGGCGGCCGCCAGCCCGCCAAGCTGCTGCGCCGCAAGATCCAGGGCCTGCTCTGAGATGGGTGCCTTTTTTTGGACAGTTCCGGCCCCTTACATCGTTAACTCCGGGCAGGAGAAACAGGATTCGATCTCAATGTAAGCCTCATGGGGAGTTCTGCTTCCCAGAGAGCTGTGCGGCCTTGCATGGCAGTACCTCCAGAGGAAGCGGGGCGGGCTGATTTCAGCCTCCCAGCCATCGCTGTAGGCATGCAGGTAGACCTCCTCATATCTGACTGTTCTCCACAGACGTTCAACAAGGATGTTGTCGTGGCAACGCTTCCGTCCTGACCAGCTGATCTTGATCGCTTCTGCCTGCAGTCTGGCCACGAAGTCACCAGAGGTGAATTGACATCCCTGGTCGGAGTGGAAGATCTCTGGTCTACGGCCACCTTCCAATGCCATCTCCAGGGCATCCAGGCAGAACTCCGTGTCAAGGCTGTTTGAGAGCTTCCAGCTGTAGCCGAAGGCTTCTCCGAAGGAGTAGACGTTTCTGGAGAACAGGTCCACAATCGCCACCAGATAGAGAAATCCTTTCTGCAGTGGGATCCAGGTGATGTCCACAAGACAGGAGTATCGCTCCGATGGCTCGCCTGGGACCGTGGTGCGGGGCAGGTGGTTTGCGTCGTTAGCCAGGCCTCTATGCAGCAAACATCGCCTGAAGAACACACAGCAGCTCATTGAGCGTAGTCTCCGATAGTCTGCCCAAATGCTTGACAAGGCGCTCCCTGTCTACAGCTCTCAGCTGGTCAGCCACAACGTGACCGTCTTCACCATCAAGCGTGCAACGCACACGAAAAGGGTACGGATAGCCACCAGTTGTGAGTGGTGCAACGATGAAAGTGCGTAGGTGAGAATTCAGCTCGTCCGGCGAAACGATGACACAAGGTCTTGTCTTTCTGATTTCAGATCCGCGAGTTGGATTCAAAGCGACAAGGAAGATATCGCCTCTTAATATATTTTCATTGGTCACCAGGACCACTCCTGATCATCAAACCGTGTGGAGCTCATCTCATCGAGAAGGCCCTCCGGCTGGAACGCCGACGCCGCCTCTGCCCAGCCCGCCCTCGGATGCGCCGATGGCCTGATGGTTAAAACCCCTGGAGCCGCCTCAATCTCAACTTCGTCAGCCAGCCCCGCAACCTCAAGCAGCGGTTTGGCGAGGCGAACCCCTCTCGAGTTGCCGATTTTGACCAGTTTCGCTCGAACCACGGCCACAGCATTCAGTCGTGCTCACATTGTAGCCACTCTCGCAGTCGTCACGCATCCCCCCTGCTCTGGCTGACGCCAGCGATCACCTGCCCGCAGGAGCCGAGGCGGTCGCAACCTCAACCAGGCCTTGGTGGCATCCGGTGCTGCGTCTGTGTACTGGCAGTACATCCAGGGATGCGACCGGCAGGCCTAAAGCCGTCTGGAGAACGAGGCACGGCTCAAGGGGCTGGGGGTGTGGGGCGTCAACGGCGGCGTGCAGCGGCCGTGGGACATTCGCCGTGCGCGCGAATCCCAGGCACACGAACGAACAGCAGCACCCGCGCCCAGCCACCGGTGCGTAGCCGCAAGGCTTGCACGCCCTGGCGCAGTTCATCGCACCAGGGCACCACGGCGTTGAGAGCGGGTTGGCCCCTCAGCCGATCAGTGCCTTCAGCTGTTGAATCAGCAATGGCAATTCCACCTGCACAACATCCCACACCACATCCAGATCCACACCCAGGTAGGCATGAATCAGTTGATTGCGCATCGCAATGATCTGCCGCCATGGAATCTCTGAATGCGCAAGCCTGACGTCCTCCGGGATGCGAGTGGCTGCTTCACCGATGAGCTCAAGGTTGCGCACAACGGCATCCTGCAGGAGCTCGTTGGTCTCGAACTGCTCCCGATCCCGGCCTACGCAGTACTCGACCGCACGTTGGGCGAAGCGCTCCATGTCCCGCGCACAGAGGCGCCAATCACGTTTGAGACTGCCTTCAGAGGGTGATGGCATCCGCCTCAACCGAAGGCCTGAGCTCCTGGCGCAATGCCTGTTCCGTCACCAGATCAACAGGCTTCTGCAGCAGATCTTCCAGAAACAGTTGAAGGCCGTAGAACCGCCTCGCCGTAGCGGGGCCATCAAAAGCCACAAGCAGATCCACATCGCTGCTGGGTGTGGCCGTGCCTCGGGCCCAGGAACCGAAGATGCGCAGGCTGCGCACGCCGAACTGCGCAGCACAGTCGGGCGTGTGTTCGCGCAACCGACGGATCAGGAGTTCGGAACTGTCTTCCATGGCCGGCAGTTCATGGAGAAGCAAAGCCAGATCTGAGGTTAAACCGCCAAGCCCACCACCAGATCCACACCCACCTTCAAGGGCAAGGGGCGTAAGGCGGCTCGCAGCGATGGCTGGGCAGCGGGCCGTGAGAAGCCGAGCCGAAGCCCTTGGAGAAGACCTCGAGGCGAGCGGGGGCCAGGGCTTTGATCTGCTCCTGGAGTCCAGCGATCGCCGCAAGTTCGAGGGGAGTGTCAGCCACGGCCGTTTTTGCGCTCACGGCCTGCTGGGCTTTCGTGTTCGGCCCCGCAGCGGCTGATCAAGGTTGAGGGCTCCCCGCTTCTGCAAACAAGGGCCATGGGACGGAACCCCCTTGCGCTGCAGGGTTAAACCCTTGCAGTCCTCGCATTCTGAAAAAATGGGTCGTCTGAGATTCGAACTCAGGACCAATCGGTTAAAAGCCGAGTGCTCTACCGCTGAGCTAACGACCCGCCCGGACGCCAGGCGTCTGGGTGTGGCGCGGTTGGCCACTCTGAGAACGTATCACCCGGCGCTGCCCACCCGGCGCCGCCCTTCGTCATGACCGCCTCACCCTGGCCCCAGCCCCAGATCCACGCCGACGCCTGGGTGGCCGAGACCGCTGTGGTCATCGGCAACGTGCAGCTGGCGGCCGGCGCCAGCCTGTGGCCCACGGCGGTGGCCCGCGGCGACGTGTGCGCCATCGTCATCGGCGAGGGCTCCAACGTGCAGGACGGGGCGGTGCTGCACGGTGATCCGGGCTTTCCGGTCACCATCGGCGCTGACGTGACCATCGGCCATCGGGCGGTGGTGCACGGAGCCACCCTGCAGGACGGCTGCCTGATCGGCATTGGCGCGATCGTGCTCAACGGCGTCACGGTGGGTGCCGGGGCCCTGGTGGCGGCCGGGGCGGTGGTCACCAGGGATGTGCCCCCGGGGACTGTGGTCATGGGGGCTCCGGCAGTCGTGAAGCGCGAGCTCAGCCCCGATGCCATCGCCGAGCAGCGCCAGCACGCCCGCCGCTATGGCCGGCTGGCCATGGCCCACGCCGGCCGCAGCATGGACCCTGGCTTCCGGTGAGGTTGGCTTCAGTTGATTGCCGTGTGCCGCGCTGATCGGCGCCGGGCGGCTGCAGTCCTTAAGATCGCCGCACTGATTCGCGCATTTCCATGGACGCTCGGCTGATCTTGGTGGCTGCTCCGGTTGTGCTGGCTGCCAGCTGGGCCGTGTTCCACATCGGACGCGCTGCCGTCGGTCAGCTGCAGCTGTTCATCAAGCGCGGCCGGGCCGCCTGATGGTGCTGGTCGTCGGTGCCGGCCTGGCCGGCACCGAAGCCGCCTGGCAGATCGCCCGCGCCGGGGTGCCCGTCACCCTGGTGGAGATGCGCCCGTTGCGGCGATCCCCCGCGCACCACAGCGGTGATTTTGCCGAGCTGGTGTGCAGCAACAGCTTCGGGGCCCTGAGCAGCGACCGTGCTGCAGGGCTCCTGCAGGAGGAACTGAGGCGCCTGGGTTCCCTGGTGATCGGCACGGCTGATGTCCATGCCGTGCCCGCCGGTGGGGCCCTGGCGGTCGATCGGGGTCGCTACAGCGCCGCCCTCACCGCCGCCCTGGAGCAGCACCCGTTGGTCACGGTGGAGCGGCGCGAGCACAGCCAGCTGCCAGCCCCTGGTGAGCTTGCCGTGCTGGCCACAGGGCCCCTCACCAGCGAGCCCCTGGCCGAGCAGCTGCGGGCCTTCACCGGCCGCGACGACTGCCATTTCTTTGACGCCGCCAGCCCCATCGTCGAGGGCGAGAGCATCGACCTGAGCGTGGCGTTTCGCGCCTCCCGTTACGACAAGGGCGATGCCGACTACATCAACTGCCCGATGGACAAGGAGCAGTACCTGGCCTTTCGCGAGGCGCTGCTGGGGGCTGAGCAGGCCGAGCTCAAGGACTTCGAGCAGGAGAGCGCCAGCTTCTTCGAAGGCTGCCTGCCGATCGAGGAGCTGGCCCGCCGCGGCGACGACACCATGCGCTACGGGCCGCTGAAGCCCATCGGCCTGTGGGATCCGCGCTGGGGCGATGTCAACGACCGTGACGTGCGCCGCGCCAACCGGGCCTATGCGGTGGTGCAGCTGCGCCAGGAAGACAAGGACGGCCGCCTCTGGAACCTGGTGGGCTTCCAGACCAACCTCAAGTGGGGTGAACAGCAGCGGGTGCTGCGGTTGATTCCGGGCCTCGAGAACGCCAGCTTCGTGCGCTTCGGCGTGATGCACCGCAACACCTTTCTCGAGTCGCCCCAGCTGCTCGATCCCACCCTGCAGTTCAGGGCCAGGCCCACGCTGCTGGCGGCAGGGCAGCTCACCGGCACCGAGGGCTATGCGGCGGCCGTGGCCGGCGGCTGGCTGGCGGGCACCAACGCGGCGCGGCTGGCACGGGGGCTCGAGCCCCTGCAGCTGCCGCCCACCACGATGATCGGCGCGTTGACCCACTTCGTGGCCGAGGCGCCCTGTGGCTCAGGTGGCAAACGGGGCCAGTTCCAGCCCATGCCGCCCAATTTCGGCCTGCTGCCAGAGCTGGCCGAGCGCATTCGTGACAAGCGCCGCCGCTATGGCGCCTACCGCGACCGTGCCCTGGCCGATCTGGCACCGTTTGCCATGGGTGCATCGGAGCGAGCCGTGCTGGTGGCAGGTTGATCGGCGCACGCCTGGCGTTGGCAGGTCACCAACGTTTGTTCGCAGTGGTGTTCGCCGGCGTTCCCCTGCCGGGTTCTCCAAAACACGCCAGTGTTCTGGCGTGTTGTTGATGCCTCTTTTGAGGCCGTCGCCGATCCGCGGGGCTGCAGAAGGCAGGTCCGCTCCATCTGAATCCCCACCGCCCCAGTTCAGTTGCTGATCAAGCCCACCTGCCTGCGCGAGGTCAAACCACCCCAGGCTGAGACCCCGGTGGTGGTGGGCTCGGGGCTGATCGCGTGAGGCTGGCTGGCACCTAGGGTCGGCTGATTCCGCAACGCCCATCGGTGAGCTCCAGCCTTTCTGATGACTGGGATGTCATCGTCATTGGCAGCGGCATCGGCGGTTTGGTGACCGCCAGCCAGCTGGCGGCCAAGGGGGCCCGCACCCTGGTGCTTGAGCGCTACCTGATTCCGGGGGGCTCGGGCGGCAGCTTCGAGCGCGCCGGCTACACGTTTGACGTGGGTGCCTCAATGATCTTCGGCTTCGGCGACAAGGGGCACACCAACCTGCTGACCCGCGCCCTGGCCGACGTGGGCGAGCATTGCGAAACCGTGCCCGACCCCGCCCAGCTCGCGTACCACCTGCCCGGTGGGCTCAATGTGGCGGTCGACCGCGACTACGGGAGCTTCGTCGCGCGGCTGACTGGGCTGTTTCCCCATGAGGCCAAGGGCATCCGTGCTTTTTATGACACCTGCTGGCAGGTGTTCAACTGCCTCGATGCAATGCCGCTGCTGTCGCTCGAGGACCCCGCCTACCTGGCCAAGGTGTTTTTCAGGGCGCCGTTGGCGTGTCTGGGGCTGGCCCGCTGGCTGCCGGTGAACGTCGGTGATGTGGCCCGCGCCCACATCAAGGATCAGCAGTTGCTGCGCTTCATCGACATGGAGTGCTTCTGCTGGTCGGTGATGCCGGCCGATCTAACGCCCATGATCAACGCCGGCATGGTGTTCTCCGATCGCCATGCCGGCGGCATCAACTACCCCAAGGGCGGCGTGGGTGTCATTGCCCGCAGGCTGGTGGCGGGTCTGGAGCGCCATGGCGGCGCCATTCGCTACAAGGCGCGCGTCACCAGGGTGTTGCTCGCGGGTGACGGGGCCAGTGCCAGGGCCGTGGGGGTGGAGCTGGCCAGCGGCGAGCAGATCCGGGCGAAGCGCGTCGTGAGCAATGCGACCCGCTGGGACACCTTCGGCGGGCTGGTCGATGCCGCCCTCACCCCGAAGGCCGAATCCACCTGGCGACGGCGCTACAAGCCCTCCCCCTCCTTCCTGTCGCTGCACCTGGGGGTGGAGGCCTCGGTGATCCCCGAGGGCTTCCATTGCCACCACCTGCTGCTCGAGGACTGGGCTGAGATGGAGGGCGAACAGGGCGTGGTCTTCGTCTCGATCCCGACCCTGCTGGATTCCTCTCTGGCCCCCGCAGGCCGGCACATCGTGCACACCTTCACCCCGAGCGACATCCAGGCCTGGAAGGAGCTCAGCCCCGCGGCCTACAAGGCCAAAAAGGCCGCTGATGCCGCCCGCCTCATTCAGAGGCTCGAGGCGATCATCCCTGGCCTCGGCGCCGCGATCCGCCACCAGGAGATCGGCACACCCCGCACCCACCGGCGCTTTCTCGGCCGCATGGGCGGCAGTTACGGCCCCATCCCCGCGTTGCGACTTCCCGGCCTGCTGCCGATGCCCTTCAACCGCACGGGCCTGCAGAACCTCTACTGCGTCGGCGACTCCTGCTTCCCTGGCCAGGGTCTGAACGCCGTGGCCTTCAGCGGTTTTGCCTGCGCCCACCGCATCGGCGCCGATCTGGGCCTGAACCCCTGGGCCCTACCACGGTGAGCACCAGCAGCGGCCGGGTTGCGCCTCGCTCGAGCTCGCATCGGGCACTCACGCCTCCATAGGCTGGAAGACCGTGATGATGAGCGCATGAGCGCTGCCCCTGGCCCGGCCACCCCCAGCTCCGAGGAGCTGGCCCGCTACCTGGAGCAGCGCGGTGAGCTGGGCAAGCCCTGGATGCTGCAGATGCTGCGCCTCACCAAGCTCAAGGAGGCCAAGGACAGCATGGATCCCAGTGAGTATGTGACCCGGCTGGCCGAGGCCCATGCCGATCTGATGCGTCTGGGTGAATTCTGGAAAGGCCGTGAGCAGGAGGTGTTCACGGGCCGCTACACCCCTCCGCAGCTGATCGAGCCCCTGCCTGGATCGCCCGACGACCGGTGACGTCGACCGCCACCGCTGACCACAGCTTCGGGATGGCGCCGCTGATCCGCGTCACCCTGATCAGCCTTTATTTGGCTCTGGTGCTGCCCCTGCCGCTGCTGGCGCCATCCGGTCTGGCAGTGACCCTGCTGATCGCACTGGTGGTGGGCATGGTGGTGGTGCTGGCACTGACCAGTGAGATTGTGCAGCTCGACAGCGAGATGATCAGCGTCGGCTACCCCACCTGGTGCCGTTGGTTGCTGCGGCGCGGTTGGAGCCTGCGTCTGGATCATGTGGTCGGTCTGACCCCTGTGGCGACCAGCCAGGGTGGACGGGTGTTTTATGTGCGTCAGCAGGGCGGGGGCCAGGCCTTTCTGTTGCCCCAGCGGATCGCGCGCTTTGACGATTTTTTGATGCAGTTCGCCGCTGCCACCGGCATCGACACCAGCTCTGTGAAACGTTTGACGCCTCCCTGGACCTATCAGCTGCTGGCGGTGCTCAGTCTGCTGATGTTGATCGGTGAACTGGCGGCGCTGCCCCTGTTGCCGCGGCTGTCTTGACGACCCCCCTCGGAGACACCCGCTCAGGACAGGGGCATGGCCAGCGACGGATTGCCCCCATGGCTGGCGCTGGCCTCCTGGCTGGCGTCTGACGGCAGCGTTTCAAGGCTGAAGCGGTAGCCCTGCTGGCGCATGGTCTCGATGCCGCCGCCCTCGCCCAGGCCGGCCTGCTCGAGTTTGCGGCGCAGGGTGAGCACCTGGGTGTCGACCGACCGGGGCCCACCGCTGAACGGCGGCCAGGCCATGCGCAGCAGCTCCTGACGGCTGCGCACCACACCCGGCGGCATCAACAGGGCGCAGAGCAGGGCAAATTCCCGCGGGCTCAGCTCCACCGGCTGGTCCCGCAGGGTGACCTGGCGCAGCAGCACATGCACTTCGAGGGGGCCCACGCAGACGCGCTCCTGCAGGCCGTTGCCGCTGCGGCGCAGCAGGGTGCGGCAGCGGGCGGCCAGTTCTTCAAGGCCAAAGGGTTTGCGCAGCACGTCATCGGCGCCGGCATCGAGCAGGGTCACCACCGGTTCCGAACCGGAGCGGGCGGTGAGCACCATCACCGGGCTGCGCAGCTGGGCCGCCAACCGCAGGGCTGAGGTCTCCTCGAGCAGCTCGGCAGCCACCAGCAAATCGGGGGACTGGTCCTGGCAGATCTCGATGGCTTCGCGGGCGCTGGCGACGGCGGCGGCCAGGTGGCCGTCCTGACGCAACCGCTGCGCCAGTACCGTGCGCAGGGTCGCATGGGGGTCGACCACCAGCACCCGTTTGGGTTGGCTCAACAACGCAGAACTGGCTGGGGGCAGGTCCATGAAAATGAACCGCAGGGTTCCAGGTGTTGCACCAAGTTAACGGGCCGTGCCCGGTTGCCCCCGTATCAGCCGCTGCCTTTCCATCTGGCACGTGGTGCAAGGCCCCCCAGTGGAGCGGCGATCCATCAGAATGGACATCAGGTCAGATCCGTGGCATGACCGCTCTGCAGCACCCCGACGCGATCCGCCACTTTCAGTCGTTGTGCGATGCCTGCCAGGAACTGGCCCATCGCTTCCACAGCCCCGCCGAGCTTCGGCTCTATGCCGACGGCTATCTGCATGCCCTGCGCCGCACCGCGGTGCTGGATCCGCTCTCCCAGCGCAGGCTCGAAGACCTGATCGATCGCTGGATCCTTGACCCCTCCAGCTTCATCGGGCCCGACGGCGATCCGCGCACCCTCTATGAGACAGGCCGCAACTGAGCCTCCAGGGCTCAGGAGGCCAGGGCGATCGCCAGCTTCTCGCGCAGCTCACCCGAGTTGTACATCTCGATCAGGATGTCGGAGCCACCCAGAAATTCCCCGTTCACATACACCTGGGGGATGGTGGGCCATTCGGAGAAGTCCTTGATTCCCTGACGGATCTCCATGTCGGAGAGCACATCAAAGGTTTCGAACGGCACCCCCAGGGCATGCAGGATCTGCACGACATTGTTGGAGAACCCGCACTGGGGCATCAGCTTGGTGCCCTTCATGAACACGAAGACCGGGCTGCTTCCGATCAGGGTTTCAAGGCGTTGCCGGAGTTGGGCGTCCATGGTCGGGCTGTGAGGGGTCTGGGCGTCAGGAGGGAGTGGCGGTCTGCAGAGCCAGGGCGTGGATGGCCTCGCTGGCCAGTTCCTGCTTGAGGGCCCTGTACACCATCTGGTGTTGCTGCACCCGGCTGTGGCCGGCAAAGGCACCGGAGACGACCTTGACCTGCAGATGGTCACCGCCGCCGGTGAGGTCCTCCACATCCACGGTGGCGTCGGGCAGCGCCGACTGGATCGCCTGCCGCACTTGATCGGGCTGGACCATGCACGCCAGAGGAAGGGTGCTCAATGTAGATCCCCAGATCAGTTGCTGCCGGTCGCCGCCGCGCCGGCGGTGTAGGGGGTGGTGGCGAAGCCCAGCTCCACCAGTTGCTGGTAGGCCTTGCGCCCGTCGCTGCTGGCCGGGGTCATCACCTTGACCACCTCGACCAGCAGTGGCACCGCCACTTCGGGTTGGTTTTGACGGCGGAACACGGCAGCCAGGCGCAGGTTGGCCCTGGCCATGGTCTCGAGAGCATCGCGGCCCTTGTTGTCCATCTCGCGCGGGATGCGGGCATCGAGACCGCGGAACGATCCACTCAGGTCCCGGTAGAAGCCGAGCAGGCGACGGCAGGCGTCGCGGGCCTGGTCGAAGAGACGTCGTGCTTCGTTCAGATTGCCGTTGGCCGCCGCGGCGTCGCCGCGGGCCAGCAGGGTGTTGACGGCACTCAGGCTGAAGGGGCTGCCGGTGGCATCGAGGGCCTTGGGCGGTTCGCTCTGGGCCAGGGCTGCCAGGGGCTGCACCAGGGCTGTGGCGCCGCCCAGGCTCAGAAAACCAGCCAGGGCTGTGGCGCGAAGCGCGGGGTGGCGAAGCACAGGAACCGAAACACGATTTGGCCGACTTTAGGTCGACTCGATCGGTTGGCTGGCCAGGGCCGGTCGTGCGGCGATGGCGCCACAGGCGCGCCGTTCGCAGGCCTCCATGGCGCCAGCCAGCTCCAGGCTGAAGGCGCTGGCTCCATCGCGGCCGCGTCCCAATACCGTCAGCGGTGCGCCGAAGCACACGGCGGCCCGGTCACGCCAACGGGCCGGACGGTGCTGATAGGCCAGGCCCACGGGCACCACCGGCACCCTGACCCCCTGACCCGCGGCCAGCTGGGCCAGCCGGGCCAGGCCCTGCTGCGGCTGGATCGGTGTCTGGTCATCGCGCTTGATGCGTCCCTCCGGAAACACCACCAGCTGCTGGGAGGCCTTGAGCAGGTCGACGGCAAAGCGCAGCGTGGTCATCGACGGGCGGCTCTGATCCACGGCAAAGCAGCCCAGTCGGCGCAGCAGCCACCCCTGCATACCCTGCATCTCGTCGAGGGTCACCATGAAGCGGCAATCGCGGCCGCTGATGCGACGTCCGGCGGCGTGGGGCAACAGCAGCGAGTCCCAGCGGCTGCGGTGGGTCGGTGCCAGCAGCACCGGCCCGCTGGCGGGCAGATGGTGCCGATCGAGCACGGTAATGCCGGCAAAGTAGCCCGGCAGAGCCAGGTCCTGGGTGACAACCATGGCGACGGGCGCGAGCCATGGGCTGATTCCATTGCAGAGCCGGTGCTCGCGGCTCAGGGATGCCCGGGGCTCCATGGTTCCTTGGCCCGCCGTTGCAATGCAGCCGCAACCTACGGCGATCGCCCTGCCGCTGCGGTGGGCCCGTGACCATCCATAGGATCGCCACACCACCGGATCACCATGGCCAGCCTGGGCGTCAACATCGACCACATCGCCAACGTGCGCCAGGCGCGGCGCACCGTTGAGCCCGACCCGGTCACCCATGCCCTCCTGGCCGAGCTCGGCGGTGCCGATGGCATCACCGTGCACCTGCGCGAAGACCGCCGTCACATCCAGGACCGCGATGTGCAGCTGCTGCGCCAGACCGTGCGAAGCCGCCTCAATCTCGAGATGGCGGCCACGCCCGAGATGGAGGCGATCGCCCTCGGCATCAGGCCCGACATGGTGACCCTGGTCCCCGAGAAGCGCCAGGAGGTCACCACCGAGGGTGGCCTCGACGTGGCCGGCCAGCTGCCGCTGCTCACGGGGTTGGTGCAACGGCTGCAGGAGGCCGGCATCGGCGTCAGCCTGTTCGTCGACGCCGACAGCAGCCAGCTCGAGGCCTGCCGCAGCAGTGGCGCCCGCTGGGTCGAATTGCACACCGGCAGCTATGCCGAGGCCAGCTGGGAGCGGCAGCCCCACGAGTTGGCGCGCCTTTGCGAAGGGGCGTTTGTGGCCCGCAGCCTGGGCCTGCGGGTCAACGCCGGCCATGGCCTCACCTATCAGAACGTGGAGCCGGTGGCGGCGATCGACGGCATGGAGGAGCTCAACATCGGCCACACGATCGTGGCCCGCGCCCTGGCGGTGGGCCTGCAGCAGGCTGTGGGTGAGATGAAGGCGTTGATTCAGAATCCGCGCCGCGACCCCCTGTTCGGCAGCCGCCAGCCATGAGCACTTACCACTTTGTTGCCGCCAGTGAGGCGTTTCTGACCGACGAGGAGCCCCTCGAGGAGGTGCTGCGCGAGCGGGTGCGCCACTACGGCGAGCAGGGCAAGGCGATCGATTTCTGGCTGGTCAGGCGTCCCGCGTTTATGGAGGCCCCCGAGCTCGCCGGCCAGCTGGTGGCTGTGCCCCGGCCCGCCGCGGCGGTGGTCTCGACCGATGAGCGCTTCATCACCTTTCTGAAGCTGCGCCTTGAATTCGTGGTCAAGGGCCAGTTCGAAGCTCCGAGCGCAGCGATCCCCGAGGCCCTGGCCTCCCGGGCCTGAGGCGGTGGCGCTCAGAACAGGCCCAGAAACCGTCGCCGCGGTTCGTCGCCATCGCGCCCCTGGTCCCCGTCCTGCTGGTAGCGGGGCCTGTTGTCGCCGATGGTGAGCAGGGCGTCCTTGTTCTTCCACCACACCCAGTCCCGAATCGGCGGGGTCTGGGCCAACTGGTCCCGGGTCAGCCCCAGGCCCAGCCTGGCCGAGGCGTCGAGCAGCACGTCGAGCATCGCCTCCCCATCGGTGCAGCGGGCCAGGGCCTCATTGGTGCGTTGGGCGCCGTTGAGGGCCTTCACCAGGGCATTGACCCGTTGACTGACCGGCAGATTCTGGAGCGCGTCTGAGCCCATGGGGGCAAGGCCGAATCGCCTGACCGTAGCCCTCATCACGCCTGTGTGTTGGCTGAAGCACTGGCCCCGGTTGGCTGACGGCAGGGCCTTGGCCAGGCAGACTGCCGGTAACGCATCGATCTGATGACGCCCGCTAGCCGGTCCCCCCGCCACTGGGTCATCGGGGACGTCCATGGCTGTTCGCAATCGCTGCGCGACCTCGTTGATCTGCTCCCTGCCCGCGACCGGCTGGTGCTGTGCGGTGATGTGATCAACAGGGGTCCGCGCATCCTTGAGGCGATGGATCTGGCCTGGGAGCTGGTGGCCTCAGGCCGGGCCGTCTGGTTGTGCGGTAACCACGAGGCCGATCTGGTGGCAGCCCTGCGTTGGGGACCCTGGCAGGGCCCCAGTGGACTGGCCGGTTGCGACACCTACCGCCAACTGGGCCAGCACCTCTGCCGCAGTTGGTTGCCGCGGCTCGCGTCCCTGCCCCTGGTGCACTGGGGTGATGGCTGGGCCGCCACCCATGCCGGCTTTGACCCCTTCAGCTGGCAGCCCCATCTGCGCATCCGCCTGCCGTTCTGGCAGGCCTATGACGGCCGCTTCGGCACGGTGATCGTGGGTCACACCCCGGTGCCGGCGGTGCAGCGGCTCGATTCGATCGTGATGGTCGACACCGGCGCCTGTTATGGCGGCATGCTCAGCGCCTACTGCCCTGAGACCGGCGAGGTCCGCCAGGTCAAGGGGCTGACCCCCCTTGGCGGTGTCGTGCACCCGCGCCTGAGGACCCTCGCCGCTTCGGCACCGACGGCCTGACGGCCGGCCTTGCTCGGGATGTGCAGCTTTCCCGGTGATCAGCCTTGCTAACGGTCTACAGGGGAAACCGCGCTGAATTTCTGGCCGAGCTGCTGGCCGTTCAGTTGCGCCTTGATCCGCCCTCACCGTTTGAACCGGTTGAGATTGTGGTCAACACTTGGCCGACCAGCCGCTGGCTGGGCGAACAGCTGGCGGTGGGTCTGGGTGGCATTGCCGCCAACCTTCGCTTTCCGTTTCCGGCGGCCCAGCTGCGTCATCTGGTGTCGGCCGTGCTGGGCGATGACGCACCGCCGCAGGCCGATCCCTGGCGCGCCACCACGCTGGTGTGGTCCGTGCTGGAGCTGCTTGACCAGGTGATCGAGGCCCCCCAGGGGGCGCTGCTGCGACAGTGGCTGCAGCAGCGTGGCGGCGATCCGGCCCAGCTCGACCTGGGTCGCTGGCAGCTGGGCCGCGCCATTGCCGACGCCTTCGATGACTATGCGCTCTACCGGCCCCGGGAGCTGGCGGCCTGGTGGCAGGGCGACGGCGAGGGGTGGCAACCGCTGCTGCTGGGCCTGCTGCGCCAGCGGCTCAACGTTGAGCCCTTCGGGTTGCGGGTGCAGCGGGCCATCGCGTTGCTGCAGCGGCAAGCCCCGGCGGCCGGCGCCCTCCCCGGCCGGTTGCGGTTGTTCGGTCTCAGTGCCATGGCACCGGTTCAGGTGCAGCTGCTGCAGGCCCTCAGCGCCCACATTCCGGTGGATCTGTATCTTCTGACGCCCTGTCGCGACCTGTGGCAGCGCTGCGGTGCCCGGCGCCGGCAGCTCAGTGATGCGGTGGCCCTGCAGCAGCCGCTCGAGGGCGACTGGCTGCTGCAGGCGCCGGGTCTCGAGGCCCGTTTCGGCCGTCTCGGTGCCGAGTTTCAACAGCTGCTCGAGGGCACCGGCGAGACCCTGCTGGGTGCAGCGCAGGAGCGGGATCTGTTCTTTGCCGCCGCCACGGCCCACCCAGGACCGGGTCCGGCGCCCCTGCTGGCCCAGTTGCAGCAGCAGCTGGCCGATCCCGATCGGCCCCTGGCCCTTGCGCGGGCCCCGGGCGACAGCTCCCTGGAGTTTCATCCCTGCCCGGGGCGGCTGCGGCAGGTGCAGATCGTGCGCGACCGGGTGCTGCAGCTGCTGGCGGCCGATCCCCACCTGCAGCCCCGCGACGTGCTGGTCATGACACCCCAGGTCGATGCCTATGCCCCCTTGGTGGCCTCGGTGTTCGGGGATGCGGAAGCCACCGGTGTGGTGCTGCCCTGGCGACTCACCGACCGCAGCCAGCAGGGTGAGGCCGACCTCAGCCGTGCCCTACTCCAGCTGCTGAAGCTGGCGGGAGAGCGGTTCACCGCCTCGGGCCTCGAGGCCTTGCTCGAGCGAACCTGCCTGCAGCAGGCCTTCACCCTGGATCGTGGCGAGATCTGCGCCCTGCACCGTCAGCTGCAGGCGCTCGGGTTCCGCTGGGGACTTGACGCTGCCGAGCGGGGTGGCAACCAGGTGGGCAGCCTGGCCTGGGTGATCGACCGGCTGCTGCTGGGGCTTGTGCTGCCCGAGCTGCCAGGCCTGGCACCCGCCGAGACGGCCCCGGCGGCGGCCGCCGCCGACCTGTCCCTGCTGGGCCGCTGGCTGCACCTGCTGGGCTGGCTGCGCCGCTGGTTGGCGTCGTTGCGGCGGCACCGCAGCTGCGAGGCCTGGGCCGACCTGCTGCGGGCCCTGCTCAACGAGCTGGTCGCCGAGCCGATGGCCGACCAGGCCTGGGAGCTGGCGCCGCTGCTGGCCGCCATCGACGACTGGCAGCAGGCCGCCGCCGGTTGCGCGCTTCAGCTGGCGGCTCCGGTGGTGGCGGCGGTGCTCGAGGAGCGGCTGGCGGTGGATTCGGGACGCTTCGGCCACCGCAGCGGGGCGCTGACCATCAGTGCCCTTGAACCGATGCGCGCCATCCCGCATCGCGTGATCGTGCTGATGGGCCTCGATGCGGGCGTGTATCCGCGCCAGGCCCAGCGGCCCGGGTTCCATCTGCTGGAGCAGCAGCGTCAACTGGGGGACCCCAACCCCGCCGACCAGGACCGCTACGTGCTGCTGGAGGCCCTGCTGTCGGCCCGCGACCATCTGCTGATCACCTGGAGCAGCCGCGATGAGCGCACCGGCGAACCGCTGCCGCCGGCGACCCCCGTGCGCCAGTGGCTGGCCTGGCTGCAGGCCCAGCTGCCATGCGGCGGTGCGGCCCTGCTGGCCGACCATGCCGCCGGCCCCCTGGAGCGCAGCAACTTCGTGCCCGGCGGCGAGCGGCCGCCGGCCAGCTGTGACCGGCGCCAGTTGCGGGCCCGCTCCCTGCTCGATGACCCCGGTGCGCTGGCCCCCGTGCCGGCGCTGGCT
Source organism: Cyanobacteria bacterium REEB417 (assembly GCA_018970945.1). GTDB lineage: Bacteria > Cyanobacteriota > Cyanobacteriia > PCC-6307 > Cyanobiaceae > RGUW01. The sequence goes on along the minus strand of JAGWVJ010000009.1, from coordinate 10,809 downwards.
TTCACGACGGCCCCTGATGCTGGGGCCGACCACGATGTCGATGATCTGGTCGACTGGCTTCTCGCCCCCCAACGTCAGTGGCTCAGGGAGCTTGGCCTGGCCCCGCGGGAATGGGCCGAGCTGATCGACGATCTCGAGTCCTTGAGCCTGGGCGAGCGCGAACGGGTGACCCTGCTGCGGCAGGCCCTCGACGATGGTGCGGGCTTCAGCCTCGACGAACCCGAAGCCTGGCTGGCGCGCTGCCGCGGCAGCGGCCGTCTGCCGCCCGGCTCAGGTGGCGCCCTCGAAGCCCGCACCCTGGCCCGCCGCTGCCGCGAGCTCGAGGCCTGCCTGACGCCGTTGGGTCCCGAGCGCCAGGGCCAGGTGAGCTGGCAGCAGTGGCAGCAGGCCGTGCTCTGGCGCGGCGACACCCTGGTGCTGCTTCACCCGGCCGCGGCCAGAAGCCGGCAGAGCCTGGCGTTGTGGTGGCAGCTGCTGTTGGCCAGCGCCGGCGACCAGCAGCCGGCTGCCGCGGTCCTGGTGGCGCGCGGCAGCAAGGGCTTTGGTGTGCAGACCCGCCTCGAGCCGCCGGCGCCGGCCGAGGCCCGCGCTGAGCTGCAGCGCCTGGCAGGGCTGCGGGCCCAGTGGCGCGGCCGCTGCTGGCCCTTGCCGCCCGAGACCGCCTGGGCCCTTCTGGGTGCTGGCGAGAGCCGGGCGATCAGCGTCTGGGAGGGGGGCCCTCAGCAGCGCGGCGAGCGCGACGAGCCCGAGCAGAGCCTTTGCTTTGGCCGGGCGCTCAGCGGCCGCGAGCTGCTGGCCAAAGCGGGAGACCCCCAGGCCCTGGCCGCTGAGCTGCTGGGGCCGTTGCTGGAGCACAGCCGATGACCCAGGCCCCGCTGTTCGAGGCCAACGCCTTTTCGCTGGAGCCGGGCCTGCGGCTGCTCGAGGCCAGTGCGGGCACGGGCAAGACCTTCGCCCTGGCGCATCTGGTGCTGCGCTACCTGAGCGAACAGCGCTTCAGCCTGCGCCAGCTGCTGGTGGTCACCTTCACCGAGGCGGCCGCCGCCGAACTGCGCGATCGCATCGGCCAGCGCCTGCAGCAGGCCCTGATGGGCCTGGAGAACCCTGACTGGCAGCCCCCCGACACCACCCTGGCGGTCTGGCTGGAGCAGATGGCCCCCCAGGCCGCGGCGTTGCGCGCCCCCCTGCTGCTGGCGCTCGAGGAGCTCGATGCCGCCGACATCACCACCATCCATGGCTTCTGTCGCCGCACCCTGCAGCGCCAGGCCCTGGAGGCGGCCCAGCCTCCCGACCTGGAGCTCGACCCTGACAGCGGCGCCCTGGTGCGCCAGGTCGCCCACGATTGCTGGCAGCAGCAGGTGCTGGCCCTGCCGCCACCGCTACTGGCGGGGGTGCAGCAGCGGCTCAGGGGGCCGCTGGCCCTGGAGCCGTTGTTGCTGGCGCTGGATGGGGACCCGGCTCTCCAGCTCGACCCGCTGCCGCCGGGCTGCAGCGCCGACGCGCCCCTGGCTCCCCAGCTCGAGGCGATCTGGACAGCATCCTGGAGCGACTTTGTCGGGCTCTGGGCTGGGCACGGCCGCGCTTTGGAGGCGAGCTTCTGCGCGGCGGCGGCCCAGTGGCGCGAGCTCGGGGCCAGCGCCACCACCCCCTACAGCCCCAGGCCCCGCAAGGACCGCTGCGCCGAGCTCGATGGCTGGATCACCGCCCAGCCTGCAGGGGGTGACCACGGTGCGGTGCTGGAGCAGGAGCTGCTCTGCGGCTACTTTCACCCGGGCAGCTTCAGCAAGGTGGCCCGCAGCTGCGAGGGCTCGGCCCCATCCCTGCCGCAGCGGCCCCTGCTCGAGGCGATCGCCCGGCTGGTCGAGGGGCCGGCCGAGCTGGTGCTGCTGTATGGCTGCCACTGGGGCCGCCAGGTGCTGCGCCGTCGCCGCCAGGCGGCTGGGCGCCTTGGTTTCGGCCAGCTGCTCGAGGCCCTCGATCCCGGCGCGCAGCGCAGCACGCCGCTGCTGGAGCGGGTGGGTCAGCGCTATGCCGTGGCCCTGGTTGATGAATTTCAGGACACCGACCCGGTGCAGTGGCGCATCCTGCAGGCGGCCTTTGACCCAGTGCGGCACCGGGTGGTGCTGGTGGGCGATCCCAAACAGGCCATCTACCGCTTTCGCGGCGGTGAGCTGGCCACCTACCAGCGGGCCCGCCAGCAGGCCGAAGCCGCCCGTGGCATCAGCCAGCTGGGGGTCAACCACCGCACCACGGCCCCGCTGCTGGAGGCGCTTAACCGGCTGATGGCCCCGGGTCTGCGGCGCTCGGGCCTGCCCTTGCCGGAGGTGACCTCAAGCCAACGCCATGGCCCCCATCCCGCCGTGGCCCAGGATCCGCCCCTGCAGTTGCTGTGGCTCGGCGCTGATCGGCCCGCCGGCAGCAAGGCCCCCAGCCGCACGGCACTTGAGCAGCGCCTGACGGCCGACGTGGCTGCCCAGACGGCAGCGCTGCTGAGGCGAGGAGTCCCCCCGTGCGACGTGTGCCTGCTGGTGGGCACGCACCAACAGGCCGAGGCGCTGCGGCACCAGCTCGAGCGCATCGGCATCGCCACCCGGCTGGTGAGTCGCGGCGATGTGCTGGCCACGGCGGCGGCCACGGCGCTGCAGCGGCTGCTCGATGCCCTGGCCGAGCCGGGCCGCATCGGCCGGCTGCGGCTGCTGGCGGCCTCACCCCTGCTGGGTTGGAGCGCCGCCGAGCTCGCCGCCGCCTCGGCAGAGCGCTGGACTGCGCTGGCCGGCCGGCTGGCCCGGTTGGCCGAGCAGTTGCCTGCCCAGGGGTTGCTGGCGGTGCTGGCGGCCTTGCTGCAGGAGCGGGAGCTGGCCCGCCTGGCCCTGGATGGGCGTCTGCTGGCCGATCTGCAGCAATGCGCCCAACTGGTGCAGGAGCGCATCCACGCCGATCAGCTGGGGCCTGATGCCGCCGCCGACTGGTTGCGGCGCCAGCGGCTGGAGCCGGATCGGATCGTGCCTGAGGACCACCAACCCCACAGCGATGCGGTTGATGCGGCCGTGGCTGTGGTCACAGTTCACCGCAGCAAGGGCCTCGAGTATCCGGTCGTGATCTGTCCGTACCTGTGGCAGGCGCCCGCCGAGCGCTCGGCCAGCCGCATCGGCGTTCGCTTTCAGCCCGAGGGCGCCGCGGATCCTGTGCTGGATCTCCACCTCAATCGCCACTGGGGCCGTGGCCTGCAGGCGTGGTTGCAGCAGCGCCACGCCGAGCTGGCCGAGCGCGAACGCCTGGCCTACGTGGCCGTGACCCGGGCCCGCCAGATGCTGCTGCTGGTCTGGGGGCCCGCTGCCGGCCAGCAGGGCAATCCGCTGCACCCCTGGCTGTTCGGCGCTGAGCCGCCGCCCGATCCAGATCACGATCCCTATGGCGCCCGCAGCGATGCCGACTGGCTGGCCCTGCTGGAGCAGGAGCTGGCGGCCCGTGACCTGCCTCTGGCCCTGGTGCCACCGGCCGCCCCAGGGCGCTGGCACCCCCCCGCCGCGTCCGCCCAGGCGCTGCAGCTCGGCCCGGTGCCGAGCCACCCGCTCGACAGCAGCTGGGGCCGCAGCAGCTACACCAGCTGGACCCGCGGCAGCCATGGGGTGGCGCCTGTGGCCCTCGAAGAGGGCCGTGAAACCGATGGGCTGGTGCGGGAGCTCGAGCTGGAGCCCCTGCCCGAAGCCGGAGGCCGTGACGGCCCCCTGGCCCGCTTTCCCCGCGGTGCCTCGGCGGGCGACTGCCTGCACCGGGTGCTGGAGCAGCTCGATTTCCAGCAGCCCGCAGCCGATCAGGGCCCGTTGATCCAGCGTGAACTGGTGCGCTCGGGCATCGTCATCGACCAGCTCGAGCCGCTGCTGGAGGGCCTCGAGTTGCTGCGCCAGACGCCCCTGGGCGGTCAGCTGGGCCCGTTTTCCCTGGCCCAGCTGCCACGCGCCGCCCGGCTCAGTGAAATGGCCTTTGACCTGCCCCTGGCGCTGGTGCGATCGCCGGCGTTGGCACGGGTCTTCGTGGATCACCCCGAGGGGCCCTTCGGCCCGGCCTACGGCGCCAGCCTGAGCCAGCTGCCGATCGCCAGCCAGGGGTTCCTGACCGGGTCGATCGATCTGGTGTTCTGCCACGACGGGCGCTGGTGGGTGCTCGACTGGAAGAGCAACTGGCTGGGCGAGCGCGACGCCGCCGGCCGGCCCCTGCATTGCGGGCCCTGCCACTACAGCGGCTCGGCCATGGCGGCCCTGATGGCGGCCAACCACTACCCCCTGCAGGCCCACCTCTACCTGGTGGCATTGCACCGCTACCTGCGCTGGCGCCTGCCGGGATATGACCCGGCGCGTCATCTGGGGGGCTACGTGTATGTGTTTTTAAGGGGCGTGCCCGGCCCAGGCCTCTCCCACCAGACCGTGCCGGGGGTGTTCATCGATCAGCCGCCGCTGGCGCGGTTGCTGGCCCTCGATCGGGTGCTGGAGGGGGTCGCATGAGCCAGCTGGAGCAACACCTGGAGCGACCCCCGGAGCAACCACTGGAGCAACCGCGCTGGCTCACGGCCCTGGCGGCCGCCCTCAACGCCGCGTTGCCGCGGTTGCACGGCTGCGCCGCGGATCCCCTGGTGCTCGAGTTGATCACGGCGCTCACCGAGGCCCTGGCGGAGGGGCAGCTCGCGGTTCCACTGCCCTCCGAGGCCCATCGCCAGGCCCTGCAGGGTTCGCCCCTGGCGGCTGAGCCCCACGGACCGCTGGTGTTGGAGGGCGATCAGCTGTCGTGGCGGCGTTGGCAGCAGCAGCGTCAGGCCGTGCTCAGCGCGCTGCTGGCGCGGGCCGCGCAGCCCCTGCCCAGGGACGACGCTGCCCAGCAGGCCGACGCTGACCTGGTGCAGCGCCATGCCCAGGGGCTCGATGCCCAGCAACAGGCCGCCGTGGCCGCGGTGCTGCGCTGCCCGGTGGTGCTTCTGGAGGGTGGACCCGGTACCGGCAAGACCAGCACCGTGGCCCGCATGCTGGCCGCCGCCACCGCCCAGGACCCCACCTGTCGCATTCAGCTGGCGGCTCCCACCGGCAAGGCTGCGGCGCGCCTGCGGGCGGCTCTGGCGGGCAGCGACTGGCCGACAGCGACCCTGCACCGGTTGCTGGAGAGCCGCGGCGATGCGTTTGCCCGTAACCGCCACCACCTGCTCGAGCTTGATCTGCTGGTGGTCGACGAAGTCTCAATGGTCGATGTGCCGCTGATGGGGGCCCTGCTTGAGGCCCTGCCCGAGCGCTGCCGGCTGGTGCTGGTGGGTGATGCGGCCCAGTTGCCGCCGGTGGGCCCGGGTTCGGTGCTGCACGATCTGCAGGCGTCGGCCTGCCGCCAGGTCCTGGGTGCCGGGGCGGTGCAGCTGCGGCACACCTACCGCAACAACGGAGCCATTGCCGCCGTGGCGGCAGCCCTGCGCGAGGGCGACGCTGCACTGCAGCCGATGCTGGCCGCATTGCCGGCCTGCGCCAACCTGCACTGGCTGCAGCACGCTGCGCCCGGTCTGCCCGCCCCCCTGCTGGACCGGTTGCGGCAGCGGCAGCAGCAGCTGCAGCGGCTGGCCGCTGCCGGCACCACCGAGCCCCTGCTGGAGGCCTTGCCGCAGCTGTTGGTGCTCTCGCCCCTGCGTCGAGGTCGTTGGGGTACCGAGGCGCTGCATCAGGCGCTGCTTGGAGAGCTGGCCAGCCGTTCGCCGCGCCACTGGCCGGCCGGCACACCGGTGCTGTGCACGCGCAACCTCGATGAGCTGGGGCTGGCCAACGGTGACGTGGGCGTGGTGATCGCGCGGGGCGGCCAGCGCCGTCTGCTGTTTGCTCCGCCCGTCGGGGCGCCCCTGTGTCTAGATGCGGCTCAGGTGCCCGGCGCCCAACCCGCCTTTGCCCTCACGGTGCACAAGGCCCAGGGCAGCGAGGCCGACGAGGTCTGGGTGCTGCTGCCCGAGGGGGTGCGCGGGCTGAGGCCGCTGCTCTACACGGCGCTGACCCGGGCGCGGGGCGAGGCCTGGCTGATCACCGCCACAGCCCCCACACTGGAGCCGGAGCCGCTCACCGCCCGTGTCAGTGCATCTTGATGCCGGCCGCAGCGAGCGGCCCTGGGGTTGGTTTGAGACTCTGGCCGAAGGCGCGGGCTACCGGGTCAAGCGCTTGTGGATCCGCCGCGGCCAGCGGATCAGCCGGCAGCGCCACCACCACCGCAGCGAGCACTGGGTGGTGGTGGCCGGCTCCGGTGCGATGGAGCTCGATGGTCAGAGCATCGGCCTGGAGCCGGGGTCGGTGGCCCTGATCCCGCAGGGGGCCGTGCACCGTGCAGCGGCGCAGGGGACTGATCTGGAGATCATCGAGGTGCAGCGCGGTGACTGGCTCAGCGAAGACGACATCGAACGGCTGGCCGATGATTTCGGGCGGGTGAAGCCAGGGTGATAATCTTTTGGAAAGCCTTTTTCAAGGGCAGGACAGTCGTTTCGGATTGCGTGTTGCTTCTGGCCTGACGTCAGAACACATGACACGACATCCCAGGGGTTTCTGTCGGGCCTGCGTTCAAGGATTCTTCAGGCCCAAACCACAGTGACTCAGACCTCCCTGGAGGGCAGCTTCGGCTGCCCCGCCGATCTTGATGTGCCCCAGAACCCGAGCGGGTTCTCCCGATTCGGCTTCGGCCCCGAGCTGCTGAAAGCCCTGGAGGCGATCGGCTATCAGGAGCCTTCGCCGATCCAGAGCGCAGCCATCCCTGAGCTGATGCTCGGCCGCGATCTGGTCGGACAGGCCCAGACCGGCACCGGCAAGACCGCCGCTTTCGCCCTGCCGATGCTGGCGGCCCTTGACCCCGACCAGCGCAAGCCCCAGGTGCTGGTGCTGGCCCCCACGCGAGAGCTGGCCATGCAGGTGGCCGAAGCCTTCAACAGTTACGCCGTGCACCTCGACGGGGTGCGCACCCTGGCGATCTACGGCGGTGCCGACTTCCGCGACCAGATTCACCATCTGCGCCGCGGCGTGCAGATCGTGGTCGGAACCCCCGGCCGCGTCATGGATCACATGCGCCAGGGAACCCTGGATCTGTCGGCACTGCGGGCCCTGGTGCTCGACGAAGCCGACGAGATGCTGCGCATGGGCTTCATCGACGACGTCGAATGGGTGCTCGAGCAGCTGCCCACCCAGAGGCAGGTTGTGCTGTTCTCGGCCACGATGCCGACCGAGATCCGCCGCATCTCCCAGAAGTATCTCAACAGCCCCGCCGAGATCACGATTCGCCCCAAGGCGGCCGACTCAGGCCGCATCCGCCAGCGCTATCTGACGGTCAACGGCCCCCAGAAGATCGCCGCGCTCGAGCGGGTGCTGGAGGCCGAACGCTCTGAAGCCACCATCATCTTTGCCCGCACCAAGGCGATCACCCTGACCGTGGCCGAGTCGCTCGAGCAGCACGGCTACGACGTGGCCGTTCTCAATGGCGACGTGCCCCAGGCCCAGCGCGAGCGCACCATCGACCGGTTGCGCAAGGGCCAGGTCGATGTGCTGGTGGCCACCGATGTGGCGGCTCGCGGGCTCGATGTCGAGCGGATCAGCCTGGTGATCAACTACGACGTGCCCTTCGACAGCGAGGCCTACGTCCACCGCATCGGCCGCACCGGCCGGGCCGGGCGCAGCGGTGAGGCGATCCTGTTCCTGACACCCCGCGAGCGCCGTTTCCTGGGTGGTCTTGAGCGGGCGGTGGGCCGACCGATCGAGCCGATGGAGGTGCCCAGCAACGCCACCATTAACCAGAACCGACTGGACCGGTTGCGCAGTCGGCTCACGACAGCGGCAGGGGCCTCGAGCTGCCAGCCCGAAGAGCGCGCCCTGCTCAGCGAGATGGTGCAGCGGGTCGCGCAGGAGCTCGATTGCAGCGGTGAAGCCCTGGCCCTTGCCGCGCTCGAACTGGTGCTGGCTGGCAAACCCCTGTTGCTGCAGGGTGAGGAATCCTTTGCGATGCCCCGTCAGGCCAGCATGGGGGAGCGGTCAAGCGCGGCACGCAACACCCGCGGCGAGCGCCCGATGCAGGCCCGCGCCCTCGAGGCCGACATGGAGCGCTTCCGCATCGAGCTGGGCTGGCGTGACCGCATCAAGCCCGGCAACATCGTTGGAGCCATTGCCAACGAGACCGGTCTCGCGGGCAAGGCCATCGGTCGCATTCAGATTTTTGACACCCACAGCACCGTGGACCTGCCCCAGGGCATGCCTCCGGATGTGTTTGAGGGGCTCCGCCAGCTGCGGGTGCTCAACAAGCCCCTGCAGATCTCAAGGCTGCAGGGCTGATTCAGGCACAGAGCCCGGTCACATCCGGACTCATCAGCGTGGTGAACTCAACACTGGTGAGCCGTTCGACAGCTGCCACCAGCGACGTCTGTGCGTTCAGCGATTCGCTGCAGACAAGGGTCTGCAGCAGGTCGAAGCGGTCTTGGGCAGCGAGTTCTCCGTTCTCGCTCCAGGCCAGACTCCAGGGAACGGGGGCCGTCATCACAGGCGCTGCTGAATCAGGATTTGCTGACAATGGGATGCGACCTGGGGATCGCCGCGGGTTCGAAAGAATCCTTTCGGATCTGCTTCATGGTTCTCCATGTCTGCAGATGACGGGCGGGCCAGGGCGGCCGGGTTCAGGCAAGCCGGTACAGTGACACGGATTCAACAGGTCTACAGGCTCCCTCGGCTCGCTCAGCTTTCACTGGCAATCCCTTGGAACCCGGCATCAGACGAATCAGTTCCAGGATTGCTTCAGTTCCTTCAATGACCATTTACGTTGGCAACCTCTCGTTCCAGGCTGAGCGCGAGGATCTGCTTGACCTTTTCGGCCAGTACGGCGAGGTTCGCCAGTGCAGCCTTCCCCTTGACCGTGAGACCGGTCGCAAGCGCGGTTTCGCCTTCGTTGAGCTCAGTGATGATGCGGCCGAGCAGAAAGCCATCGACGACCTCCAGGACGTCGAGTGGATGGGTCGCATGATCCGCGTCAACAAAGCCACCCCCCGTGAAGGCGGCGGTGGTGGTGGTGGTGGCCGTGGTGGCTACGGCGGCGGCGGCGGCGGTGGCAACCGCGGCGGCGGCGGTGGTGGGGGTGGTTACGGCGGTGGCGGCGGCGGCAACCGCTGGTGATCCCCATCCGGGGCTTGCTGCAACACAGGACCCTGCTGTTGGGTTGATCGCTGCGGCAGGCCCCGGTTCTCCGGTCGGCTGAGACCAGCCCCGCTCCTTCAACCCTGCGACGGAAGGCTCCATGAGCGCTGATCCGACCGTGTCTCGCCCGTCGCTGCAGCGCCTGCTCAGAGCCCTGAGGCCCCACGGCCGCCAGTTGCGCCTGGCAGCGTTGTGTTCAGTGCTCAACAAGCTGTTCGACCTGGCGCCCCCGGTGCTCATCGGTCTGGCGGTGGATGTGGTCGTTCGCCAGGACAACGCCTGGCTGGCCCTCTTCGGCGTGACCAGCGTGCCCGCCCAGCTGGCGGTGCTGGCGGTGCTGTCGTTCGTGATCTGGAGCGCCGAGTCGCTGTTTGAGTACCTCTACGGGGTGCTTTGGCGGAACCTGGCCCAGACCGTCCAGCACGAACTGCGGCTGGAGGCCTATGGCCACCTGCAGCAACTGGAGATGGCCTTCTTTGAGGCGGGGAGCAGCGGCCGACTGCTGGCGATCCTCAATGACGACATCAACCAGCTGGAGCGCTTTCTCGACCACGGCGCCAACGAGATCCTGCAGCTCACGACCACCGTTCTGGCCGTTGGCGGGGCCATGGCCTACCTGTCGCCGGCGGTGGCCGGGGTGTCGTTTTTGCCGATCCCGGTGATTCTGTGGGGATCGCTGCGCTTCCAGCATCGGCTGGCACCCCGCTACGCCCAGGTGCGCGATCGGGCCGGCGATCTGGCCAGCCGCCTGGCCAACAACCTGGGCGGCATGCTCACGATCAAGAGCTACACCGCCGAAGCCTGGGAGCTCGACCGACTCGGTGAGCAGAGCAATGCCTACCGGGAGTCCAACCAACGGGCGATCCGTCTTTCGGCGGCGTTCATTCCCCTGATCCGCTTTGCGATCCTGTTTGCCTTTCTGGCGATCCTGGTGATCGGTGGCCTGCAGGCCTGGCGCGGCACGATCGCGGTGGGGACCTACAGCTTTTTGGTGTTCATCACCCAGCGGCTGCTGTGGCCCCTGACCACCCTGGGTCGCACCCTCGACGACTACCAGCGGGCCATGGCTTCGGCCAACCGGGTGCTCGATCTGCTCGACACCCCCGTGGCCCTGGCGGGGGGCTCCACACCATTGCCTCGGGGCAAGGTGGTGGGGGAGATTCGCTTCGAAGACGTTGGCTTTGCCTATGGCGGCCGCGAGCCCCTGCTGCAGCACTTTGACCTGACGGTTCCGGCGGGCAGCACCATCGGCATCGTCGGCTCCACCGGCTCGGGCAAGAGCACCCTTGTGAAGCTGTTGCTGCGCCTCTATGGCCTGCAGGGTGGGCGCATCCTGCTGGATGGCATCCCGATCGAACAGCTGCGGCAGTGCGATCTGCGCGGCGCCATCGGCCTGGTGTCGCAGGAGGTGTTCCTGTTCCACGGCACCGTGGCTGACAACATTGCCTATGGCAGTTTTGCTGCCTCCCGCGCGGCGATTGCCCGGGCGGCGGTCCTGGCCGAAGCGGCCGGCTTCATCGAAGCCCTGCCCGACGGCTACGACACCCTGGTGGGCGAACGCGGCCAACGCCTCAGCGGCGGGCAGCGCCAGCGCATCGCCCTGGCCCGGGCGATTCTCAAGGATCCGCCGGTGCTG
>JAGWVJ010000075.1 GCA_018970945.1 Cyanobacteria bacterium REEB417 | reverse complement strand
TCTGTGGCGGACACAGTGGTCATGGCATGGCCTTCACCCGTACGTCAAAGCGTACTGCCAGTTGGCTTGTTGTGCTGCCTTGCAGCCCAGATGTGCCTGGCCCAGCCCGGTTTGTAGCCGCGCTCCTGCTCCCTCTGCTGCAGGTCCTCGAAGGTCCGGCAGCCGGCTGCCGGGTGCGTGCGCCGGGGCCTCTGCTGCTGGTTGGGTTTGGGCCGGTGGCGGGTGGCGCCCGTGACTTCAACCAGTTCGCCCTCCAGCTGCTGGAGTCCGCGGCGCTGCTCATCACGTTCATCGGTCAGGAACAGGTGGCCGCAGTCCGGGCAGACCTGCGCTGCACTGGGGCAGCTGCAGAAGCAGACCGGGCAGTCCTTGATCGGGATCGAGACCCCCTCACGCCGGCGCCGGCCGGCCAGGTTCCACTCGCGCTCATCGGTGGGCAGGCCATGGCGATGGGCGTTGCCGACGTGATCGAGGATCACCGCCTCCTGCTTCCCAGGAGCCGGACGGAGCGCCCGGCCGACCATCTGCAGATAGAGCGACAGGCTGGCGGTGGGGCGGATCAGGATTGCGCCGCCCACCGAGGGGATGTCCGTGCCCTCGGAAATGATCATGCAGCTGCTGAGCACTTCCACCTCGCCGGTGCCGAGCCCAGCGATCAGGCGTTTGCGCTCCTCAGCTGGAGTGCCGCCGCTCACCGCCGCGGCCCGGATTCCCGCAGCGCGGAAGGCCGCGGCCATTTGCTCGGCGTGCTCGATGGTGCAGCAAAAGCAGATGGCTGTGCCCGGGTGCAGTCGGCGGCGGTAGTGGGAGACGGCATCGCCGATGGCGGCCCGATCCCCGTAGGCGCGTGCGGCCTGCTCCAGGTCGAACTCGCCCATGCGGCGGCGCAGTTCGGGGCCCTGCCCCTTGCTGTTTCTGGCTCCTGGCCAGGAGAAGACCTTGGGCCTGGCCAGCCAGCCCTGCTCCACCAGCCAGGCCGCTGAGGGGCCGAGCACCAGGGCCTCGAAATAGCCGCCGGCCTCCACGCCGAGTCCCTTGCCATCGAGGCGTTCCGGGGTGGCGGTTTTGCCGATCAGATGGGCGCTCGGCCAGGCCTCGATGATCCGGCCCCAGACGTTGCCGGCGACCAGGTGGTGGGCTTCGTCCTGAATGATCAGGTCCGGCACAGGCAGCCGGCCCAGCCGGCGGGCGACGGTCTGCACCGAGCCCACGGCCACCTGCTGGCCCTGCAGCGCGCGGCCAGGGGAGATCACGTCGGACTCCAGCCCCCAGGCGCGCACGGTGCCGGTGAGCTGCTCGATCAGCTCAGCCCGGTGGGCCAGCACCAGCACCCGCCGGCCCTTGCCGGCCGCTCCCTGGACGATGGCACCGATGGTCTGGCCCTTACCTGCGCCGGTGGGCATGACCGCACAGACCCGCCTGTGGCGCTTGAGGGCAGCGCGCAGATCGGTAAGCAGCTGCTGCTGGTAGTCGCGCAGAACGATCGGGGCCATTGGCGTGACGGTAGGCTTGGCGCTGGGCAGAGGGCCTCAGCAATGTCTAGCTTATCAAGGACTGCCGGATGCGATTAGGGTGTGCTCAGAACTCCAGGCATCCATGGCCTCCTTTGCACAGCCCCTGTCCGTCTCTATCACTCAGGCGCAGCTGGCTTGGCTTGACCAGCGCCGTTCCCACGGCACCCTCAGTCGCTCGGCGGTACTGCGCCAGGTGATCGATGCCGCGATCGCGGCAGAGCAGGCCGGCAAGGCCATGCCAGGGCCTGTGCTGGCGGCAGCTGCTGAGCGTCGTTGAGCTGCGGCGACACAGATGGCAACCGACGTGATGACCGCGGCCTCAGGCCGCTGGAGGGACATCCTCGAGGCGCTGGCGGGGCTGCACGCCGAGCAGCTCAGCAACCGCCACCAGCCCTGCCCGGCCTGCGGCGGGCGGGACCGGTATCGCTTCGACGATCGAGACGGCAGTGGCTCCTGGTTCTGCAACCAGTGCGGCGGCAAGGACCACCTTGGTGGCGGCGGAACCGGGATGGACCTGCTGATGCGGGTGCGGCGCTGGAGCTTCCGCCAGGCCTGCGAAGAAGTGGAGCGCTATCTGGGCCTGGAGCCAGGCGGGAGCGAGCGGCATCGGCCT
>JAGWVJ010000074.1 GCA_018970945.1 Cyanobacteria bacterium REEB417 | reverse complement strand
CTCAAGGCCCTGTTCCGCCGGCCCCTCTCCGAACGCCTGCAGCATCAGCTGCGCGGCCTGAGCATTGATCTGCACCTGATCTCAGAGGGCCTGCCGACGGCCCAGGCCCGGGAGGATGGCAGCCCATGAGGTTGGCGAGGGCACCGATTGCCCTGGTGTGGGCGATCTGGCTGCTGATCCTGTTGCTGGAGCTGGCCACACCACCATCGGTCGTGCTCGGGATTCTCTATGTCGTGCCGCTGCTGCTCGGGGCCTCGCAGCGCAGTCCCGGCCAGGCCTGGCGGTTCGTGCTGCTCTGCTGCAGTTCAACCCTGCTCAATCTGCTGGTGCCGTTGCCGGTGGCTCAGGAGGTCCTCTCGGTGCTGATCGACCGGCTGTTGGTCTGCCTGAGCCTGGTGGTCATCACCGCCCTGCTGGTGCGCAATCGCGAGCTGGAGCAGCAGCGCATCGCCATGGAGGTGGAGCTGGCACAGGCGCAGCTGCGCGGTGATGTGATCGCCACCCTGGCCCATGACATCAAGACCCCGGTGCTGGGGACCCTGGCCTCCCTGTCTCTTCTGGGGAGCGGCGGTGCTGTTGAGGCCATCCGCAGCAGCCAGCAGCGCTGCCTGCGCCTGATCGATGATCTGCTGCAGGTGTTCCGTGCCGAGCAGGAGGGCCTGCGGGTCCAGCTCCAGTGCTGCAATCTTCTTGCGATTGCCCAGGAGGCGATCCGCACGGTCGCGCCGATCGCCGCTCCTCGCCAGATCAGCCTGGTGCTGCGGCAGCAGGGCTCCGGTGGCATGGAGTTGCAGGCGGATCCCTCCCTGCTGCAACGGCTGATCGAGAACCTGCTGCTCAATGCCGTGCACCACAGCCTGCGCGCTCAGCGGGTCTGGTTGCAGCTCAGCCAGCGGGACGGCACCTGCCGGATCGACGTGCGCGATGGCGGGCAGGGATTCCCGCCGGAGCAGCTGCCGCAGCTGTTTCAGCGCTTTGGTCAGCGTGGCTCCGGCACGCCTGGAGCGGGGCTTGGCCTCTACCTCTGTCGCCTGATCACAGAGGCCCACGGCGGCCGCATCCAGGCCAGCAACCTCAGCGGCGGCGGCGCCAGGGTGGTGGTGGAGCTGCCGCAGCAGGAGTGCTCGTGAATCAGCTGCTGCTGATCGAGGACGACGAGGCCTATCGGCTGGCGATGGCCAGCCATCTGCGCCAGCTGCCTGGCGTGCAGAACGTCCTGGTCGCCGCCGATGGGGAACAGGGGCTGGCGCTGCTCGACAGCCATCTGGTGGATCTGGTGCTGCTGGATCTGGTGTTGCCTGGCCTCGGCGGACTGGCCACCTGTCAGCGGATCACCAACACCTCAGCGTTGCCGGTGCTGATCCTCACAAGTCAGGACGATCCGTTCTGGGTGCAGCGAATGTGGGATGCCGGGGCGCGGGGCTATCTGCACAAGGAGCGTGCCCTGGCCCAGGTGGAGCTGGCGCTGGCCTCGCTGCTGGCGGGGGCCAGCTGGTGGGATCAGAAGGCGACGGCAGCGTTGCGAGGCTCCTTGCCATCCCAGACATCTGTGGCCGCGCCCTCAGCTGAGTGCCTCAACGCCCTCACCCAACGCGAACGGGAAGTGCTGGCCTGCCTGGCGGCTGGTGACAACAACCGCGTCATTGCCCAGCGGCTGGGGATCGGCGAGGGCACGGTGCGCAGCCACGTGCACGTGCTTCTGCAGAAGCTGCAGGTGAGCAACCGCACCCAGGCGGCCCTGATCTGGCTGATGACGGAGAAACGCAATCTGGGCTGAATGAATCAGCGCCCGACGCGCGAGCACCACAGCCAGGCCACCAGCAGCTGCAGGCCCACGGTGGGCAGGCCATAGGAGAGCCAGGTGCGAAAGCCCAGGCGCGACCCCTGTTGCCGCGCCACCCCGGCGGCCACCAGGTTGGATGAGGATCCGATCACGGTGGCACTACCGCCGATTACCACCCCCAGCATCAGGGCCTCAAACAGCGGCAGGGCCGCAGCCTGGGGAATGCCATCCGCCTGCAGCAGGCCACTGCGCTGGCAGGCCGCCAGCAGCAGCGGCGTCAGGGCCGCCACCAGGGGAATGTTGGGGATCAGGGCCGAGAGCGCCGCACTCACCAGCAGCAGCCACAGACTGCTGGCCATCACGTTCTGGCCTACGCGCTGCGCCAGCTGGGC
>JAGWVJ010000073.1 GCA_018970945.1 Cyanobacteria bacterium REEB417 | reverse complement strand
GATTTCGATCAGATGGCGGCGGCGGAGATCGCCGACCTGTTCGAGGGCTGCTGAGCGCCGCGATGCGCCTGCTGCTCGATACCCATCTGCTGGTGTGGGCGATGGGATCGCCCCAGCGCCTTCCCGCCGGGCTGGCCCCGATGCTGGAGGATCCGGCCCATACCCCGGTCTTCAGCGTGGTCAGCCTGTGGGAGCTTGTGATCAAGCAAGCCCTTGGCCGGCCCGACTTCAGCGTGCAGCCGGCCGTGCTGCGCCGTGCCTTGCTGGATGAGGGCTGGCAGGAGCTGCCGATCGAAGCGCACCACGCCCTGGCGGTCGCCGGCCTGCCGTCGCTGCACCGGGATCCGTTCGACCGCCTGCTGCTCGCCCAGGCCAGCGCCGAGGGTCTGTTGCTGATCACCGCCGATCAGCAGCTGGCGCAGTACCCGGCTCCGGTGCGCCTGATGCTCCCCAGTCGCTGAGTGGCGGCGGGGGGCAGCAACGGCCACTGGCTGGGGCAGCTGCAGACGCTCACCAACAGGGCTCCCTGTCCCAACCACCTTCGTGGTCTGGAAGGTTCGGCGGCGGCACTCTATTTCCGCAGCCTCGGCGGCCTGCTGGAGGACGATGGCTTCAGATTCGCGGTGCGCAGCCGGCAGCCGAGCAGCTGGGGCCGGCCGGTGGAGCAAACGCCGTGGCAAGACAAGGTGATCTGAGTCTGCCCCTGCCTGCCGCCATCGCCTCCTGAGCTTCAGGCAGGCAGCACGCCAATGCCCGCCGCCCAGGCCGCCTCCGCGAGCTCGTCGTCGCGGGTGGCGATGGGAAGCTGCCGGCGGAGAGCCAATTCCAGATAGGCAGCGTCGTAGCTGGTGAGCTGGAAGCGCAGGGCCAGGCTGAGAAGGGTGGCCGGTGGGGGCGGCGTTGGGTCGATGCGGATTGGCAGCAAAGCCATCTGATCCACGATTTCGCGTGCTGCCACCACCGTCAGGTTGCCCCGACGACAGGCGGTGCGCAGCACATTGCTGAACTCCAACTGCAAGAGCCAGGGAGCATGCGCATCACGTTCGGATAGCTGGCGGGCCACCGCATCGCTGTAGGGGGTGGCCTGATTGGCCAGATACCAGCCGCACAGCACAGAGTTGTCGAGCACAAAAGGGGTTGTGGCGTTCACGGTTCACCGTCCAGTCCCTCCCGGGCTATGGCCTTCAGATCGCCCACAAACGCGGCGCCTTCCCCCAGCTGCCGCAGTCGCCTGAGGGCTGCCTCCACCCGCTCACGGCGTCCAGCCATCCCTTCTCCGGCTCCCTGATCAGGGACCAGCCGCACCACCGGCACCCCACGCCTGGTGATGGCAATCTCCTCTCCCCGCTCCACGCGAGCCACCAATGCCGACAGATTGTTTTTGGCCTCTGCGATGGGCACCTGCGGGGTCGCCCCTCGCAGGGAAACACGCTCATCGGAACGTGGGGAAGACTTGGGCATGGTTTCCCGCCAGCACCGGAGATCCTAGCTAGCTCTTTGGAGGAGGTGGATAGCCATGGCTGGATCGGCCGTCCCTCCGCTCACGACCTGGTGTACGAGCTCAACCTGGAGGAGAGAAATCGAGGGGTGCGCAGTTTCAGCAGCGATGGACCGCCCCTGCCGGATGGGGCTACCCCTGCTGGATCAGATTCTGGTGATGGGCCAGATGCAGCTCACCACCCAGCTGATTCGCGCCTGTCTGCGGCGGGGCATCCCGATCGCCTCGCCCTGGTGCTCAACCGCGCCGACGAACTCGTCACGGCCACGGTGCCAGGGCCGGCCGCTGAGGCCCCTGGTGGCGGTGATCTCGCTGTGACTGAGGGCCAGCGCTTCCTGGCGGGCAATCAGCTGCAGCTCCCCACCGGGTGGCAGCAGCACACTCACGCCGATCGAGGAGGGGAACAGCTGGGACTTGGCCGGGCCCGACTCGCTGTTGGCCTTTTTCGGCTTGCGCAGGTCCATCCCATCGGGGACAGATCGGTTTCGGTGGGCACCAGGAAGCCGGTGGGGTACCAGCTGGCTGCGCACCTGGGCGGAATCAGCTGGTTCTTGGGGTGGGGCTGGTGTCATGGCTGGACGTGTTGCAGGGCTCTCAGTACAGGGCGACTCCGATGGCGCGGGCCGCCTGGTTGAGCTGGCGATCGAAGCTGGCCAGAGCAGCACCAAGACGCTGGGCAAGTTCCAGATAGGTGG
>JAGWVJ010000001.1 GCA_018970945.1 Cyanobacteria bacterium REEB417 | reverse complement strand
GACGCCATGCTCTCCAAGGTGGCCGACTTCTACGAAGACGAGGTGGGCGCCACGGTCAAGGCGATCACCGCCATGCTGGAGCCCGCCATGATCGTGATCGTGGGGGGCATTGTGGGCTCGATCCTGCTGGCCATGTACCTGCCGATGTTCTCGATCTTCGATCAGATCAAGTAACGCGGCTCAGGTCGGGTGGCTCAGGTCGCTCGCTCGGCGGCCAGGGCCTGGCCAGCCAGCCAGCCCGAGGTCCAGCAGTGCTGGAAGTTGAAGCCACCGGTGACGCCGTCGATGTCGAGCAGTTCGCCGACCACCTGCAGCCCGGGGCAGAGGCGGCTTTCCATGGTGGCCAGGTTGATCGTGCCCAGATCCACCCCACCGGCGGTGACGAACTCCTCGCCGAAGGGGCCGCGGCCGGCGACCCGGTAGGTGCTGGCGGTCAGGCCCCGCACCAGGGCCTGCTGCTGCACCCGGCGCAACTCGGCCCAGCGCAGCTGGGGATCGATGGCGGCGGTGGCCAGCAGGTGCGACCAGAGCCGGCGACTCAGTTCAGGCCAGGGACGCCAGCTGCCCAGCTGGCGCCGCGCCTGCTGCTGCCGCAGCTGCTCCAGCAGGGCCTCGATCTGGGAGGCGGAGCGCGAACCGGCCCAGTTGACCCGCAGGTCAGCGCTGTAGCCAGTCGCCCTGAGATCGCGGGCGGCAAAGGCCGTCAGGCGCAACAGCGCCGGACCGCTGAGCCCCCGGTGGGTGATCAGCAGGGCGCCGCTCTGGCGATGGCGCGGCTGGGCAACCCGCTCGGGATCGAGCCGCAACTCCAGATCCACCGGATCCATGACCACCCCGGCCAGCTCCAGCAGGGGCTGCCCCGCCAGGGCGAGGCTGAACAGGGACGGCACCGGCGGCACCAGCCCATGGCCCAGGGCGGCGGCCAGCTGGCGCCCGCTGGGGTGGCCACCGGTGGCCAACACCAGGCGCCGGCACTGCACCGCGGCGCCCGAGCGCAGCCGGCCATTGAACCCCTCAGGGCTGCGGTCCACCTGCTGCAGGGCCGCGGCCGTATGCAGGGTGACCCCGGCCCGCCGGGCCGCCTGGCGCAGGGCGGCCACCACCGAAGCCGAACTGTTGGAGATCGGGAACAGACGGCCGTCGTCCTCTTCCACCAACTGCAGGCCGTGGTCGGCAAACCAGGCCACCGCATCGCCGCTGGCGAAACGGGCGAACGGACCCCGCAGGGCCTTGCTACCGCGGGGATAGTGGCCCACCAGGCTGCGGGGGTCCCAGCACGCGTGGGTGACATTGCAGCGGCCACCGCCGCTAATCCGCACCTTGCTGAGGGGCTCATTGGTGGCCTCGAGCAGGTGCACATCGGCCACACCGGCCTCAGCCGCCACGATCGCCGTCATGAACCCGGAGGCACCGCCCCCGGCCACCAGCACTGACACCCGATCAGGGAGCATGGAGCCATGCAGCAGGCCTACCGCTTCAGTGTGGCTCCGATGCTGGACTGCACCGATCGGCACTTTCGGGTGCTGATGCGTCAGATCAGCCATTGCAGCCTGCTTTACACCGAAATGGTGGTGGCCCAGGCGATCCACCACGCCCGCCGCGCCAGCGACGGAGCCGAGCGCCTCGAACGGCTGATCGGGTTCGACCCGTTGGAAAAGCCCCTGGCCCTGCAGCTGGGCGGTGACGATCCGACGCTGCTGGCCGAGGCCGCGGCCCTGGCGGCCGAGCGCGGTTACGACGAGGTCAATCTCAACGTGGGTTGCCCCAGCGACAAGGTGCAGCGGGGCCGTTTCGGCGCCTGCCTGATGGCCGAACCCGCACGGGTAGCGGCCTGCGTGTCAGCCATGGCCCGCGCCAGTGGTCTGCCGGTCACGGTCAAACACCGCATCGGCATCGATCAGCGCGACTCCTACGACGAGCTGGTGCAATTCGTTGACACCGTGGCGGCAGGGGGCGCCGAGCGGTTTGCGGTGCATGCCCGCAAGGCCTGGCTCGAAGGGCTCGACCCCCGCCAGAACCGCACGGTTCCGCCGCTGCGCTACGACCTCGTGCATCGCCTCAAACGGGACCGGCCCCATCTCACGATTGAACTCAATGGCGGCCTCGAAACACCGGACGCCTGTCTCGCGCAGCTGCAGCAGGTCGACGGGGTCATGGTGGGGCGGGCGGTCTATGCGCACCCGCTGCGCTGGGCCGGAGTGGACCGGCTGATTCACGGCCGGCAGGTCAACGATCCGGTGCTGGCCTCCACGGTGCTGCGAGGTCTGATTCCCCATGCCCAGCGCTGGACCGCCGGTGGTGGACGACTGTGGGCCATCGCCCGGCACCTGGTGCATCTGGTCGAAGCGGTACCGGGGGCACGCCATTGGCGCGCCAGCCTCACCAAAGCGGCCGGCGAGCGCAGTGCCGGGGCCGCGGTGCTGGCCGAAGCCGCCCGGGCGCTGGAGGAACGGGGCCTGTGAGGCTGGGGGCCGCAGGGCCCGGTTCAGACGGTCAGGCTTCGGCGCCGGGATAGCCGTCGCCACCGCTGCTGCGGCGCCGGCGGGTGCGACCGGCATCGAAGCTGTCGCTGGCGCCGTAACCGCCGCCGCCACCACCGCCGTAGCTCCGGTCTTCCCAGCCACGGGCCCCGGAGCCGCGATCGGCGCCACCACCGGCACCTGCGTAACCACCGCCACCGCCGTAGCCGCCGCCACCCCGGTTGTAGCCACCGCCACCACCGCCGTAGCCACCGCCACGACGGGGGGCGCCACCGCCACCGCCTGCGGTGCGGGGTTCGGCCTTGTTGATGCGCAGGGGACGCCCCATCAGCTCGGCACCCTGCAGGGCATCGATGGCCCGGGTCTCGCTGGCGTCATCCACCATCTCAACGAAGGCGAAACCGCGCTTGCGACCGGTGTCGCGCTCCAGCGGAAGGGAGCAGTTAACCACTTCGCCGTAGGGCGCAAACAATTCGGCGACGTCGTTCTGCTCGGCACGGAACGGCAGATTGCCAACAAAAATGCTCACGAACTCAGAAGGCCAGACAGGCAGGCCCGGGAACCACACAACGCCAGAAGCCTAAGGCGCCTGGGCGCCCGTGCCGAGCCGATCGCGCATCTGCTGCAACTGTTGGCGAACCTGGGCAAAACCGGTGCCGCCCTCACTGCGGCGGGCCGCCACCACCTGCCGGGGGGCGATGGCCGCGAACACATCGTCCGCGAAGGCGGGATGCAGCTGCTGCCAACGCTCCAGGGGCAGATCGAGCAGCAGCACCCCTTCGGCGACGGCGGTCTTGATCAAACCACCGACCAGCTGATAGGCCTCCCGGAAGGGAACGCCCCTGGCCACCAGATAATCGGCCACATCCGTGGCGTTGGAGTAGTCGCCGGCCACCGCCTGCTCGAGCCGCTGGGGTCTGAACTCCAGACCCTCCTCGAACAGGATCGCCATCGCCTCAAGGCAACTGCGCACCGTGCGCACGCCGTCGAACAGGGCCTCCTTGTCTTCCTGGAAGTCCTTGTTGTAGGCCAGGGGAAGCCCCTTGATCATGGTCAGCAGGCCCATCAGGTGGCCGAACACGCGGCCGCTCTTGCCGCGCACCAGCTCGGGAACGTCGGGGTTCTTCTTCTGGGGCATCAGGCTGCTGCCGGTGGCGCAACGGTCGCTCAAACCAACAAACCCGAACTCTTCGGAAGCCCAGAGGATCACCTCCTCACTGAGGCGACTCAGGTGCACCTGGATCAGCGCAGCCGCGGCCATGAACTCGACCGCGAAATCGCGATCGCTCACGGCATCGAGGCTGTTGGCGTAGATCTGCTCAAAACCAAGCTCGGCGGCGGTGGCGCGCCGGTCGATCGGCACCGGGGTGCCGGCCAGGGCGGCGGCGCCCAGGGGGCAGATGTTGACGCGGCGGCGCACATCGGCGAGGCGGGATCGGTCGCGCTCGGCCATCGCGATGTAAGCCAGCAGATGGTGGGCCAGGCACAGGGGCTGGGCCCGCTGCAGGTGGGTGTAGCCCGGGATCAGGGTGTCGGCATGGCGCTCGGCCTGATCCAGCAGGGCCCGCTCAAAGCGCTGCAGGTCGCCATCGATGGCATCGATCTGCTGGCGCAGCCAGAGGCGCATGTCGGTGCCCACCTGGTCGTTGCGCGAGCGCCCGGTGTGGAGCTTCTTGCCGACCGGACCGATCAGCGCAATCAGGCGACGCTCAACAGCGAAATGGACGTCCTCGTCCTCAAGGCCAGGGTGGAAACTGCCGGCTGCGGCCTCGCTGCGAATCGCCTCGAGACCGGCGATGATCGCATCGGCCTCATCGCGGCTGATGACGCCGCAACCGCCGAGCATGCGGGCGTGGGCCACCGAACCATCGAGATCGTGCTGCAACAGGGCGATGTCAAAACCGATCGATGCGTTGAACCGCTCGATCGCCGGGTTGAGTCCCTGGTCAAAACGCTGGCTCCAGATGGAGGCGTGGGAATCGACTGCCATGGGCTCAGCTTGCCATCGGGCCCTGGAGCAGGGGAGGCAGCGAGACGGCGTCATCGACCTTGAGCACCACCATCGAGGCATCGTCTTCCAGAGTGCGATCAGCCCCCACGAAACGATCGAGCCGCAGGAACAGCTGCTCCAGAATCTCCTGAGCCCCGCCAGTCGCCGCCCGACTGATCAGCTGCAGGGCATCGGCAAGCCGCCTCTCCTCGAAGCGCTCGCCGCTGAAACCGACGGCCTCGGTCACCCCATCGGTGTAATAGAGGAGCACGTCACCGGGATCGAGCACCAGCTGCATGCTGTCGTAGTCGGCCTCGCCCTGCAGACCGATCAGGAGACCGGCCGCATCGAGCCGGTCCACCTGGCCGCTCTGCTTTCGCCAGATCAAAGGTGGATTGTGGGCCGCATTGGCATAGCGCAGCAGGCGGGTGCGGGGGTCGTAATCGGAATAGAACAGCGTCACGAACCGGTGCGAGTGGGCCAGGTCCTCCTGGGCCATGGCGTTGAGGTCGTGGAGGATGCGGCCGGGGGCATGGCCGCTCAGCACCTCGGCCCGCAGCATGCCCCGCAGCAGGGTCATCAACAACCCGGCGGGGATGCCCTTGCCCATCACATCGCCCATCACCAGGGCCCAGCGCCCCTGCTCGCGGCGACGACCGCTGAGCTGGGGCCGGGTCGGGATGAAGTCGTAGTAGTCGCCGCCCACCTGAAACGCCGGTCGGCAGCGGGCCGCCAGCTCGACCCCGGCGATCCGGGGGCAGTGGTCGGGCAGCAACCGGGCCTGGATCTCGGCACCGGTGCTGAGCTGGCGGTCGAGCCGCTCGTGGCGGCGCATCTGCTGCACCAGCCCATCGTTCTCGAGGGCGACGGCGGTCAGATCGGCTACCAGCTGCACATGGCGGCGGTGCACATCACTCCAGCTGAACCCGACCCGCGAACTGAACACATAGAGCCGACCACCCTGCCAGCCGCGGCAGGCCACCGAGGTGGCGAACACCTGGGCCTGGCCGAGCAGCCGCGCCACCCGCTGATCGAGAAAGCGGGTGACGGCCTCGTCACCACTGAGGCTCTGCAGTTCACTGTCGTTGAGGGCGGCCAGCTGGCGCAGGACCTCGGCACAGCGTTCGCACTGGGTGGCCTGCAGCTGCTCGCGCCAGAGGCGACCGTCCTCGTGAAACACCAGCAGCAGCGCACCCTCGGCTTCCACCAGACGCATGGCGACCAGCGGCACCAGCTCGAGAAAGCGGGCCAGGTTGGTGAAACTGCGCAGGGCAAACGCCAGCGAAACCAGCAGTTCCTGGTTACGGCGCTGCTCCTTGCTGAGGCTGTCAAGGAGCTGACGCAGGGATTCTGAGGCCGTCCACACGGCCGTCAGCGGCAGCGACCCGAAGGGTAGCGATGTTTGCCCGGTTCAGCCCGCCAGCAGGGCTTCGACGAATTCGAAGCTGTTGAACGGCCGCAGGTCGCGGATGCCCTCACCGGCACCGATGAACCGGATCGGCAGACCCGCCTCCGAGGCCACCGCCAGGGCCACCCCACCACGGGCACTGCCGTCGAGCTTGGTGAGCACCACCCCGGTAAGGCCAGCGGCACTGGCAAAGGCCATCGCCTGGCGCAGGCCGTTCTGACCCTGGCTGGCGTCGAGCACCAGCAGCGACTCCACGGCAGCATCGGGGGCGAGCTTGTCGACGATGCGGCGCACCTTGGCCAGCTCCTCCATGAGGTTGTGCTTGGTCTGCAGACGGCCCGCCGTGTCGACCAGCACCAGCTCGGTGCCCTTGGCCTGGGCCGCGCCGATGGCGTCGTAGACGACCGCCGCCGGATCGGCATTGGAGCTGGGATTGGCGATCACGGACACGCCACTGCGTTCGCCCCACACCTGCACCTGCTGCACCGCAGCCGCCCTGAAGGTGTCGGCAGCGGCGATCAGACAGCTGTAGCCGCTGCGCACCGCCAGGTTGGCCAGCTTGCCGAGGGTGGTCGTCTTGCCGACGCCATTGACACCCACCAGCAGCCACACATTGAGGCGACCGCGCTGGGGAGCCAGCAGGGGATTGGCACAGGTACGGATCGGCTGCTCAAGCAGGTCGGTGAGCTGTTCCTTGAGAAAACGGATGCCTTCTGCCGGATCAACCACCTCGGTGTTGAGACGCCTGCGCAGGGCCTCGAGCACCTGATCGGTGGCCTGGACCCCCACGTCGGCCTGCAGCAACGTGGTCTCGAGATCGTCGAGCACCTCGGGCGTGAGCGGGTCATCCCCCAGGTTCTCGAGCAGCTGGGTGACGAAGCCCTGACGGGTCTTTTCGAGTCCGCGGCGCAGCCGGCTGAGCCAGTCGATCTCCTCAAGCGAGATCTGATCGGCCCGTTTGCCCTGGGCTGCCAGCACCTCGGCCGACCAGGTGAAGGTCTCGTCAAAGGCACCCAGAACCGGAGCTTCCTGGGTCGCGGGTGCCATCGGTGGCTCGTCTGCGATGACGGCCTGCTGGCGTTCGGCCCGCTGGGCGGCCGCCAGCTCCAGCAGCGACAGACCGGGAGCCAGCGTGGGTTCGGGTTCAGGCTCTGGGACGCCTGCTTCGCTGCTGACTGCCTCGGTGCTGACTGCCTCGCTGCTGACCGCTTCAGACGCCTGGGGCTGGGTCGGCGCGGGTTGCTGGCGAGCTGCCTCCTGCTCTGCCTTGAGGCGGGCGTAGGCAGCCCTGGCCCAGGCCAGGGCATCGTCGGCAGCCGGTTCGGCCTCTGCGGCGGTCGCGCCGGCGGGATCCTCAGCAGTGCTCTGCTCCGTCGGCTCGGCAGAACCAGACTCGGAGGGCGGCGCTTCCGCCGACGTTTCAGACGTGCGGTTGAACCAGTCGTAAACCATGGGTCGAAACGGAGCTCAGGGCCGGCCGGCGGCAGTGGTGAGTCGCCGCAGAACACCATGGATCATGCGGCGACCCTGGTCATCGCTGTAGCGATGGGCCAGCTCGACCGCTTCATTGCAGGCGACCGCCGGCGGGGTGCCGAAGGTGTCGAGATCGACGGCGGCCAGGCGCAGGATGTCGCGATCGATGCGGGGCAGACGCATCAGGCGCCATCCCTCCATCACCGCATCGAGACTGCGGTCAATCTGCTCCCGGTTCTGCAGCACGGCCCGGGTGCGCGCGATCGCATCGCCCCGCACCTCGGGTTGGTCAGCCAGCACCAACACCCTGGGCAGCTCAAGCCCTGCCGACAGACGGTTCAGGGCCATCTCGGCAAGGGCCAGACCATCGCGCAGGTGCTGGCGCACCTTGGGCAGCTGCTGGATGTCACCGGCATCCTGCAGTTCGCTGTCGAGCAGCCGCTGTTCGGCGTTCTGGAGATCCTCGGCCGAACGGTCGAGGGCTTCACGCACGTGCTGGTTCAGGCCTGCCAGGGCTCGATGCAGCAGGTCGGTGAGGGAGCTGTCAGTCAGGTCCGCCAGGCCGATGCCGGGTTGGCGTTCGTCGCGGTCGCTGGTCTGACCGAGCATCAGCAGGGCCAGTTCCCGGGCCAGGGTTCGACTCTGCATCAGGAGAGCTGGGGAGAGCGGAGCTGGGCCAGCAGACTTGAAAAACTGCGGCTGGAGGCCTGTTCCCGTTCATCGGGGCTGACGATGCCGGCCGAAATGATGGTGCGGAAGGCATCTTCCACCGAAAGATCAAGGTCCTTCACCGACCGTTCAGGAACCACGGCGTACCAGCCGGTGGTGGGATTGGGGGCCGTGGGAATGAACACGCTCAGCATCCTCTCGGCAAAGCCGCTCTGCAGGGAGGACCCGAGCTCACCGGTCACGAACCCGAGGGCGTAGATCCCCTCGCGCGGGTATTCGACCAGCACCACGCGGCGAAAACGGCTGGAATTGCCCTGCAGAAAGGTCTCGAGGAGCTGCTTGAGGGTCTTGTAGACCGAGCCTGCCAGGGGGATGCGCAGCAGGGTGCCTTCGCCGAATTCGAGCAGCCATCGCCCCACGATGTTGCGGGCCATCAGGCCGATCAGCAGGATCCCCAGCAGGGGCACCAACAGGCCCACGCCCAGGTTGATGAGTTCCTGCAACACCGGGTTGAGGGTGTTGAAAGGGTTGAACTGCTTGGGGATCGAGGTCAGAAACGCCAGCACAAATCTGCTGACCGTGGTGGCAAGCCAGATGGTCGTCGCCAGTGGAATCACCACCAGCAGACCGGCGATCAGATCGTTCTTGAGATCCTGTTGGAGCCGATCACCCAACGGGTCATCGGGTCTCGGACTGGATGGCACCACTTGTTACCCCTGAGCGCGCCATGAAACCAATTGGCAACTTAGCCAGGCGTCGGGGCGGTCCTGTCAGTGACAACGGGGAGAAAACCGTCAGAGCAGGGCGGCCAGGGCCAGCAGCACAAAGGACACCAGCAGCACGACGGCACTGACGGTGCCGCCGATGCGCCGTTGGTTGACGCTGATGTCGCGGGCCTTGCGCTGCTGATTGAGCTGGGCTTCCGCCCGCTTCACCTGGCGGTCCATCAACTGACGCACCAGACCGCGCTTCTGCTCGGGGGTGGCCTGGGCAGGCAGCTGACCCGCCTGCTCGGCCTGCTGCACGAGCTGGTCGAGGGCCTCCGGCGTGGCGGAGGCCAGCTGGGAGCGCATCATGTCGAGCTGGGCCGCCCCGGCCTGGAGCTGCTGGTCGGCCTGGGCAACCGCATCCTGATCGCCGCCGATGGTGACCGGGATGGCCACCAGCATCGTCAGGGCCAGAAGGATGCTCAACACGGCGGTGGTGAGGCGCAGCGGCGTGCGCTCACCCGTCGCCGAATCGAGCCGGGCCCCCAGAAGCATCAGCACGAGACCCACCAGGGCCATGGGGGACTGACTCACCAGCACCTGCACCAGCAGCTGGCGGTAGCTCTCCTCCGACCAGTTCCAACCGGTGAACAACACAAGCAGCTGCAGCCCGAGCAGCACCACCAGGGTGATGCCGATCCAACGCAGGACGGGAGCCAGACGGCCCGAAGAAGCGGTGTTCACAGAGATGTCGCTGCAACCAACGGACTGCAGACTGAACGGTGGCCGCACTTTACGGGTGACGAGCAGTTCCGCCAGCAGCGCAGCCGGCAGCGGCGAGCAGCTCGGACACGCGCTTCGGC
This sequence comes from Cyanobacteria bacterium REEB417, assembly GCA_018970945.1. Lineage (GTDB taxonomy): Bacteria > Cyanobacteriota > Cyanobacteriia > PCC-6307 > Cyanobiaceae > RGUW01. The sequence continues at coordinate 142,778 of JAGWVJ010000001.1, read as the reverse complement.
AGGAGGCACGCAACCAGGGCTTTGACCCGGTTGGGATCGCCAGCGTTGCCGGCAGCGCCAGGCTGAAGCTGCGCAACGCCGCTCTGGAGCGTTGGCTCGCCGCAGGGCATCAGGGATCGATGGCGTGGATGGCCGATCCACGCCGACAGCGGATCGACGCCCTGTTGCCGGGGGTGCGCAGCCTGCTGGCCGTCGGCCTCAACTACCACGTCAAGGCCGAGCGCAGCCCCACCGGGCTGGCGGTGGCCCGCTACGGCTGGGGGCGCGATTACCACCGGGTCATTGATCAACGCCTGCGGCGACTGGGCCGATGGCTCGAGACCCAGGCCCCTGGGGTGCGCTGGCGGGCCTGCGTCGACAGCGCACCCCTGCTCGACAAGGCCTGGGCCGAGGAGGCCGGCCTGGGCTGGATCGGCAAGCACAGCAACCTGATCAACCGTGACCACGGCTCCTGGCTGCTTCTGGGCCATCTGCTGATGACCGTGGAGCTACCGGCGGATCGACCGGCCCAGCCTCTGTGCGGCAGCTGCAGCGCCTGCCTGGAGGCGTGCCCCACCTCCGCCATCGTCGAACCGTTCGTGGTCGACAGCCGCCGCTGCATCGCCTTTCACACGATCGAGAACCGCGACCCCGAGCTGCCCCGCGCGATCACCGCGGCGATGGCCCCCTGGGTGGCCGGCTGCGACATCTGCCAGGAGGTCTGCCCCTGGAACCGCCAGGCACCCAGCAGCCAGGATCCCGAGCTGCAACCACGGCCCTGGCTGCTGGACCTGCAGGCCCACGAAGCCCTGGGCTGGAGCGATCAGACCTGGGATGAACGGCTGCGGGCGTCGGCCCTGCGCCGGATCAAACCGGACCAATGGCGCCGCAACATCCGCTCCCTAGGCTGACGCCATCGATCGGTCGGCTATGGCACAGCGCGCAAGGCGCCAGGGACTCACACCCGCCTTCGGCCAGCTGGTGAAGTCCCTGTTGAGCGCCGGCGTGCTGGTGGGCGTCACCTGCCTGACACCGGCGCGGGCCATGGTGCCCTACGTGTATGTGCCCAGGGCCCAGGAACTCGAGGGGGCCGGTCTGGGCATCGCCCAGGCGGCTGCACGCCTGCTGCGCCTGGGACAGGCCGCCGATGCAGCACGGTTGGCCGCCCTGGCCGTGCAACTGCTGCCCGATGACCCCCGCAGCTGGCTGCTGCTGGCGGAAGCCCAGCTGCGCAGCAACCAACTCAAACCCGCCGCAGTCTCTCTGAAGCGGGCCAAGCAGCTGGACCCCCGCAACGCCGGCATCTGGTTTGCCGAGGGCTCCCTGGCCCTGCGCAGCAACAACCCGGCCGAAGCGGCGCGGCTGCTGCAGGAAGGCATCAGGATCGATGGCCGCAACGCCGGAGCCTTCTTTGACCTGGGCAATGCCCGGCTGCTGCTGGGCAACCCCCGCGAAGCCCTGGGCGACTTTGAACGGGCGGCATCACTGCGCTCCGATTTCTGGGAAGCGATCAACAACCAGGGTCTGGTGCTCTACGAACAGGGCGACCGGACCGCGGCCCTGAGCCGCTGGCGCCGAGTGCTCAAGATCAAACCGGATGCGGCCGAACCCACCCTGGCCCTGGCGGCAGGCCTGTGGGCCCAGGGACCACAGCACCGGGCCGAAGCGATCAGCCTGGCCAGCCGCGCCCTGGCCGCCGAACCCAACTATGTGCTCGAAAGCCACCAGAAAGAACAGCTCTGGGGAGCCCGGTTGCGGGCCTCAACCCAGCAACTGCTGGCCCTGCAGGAGCTGAAAACGGCTGTGGAGCGTGCCCAGGCGAACGCCTCACCTGAGGGAAACACCGAGGAAGATCTGTAGGCTGAGCGCCACTTTCAGCCCTCACACCGCAGCACCGGATGGCCGAGGAGCGACCCGAAGATCCGCGCATCCAGCCGATCGCGCTGCATCACGAAATGCAGCGCTCGTACCTGGAATACGCAATGAGCGTGATCGTCGGGCGTGCCCTGCCCGACGTGCGCGACGGTCTCAAGCCCGTGCAGCGGCGCATCCTCTACGCGATGCACGAACTGGGGCTGACCCCGGATCGTCCCTACCGCAAGTGCGCCCGGGTGGTGGGCGACGTGCTGGGCAAGTACCACCCCCACGGCGACCAAGCTGTCTACGACGCCCTGGTGCGGCTGGTGCAGACCTTCGCCAGCCGCAACCCGCTGCTGGATGGCCACGGCAACTTCGGCTCGGTGGACGACGACCCGCCGGCCGCCATGCGTTACACCGAAACGCGGCTGGCGCCGATCGCCAACGAGGCGATGCTCGATGAGATCGGCGATGACACCGTTGATTTCGCCCCCAACTTCGACGGCTCCCAGCAGGAGCCCACGGTGCTGCCGGCCCAGCTGCCGTTCCTGATCCTCAACGGCTGCACGGGCATCGCCGTGGGCATGGCCACCAACATCCCGCCCCACAACCTGGGCGAGGTGGTGGATGCCCTGATCGCCCTGGTGCGCAAGCCCGATCTCAGCGACGAGAAGCTGCTGGAGCTGGTGCCCGGGCCCGACTTTCCAACCGGCGGCGAGGTGCTGGTCGGCAGCGGTGTGCGCGAGACCTACCTCAGCGGCCGTGGCAGCATCCCCATGCGGGGCGTGGCCCACATCGAGGAGGTGCAGCCCGGCAAGGGTCGCCACCGCCGCAGTGCGGTGGTGATCACCGAGCTGCCCTACCAACTGAGCAAAGCCGGCTGGATCGAGAAGCTGGCCGAGCAGGTCAACGACGGCAAGATCGGTGGCATCGCCGACATCCGCGATGAGAGCGACCGCGAAGGGATGCGCGTGGTGGTGGAGCTGCGCCGCGACGCCAACGCCGACGCGGTGCTGGCCGATCTGCAACGGCGCACGGCCCTGCAGAGCAACTTCGGCGCCATTCTGCTGGCCCTGGTCAACGGCCAACCGGTGCAGCTGAGCCTGCGCCAGCTGCTGCAGGAGTTTCTCGACTACCGCGAACTGACGCTGATCCGCCGCACCCGGCATGCCCTCACCAAGTGCGAGAACAGGCTCGAGGTGGTCGAGGGCCTGATCAAGGCCCTGGCCGACCTGCAACGGGTGATCGCCATGGTCCAGGAGGCACGGGACGCGGCCTCAGCCCGCGCCAGCCTGCAGGTGCACCTCGATCTGAGCGAACGCCAGGCGGACGCCGTGCTGGCCATGCCGCTGCGGCGTCTCACCAGCCTGGAACAGGAGGGACTGCGCCAGGAAGGCGATGACCTGCGCCAGGAGCGCACCCGGCTGCGGCATCTGCTCGATGACCGGGACAGCCTGCTGACGGCCCTGGTCGACGAACTCAGGTCCCTGAAGAAGCGCTATGCCACGCCACGCCGCACCCGCCTGGTGGAAGGGGGTGATGAGCTGGTGGCCCAACGGGCCGCCGCCGTGCGTCCCAACACCGAACTGCAGCGCCAGCAGGCCTTCGCGGCCCTGGCCGGCGACAGCCGGCTGCTGATCCAGACCGACGGCAGCGTCAGGATCGTGACACCCCAGATGCTGGGCCGGCTCCACCTCGATGCGCCGGCCCCCCTGGGGGACCTGCCCGCACCAGCGCGGTTGATTCTGTCGACCAGCAACCAACCGGCCCTGCTGGCCTTCACCGCCAGCGGGCGGGTGGCCCTGCTGCGCTGGGAATTCGCCGGGCAACAACCCGGCACCCTGGAGCGTTTCCTGCCCGACGGCATCAGTGGGGATCCCGTGGTTCAGGTGGTGCCCCTGCCCAGCGAATCGGGCGTGAGCCTGGGCCTGCTGAGCAGCGACGGACGCTTCAAACGCCTGGCCCTGGAGGCGTTTCAGGATCTGTCGGGCCGGGCCGCCACCGTGCTCAAGCTCAAGGACGGTGTCCAGCTCAGGCGTGTGGTGGTCTGCCGCGAAGGGGGCGAGGTGGTGGTGGCCAGCTCAACGGCGCGGCTGCTGCGGCTGGCGGTCAATGACAGCAACCTGCCGCTGATGGGCCGCGCCGCCCAGGGACCGATGCTGATGCGTCTGCTGCCCCAGGAGACGGTCGTCGGTGCCGCCGAGGTGACCAGCAGCGGTGCGGTGCTGCTGGCCAGCCGGTTGGGCCAGGTCAAACGGGTCGCCGTGGGCCAGCTACGCCCCTGTCTGCGCGGCGATCTCGGTCAGATCGGCCTGCAGTTTGTGGATCGCGGCGACACGCTGGTGGATCTGGCGCCCGATACCACCGGAGTGATCGGGGTGCGGCTCGAGGCCAGCAGCTTCAACCTACGGCTCGACGGGAGCAGCATGAATCCGGAGGATCCGAGCGGTACGGGCCTGCAGCTCAATCTGGGCAACGGCAAGGAGATCGCCGAGCTGGTGCCGCTGCTTAACGACTGAGTGCAGCCGCCAGACCGGCCGGCTCCAACATCAACTTGCTGGAACGCACGTCGTCATCCATGGCAATCGGATAAGCACCATCAAAACAGGCGGTGCAGAACTGCCCCGAGGGTGCCTGGGCGGCGTCGACCATGCCCTGTTTGCTCAGATAGGCCAGCGAGTCAACGCCCAGATGGGCGCTGATCTCGGCCAGAGTGAGTCGGGCCGCGATCAGCTGGTCCTGGGTGTCGGTGTCGATGCCATAGAAGCAGGGATGGGTGACTGCTGGTGAACTGATGCGCATGTGCACCTCGGTGGCGCCGGCATCGCGCAGGGCCGCAACCAGCTTGCGGCTGGTGGTGCCGCGCACGATCGAGTCATCGATCACGACCACCCGCTTGCCGGCGAGCACATCGGGCAGGGGGTTGAGCTTGACGCGAATGCCCGCTTCGCGCATGGCCTGGGTGGGCTGAATGAAGGTTCGGCCCACGTAGCGGTTCTTGATGAGGCCATCGGCAAACGGAATGCCACTCTCCTGGGAGTAGCCGATCGCCGCCGGAATGCCCGAATCGGGCACGCCGATGACGATGTCGGCCTCCACCGGGGTTTCGCGCGCCAGGGCCTCGCCGATGCGCACCCGGTAGCTGTACAGCGATTCACCGAAGAAGCGGCTGTCGGGGCGGGCGAAGTAGATCATTTCGAACACGCAGAGCTTGGCGGGTTCGCTGCACCAGCGGTCGCGCTGCACGCCGGCCTGGCCAGACCTGAAATGGATCAGCTCACCGGGCTGAACATCGTCGTCGTAGCTGGCGCCGATGATGTCGAGGCCACAGGTTTCGCTGCTCACCACCCACTGGGCCTGGTCGCTCTCACCCAGGTGGCCGAACACCAGGGGCCGGATGCCATGGCCATCGCGCAGGGCAAACAGACCGGCCGGCGTGCCGATCACAAGGCTGAAGGCGCCCCGGCAGCGGGCTGCCGCGGCGCGGATGGCACCATCCCAGTCGAGCCCCCGGTTGACCTCCTGCTGAATGGCAAAGGCGATCAACTCGGAGTCGGTGGTCGAATTGAACTGATTGGTGTGCTCGAGCAGCGACTGACGCAGCTCGGCGGCATTGACCAGATTGCCGTTGTGCGCCAGGGCCAGGGCCCCGAGCCGGGTCATCAGCAGCACGGGCTGGGCATTGCAGACCTTGCTGCTGCCGGTCGTCGAATACCGGTTGTGTCCGATGGCCAGATCACCGACCAGACGCTCGAGCACCGCCTGGTCAAACACCTGAGACACCAGGCCCATGTCCTTGTGGAGGCGCACCTGATGGCGGTCATCGAAGACGGCGATGCCGGCCGATTCCTGACCTCGGTGCTGCAGGGCGTAGAGCCCGAAATACGCCAAATTGGCGACCGGTTGGCCGGGGGCCAGAACGGCAAACACGCCGCAGGCTTCTTCAGGTTTGTCGGGAGGCTCGGATTGATCGGTGGACGGAGGCAGAACGTCGTCCACGGAGCGCTGGATCATCCAATGGATTCCATTTTGCATCAGGCTGTCGGCGGGATTCCGCTGCCCAGGCGCCTGGGCAGGGCCTGCTCGTAGGTCGCGGCCAGATCGGCCACGGCCTGCTCAAGCACCAGCCCCGCAGCGACCGAGATCTGCAGCAGCGGTTCGGCCGTGACCAGCCCCAGCCTGGTGGCGGGTAGCGAACCGGGCTCGGCCTGATCCAGGGCCTGCTGCCAGGCAGCCGCGGCAGCGCTCGGGACGCTCACCAGAATGCGGGCCCCGCCCTCGGCGAACAGCAGGCGATCCCACCGCGTCTGTTCGGCCACCCCGCAGTCGAGACGTGCACCAAGCCCTGCGGCGATGCAGCATTCGGCCGCCGCTACCGCCAGGCCGCCATCGCTGAGGTCATGGGCCGACGCCACCAGACCCTGGGCGATGGCCCCCCGCAGAAACGCCTGCACCTGAGCCTCGAGAACCAGATCGATCACGGGTGGCCGCCCGGTGACGGCCCCATGGATGCACGCGAGGTAGCTGCTGCCCGCCAGGCTGACGCGGGGATCGGCGACCTCGTCGAGCGGCACCCCCAGCAGCCAGATGGCATCGCCAGCGTGGCGCCAGGCCAGGCCACAGAGGTGATTCAGATCGTGCACCAGGCCCACCATGCCCACCACCGGCGTGGGATGGATCGGCTGCATGGTGCCGTCGGGCAGGCGGGTCTCGTTGTAGAGCGAGACATTGCCGCCGGTCACCGGGGTCTCCAGGGCCGTGCAGGCGGCCGAAAGGCCGCGGCAGGCCATCGCCAGCTGCCAGTAGCCGGTGGGGGTGTCGGGCGAGGGGAAGTTGAGGTTGTCGGTGATCGCCAGCGGCTCAGCGCCCACGCAGCTGAGGTTGCGAGCCGCTTCAGCCACCGCGGCCATGCCGCCCCGCTCGGGATCGAGCGCTACCCAGCGGTTGGGGCAGTCGACCACCGCGGCCACGCCCCGATGGTTGGTGCTGAGGGATCCCTCACCCCGCTGGGGCCGCAACCGCACCACCGCCGCGTCGGCCCCGCCTGGGGGCACCACGGTGTTGGCCTGCACCTGGTGGTCGTACTGGCGGTAGACCCAGCGTTTGGAGGCGATGGTGGGGTCGTCGAGCAGGCTCAGCAGGGCCGCGTTCCAGCTGCGCCCATCGACGCCGGCGGCCGAGGCTGGGGGCAGGTCAGCCTCGCTCCAGCGCCAGTGGGCCTGAATGGCGGCCGGGGGTTCGGCCAGAAGCTCGTGGTGGTTGATCGGGGTGTCGTCGGCCAGGGCGCTGGCGGGCACCTCGGCGGCCACCCGGCCGTGCTGCAGCACCCGCACCACATTCTCCTGCAGAACCCGGCCCACCTCGGCGGCCTGCAGGCCCCAGCGGCTGAAGCGGGCCATGAGCTCCTCCTGGCGGCCGGGCCTGACCACGAACAGCATGCGCTCCTGGGACTCGGAGAGCAGGAACTCGTAGGGGGTCATGCCCTGCTCCCGAGCGGGCACCCGATCGAGATCGAGTTCGATGCCCAGACCACCCTTGGCTGCCATTTCGGAGCAGCTGCAGGTCAGACCGGCCGCACCCATGTCCTGGGCCGCCACCACATCGCCGCTCTGAAAAGCTTCGAGGCAGGCCTCGATCAATCCTTTCTCCAGGAACGGATCACCCACCTGCACAGCGGGCCGGTCGTCGCGTGAGGCCTCGCTGAGCTCGGCGCTGGCGAAGCTGGCGCCGCCCATGCCATCGCGTCCGGTGGTGCTGCCCACGTAGACGACCGGATAGCCCACGCCCTGGGCGCCGGAGCAGACGATCGCTTCGGTCTCCATCAGCCCCAGGGCCATGGCGTTGACCAGGGGATTGCCGCTGTAGCTGGGATCAAAGGCGACTTCACCGCCCACGGTGGGCACCCCAACGCAGTTGCCGTAGTGGGCGATGCCGGCCACCACGCCCTCCATCAGGCCCACGTTGCGCCCATCTTCCAGGGGGCCAAAGCGCAGGGCGTTGAGCAGGGCGATGGGGCGGGCACCCATCGTGAAGATGTCGCGCAGGATCCCGCCCACGCCCGTGGCCGCCCCCTGAAACGGCTCGACCGCCGAGGGGTGGTTGTGGCTCTCGATCTTGAAGGCCAGGCGCTGACCCTCGCCCAGATCGACCACACCGGCGTTCTCACCGGGGCCCACCAGGATGCGGGGCCCGCTGGTGGGAAAGCCGGACAGCAGGGGGCGGCTGTTGCGGTAGCAGCAGTGCTCCGACCACATCACCCCGAACATGCCCAGTTCGGCACGGTTGGGGGCGCGGCCGAGGCGACGGCAGATCTCGTCGTAATCGGCCTGGCTGAGGTTCTCCTTCTTCAGGGCCTCGGCCAGGGGATAGGCGGGCTGGGGCGCAGACGAAGGCACGGCGGCGAGGCGTCAGCCCTCCAGTATCAGATCCAGGGGTCGTCCTGGGATGCCGGTGCCGCCGACCGGGGTGCACGCCGCTGTCGATCCCAGCCCTGGTCGTCCCACGGTTCAGAAGTCGGGGGTGCGTCATCGGAGGGCTCCGGCCAGGGCGGCTCCTCCAACCAGCCCTCGACCCGCTGTTCGACGCGACCGCCCAGATCCTGGACCTGATCACGCCAGCGACGGGACCGCCGCAGCAGTTCCTGGCGCACACTGGCCCGGGCCAGTGGCAGATCATCGAGCTCCTGCAGAGCGGTGAACACCTGACCGGGCCCCTGATCGTTGATGCGCTCAGGACTGAGACGCCAGCGACTGCTGCCCGGCAGCCGCGGATCGCTACGACTGATCAGGTAATGGCGAATGGCACCGGTCGCGAGATCCACGGCTGCGTCGACCACCATGCCAAGTGTCTGGTCGCGATGGCCCAGCAGCGCAGCCTGCAACAGGGTCGGAAGGCGTTCGATCGTGTCCTGGTCGGTTGTCGCGGGGTCACCCTTAACCAGGGCTTCCAGCTCTCCCAGGCCACGCAGCTGGTTCAGACGCCAGACCTCGCGCTGGGAGCCGAAGGCCGTAGGACGGCTCACCCAGCCGAGCAGTCGATGGACCGGAGGATGCATCCAGGCCGCCGTGCCGGCACCATGGTCGATGCCCTGGTCGCAGCGAACGCGACGACGCAGAAGATCGCTCAACAACAGTTGCTCCGGCAGGCTCACCCGACGCTCACTGACGGATCTGCACGGGCATCACCAGGTAGGTGAACTGGGGGTCCTCGGCCAGCGACAGCACCGCCGGTGTGGTCGGACCATTGCAGTTGAGCACGATCTGGTCACCGGCCATGGCCTTGAGGCCATCGAGCAGGTAGCGCACGTTGAACGCGATCTGGATCTCCTCACCACTGATCCGGGCCCCGAGGGCTTCGGAACCGCTGCCCACATCCTGGGCGTCGGCGCTGATCTGCACCTGGGCCGCGGCGGGATCGACGCTCAGCTTGACCACATTGTTGTGCTGGTCCGCCAGCACGGCCACCCGCTCGAGGGAGGCCATCAAGGCGCGCCGGTCCAGCTGAATGTGTCGGGTGAAGCTCTCCGGAATCAACTGGCGGTATTTGGGGTAGGCCCCGTCGAGGCTGCGGCTGGTGAGCACCTGGTCGGCCCAGAGAAAGACCACCTGCCCGCGGTCGCAGAACAGACTGAGGGGCTCCTCGCTGGAGCGCCCGGAGAGCAGCCGCTCCAGCTCCCGCAGGGAGCGGGCGGGCACGGTGACGGCAAAGGGTTCGCCGGCCGCCTGGGCCTTGGGCAGACGCAGCACCGCCAGGCGGTGACCATCGGTGGCGGCACATTCGAGGCCCTCGGGATCGAGCTGCAGATGCACCCCCGTGAGCAGCTGTTTCGACTCATCGCCACTGCTGGCAAACAGGGTGGCCCGCAACCCCTGAACCAGGTCCTGGGCTTCGAGCCTGATCGGCACACCGGTCTGAACCAGGGGCAGATCGGGAAAGTCATCGGCAGACATGCCGCGCATCTGGTAACTGCCCGACAGGCTGGTGAGCTGCAGCTGCTCGGCACCTTCGGCGCAGTCGAGAGTGATCGGACTGTCGGATGCCAGACGGCTCACGATTTCGGCAAACAGGCGGGCGGGCAGGGTGATCGCTCCGCTGACCTCCACGGTGGCAGCGATGCTCGTCTGAATGCCCAGACTCAGGTCAAAACCGGTGAGGCTCAGGCGCCCCGTCCCGGCATCGGCCGTCAGCAGCACATTGGCCAGCACGGGATGGGTGGGTCTGGCGGCGACGGCTCGGCTCACCAGTTGAAGGCCTGAACTGAGTTCTGACTGGGAGCAGACCAGCTTCATGGTGAGAGAACGGGGCATGGCCTGATGGACACCCCACGCTTCCACAGCCTGTCCCGTTGTGCAATGTGCTGAATTCCGACCGTTCTGGTTCTGTTGGATTGCATTCCAATCAATCAAAATTCCGTCGTAGAAGGCCCTGTGGAAATCGGGGAAAAACTGCTCAATCCCCTGCGGTTGGGCCACTCTGGCTGATGGACACCTGGGGACTGGCCTGGGCCGATTGGGTGGAACCATCGCTTTTCCACGGTTTCCCTGGCCGTGGGAAAACGGGGGATGTCCGGTGAAGCGCAGCTTGCCCAGGTTCACCCGCGATCTTCGGGCTGTTTTCCGCAGGTTTTCAGCGTCCGGCTGGTCAACCGGTCGAGATCTGTTGGTTCAGAAGCCCATCACCCTGGCCACCGTCGCCGTGTCGGCTTCGAGACCGGTGTGGAACCGGGCGTCGTTGTTTTCGATCGCGGTGCTGGGGTCCTTGAGACCGTTCCCCGTCAGCACACAGACCACCGTGGCACCGGCCGGAACTTCGTCCCTGCGCTTGAGCAGGCCGGCCACCGAGGCGGCGCTGGCCGGTTCGCAGAAGACGCCCTCACCGCTGCCCAGCAGCTTGTAAGCGTCGATGATCTCGGCGTCGGTCACGGCCATGAAGCCGCCGTCACTTTCGCTGCGGACCCGCAGGGCGTTGTCACGGTTCACCGGGTTGCCGATGCGGATCGCCGTGGCAATCGTGTCGGGGTGTTCGACGCTGTGCCCCAGGACCAGGGGTGCCGAACCCGCAGCCTGGAAACCCATCATCCGCGGCAGCCGCCGGCTGCGGCCGGCCTGGCGGTATTCGTTGAAACCCATCCAGTAGGCGCTGATGTTGCCCGCATTTCCCACCGGGATGCAAAGCCAGTCGGGGGCCTCGCCGAGGGCGTCGATCACTTCGAAGGCGGCGGTCTTCTGACCCTGCAGGCGGTATGGATTGACCGAATTCACCAGAGTGATCGGGTACTGATCGGCCACCTCCTGCACGATGGCCAGGGCCTTGTCGAAGTTGCCTTTGATGGCGATCACTTCGGCGCCGTAAAGCAGGGCCTGGGCCAGTTTTCCCTGGGCCACATAGCCATCGGGAATCAGCACGAAGGCCCGCATGCCGCCCCTGCGGGCATAGGCCGCCGCTGCCGCCGAGGTGTTGCCGGTGCTGGCGCAGATGACCGCTTCAGAACCCGACTCCTTGGCCTTGCTGATGGCCATGGTCATGCCCCGGTCCTTGAACGAGCCGGTGGGATTGAGACCGTCGTATTTGAGAAAGACCCTGACATCCCTGCCGATGCGCTCCGCCACGCTCGGGGCCGGGATCAGCGGTGTCGCCCCTTCACGCAGGGTGATCACCGGGGTGGAGCTGCTGACGGGCAACCAGCGGCGGTAGGCCTCGATCAGCCCTGGCCAGTCCTGATGCACCCGCTTCGCGCCCAACATCCGCAGGGATCGGAGCAGGGGCACGGCACAGCAGGGAGGACTCGGCCGAATCTACGGCGCGGCTCCGTGGCGACCGCCTCAGCGGTTGGGACCGACCATCGGTTCACTGCCCTTGAGACCATCGAGCGGAGATTCCGAGAAGTAGCGCACCAGATCGCTGATCGAGCTGGCCTTGCTGATCAGGCTCAGCAGTGCCGGGATGCTCACTTCCATTTCCCGGGTCGGGTAGGCCTTGAAGAACGAGATCGGCGACAGCGAGCCCTTGCCTTCGACGACCCCCAGCACCAGGCCGGCCCGCAGGGCCGGCACGCTCTGTGCCGGGGCATAGAGCGGAAAGACGATCTGACCGATCCGCTGCAACAGCGCCTCGCCGATGCGGGTGTTGAGCAGGCGGCTCACCAGGGTGACCGGCAGGCTGATCGACCCCTTCAGCAGCTTGGCCACCGTGGCCGGGTTCTGCTTGCTGAGGGCCAGCACATCGGCCAGCAACCCCCGGGCCTGTCCTGTTTCGGCCAGATGCTCGAGGTCGGCGACGGCGATCGAGCGGCGAAAACCACCGGTGACGAACACAAGGTTCTCGGCGGCCGCAGCGGGCAGGATCTGCACGACCGGCGCCAGGGCGATAACGCTCAGACCGGCACCCAGAAGCCGGCGCCGAAGGTTCAATCTGCCCACCACCGATCCGTTCGGGAACCGGCTGAATCTAGGCCGGTTGCATGGCCCGTTCTGGCGCTGTCGCCACCAGCACATCGCGCAGCAGGCGCACCAGGCTGCGTTCGGCCAGACCCCGGGCCAGGTCGCGTCCCATGCGGCGCAATCCCGGTTCGGCCAGGAGCCGCGGCAGCCGGCTGATCAGCATCTGGGGCTCAAACCCGGGCAGCGTCTGCAGAATCCTTAGCAGCTGGCGGATCGGTTCGAGGTCGAGCAGCAGATCGATCTCGCCTCCCTTGAGCTCCTGAACCTGGCGCCTGAGGCCCGGAGGCTGCAGGGCCTGCAGCCGCATCGGCAGCCGGCGACTGAGGTTGAGTGTGGTCTGCCAGGCGAGCCCGTCGAGGTTCTCTACTGCTGCATCGACCAGTTGGGTGCGCAACAGGCCGCCGTTGTCGGAAAACAGGAAGCTGATCACCTGGTCGAGCAGGCCTTCGAGATCGAGCTGGCTGCCCTGGGCGGCGCTGGCCACCAGGTTGTCCAGCCGCTGCCAACGGAACACCTCACCATCAAACAGCATCTCCTTGAGGCTCTGGCGCAGCGAGGGGTCGGGATCTTCCATCAGCCGCCGCGCAAAGTAGGGGTAGGCGGCACCGAGGATCTTGAAGTCGGGGTCGACGCTCAGGGCGATGCCCTCCAGCGTCACCAGGGAGCGGATGATGAGCGCGTAGTAGGGCGGCACCCTGAATGGGAAGCGGTACATGACCCCGCTCAGGTCGTCGGTCACGGCCTTGAAGTCCATGCGGCTGACGCCCTGCTCGAGGGCCTGGCCGAACACCGTTTCAAACGCCGGCACGATCGGCTCGAGGTTCACGTCTTCGGCGAGGAACCCAAGGCTCACGAAGTCCTTGGAGAGCTTCGAGAAATTGCGGTTGACCAGGTGGACCACCGCCTGGATCAGGCCGGTGCGGCTCTCCCGGCTGACCTCACTCATCATCCCGAAATCGAGGTAGGCCAGGCGCCCGTCGGCCAGGGCCAGCAGGTTGCCGGGGTGGGGGTCAGCGTGGAAGAACCCGTGTTCCAGCAGCTGCTGCAGGCTGCAGTCGACGCCCACCTGAACCATGTCGTCGGGATCAAAGCCGAGCTGGCGCACCGCCTCGAGGTTGGTCAGCTTGACGCCGTCGATCCATTCCATCGTGAGCACCCGGCGGCTGGTGGCCTCGCGGTAGATGCGCGGTACGGCGATGCGGGTGTTGTGGGCGTGAAGCTGGGCGAATTTTTCGGCGTTCGAGGCTTCGTTGAAATAGTCCATCTCCTCGAAGACCCGTTTGCCCAGCTCATCGATCAGGGCCACCAGGTCGCTGCGGATCAGGCCCACGTTGCGGTTGAGCCAGGCGGCGATGTTGCGCACGATGTAGAGATCCAGGGTGATCTGCTCGCGCAGGCCTGGCCGTTGCACCTTCACGGCGACGGCTTCGCCGCTGTGCAGCACGCCGCGGTGCACCTGTCCCAGGGAGGCGGCCGAGATCGGTTCAGGATCCAATTGGGCATAGATCTCTGAAATCGATGCGCCCAGATCTTCTTCGATGCAGGCCATCGCCAGGGCCGAATCAAATCCCGGCAGTTGGTCCTGCAGCTGGGCCAGCTCCTCGAGCAGCAGTGGCGGCACGATGTCGGGCCGGGTGCTCAGGGCCTGGCCGGCCTTGATGAAGGCGGGGCCCAGAGAGGCCACCAGATCGGCAGCCTCTCTGGCGCGGTCGCGGGCGACCTCAGGGTCCCTGAGCCGCTGGATCAACCAGTCAAAGCCGACCCCCAGCAGGTACAGGCCAATGGGAACAAGGGTCTGCCAGAAACGTTTGATCAGCCGTCCGGGGTGACCGGCATAGATCCGCGTGATCGCCGCCGGGTCGTACTCGAGCAGGCCTGCCGCTTCGATGAAGTCGCTGATCTCGCCAGCGGTGGCTTCTGGACTGGTTGTGACCATGGTGTGTGCTGGGCCGGCTCAGGGGGAGCACCGACCCCCTTCTAAACGAAACCCACAGCCGCTACGGTCGGGCCGAACAGCGATGCGCCTGCGGAGACTGCCGTGCTCACCGGTCTGCGGCTCGAGAACATCGCCCTGATCGAAGCCCTGGAGATCGGTTTTGCGTCCGGGTTCACGGTGCTCACCGGCGAGACCGGCGCCGGCAAATCGATCCTGCTCGATGCCCTCGATGCCCTGTTGGGGGGATCGGGACCCCGTCTGCTGCGCCAGGGCTGTGACCGTGGATTGATTGAGGCCAGCTTCAGCCTGACGCCGCCCCTGGTCAGCTGGTTGGTGACCCAGGAGCTGGAGTCTGATGAGGGCGAGATCCTGCTGAGCCGCGAATGGCGGCTCAGTGAGGATCGGCTCAGCAGCCGTCATCGGCTCAATGGTGTGGCGGTGAACCGACAGCAGATTCAGGAGCTGCGCCCGTTGCTGCTGGATCTCACCGTGCAGGGCCAGACCCAGCAGCTGGCGCGACCAGGCCAGCAGCGCCGCTGGCTCGATCGCTTCGGGGCTGAACCGCTGGCGGCGGCACTGGAGCCCGTGGCCGCGGCCTTTCGTGCCTGGAAGCAGGCGGCCGCAGCCCTGCAGAGCGCCCGCACGCAGTGGGACCAGCAGCAGCAGCAGCGCCAGCAGCAGGAGCAGCTGCTGGCCGACCTCGAGGCCGCGGATCTGCAGGATCCGCAGGAGCGCCAGCGGCTGCAGGCCGAGCAGGACCGTCTCGCCCATGGCGTGCGCCTGCAGGACGGGGTCATGACCCTGCTGGGGCGGCTGCAGGAGGGTGCCGAGGAGGTGCCCTCGGCGCTCGAGCATCTGGCGGCCTGCGAGCAGGAGCTGGGCCAGATGGCCGCCCTGGACCCGGCGGGTGCAGGTCCCCTGGCCCAGGCCTGCAGCGACGCCCTGGTGGCCCTTCAGGATCTGACCCGTGATCTCGATCGCTACGGCAGTGGTCTGGAGAGCGATCCCGAGAGCCTGGCGCGCCTGCAGGAGCGCATGGCCCAGCTCAAGGCCCTCGAGCGCCGCCACGGCCAGGACCTGGAGGCCCTGATCACCTTGCGCGATCAGTTGCGCGACCAGCTGGCCCCAGGCGGCGGCCAGGCCTCGCTCGCGGCGCTTGAAACGGCCGAAGCCCAGGCCCGCGCCCGCCGCGATGGGGCCAATGCCCGCCTCACCGAAGCTCGCCGCATTGCGGCCACCCAGCTGGAGCAGCAGCTGATGGCGGCGCTGCGTCCCATGGGCCTCACCCATGTGCGTTTTGCCGTGGCTCTGGAACCCAGCGCCCCTGGCGAGGATGGCGCCGATGCGGTGCAGTTCCAATTTTCGGCCAACCCGGGCCAGCCCCTGGCACCGCTGGCCGAGGTCGCCTCGGGCGGTGAGATGTCGCGTTTTCTGCTGGCCCTCAAGACCTGCCTGGCCGCGGCTGACCGGCACGTCACCCTGCTGTTCGATGAAATCGACAGCGGTGTCAGCGGCCGGGTCAGCGGTGCGATGGCCGAACTGCTGCAGCGGCTGGCGTCCCAGCGGCAGGTGTTCTGCGTGACCCACCAGCCGCTGGTGGCCGCGGCCGCCGATCACCACTACCGGGTCAGCAAGGTGGTCGAGGACGGGATGACCCACACGCGGGTGTCCCACCTGCGGGACATCCGCGCCCGTCAGCTCGAACTGGCAGAGCTTGCCGGTGGCGACCATCAGGAAGCCCGCAGCTACGCCGCCAGCCTGCTGGACAGCCGCAGCGCCTGAAGAGGTACTGGTTGGTTCACCTCAGCCCTGGCCACCGCCTGGTTCGTGGCCAGAGCGGGGTTGATCGGTCTGCTGGCTCTGGCGGTCGTCACCGCCACCGCCCCACGACGACACCCTCGTTAGCGTGCCGACCATTGTCGATGCCCCTGCATGACGACCACGGTTCCGCCGCGTTGGACGGCGGCTGTCATGCCCGATCTGGGCGGCCGCATCGCCCTGGTGACCGGCGCCAACAGCGGCCTGGGTCTTGAGAGCGCCCGCGCCCTGGCGGCCAAGGGGGCCACGGTGGTGCTGGCCTGCCGCTCGCTGGCCAAGGCTGAGCAGGCTCGGCGGCAGTTGCAGGAGGAGCGTGAGGATGGCGGGAGTTCTGGTGCATCGGCTGAAGCCCAGATTGACGTGCTCGAGCTCGATCTGGCTGATCTGTCCAGCGTGCACAAGGCTGCTGGAGAGCTGGACGCGCGCTACGAACGGATTGACTTGCTGCTCAACAACGCTGGGGTGATGGCGCCGCCGCGCACGCTCACGGCCCAGGGTTTCGAACTGCAGTTCGGTGTCAACCACCTGGGGCACTACGCCCTGACGCGGTTGCTATTGCCGCTGCTGCGGGCCAGCACCAGCCCCCGCGTTGTGCAGGTCACCTCCGGAGCTCAGTACTTCGGCCAGATCGACTTTGACGATCTGCAGGGTGAGCGGCGTTACGACCGCTGGAAGGCCTACGGGCAGAGCAAACTCGCCAATGTGGTGTTCGCCCGGGAGCTCCAGCGCCGTGAGCCCCGGTTGCTGTCGGCGGCGGCCCATCCCGGCCTGGCTCGCACCAACCTGCAACCCACCTCGGTGGCCGCCAACGGCTCCCGGCTGGAACGCCTGGCCTACGACTTGATGGGACCGCTGTTTCAGAGCGCTGCGCAGGGTGCCTTGCCCCAATTGTTTGCGCTCACGGCCCCGGAGGCCTCGCCCGGCGGTCATTACGGTCCCAGCGACCTGGGGGGCATCAAGGGCTGGCCCAAAGCCGTGCCGATGGCGGCAGCGGCCCAGGATGGGGCCCTGGGCCAGCGCTTCTGGCAGGTGAGTGAGGCCCTGTGCCGGCAGGTGTTGCCTCAGCTGGAGTTGCCAGATTGAGCGCTGAGCTCCAGAGTTGCCGGGCACATGGGGCCCGTTGTCGCCCGTAGACTCAGCCGTTCCCGAGTCGGCCGGATGCCCCGCGCCAAGAGCAGCCAGGCCAGTCAGGCGAGCACCGCCAAGGACAAGCCTGCGCTCACCCTGCACGAGAAGCACGACAAGGTGGCTCAACGCGATGGCAGCCGCGTGCTCAGCGGCGGCTCGCTCGAGGATGTGATCCGGGTGCGGGGTGCCCGCCAGCACAACCTCAAGAACGTTGATCTGACCCTGCCGCGCAACCGCCTGGTGGTGTTTACGGGTGTCAGCGGCAGCGGCAAGAGCTCGCTGGCCTTCGACACGATCTTCGCGGAGGGTCAGCGCCGCTACGTCGAGAGCCTCTCGGCCTATGCGCGCCAGTTTCTGGGCCAGGTCGACAAGCCCGATGTCGATGCGATCGAAGGGCTGTCGCCGGCCATCTCGATCGACCAGAAATCCACCAGCCATAACCCGCGCTCGACCGTCGGTACGGTCACCGAGATCCAGGACTACCTGCGCCTGCTGTTCGGTCGCGCCGGCGAGCCCCACTGTCCCCAGTGCGAGCGCTCGATCCGACCGCAGACGATCGACGAGATGGTCGATCAGATCCTCAGGCTGCCCGACGGCACCCGTTACCAGCTCCTGGCCCCGGTGGTGCGTGGCAAGAAGGGCACCCACGTGAAGCTGCTCAGTGGCCTGGTGGCCGAGGGTTTTGCCCGGGTGCGCATCAACGGTGAGGTGCGCGAGCTCGCCGACAACATCGAGCTCGACAAGAACCACGCCCACAACATCGAGGTGGTGGTCGACCGTCTGGTGGCCCGCGAGGGCATTCAGGAGCGGCTCACCGACTCGCTGCGCACGGCGCTCAAGCGCGGTGAGGGCCTGGCCCTGGTCGAGGTGGTGCCCAAAGGCGGTGAGGAGCTGGCCGAAGGCCTGGAGCGCGAGCGGCTCTATTCGGAGAACTTCGCCTGTCCGGTGCATGGTGCCGTCATGGAGGAGCTCTCGCCGCGGCTGTTCTCGTTCAACAGCCCCTATGGCGCCTGCGCCGACTGCCATGGCATCGGTTTTCTGCGCAAGTTCACCCGCGAGCGGGTCATCCCCGATCCGACCCTGCCGGTGTACGCCGCCGTGGCGCCCTGGGCTGAGAAAGACAATTCCTATTACTTCTCGCTCCTTTATTCCGTGGGCGAGGCCTTCGGCTTCGAGCTCAAGACCCCCTGGAACCAGCTGAGCGATGAGCAGCGTGACGTGCTGCTCAACGGCTCACGCGAGCCGATTTCGATCAAGGCCGACAGCCGCTATCGCAAGAGCGAGACCTACGTGCGCCCGTTCGAGGGGGTGCTGCCGATCCTCGAGCGGCAGCTGCGCGACGCCAGCGGTGAGGCCATGCGCCAGAAGCTGGAGAAGTTCCTGGAGCTGGTGCCCTGCGCCAGCTGCCAGGGGCTGCGGCTCAAGCCCGAGGCCCTGGCGGTGCGGGTGGGGCCGTACCGCATCCATGAGCTCACGGCGGTCAGCGTGGGTGAGACCCTGGCTCGCATCGAAGCGCTCATGGGGGTGGGCGCCAGCGAGGGCCACGAGCCCCAGCTGAGCGCGCGGCAGATCCAGATCGGCGATCTGGTGCTCCGCGAGATCCGCATGCGCCTGCGCTTTTTGCTCGATGTGGGGCTCGACTACCTGAGCCTCGACCGGCCGGCCATGACCCTCAGCGGCGGTGAGGCCCAGCGCATCCGCCTGGCCACCCAGATCGGTGCCGGGCTCACGGGCGTCCTGTACGTGCTGGATGAGCCGAGCATCGGTCTGCACCAGCGCGACAACGACCGCCTGCTGGCCACCCTCACCAAGCTGCGGGATCTGGGCAACACGCTGATCGTCGTCGAGCACGACGAAGACACCATCCGCGCCGCTGACCACATCGTCGACATCGGTCCCGGTGCCGGGGTGCACGGCGGCCACATCGTGGCCGAGGGCGATCTGGAGGCCCTGCTCAACGCCGCCGACTCCCTGACCGGGGCTTACCTGAGCGGTCGTCGTTCGATCCCCACCCCCGCTGAGCGGCGCAGCAGCGGCACACGCAGGCTCAGCCTGCTGGGCTGTTCGCGCAACAACCTGCGCGATGTGTCGGTCGAGATTCCCCTGGGCCGGCTGGTCTGCGTCACCGGGGTGAGCGGCAGCGGCAAGAGCACCCTGGTCAACGAGCTGCTGCACCCGGCGCTCGAGCATCAGCTGGGCCTCAAGGTGCCGTTCCCGGCAGGGCTCGAAGAGCTGCGTGGCATCAAGGCGATCGACAAGGTGATCGTCATCGACCAGTCGCCGATCGGCCGCACGCCGCGCTCCAACCCGGCGACCTACACCGGCGCCTTTGACCCGATCCGCCAGGTGTTTGCGGCCACGGTCGAGGCCAAGGCCCGCGGATATCAGGTGGGTCAGTTCAGCTTCAACGTCAAGGGTGGCCGCTGCGAGGCCTGCAGCGGCCAGGGCGTGAATGTGATTGAGATGAACTTCCTGCCCGATGTCTACGTGCAATGCGACGTCTGCAAGGGCGCCCGTTACAACCGTGAAACGCTGCAGGTCAACTACCGGGGCTTCACCATCGCCGATGTGCTCGAGATGACGGTCGAGCAGGCGAGTGAGGTGTTTTCGGCGATCCCGCAGGCGGCCGACCGGCTGCGCACCCTGGTCGACGTGGGTCTGGGGTACATCAAGCTGGGCCAGCCGGCTCCCACCCTTTCGGGCGGTGAGGCCCAGCGGGTGAAGCTGGCGACCGAGCTGTCCAAACGGGCGACCGGCAAGACCCTGTACCTGATCGACGAGCCCACCACCGGCCTGAGTTTCTACGACGTGCACAAGCTCATGGACGTGATGCAGCGCCTGGTCGACAAGGGCAATTCGATCCTGGTGATCGAGCACAACCTCGACGTGATCCGCTGCTCCGACTGGATCATTGATCTTGGCCCTGAAGGTGGCGACAAGGGCGGTCAGATCGTGGCGTGTGGCACCCCGGAAGAGGTGGCGGAGCATCCCACCTCCCACACGGGGCGCTACCTCAAGCAGGTGCTGGAGCAGCATCCGCCACAGGACGTGGTGGCGGCCTAGGTCCAGGCGGTTCGGTTCCCTGGACCGGTCGTTTTGCGTCGGCGGTGCTGACCATCGTTATGCCAAGGGGCACTCGCCTCAGGGGTTGTTGTGGGGCTCTACGTCCTCCACCTGCATCTGCACGGCCTGTTCCGGGGTCACGACCTGGAGCTGGGCCGCGACCCCGACACCGGTGGTCAGACCACCTACGTGCTGCAGCTGGTGCAGGCGCTGGCGGCCAGGCCCGAGGTTGCGCTGGTGGAGGTGGTGACGCGTCAGATCCACGATCGCCGCGTCGCGGCCGACTACGCCCAGGCCGAGGAGCCCCTCGGACCCCGTGCCCGCGCCGTGCGGTTGCCTTTCGGGCCGCGTCGCTACCTGCGCAAGGAGCTGCTCTGGCCCCATCTGGACGACCTCGCCGATGCCCTGGTGAAGCGCCTGCGGGGTCAGGAGCGTCTGCCCGACTGGATTCATGCCCACTACGCCGACGCCGGTCATGTGGGTGCTCTGCTGCAGCGGCGTCTGGGCATACCGCTGGTGTTCACCGCTCACTCCCTCGGGCGTGAGAAACGCCGTCGCCTGATTCACGCCGGCCTCGACCCCAGTCAGATCGAGGCCCAGTACGCCATGGCGAGGCGCATCGACGCCGAGGAGATGGCCCTTGCCCACAGCCAGCTGGTGGTGACCAGCACCCGTCAGGAACGCGACCAGCAATACAGCCGCTACCGCCGTTTTCTGCCGGAACGGACTCGGGTGATTCCGCCCGGAGTCAACAGTCTCCTGTTCCATCCACCGCGGCACGGTGCGGCCGAGCGGGGCATCGAGGCGTTGATGCAACCCTTTTTGCGGCAGCCGGTCAGGCCGCCGCTGCTGGCGATCTGCAGGCCCGATCCACGCAAGAACATTGCGGCGCTGGTGGAGGTGTTCGGCCGTTCCGAGCTGTTGCGCAGCCACCACAACCTGGTGCTGGTGCTGGGCAGTCGCGACGATCCCCGTCAGCTTGAACAACAGCAGCGGAACTTGCTGCAGCAGTTGTTCGAGCTGGTGGATCGCCACGACCTCTACGGGCGGGTGGCCTATCCGAAGCGGCACCAGCGCAGCCAGATCCCGCAGATCTACCGCTGGGCCTCCCGCCTGGGTGGGGTGTTCGTGAATCCGGCGCTCACCGAGCCCTTCGGGCTCACCCTGCTGGAGGCAGCCGCCTCAGGGCTGCCGCTGGTGGCGACCGATGACGGCGGCCCGCGCGACATCCTCGCCACCACAGCCAGCGGTCAGCTGGTGGATGTGTCGGATCTCGATGCTCTGCAGCAGGCCCTTGAGGAGGGCCTGCGCGACCGCGACCGTTGGCGGCGCTGGAGTCACAACGGCATCGAGGCGGTCAGCCGCTCGTTCAGCTGGGATGCCCATATCAACCGCTACCTGCTTGAGGCGCTGCCTGCGCTTGCTCTCGACGGTTCCTTCAGAGACTCCGACGTGCTCAGCATGGCTGAACGGCGCCGTCCGATTCAGGGCGATTTCCGGTTCGCCCTTGCGACCACCACCCGCAGCAAACACCGCCGGTCTCAGACACCACCGGTTTCAGACACCACCGTTTCCTGAACCGCTGATGTCTGAGCCGTTGAGCTCCCTGCCGGCCGGGTAGTGGGTGTTGCTGTCGGGCATCCAGTAGCTGAGATCGTTCTGCCAGAACAGCCGTCCCGGAATCTGGCTGGTGCTCAGCCTGGTGCCGGCCATGGCGGTGATCAACTGGCCCAGCTCCAGCAAGGTGAGGTCGGTCTTGATGTCGTCGCCGGCGATCTTCATCAGCTGGGGGAGCTGGGGCAGGCTGCTGGGGCTGGCCAGTTTGCGGAAGATCTCCTTCAGCACCAGCTGTTGACGGTCCATGCGGCCCAGGTCGCCATGTTCGTCGTGGCGGTAGCGCAGAAAGCCTTCGAGGGCCTCACCCTTGAGGAGTTGGCGGCCGGGATAGAGGTCGATGTAGAGGCCCTGGCTGTTATCGACGTAGTACAGGCGCTTCGGCACGTCGACCTCGACCCCGCCGATGGCATCGGCCACCCGCTGCACGGCGCGCAGGTTGACCTTGAGGTAGCGGTCCACCGGACCGCCCAGCACGGCTGGCAGGTCCTGGCGCACTGCCTCCACGCCCCCGAAGGCATAGACGGCATTGGCCTTGAGCACCCCGTGGCGCTGGCTTTCGATGTAGGTGTCGCGTGGCAGCTGGGTGAGCTGGGTTCTGCCGTCTTTGACCTGCACCGTGAACATCACGTCGGTGCTGTCGCTGACCCGGTCGATGCCCATCACCAGAATGCGCCGTCCGCTGATGCCGAATGGCAGCAGCTGGCCTATGGCGTTGCCGTGGGGCCACAGGCCGGCCAGGGCCTTGCCCGCCAGCAGGGGTAGGGGGCCGGCCAGGCCGTAGCCCACGGCAACGCCCAGGGCAAAGGGCAGCAGGGGCCGGCGTTTGCGCGGCCGGGTCGGGCCCTCGGGCCGGCGGCTGCGGCCACTGCGGCGGCGCTGCTCCAGGTCCGTGACCACGGGCGGCCCTTCACGCCTGCGGCGACGGCTGGGTCCCGGGCTGGCGGGTCGGCGGGGCTGGGCCTGGGTCATGGGGCACACTGCTCGGCGCACCATAAGGAGCAGAACCCCGCTGCACCAGGGGTTGCGGCAATGTTTGACCGCTACCGCTCAGGGGTGTGCGATGACCCGCACCGCCGCCGCGGCCCCATCGGCCCGCTGGCGCGCCTCGGTCTCACTGGCGCCGCGGGCCAGGGCCACCCCCAGCCGCCGGTGGGGGCGGGCATCGGGCTTGCCGAACAGCAGCACCTGGGTGTCGGGCACAGCCAGCGCCTCATCCAGACCCTCGAACTGCAGCGCAGAGGCGCTCGTGCTGGCCAGGATCACTCGGCTGGCGGCCGGCCCCAGGCTGTGGATCGCCGGAATCGGCAACCCCAGCACGGCCCGCAGGTGCAGCTCGAATTCGCTCAGGTTCTGGCCCATCAGGGTCACCAGGCCGGTGTCATGGGGCCGCGGCGAGAGCTCCGAGAACACCACCTCGGTGCTGCCGTCGGCCTTGCGGCAGAGAAAGAACTCCACCCCGAACAGACCCGCCCCGCCCAGGTTGTCGGTGACGGCGACCGCCATCGCCCGGGCTGCCGCCAGGGCCGTGTCAGGCACGGCCGCCGGCTGCCAGCTGCACTGGTAGTCGCCCCGCTCCTGGATGTGGCCGATCGGCGGGCAGAACAGGGTGGGCCCCTTCCACTGCTTCACGGTGAGCAGGGTGATCTCCAGCTCGAAGTTCAGAAACTCCTCGACGATCACCCGCGCCCCCGCGCCGCGGGCCCCGGCCAGGGCGGCCTCCCAGGAGGCGGCGATGCCCGCCGGACCCTGCACCACACTTTGCCCCTTGCCGCTCGAGCTCATCACCGGCTTGACCACCACCGGCCAGCCCAGGGGTTCGGCCGCGGCCGCCAGCTCGGCCGCGCTGCCGGCATAGGCGAAGCGGGCCGTGCGCAGACCCAGCTCGCTGGCGGCCAGATCGCGGATGCGGTCGCGGTTCATCGTGACCGCCGTGGCCCGGGCGGTCGGAATCACGGTGATTCCCTCGGCCTCGAGCTCGGCCAGGGCATCGACCGCCAGCGCTTCGATCTCGGGGATCACCAGATCGGGTTGGTGGCGCCGCACCACCGTCTTGAGGGCCTCGGCATCGGTCATGGCGATGACCTCACAGGCGTCGGCCACCTGCATCGCTGGGGCCCCGGCATAGCGGTCCACGGCGATCACCCGGCAGCCCAGGCGTTGGGCGGCAATGGCCACCTCCTTGCCCAGTTCGCCGCTGCCCAGCAGCAGCAGGGTGCGGGGCAGGCTGGCAAACGGTGGGGTCATGGGTGCCGTCGGCCGGCACCTGGCACCGGTCAGAATCGGTCGATCCTGCCGCAGTGTCTCCTTGCTGTCAGCCCTGACCCTGGCCTTCAGCACCGCCGGTGATGCCGCCGAGGGGCTGCTGTTCGGCTGGGACATCGCCACTCTCCAGAAGTGGGCCCTGATTTATCTGGGGGCTTCGTCGCTGGCATTCGTGGTGGTCTGGTTGGTGGGGTACCTGCGCAGCCGCTAGGGCAGCAGCGTCAGCTGGCGCACCGGCGACTCTTCATTGATGAACCCATAGGCCTCGAAGACGCCGGGCTCGGGGTGGGTGATGCGCTGGCCGTTGCTGCGGCGTTCGAGCACGAAGCCTTCGCCGGCCATGCGGCGCATCAGGCCCGCCGCCTCTTCAAAGCGGGCCGCCATGGCTTCGAGGCTGGCGCAGTCGGCCGTCAGGCCGGTGTCTTTCCAGGTGAAGTGGGGCATGAAGGGTTACGGCAGCAGCACCAGTCCCAGGACCACCAGTAGCAGGCTTGCGAGCCAGAAGCGGTGCACCACGGCCACTTCGCTCAGGCCCCCCAGCTCGAAGTGATGGTGCAGCGGCGCCATGCGAAACAGCCGCCGGCCGACGCCATCGGGGCCCTTGGTGGCCTTGAACACCCACACCTGCAGGATCACCGAGACCGACTCGGCCAGAAACACTCCGCCCATCAGCAGCAGCGGCCAGAGGCTGTTGGAGAGCAGGCCCACCCCGGCCAGGGCTGATCCCATGGCCAGCGAACCGGTGTCGCCCATGAACACCCGCGCCGGGTTGTGGTTGAAGGCCAGGAAGCCCAGCCAGCAGCCGGCCATGGCCGCGCAGAAGGCCCCCAGCACGGGGTCGCCTTCGTGGCCCCTGAGCATCAGCTGCAGCCCCATGCCGCCGAACACGACCGCGCCGCAGCCGGCAGCCAGGCCATCGAGGCCATCGGTGAGGTTGGTGGCGTTGCTTTCGGCCAGCACCACAAACAGCCCCAGCGGCCAGATCAGCAGGCCCAGGGGCAGCACCCAGCCCAGCGGCAGGGCCACATCACCGGCTTCGGCACCGCCCAGCCAGCCCCCGCGGGCTGCCCAGATCAGAAACACCAGCGCCGCTGCGCCCTGCAGCAGCAGCTTGCCCCGGGGGCTCAGGCCGGTGTTGGTGCGTTTGGTGAGGCTGGTCCAGTCGTCGATGGCGCCGATGGCCATGGTCGCCAGGGTCAGGCCGGCCAGGGCCAGCAGGCGCGCGTCGCCGGGACTCATCAGCCCCCCCACCAGCACGCCCACCGGCACCACCAGCAGGCCCCCCATGGTGGGGGTGCCGGCCTTGCTGTGGTGGGTCTGGGGGCCTTCCTGCCGGATCACCTGGCCCAGCTTGAGGGCCCGCAGCCGCGGCACCCCCCAGCGGCACACCAGCACGCTGATGCCCGCGGTCAGCAGCAGCGGCGGCGTCAGCAGCGAGTTGGCCACCAGCAGATCGCTGCTCAGGCAGGCTCCCAGGACCACGAGGCCGAGCAGCAGGGCCCCCAGCCGTGGCTGAGGGAGCGCGGGTGTCGGTGCTGCAGACAAGACGGGCCGGGCTTCAGTCTTCCCAGTCTTCCTCAGGTTGCTCGTCGCTCTGGTTGTAATCCTCTTTTTCGCCCATGAGCGCCGAGAGCTCCTCCTCTTCGACGGTGCTCACCTCGGTGCTGGCGGTCTCCTCGTCGGCCACCAGACGGCCGCTGGTCTCGAGCCAGCTCAGCAGGTCGGGCTCGTCGCGCAGCGGCAGCACCGGCGCCGGCTCCTGGCGCCCGTAGCGGGTGAGCGAGGGGTTGATGCTGTCGAGCCGGCTGCTGTCGCCGGAGGCAAGCTTGCTCATGGTGCTGGTACTGCCGCGCACGGGCCAATCAGTCAGACTAGCTTTCTGGGTGATCGCTGCAGGTCGTCCCGAGTTGGCGGCCGGTTCCCTGATTCGCTCCTTCATCCGACTCTGGGCCCTGAGCCTGATGCTGTCGGTGCTGCTGGTGGCCGCCGGCGAGCGCTGGCCCGGCTCGCTGCCGGTCAACCCAACGGTGGTGGCCGCCCTGGTGCTGGGCCTGCCGCTGCTGCAGCTGCTGTGGCTGGCCCGCCACTGGTCGTTGCCGGGCGCCGACGGGGGCGGCACCGCCGACGGGGGAGAATCGCAGCAGTGAGAGCGCACAATCGCGATGGGTCGGGCCAAGAAGGCAGTGCTGGCGTATTCGGGCGGGGTCGACACCAGCGTCTGCATTCCCTATCTGATGAAGGAATGGGGGGTGGAGGAGGTGATCACCTTCGCCGCCGACCTGGGCCAGGGTGATGAACTCGAGCCCATCCGCCGCAAGGCCCTCGATTCAGGCGCCAGCCAGTCGATCGTCGGCGATCTGATCGAGCCGTTCATTCGCGAGTTCGCCTTTCCGGCGATCCGGGCCAATGCGCTCTACGAGGGCCGTTACCCGCTCAGCACTGCCCTGGCCCGTCCCCTGATCGCCCGGCGTCTGGTGGAGATCGCCCGCGAGGTGGGGGCCGACGCCGTGGCCCACGGCTGCACCGGCAAGGGCAACGACCAGGTGCGCTTTGACGTGGCCATCGGCGCCCTGGCCCCCGAGCTCAAGGTGTTGGCGCCCGCCCGCGAGTGGGGCATGAGCCGCGAACAGACGATCGCCTACGGCGAGGCGTGCGGCATCCCTGCCCCGGTGAGCAAGACGTCGCCCTTTTCGATCGACCTCAACCTGCTGGGCCGCTCGATCGAGGCCGGTCCGCTGGAGGATCCCGATGTGGAGCCGCCCGAAGAGATCTACGCCCTCACCGTTGGCGTTGATGCGGCACCCGATGTTCCCCAGGTGGTGGAGATCGGGTTCGAGCAGGGGTATCCGGTCAGCCTTGATGGGCAGCGGCTCGACCCGGTGAGCCTGATCCGCCGGGCCAACGAGCTGGCCGGTCGCCACGGTTTCGGGCGTCTCGACATGATCGAGAACCGGGTGGTGGGCATCAAGAGCCGCGAGATCTACGAAACCCCGGGCCTGCTGCTGCTGATCAGGGCCCACCAGGAGCTCGAGAGCCTCACCCTGGCGGCCGATGTGCTGCGCAGCAAGCGCCAGCTCGAGCAGCAGTGGGCCGACCTGGTGTACCAGGGTCTGTGGTTCGGGCCGCTCAAGGATGCGATCGATGGCTTCATCGAGCGCACCCAGGTCAGTGTCAACGGCAGTGTGCGGGTCCGGCTGCACAAGGGCAACGCCACGGTGGTGGGTCGCCGTTCGAGCAGCGACAGCCTCTACGTCGATGCCATGGCCACCTACGACAGCGGTGATCAGTTTGACCACCGGGCTGCCGAGGGCTTCATCTATGTGTGGGGCCTGCCGACGCGTCTGTGGGCTGCTCGCCACCGTCAGGGTTGAGAGGGACTGGCTCCGGCAGCACCGGGCTGCCAAGGGCGCGCAGGTGGCGACCTGGCCTCGATCCCTGCAGCTCCAGCAGCTGCTGACGCAGGGCGGCGTTGTCGTTGCGCAATTGCTGCTGTTGTTGCAGCAGCGGCGCCAGGCGCTCGCGAAAGCGGGCCTCAAACAGTGCTGGCAGCTCCTCGAGCAACGATTCGATGGCTGCAATCCGCTCGCGGGTTTCGGCAAGGGCCTGACGCTGCGCTTCGCGTTCAGCGTCACCAGATGTGCGCGGGTCCGGGTCCATGGGAAACGCCATGGACCCGGACCTTAGCGGCCCTGGCTCAGACAGCTGCGGGCTCGAGGGGAGCAGCCTCGGTGGTGGTGGTCACGGTGGGCAGGGCACGGGGTGCGGGCATGGGGCCGTCCTGCTTGACAGTGAGATAACGGATCACGTCCTCAGAGAGGCGCATCGCCCGCTCGAGCAGGGCCACCTGCTGGCCATCGCCGTTGTGGTTGAGCTGCACGTAGATGCCTTCACGGTGCTTGGCGATCGTGTAGGCCAGGCGGCGCTTGCCACGCATCTGGCAGTCGAGCACCTCGGCGCCGGCATCGGTGAGCACATCGCGGTACTTGGCGATGTGGGTCTCCACTTCCTCTTCCGGAATGTCCGGACGAAGGATGTACATGGTTTCGTAATAGGGCTGCGTCATGGTCGCCTCAGGTGTCGGGCAGGGGCCGGTGGACTGCTCCACCAGCGACGGATCCACAAACCTATCAGTCAGTAGAGCTGCATCCGCACGGCTTCTGAGAGGGTCGGGATGTCGGCTTCCCTGCCGCGAAGACTCTCGATCAGGGCGAACAGCACCAGCACCAGCGCGCCCAGGAACACCGTGTTGCTGAGGGTGCGCAGCGCGAAGCCCGCACCCATGGGGGCCAGCAGCACGCTGAAGATCAGCGACACCACCACCAGCACGATGTCGAGCAGGATCGCCTGCAGCGTGTTGAAGCGGATCAGGTAGGGCACCCTGCCGTTGCGGACCACTGCCAGGTACAGCACCAGAAACAGCACGAAGCTGCCGAACGGCACCGTCTGCTCGAGCAGCGCCACCGGCAGGGCCGGCACGCCCAGCCATTGCAGCCAGGGCCAGAGGCCGAACAGCGACCGTCCGAAGGGGATGGCGTTGGTCCAGGGCAGCAGGTAGGCGGCGGCGGCGAGCAGCCGTTGCCACAGGGGTGGATTCACCATTCTTCAAGGCTAGGCGGTTCAGCTGGCCAGGGCGGCCTGGGCGGCGGCGGCCATGGTCGCCACCGGCACCGTGCCCAGCCCGCTCCACAGCTGCAGGGCGGCGGCTCCCTGGTGCACCAGCATCGTCAGCCCGTCGATGCTGGTGCAGCCCCGGGCGCTGGCCAGGCGCAGCAGCCGGGTGGGCCTGGGTACGTAGATCAGGTCGTAGACCGTGGCGGTGGGTTGCAGCACGGCACAGGCCTGTTCCGCCAGGGGGCTCAGGCCGCTGGTCATGCCCACCGTGCCGTTCATGCCCACCGGTGTGGTGTTGACCACCAGGTCGGCGGCGGCCAGCAGCTCGAGCAGGGCGGGCTCGGCGCGCTCGCTGCCGAGCCCGGGTGTGGGCCGGGTGGCCAGCTGGGGCGCCCAGCCGCTGCAGCTGCCCGCAAACACGTCCAGGCTTCCGGCCCGGCGCCCCACCACGGTGATGCCGCCCAGACCGAGCTCCACCAGGGCGGCCACCACGGCGCGGGCGCTGCCCCCGTTGCCCAGCACCACCGCCTGCCGGCCCGCCCATGGCTGCTGCCGCAGCGGTGCCAGAAACCCTTCGACGTCGGTGTTGGTGCCCAGCCAGCCCCCGCCCTCGAGGGGCACCAGGGTGTTGACCGCCCCCACCCGCTCCGCCAGGGGTGTGAGGCGGGTGCACAGGGCGGCCACGGCCTGTTTGTGGGGGATGGTGACGTTGAGTCCGCGGCAGCCGACCGCCTCCAGACCCCGCAGCGCCGCCGCCAGCTGCCCGGCCTGCACCGGCAGGCCCAGGTAGACCCAGTCGAGCCCGAGCTCGGCCAGGGCGGCGTTGTGCATCACCGGCGAGAGGGAGTGCCCCACCGGATCCCCCAGCACCCCCAGCAGGCCGGTGCGGGCGCTGATCGGGGTGGCCATCACGGTTCAGGGGCGGTTCATCGACCCAGACCGTAGGCGCCTGTACGGCCCCTGTTCGGGAACCACCCCTCGCCGTCTGCAGCGTCTGCTGATGAGGATGCCAGCAGTCTGAAATTCATCACCCAGGAGGTGGGAATCCATGGGAAAGGTCGTCGGCATTGATCTCGGCACCACCAACAGCTGCGTGGCCGTGATGGAGGGCGGAAAGCCCACGGTGATCGCCAACGCCGAGGGTTTCCGTACCACCCCTTCGGTGGTTGCCTACACCAAGAACCAGGACCAGCTGGTGGGGCAGATCGCCAAGCGCCAGGCGGTGATGAATCCCGAGAACACCTTTTATTCGGTGAAGCGTTTCATCGGTCGCCGTGTTGACGAGGTCAACGAGGAGTCCAAGGAGGTCAGCTACGGCGTCGAGAAGGCGGGCTCCAACGTCAAGGTCAAGTGTCCCGTGCTCAGCAAGCAGTTCGCCCCTGAGGAGGTGAGCGCCCAGGTGCTACGCAAGCTGGCCGAAGACGCGGGCAAGTACCTCGGTGAGACCGTGACCCAGGCGGTGATCACGGTGCCCGCCTACTTCAATGACTCCCAGCGCCAGGCCACCAAGGATGCCGGCAAGATCGCCGGCCTTGAGGTGCTGCGCATCATCAACGAGCCCACCGCGGCGGCGCTCGCCTACGGCCTCGACAGGAAGAGCAACGAGCGCATCCTGGTGTTCGACCTGGGCGGCGGCACCTTCGACGTGTCGGTGCTCGAGGTGGGCGACGGCGTGTTCGAAGTGCTCTCCACCAGTGGTGACACCCACCTGGGTGGAGACGACTTTGACAAAGTGATCGTTGATCACCTTGCCGACAGCTTCAAGGCCAACGAGGGCATCGACCTGCGCGCCGACAAGCAGGCCCTGCAGCGCCTGACCGAGGCGGCCGAGAAGGCCAAGATCGAGCTGTCCAGTGCCACCCAGAGCGAGATCAACCTGCCGTTCATCACGGCGACCCCCGAAGGCCCCAAGCACCTCGACCTCACCCTGACCCGGGCCAGGTTCGAAGAGCTGGCCAGCAAGCTCATCGACCGCTGCCGCGTGCCCGTCGAGCAGGCCCTGAAGGACGCCAAGCTGAGCTCCTCCGAGCTCGATGAGGTGGTGATGGTGGGTGGCTCCACCCGCATCCCCGCGGTGCTCGAGCTGGTCAAGCGCGTCACCGGCAAGGATCCCAACCAGACCGTCAACCCCGACGAGGTGGTGGCCGTGGGCGCCGCCATCCAGGGCGGTGTGCTGGCCGGTGAGGTCAAGGACATCTTGCTGCTCGACGTCACGCCCCTGTCGCTGGGTGTGGAAACCCTGGGTGGCGTGATGACCAAGATGATTCCCCGCAACACCACGATCCCCACCAAGAAGTCGGAGACCTATTCGACCGCCGTCGATGGTCAGACCAATGTGGAGATCCACGTGCTGCAGGGCGAGCGCGAGATGGCCAGCGACAACAAGTCGCTGGGCACCTTCAGGCTCGACGGCATCCCGCCGGCCCCCCGTGGCGTGCCCCAGATCGAAGTCACCTTCGACATCGATGCCAACGGCATCCTGAGCGTCACCGCCAAGGACAAGGGCAGCGGCAAGGAGCAGAGCATCTCGATCACCGGCGCGTCGACCCTGAGTGAGAACGAGGTCGAGAAGATGGTGAAGGACGCTGAGTCCAACGCCGCCGCCGACAAGGAGAAGCGCGAGAAGATCGACCTGAAGAACCAGGCTGAGACCCTCATCTACCAGGCTGAAAAGCAGCTCGGCGAACTCGGCGACAAGGTGGGCGCTGAAGACAAGAGCAAGGTGGAGGACTTCACCCGGCAGCTCAAGGCGGCTGTCGAGAACGACGACACGGCCACCATCAAGACCGTGCTCGAGCAGCTGCAGCAGGCGCTTTATGCCGCAGGTGCCGCCGTCTACCAGCAGGCGGGTGCCACCTCTGGCGAGGCCCCCGGAGGCAACGGCGACGGTGCCTCCGCCGCCGCCGGCAGCGGTGCCGACGACGTCATCGACGCCGAGTTCACCGAAACCAAGTGAGGCCCACCTGACGAGGCTTGCCTCAGCGGGACAGGCAAAATCCCATTGCCGATGACCCGAGTGACAGCATCAGTCTGCTTCAAGGGCCTCAGCGATCCAGGTGGCGGTCGCCGGGGCCAGCAGCAGGCCGTTGCGGTAGTGACAGCCCGCCATCAGCAGTCCCGGCGCCAGCACCTCGAGCCAGGGTGCAGGACGCTCCAGGGGTTGCACCCGTAGCCCCTGCCACCGGCTCAGCACCGTGGCCCGGGTCAGCCAGGGGGGAGCGTGGCCGTTGAGGTCAGCCATGGACTGCAGGGCCGCGGCATCGGCGTTCAGTCCTGGCTCCAGGGTGGCTCCCAGCCACAACCGTCCGCCGGGGCGCGGCACCAGGTTGATGCCCTCCCAGACAACGGCGGCGGGCCAGGCGCCCTGCCAGCCGCCCGCGGCGTCGCTCGGCTCAAGCGCCAGCTCCACGGCCTGACCCAGCACCGGCGCCATGGGCAGAGGGTGCCCCTGGGGCTCCAGCAGCTCAGCTGCGCCGTGCCCGGCGCAGACCACCACGGTGGAGCACCGCAGCGGTTCGCCACGGTCAAGCTGCAGCCGCCAGCCCCCGCTGCTGATCGGATTCAGGGCCTGCACCCGCCTGCCCAGGATCCGGGCGCCCAGTCGCCGGGCTTCGTGCAGCAGGGCGGCCAGCAGCGGCTGTGGATCGATCTGGCCGTCGGCCGCTGACCACAGGCCCCCGAGGGCCGCGGCCGGCAGCCCTGGCGTCAGCTCGGCCAGCTGGGCTGGTCCCCACAGCTCGAACGGCAGGCCCATCGCCTGTCGCGCCTCGCACAGGGCCTGCTGGCGGGCCAGCTCGTCGGGGTTGGCGGCCAATAGCAGCAGGCCGCGGTTGAGCTGCAGCGGATGCCCCAGGCTCTGCAACTCGGCCACCCAGCGCTCCCACAGGTTCAGGCTGGCCTGGCGCAGACGCCAGGCGCGGCCGCTGGCCCGGTGGAACACCTGGGCCATCAGCAGGCCCAGGGCGGCGTTGCTGCCGCCCATGGGATCCGCGGCGTCGATCAGGGTCACCCGGTGACCGCAGCGCTGCAAATGCCAGGCCGCGGTGCGGCCGATGATGCCGCCGCCGACAATGGCGACGTCACGGCCGGCTGTGGTCTGGGTCAGGGCCGGGCTCAGATCTGCTTGAGGTCCTCCTGGACCTGGGGCGGCAGCATCTGGGCATACAGGCCGAAGCCGCTGGCCACCTTGATGTAGGCCTTGCGGAGCTTCTCCCCGTCCTGCTGCACGGCGGCCTCGTCGAGCTGGGCCAGGGCGGTCTTGAGGTCGTTGGCGCGCTCGGTGGCCTCGGCCCGGTCGGCGGGCAGCAGGTGCTGGTTGATGTAGAGCATCTCGCGGCTCACCTCCTGCATTGGCCCGTGGATCAGGTTGCGCGTGAAGGTCCAGTCCTTGTTCTTGACCAGCCGGGCCAGATCGGGCAGACGGTTGCGGGCGGCCAGGAAGCCCTCGGCCTGGCGCTCGATCACGGCGATGTCGTCGGCACTGAGGGTCGGGGTCTTGGCCTTGGCGTCGCCACAGGCGGTCAGGCCAAAGCACAGGGCTGCCCCCACCAGCAGCAGGGCCAGGCGTCTCAGGGACTGCAGCAGGAAGTGGAGGGGGGCGGGCATGGCCTCAAGGGGGATCGCTCGTGGCGGTGACTTTATCGGGGGCACCCCGGCCTGGGCAGCCTCTGTCGCCGCTCGCAATCGTGCACGTGCTACGCATGCAGTTGAAGTCGGTCTGCCCCATGATCCCCGCCACCGCGATCCTGCAGCTGATCTGCCCTGACCGTCCGGGGTTGGTGAGCGAGCTGTCGGGATGGGTGGCGGCCAACGGCGGCAACATCCGCCACGCCGACCACCACACCGACTCCGGGGCGGGCCTGTTCCTGAGCCGCATCGAGTGGGGACTCGAGGGCTTCGGCCTGCCCCGCGAGGCCATCGGCCCGGCCGTGGAAGCCCTGGCCGAGCGTCTCGGTGGCGAGGGCCAGGTGCATTTCTCCGACGAGCTGCCGCGGGTGGCCATCTTTGTGAGCCGGCAGGCCCACTGTCTGCTGGATCTGCTGTGGCGAACCCGGGCCGGCGAGCTGCCGATGCGGGTGCCGCTGGTGATCGCCAACCATCCCGATCTGCGGCCCGAGGCCGAGGGCTTCGGGGCCCGGTTCGAATGCCTGTCGATCGATGCCGCCAGCAAGGCCCGGGTCGAGGCCCGTCAGCTTGAACTGCTGGCCGAGCACCGCATCGATCTGGTGGTGCTCGCCAAGTACATGCAGGTGCTCAGCGGCGACTTTCTCCGTCGCTTCCAAAACGGCGGCCCCCAGGACCACCGGGTGATCAACATTCACCACTCGTTTCTGCCCGCCTTCAAGGGGGCCCAGCCCTACCACCGGGCCTGGGAGCGGGGCGTCAAGCTGATCGGCGCCACGGCCCATTACGTGACCGAAGACCTCGACGACGGTCCGATCATTGAGCAGAGCACCATGCACGTGAGCCATCGCGCTGAGATCGATGATCTGATCCGCAAGGGCCGCGACTGTGAACGCCTCGCCCTGGCCCGGGCCCTGCGGCTGCATCTGCGCCGCGAGGTGATGGTCTATCGCGGGCGCACGGCAGTCTTCGATTAGGCCAGCGCTTCGGTCCGGTGCTTGGCCAGGGTCTCAGGTGGTAGCGGCCCCACGAGGTGCGCCCACGGCAGCACCTGCTCGCCGCTCCAGGTCCCATGCACCACCGCGTCCCAGGGGGGCGGCGCCTGGGTGTCCCACAGGCGGGACACTGCGGCTCCGATCGCAGGCCCTTCGCCCCTGAGCACGGCCTTGTAGGCCCGTTTCCAGCCCCCCAGGCTCTCGTGCTGGCCGCGGGCGGCTGCGATCACCGGCGCCAGACGCCGGTCGCTGCGTGAGAGCAGCGCCTGGATCACGCTCCAGCCGTAGCTCTCGGGGCGCAGCTCGATGCCCCTGGGCTTGAGGCGCTTGGCCAGCAGCTGCAGGCGCTTGTCGGCCTCGGGGCGTACTCCCTCCCACTGAAACGGGGTGTGGGCCTTGGGCACGAAGGTGCTCACCCCCAGGCTCAGGCGCAGGCCCGGGGTCGCTTTCTTGAGGGCCAGCAGCAGCGCGGCGGTGGCCTCCACATCGGCCTCCTCTTCGCTGGGCAGGCCAACCATGCCGTAGAGCTTGAGGCCGCTTAATCCACCCTCTTTGGCGTAGCGGGCGGCGGCAAAGATCGCGTCGGTGTCGAGCTTTTTGTTGACCACCCGGCGCAGGCGCTCGCTGCCGCTCTCAATCGCGATCGTGAGCGACTTGCTGCCGCGCTTGGCCAGGATGCGGCCCAGTTCGGGGGTCACCGTGGCGGCCCGCACCGAACTGACACTCACCCGGGTGCCGTCGAAGCGGTCCTGGTCGAGCCACTGCAGCAGCTCGTCGAACTGGGGATGCTGGGTCACCGAGGCCCCCAGCAGCCCCAGGCGCTGGGTGGCGCTCAGCCCTTTCTCGACCGCCGGGATCAGACCGTCGTCGAGGCCGGGGGTGCGAAACGGCA
Organism: Cyanobacteria bacterium REEB417; assembly: GCA_018970945.1. Classification (GTDB taxonomy): domain Bacteria; phylum Cyanobacteriota; class Cyanobacteriia; order PCC-6307; family Cyanobiaceae; genus RGUW01. The sequence goes on along the minus strand of JAGWVJ010000001.1, from coordinate 107,558 downwards.
ACGTCAGGTAGCTGGCCAGGCAGAAGCGGCACAGCTCGGGGCAGCTGCGCACCACCTCGACCATGTGAATGTCGGGCCACGCCGCTTCGGGCGTGATCACGGTCGAGTGGCTCAGCGTGTTGCCGCGCCAGGTCTGCTTGGCGATCGTCGCCGGGATCGGCGGTTCGTTCGCGCCGTCCAGGGGCTCGATCGCCTGCAGGGTGCCGGCGCTGTCGTAGCGCGGTCTGTAGAGACTAGGTAGATACACCCCTTCGACCTGGGCCAGCCGCCGCAGCCGCTCGGGGCGGGGGGCGCCGCGGCAGGCCTGCAGGGCATCGATGAAGGCCGGCAGAAGCAGCTCGCCGTCGCCCAGCAGGATCGCGTCAAAGAACGGCGCCAGCGGTTCGGGGTTGGCGGTGAGCACCGGTCCGCCGCCGAACACGATCGGGTCGTCGTCGTCCCGCTCGGCCGTCCAGATCGGGATGCGCTGCTGCTCGAGCAGATCGAGCAGCACCGGGCCGTCGAGCTCCCAGCTCAGGGACAGGCCGAACAGGTCGAGGTTGCGGTGGGGCGCATCGCCCCGGTCGGTGAACAGGCGCCGCACATCGACGTCGCTGCGCCGGGCCAGGGTGGCCCACACCACCTGATACCCCAGGCTGGTGATGCCGACGCTGTAGCTGCTGGGAAAGGCCAGCACCGCCCGCAGTGCGCCGGCTTCGGCTGCGGCCGGCTCAAACAGCAGGGTCTCCTGGTTCAGGTGCGTCGACGAGGCGGGTCATTACCGTATCGACATGCTGATCGAGCCACTGGGGTGTTCAACGGATCCCTGACCCGGGATCAGGCCGACAGGGTTCTGCAGACCTTTGTGCAGGAGCTGGCTCCCGCCCTGATGCTGTCGCAGGCGGCTCAGACCCCCGCCAGCACCTGGGCCTCCTCGTCGGCAGACACCACCCGGCCGCTGTCTTCGAAGCCGGCGATCTGATCGAAGTTGAGGTAGCGGTAGAGCTCGGCGCCGAACGGGTCGATCTTTTCGGCGGCGATGGCCAGGTACTCGTCCTTGGAGGGAATGCGGCCCAGCTGGGCGCACACCGCCGCCAGCTCGGCGCTGCCCAGATACACCTGGGCGCCGTTGCCGAGGCGGTTGTTGAAGTTGCGGGTGCTGGTGGAGAACACGGTGGTGTTGTCCTCCACTCGGGCCTGGTTGCCCATGCACAGCGAGCAGCCGGGCATCTCCATGCGCGAGCCTGCGGCTTCAAAGGTGGCGTAGTAGCCCTCTTCTTTCAGTTTCTCCTCGTCCATGCGGGTGGGCGGGCACACCCATAGGCGCGCGGCGTTGGCGCCCTGGCCCTTGAGCACGTTGGCGGCGGCGCGGTAGTGGCCGATGTTGGTCATGCAGCTGCCGATGAACACCTCATCGATGCGCTCGCCTGCGACCTCAGACAGCGTTTTGACGTTGTCGGGGTCGTTGGGGCAGGCCAGGATCGGTTCAGTGATCTCGTTGAGGTTGATTTCGATCACGGCGGCGTACTCGGCGTCGGCGTCGGCCTCCAGCAGCACCGGATTGGCCAGCCAGGCCTCCATCGCCTTGATGCGGCGCGCCAGGGTGCGGGCATCGCCGTAACCGCGGGCGATCATGTTTTTGAGCAGCGCCACGTTGCTGCGCAGGTACTCGCTGACGGTGTCCACCGAGAGCTTGATCGTGCTGCCGGCGCAGCTGCGTTCGGCGGTGGCGTCGGTCAGTTCAAAGGCCTGCTCGAGCTTGAGATCGGGCAACCCTTCGATCTCCATGATGCGGCCGTTGAACACGTTCTGTTTGCCCTCCTTGGCCACCGTCAGCAGCCCCTGCTGAATGGCCACATAGGGGATGGCGTTGACCACATCGCGCAGGGTCACGCCCGGCTGCAGCGAACCGGTGAACTTCACCAGCACCGACTCGGGCATGTCCAGCGGCATGGCGCCGATGGCGGCGGCGAAGGCCACCAGGCCCGAACCTGCAGGAAAGCTGATCCCGAGGGGGAAGCGGGTGTGGCTGTCGCCGCCGGTGCCCACGCTGTCGGGCAGCAGCATGCGGTTGAGCCAGCTGTGGATGATGCCGTCGCCGGGCCGCAGGGCCACGCCGCCCCGGCTGCTGATGAAGTCGGGCAGCTCAGCGTGGGTCTTGAGGTCCACCGGCTTGGGGTAGGCGGCGGTGTGGCAAAAGCTCTGCATCACCAGATCAGCCGAGAAGCCCAGGCAGGCCAGCTCCTTCATTTCGTCGCGGGTCATCGGCCCGGTGGTGTCCTGGGAGCCCACGGTGGTCATCAGCGGCTCGCAGCTGGTGCCGGGGCGCACGCCCGCCAGGCCGCAGGCCTTGCCGACCATCTTCTGGGCCAGGGTGTAGCCCTTGCCGCTGTCGGCCGGGGCCACCGGGCGAATGAACAGATCCGATGGGGCCAGCCCCAGCTGGGCGCGCACCTTGTCGGTGAGGGAGCGGCCGATCAGCAGGGGGATGCGGCCGCCGGCCCGCACCTCATCGGTGATCGTGCTGGGTTTGAGTTCAAAGCGAGCCACGATCTCACCGGCGCCTGGTTCACCGGCGGCGTGCTCGATCGTGCCGGCGTAGGGGCGGATCGTGATCACGTCCCCCGTGGCCAGCGCGCTCACGTCGCACTCGATCGGCAGGGCGCCCGAGTCTTCGGCGGTGTTGAAGAAGATCGGCGCGATCTTGCCCCCCAGGATCACCCCGCCTGAGCGCTTGTTGGGCACATGGGGAATGTCGTCGCCGGTGTGCCACAGCACCGAGTTGATCGCTGACTTGCGTGAGCTGCCCGTGCCCACCACATCGCCCACATAGGCCACCGGGTGGCCCTTGCCTTTCAGCTGGGCGATCAGCTCCAGCCCGCCCGGCATGCGGGTCTCGAGCATCGCCTGGGCGTGCAGGGGGATGTCGGGGCGGGTGGTGGCGTGGGTGGCCGGCGAGAGGTCATCGGTGTTGGTCTCGCCCTCCACCTTGAACACCGTCACCGTTATGTCGGCGGGCAGCTCGGGCTTGGCGGTGAACCATTCGGCTGAGGCCCAACTGTCGATCACCCGCTGGGCGTGGGGGTTGGTCGCGGCCAGCTCAAGCACCTCGTTGTAGGAGTCGTAAACCAGCAGGGTCTTGCTGAGACCTGCAGCTGCGGCGCTCGCGATGGCGTTGTCGGCGTGGCCCAGCAGCGCGATCAGGGCGCCCACGTTGTAACCGCCGATCATGGTGGCCAGCAGACGCACCGCTTCCAGTTTCGGCACCAATGGGCTGGCGGTTTCACCGTTGGCCACGGCCAGCAGCCAGCTGGCCTTCACATAGGCGGCCTCATCAACGCCGGGGGGAATGCGCTCGCTGAGCAGTTCCAGCACAAATGCTTCTTCGCCGGCGGGGGGCGCAGCCAGCAGTGTGGTCAGAGCGCCGGTCTGCTCAGCGCTCAGCGGCAGGGCCGGCACACCAAGGGCGTCGCGCTCGGCGGCGGCGGCGCGGTAGTCGGTAAGAAAAGTACTGGCAGCAGGCATCGCGGCAGGCTGGCGGGGAGGGGTCCCGGGCGATCAGATGGGACCCATTGTTGACGGACGGCTGCCCGGCATTGGTCACAACCGCTTCATCGCAGCTCCCTGGAGTGCAGATCGTCAGCGCAGGCGCAGGGCGTTGGGGATCGCTCTGAGGACCCCACTCACCCGGTCCTGGTTGAAGCTGATCAGCAGGTAAACTGAAAGAATCAACACTACAGGCACAATAGGCCACTCTTTGTCGACAATACGAACGGCGTGAAAGGCGGAGGTGATTGCAAAAAAAATGCTTCGATTTTTTGCTTCTTTGCTGATCAATCTGAGGTTGGGTAGGGTATGAAACTCTGATGAGCTGCGTCCGATCAGATAGAGCAGAAGGTACATCAGGAATATGAGCACCCAGCCGAAGGTTCCTAAGGTGGCTTGCAGCTTGCTTTCGATCCAAAACTGGCTGTGGTCGATCCCCTCTAGAACGGCTCCGCTCCATGCCGGCACAAGGCAGACCACCCCAAGCATTAGTCCTGTGTATACAGTCTGCGTTCGATTTTTACTGTTAGACAGCACAAGTATGGACCGGTGAAAGCACCAGGCCTCATACAAAATGAGAAGACCTGAAAAGTAAAAGCCGGCTTGGTAAAAGCCGATCCAAAGGAATTGAGTGCTCCGCGTTTTTTCGAACAACTTGAAAGATTCGCTGAGCATGTCCGGTAGCAGCAACGCCAGCACGGTCATCGCGATGGCGTAAACGGCGTCGACCAAGCCAACCCATTGCTCGGGTTTGGGTGCTCCGATCTGTCTGGAGGGAAGCATGGTTGCGAACTGCCAGTTGTTGACGTAATTCCTGCAGTCTTGCAGTCCTGCTTCTGTGGCGACGCCTCTCGCTTCTAGGCTGGAATCCCGTGTGTTTAGGGTCACGCCCGCCCCCGCCATGCTGCCCACATCTGATCTGCATGTGGTCGAAACCCGGCCGCTGGTGCCGCCAGCGCTGCTTCACCGCGACCTACCTCTTTCTGATACGGGAGCAGGCACCGTGCGCCAGGCCCGCGAGCGCATTCAGGCGATCCTGCATGGCCGCGACGACCGTCTGCTGGTGATTGTGGGGCCCTGCTCGGTCCATGACACCGCTGCCGCCCAGGAGTACGCCACCGCCATCGCCCAGCTACGCCACGAGCACCGCAGCCAGCTCGAGGTGGTGATGCGGGTCTACTTCGAAAAGCCCCGCACCACAGTCGGCTGGAAAGGGCTGATCAACGATCCCCACCTCGACGGCAGCTACGACATCAACACCGGCCTGCGACTGGCCCGGGGGTTGTTGTTGCATCTGGCCGAGATGGGCCTGCCGGCGGCCACCGAGCTGCTCGATCCGGTGGTGCCGCAGTACATCGCCGATCTGATCAGCTGGACCGCCATCGGCGCCCGCACCACCGAAAGCCAGACCCACCGCGAAATGGCGTCGGGCCTGTCGATGCCGATCGGCTTCAAGAACGGCACTGACGGCAGCGTCACCACGGCGGTCAACGCGATCGAGGCAGCTGCACGGCCCCACCATTTTCTGGGCATCAACAGCGACGGCGCCGCCGCGATCGTCAGCACCACCGGCAACCCCGATGGCCATCTGGTGTTGCGAGGCGGCAAGAGTGGCACCAATTACCACGAAGATGCGATCAGCAAGGCCTCGGACGCCCTGGCGGCCGCCGGTCTGCCGAGCCGTCTGATGGTCGACTGCAGCCATGGCAATTCCAACAAGGACTACCGCCGCCAGGGCGAGGTGCTGCGTGATCTGGCCGCCCAGGTGCGTGGCGGCGGCACCCTGGTCATGGGGGTGATGCTCGAGAGCCACCTGGTGGCCGGCAACCAGACGCTCCCTGCCGATCTCTCCCAGCTCACCTATGGCCAGAGCATCACCGATGCCTGCATCGATCTGGCCGCCACCACCGCGTTGCTGGCCGAGCTGGCCGAGGCCGTGGCTGAGGCTCAGCAGGCCAGACCCGTTGTTGCGGCTTGAATCTCAGGCTCATTTGCCTCAATTGGCACTCGCACATCATGAGTGCTGATTGGCAGCCTGCAACAACATGTTCCTGGTGAGCAGATTGTTTTGTGTCGTTGATTAGCGTGTTAGCCACCTTTTAGAAGCGGGCCATGCGCTATCTGCTTCAGTTCTGTGGTCTCAGTGATCCGCTGCAGCTCTTCTATCTCGAACAGACGGCTGGTCCGGCGTTTGCCGGGTTCCGCCCGTTTCAGCTCGATGCCCTGCTGAGCTGGGCCCAGCTCACGGCCCAGCAACGCCACTGGGATCTGCCCGCGATTCACAATGCCGTGCTCAGCAGCTGGATGGAACGGGCGGATCTCATTCACCAGTGGCAACTGCGTCTACGTGAGGAGCCCGCCGATCGTCTGGTCGTGGCCGGCCTGGGCACCCAGCTCGACTGGGAACAACGCTGTGAGCAGTTGCTGCTGGCCTGACCCCGCTAACGCCAACCACTCCAGAGCCAGGCGCTGACGATCGGCACCGTGAGGTTGTCGATCCCCAGCCACGCCACCTGCTCGAGGGCGGTGGCCACCAGGGCGATGACCACCAGGGCGGTGGGCGCCGGCGCTGGCCAGGGCCCCTGGGCCAGCAGCAGCAGCACCACCATGCTCACCAGAGCCATGGTCACGGTTCCCAGCAGCGATTTGCGCTGCTCGCCGACCTGCCAGCTGGGCGAGCGGAAGCGGGCCCCCAGCAACCCGGCCAGGCCATCGCCCAGAGCCATCACCAGCACACCGGCGCAGACTGCAGCGGCCCGTTGGGGCCAGAACGCCAACAACAGGATCGTGATCGCTGCGCCATAGGCAACGGTGCCGTAGCTGTTTCGGCCCACATCCTCGATGGCGGGCAACAACCGGTAGCGGTGATTGATTGCTGCCAGCATGGTCACCGCCATGGCCGCAGGTACGGCGATCAGTCTGTCGATACCCAGCAGCCAGGCCAGAGGCACCACAGCTCCGGTGCCGATGTGTACCAGCTTGCGGCTCCATTCGCGTCCGAGGTCATGGCCCTCCTGCTCCAGATGCCGCCGCCGGATCCAGGCAGCTGCAGCAGCCAGCAGTGCCAGCCAGAGGCCGACGGCAGCGACGCCGGCCAGTTGCTGCAACCACCACGACTGACCCACGTCCGGCTCAGGCGGCCTGACGTGTGTTGCTCAGCAGCCTCAGTTTCAGGATCGCCTTGGCCTCCAGCTGACGTACCCGCTCGCGTGAGACGTTGATCAACCGGCCAATTTCGGCCAGGGTCAGCGGCTCGCTGCCTTCGAGTCCGAAGCGCAGTTTCAGGATCTGTTGTTCGCGCTCATTGAGCTGCGACAGCCAGCCACCGAGGTGTTCCTTCTGCAGATGGCGGTCCATCGAGTCGAAATGCTCGCTGCTGTTGGGATCAGCGATCAGTTCACCCAGGGTGCTGCGATCCTCTTCGCCGCGGGCGTGCGCATCGAGCGAAGCGCATGGTGCGCTCTGGGCCATCAGCTCCTCGAGCTCCTCGGGGGTCATGTCGAGGGCGTGGGACAGCTCCAGCCGGTTGGGTTGGCGGCCCAGCCGATGGGAGAGCTCCCGGGTGACCCGACGCATCTTGGAGAGCTTTTCGCTGATGTGAATCGGCAGGCGAATCGTGCGGGCGCTGTTGTCGATGGCCCTGGTCATGCCCTGGCGGATCCACCAGTAGGCATAGGTCGAAAACTTGTAGCCCATGGCGGGATCGAACTTGTCGACCGCGCGTTCGAGACCGATGGCTCCTTCCTGCACCAGATCCAGCAGCTCGAGGCCCTGGTTCTGATACTTTTTGGCAACGCTGACCACAAGCCTCAGGTTGGCCGCCATCATGCGGTCACGGGCCCGTTGACCCATGCGGATCTGTCGCCGTTGTTGCGGTGTTCGCTCGGCCGCCGGGATCTGTTGGATCCGTTTGCCTGCCTGCACATGGTGCGCCAGCTCGATTTCTTCGGCGGGTGTCAGCAATGGCACCCGACCGATGGTGCTGAGATACCAACCGATGGAATCTGCACTCAGCTTGGCGCCAGGTCGCGGACCGGTGGTCCGCGAAGCTGCCTTCGGCCCTGAGACATTGCCGACGGCAACGTCGAGGGCGGATTGCAGAGGTGTCCCCATCACCCCAGCCTCCTCATGGATTTGGCCGGAATGTAGCACCGACAGTGCAGCGGGAACATCAGGAATGGAAAAATTTCCTGTATCGAATCAAAGGAAATTGTGATGTCTGGCTGCTAATGGCGTCTGGATGTTCAGGCTGCGATTCAGGCTGTGGTCGGCATGCCACCGCGCCAGCGCTGCATCAATCGCTGCTGGGCAATCATGGGATCGCCGTCATGCTGGCGCTGATGGAACTGTCCGTCGCTGTCCATGTGCCAGGCACCGGTGTCGTTCAGGTAGAGATCCAGAAGATTCTCCAGCTGCAGCCGGACCTGGGGATCCTCGATCGGTGCCACCGCCTCGACGCGTCGGTCGAGATTGCGCCCCATCCAGTCGGCACTGCCGAAGAACAACTCACTGTCACCTCCGTTGGCGAACCAGAACACGCGTGAGTGCTCAAGGAAACGTCCGATGACGCTGACGACGTTGATGTGTTCGCTGATACCGGTAAGGCCTGGCCTGAGACTGCACATGCCCCGGATGATGAGATCGATGCGCACCCCGGCCTGGGACGCCTCGTAGAGCAGGGCGATGATCGCCGGATCGACGAGGGCGTTCATCTTGACCTTGATATGGCCGCCCCGGCCGTTGCCGGCGTGGTCGATCTCGCGTCGGATCAGGGCTTCCATGCCGCTGCGAAGCGTCACGGGAGCCACCAGCAGTTTGCGGAAGCTCTGCTGCTTGGAGAAACCCGTCAGATAGTTGAACAGCTGCACCAGGTCTTCACCGAACTCGGGTCGGGCGGTGAGCAGACCGATGTCGGTGTAGAGGCTCGACGTCTTCGAGTTGTAATTGCCGGTGCCGATGTGCACGTAAGTCTTCAGCCCGGTCTTTTCGCGCCGCACCACCAGGGCGGTCTTGGTGTGGGTCTTGAGACCCAGCACGCCGTACACCACATGCACGCCTGAATTCTCGAGCTGCTTGGCCCACTGGATGTTGTTGTCCTCATCAAAGCGGGCCTTGAGTTCGACCAGCGCCATGACCTGCTTGCCGTTCTCGGCGGCGCGGATGAGCGCATGCACCACCGGCGAATCCTTCGAGGTGCGGTACAGGGTCATCTTGATCGCCAGCACCAGCGGGTCGTCGGCCGCCTGGTTGAGGAACTCCTCCACCGATGTGGAGAACAGGTCATAGGGATGCTGCAGCAGCACGTCGCCGCGTCTGATCACCGAGAAGATGCTTTCAAACTCCTCCTGTTTCAGGGAACCGTCTTCGAGTTTGCCCTTCTGGGCCCGTGCCAGTGCCGGGGTTGTTCTGCCCTTGTGGGGTTTGTCCTTGAGCTTGGGCAGGGGGATCGACAGCAGGCTCATCAGGTCGTCAAGACCGAGGGGGCCGTTGATGCGATACAAATCCTCGGGTTCAACGTTCATGCCCCCCATCAGCAGCTGCACGACGTCGTCGGGCATCTCATCGGCCACTTCGAGGCGGACCACCTCGCCCCCGCGCTTGCGTTTGCGCAGCCCCTCCTCGATCGCTTCCATCAGGTCGTCGGCTTCCAGATCCCGCAGCTCGAGGTCGGCGTCGCGGGTCACCCGGAAGAAGTAATGACCCTCGACCTCCATGCCGGGGAACAGTTGACCCAGATTGAAGGCCACCACCTGCTCCAGCGGCACGGCGGTGAACACCGGTTCAGGGGTGCGACCGCTGAGCTCGGTCGGAATCTGCAGAAAGCGCGGCAGGATCTTCTGGGGAACCTTGACCCTGGCGAATTCCCGTTGGCCGGTTTCGGGGTCCCGCACCAGCACAGCCACATTCAGGCTGAGGTTGCTGATGAACGGAAAGGGATGCGAAGGGTCGACCGCCAGGGGCGTCAACACGGGAAAGATCGCCTGGCTGAAGTAGGTGTCGACCCACTCCCGTTGTTGTTTGTTGAGACGGGTGTAGTCGATCAGGTCGACCCCGTATTCGCGTAGGTGCCGCTTGAGTGAATGGCGGTAGTGCTGCTGCTGCAGATCGAGCAGGGGCCTGAGCCTGGCCTGGATCGCTTCGAGCTGCTGCAGTGGCGTCAGCCCGTCGTCGCTGAGGGTGGTGATACCGGCTTCCAGCTGTGACTTCAGGGAAGCCACCCGCACCATGAAGAATTCGTCGAGGTTGTTGCTGAAGATGGCGCTGAATTTGGCCTGCTCCAGCAGTGGCGTGTGTTCGTTGAGGGCTTCAGCAAGGACCCGATAGTTGAAACTGATCCAGCTGAGTTCGCGATTCAGATAAAGCTCGGGCGCGAGCGCCGTGTCCGCACTGTCTACGCCCATGATCCTGCCTGAATCCGCGGGCAACGTAGCAATGGCCTCGGCCTGAGGGACGTGTTCAGCTTGCTTGACGGGAGCCCTCGGCCGGCTCAGGCAGGCCGCCCGCGACCAGAGCGATGACCCCGCCCAGCAGCAGGGCGGCCAGCCAGAACGGACTGCGCTGGCCCAGGGTTTCGTAGGCCAGGCCAGCCAGGGGCGGTCCCACGAAGCTGCCCAGGCTCTGCAGACCCTGCAGGCTGCCGAGGGCCGAGCCCTGGCCGCTGCCGTCGAGTCGACGCGAGACCAGGGACCGCAGGCAGGGGGTCACCAGGCCGGTGCCCAGGGCCAGCAGCGACACCGCCGGAAACACCACCGCCTGGGCTGTCTCACGGGTCGCCCAGGGAATCAGCAGGCAGCCGGCGATCACCAGACCCAGGCCCGCCAGGCTCAGGCGCCATTCGCCGAAGCGCCGCACCAGCGGACCGATCAGGCCGCCCTGCACCACCGTGGCGATCACGCCCACCACCATGAAGGCGGCCCCGGCCAGGCCGGGCCCCCAGTCAAAGCGCTGCTTGAAGTAGAGCACCAGGATGGCGGTGAAGCCGTTGAAGGCCAGAAAGAACAGCAGAAAGGCCCCGCACAGTCGCCGCACCCGCGGGTTGGCGAACACCGCCGCGAGCTGGTTGATCGGTTGCAGCTCCCGCTTGCGCGGCAGGTCGATGCGCGCCTCAGGGGGGTGGGTCTCGGGCAGCAGGGTGAGCACCAGCACCAGGTTGAGGGCGGCGATGCCAACGGCCACCAGCAGCGGCAGGGTGACATTGATGCGTCCCAGCAGGCCGCCGGCGGCCGGGCCGAGGATGAAACCCAACCCGAAGGCCACGCCGATCAGGCCAAACGCTCTGGCGCGCTGCTCGGGTGGTGAGATGTCGGCCAGCACGGCCCCGGCCGTGGCGGCGGTGCCGCCGCTGACTCCGTCGATCAGCCGTGCCACGAACAGCAGCCCCAGGGGCAGGCCGGCGGCGCGGGCCGCCGGGGCCAGCTCCTGCCAGGGCAGGATCAGGGTCAGCGAGAACAATCCCAGCCCCAGCACCGATCCGGCGACGCAGCCGGCGATCACGGGCCTGCGGCCGTAGCGGTCACTGAGGGCGCCGATCAGTGGTGTGAAGGCGAACTGGGCCACGGCATAGCTGCCGGTCAGCAGCCCCAGCACCCGGCCGTCGCTGGTGAAGCCGGCCAGCAGGAACGGCAGCAGGGGAAAGATCAGCGTCTCGCCCAGCCGGTCGTTGAGCAGGGTGAGAAAGGCGCACAGGTAGGTCGACGGGCGGGAAAGGCGCACGGGCCGCAGCCACAGATCGACCCAGTCCAGCAAATGCCCCGATCAGGGGTTCCGACTACAACGCATGGAGCGCCTGTCCGGTTCGATGCCGTCGCCCCTGTTTGTGACCACGACCTTCACAATCGAGGGCTATCGGATCCGGGAGTACAAGGGCCTCGTGCGCGGCATCGTGGTGCGTTCGCCCACCCTGGTGCAGGGGTTCCTGGGCGGTCTCAAGCAACTCGTCGGCGGCCGTATCGGTGCCTACACCGAGATGTGCGAGCAAACCCGCGAGGCCGCCTACAACCAGATGGTCGAGCACGCCCTGCTGCTGGGTGCCAACGCCATCGTCGGCACCCGCTATGACGGATCCGACGTCACCAGCGGCAGCGGCGGCGCCACCGAGGTGCTCTGCTATGGCACGGCCGTGGTGGTGGAGCGGCTCAAACCTGAACGGCCCGCTTATCTGCCCAGTGCCGATGGCTGACGCTGCGGGTGAGTGAATACCAGGCCCTGCTGCATGCGGCGCTGCAGCGGTTGGGTGGGCTGGCAATCAGCAGCCCAGATCCTGGCGCCGCTCACGCACGCTGCCGCTTCTCAGCAGCGCTTCGGCGCTCGCCAAGCCAGCTTCCAGCGTGGGTTGCTGTTGGCAACGCCACAGCAGAAAGCCACTGTTCCAGATGAGTGGTTTGAGCAAGGGTCCGTTGCCGTCCAGGGCAGCGCGGGCCATGGCGCTCCAGGCCTCCAGCGTCGTGAGCTCCACATCGTCGGCGCGCAGGCCGTGGTCCCTGGCCTGCAGGATCAGACGTTCGGATTGCGCCTCGCTGTCGGTTGCTTCGCCGTTCGTTGTGGCGGGCTGGCGCCAGTGGGCAGCGATGCTCACCCGGCTGGTGGGCAGATCGACGCCCCCTTCGAGGCCCTTGACCGTGAGGCCGTTGCGAACACCCAGCAGCGCCCAGGTGTTGGCCATGAGCTGTTCGGTGGGGGCGTGCACAAAGCCGCTCACCTGCAGCTGCGTCTCGCTGGCGCAGCTCCACAGCAGCTCCAGGGTGGCGATGGGCGGCCGTTTGCCGATCTGTTCGCGCAGGGGGATCAGACCCTCGGCCAGCTCGAAGTGCCGGGGCTGGTGCAGCAGCGCCATCCCCTCGCGCGCAAACAGGTCCTGCGTGGCCCGCCAGTCGAGCTGGGCCAGGGGCAGCCCCAGCGCCTCAAACAGTTCGGCCTGGCTGACGCCATATTTGATGGGCATGGCGCCGCCGCCCTGCAGCACGACGGCCAGCCCGGCGGCGTTGAGCACCAGAGCCGTCAGCGGCAGTAGCGGTGCGGTGCGGCTGCGCCCGTCAAACGGCACGCCGAAGCTGATGGTCGGCCGTGGGTTGGGCGGCAGCGTCGGTCCCAGCCTTCGGTAGGCATCTGCCATTCCGGCCAGCTCACAGGCCTGGGGACGCCGCAGCCGGTGAGCGATCAGAAAGGCTCCGGCCTGGGCGGGGCTGGCCTGGCCCTGCAGCATCCGGCTCAGGGCTTCGTCGGCTTCGGCCCGGGACAGGCCCGTGCTGGTGCGCTCGCCGCTGCCCACCCTGGCGATCAGCTCCCTGAAGCGCAGGGCATCGGCTCCCAGTTGCTGTTGCCGCTGCTGCCGCCGCGCCGCGATTGGTTCAGGGTGCACGATGGACGCTGTCGCTGCTATCCCTCACCCTGGCAAGCCCGCCTGCGATGGCAACGTCTCTGCTGCTGGTGGTGCATGGCCGCACCGCCGGGGTCATTCCGCCGGAGCTGCAGAGCCTCGCAGTCGAGCTGGCCCAGCGGCGCGGAGCGCCGGTGTGGCTGCAGGCTCTGACAGCTGAGCACCCGCCCACGCTGCCTGCCGAGGAACGCCCGCTCACCCTGGTGCCGTTGATGCTGCTGCCCGGCGCCCATGTCCGCGAGGACATCCCGGCGATCGCACGGCACTGGAGCGCCATGGCGGGCGTTGATCGTGTCAGGCGGGTGCCGTTTGTCGGGGCCTGGCCCGCCTGGCAACAAGCCCTGGCCGCCGAGGTGCGCCGGTTGCAGTCAATCGTGGCGACCGACACCTCACCGTGGCTGCTGCATCACCCCCTGGAGGGCCCCCTGGCTCCTCGGTATCTGGACCATCTGGCCCGGGTCAGCGGTGCCCGCTTGCAGGCCACTCCATACAGTGCCGAGCAGTTAGCCGAGCTCCAGCTGAGCCTCACTGCACCAGCCGTGCCCCTGGCCCTGGCGGCCAATCGCCTCACCGACCAGCTGGCCGATCGGGTGGGACCGCCGCTGTTGGAGCGGCCCCGCTTTCGCCAGGTGCTGCTTGAGCAGCTGGTGGGGCTGCCATGACCACCCTCGGCACCGTCTACCTGGTGGGCGCCGGCCCTGGCGACCCCGACCTGCTCACGGTCAAGGCGCAGCGGTTGCTGTGCCAGTGCGATGCCCTCGTCTACGACTCGCTGGTGCCGCGCCAGGTGCTTGAGCTGGTGCCCGAGGCGGCCGAGAGGCATTTCGTCGGCAAACGCCGCGGCCATCACTCGGTGCCCCAGCCCAGCACCAATGCGGTGCTGGTGCAGCTGGCGGGGCGCTGCCGCTGCGTGGTGCGGCTCAAGGGGGGTGATCCGTTTCTGTTTGGTCGCGGCGGCGAAGAGGCCGCCCACCTGGCCCGTCACGGGGTGCCGGTGGAAGTGGTGCCCGGGGTCACCGCCGGCATCGCCGCGCCGGCCTATGCGGGCATCCCGGTGACGCACCGCCGCGCCGGCAGTTCGGTGACCTTCGTCACCGGCCATGAGGAGATCGACAAGGGCCGCCCCGGCGTCGACTGGCGCGGTCTGGCCCGCTGCAGTGACGGGTTGGTCATCTACATGGGCCTGCACAACCTGGCCCACATCTGCGCCGAGCTGATCGCCGGCGGGCTCGACGGGGCCACCCCGGCGGCGGTGGTGCAGCAGGGCACGGTGCTGGGCCAGCGCCAGCTGGTGGCGCCCCTGGCCGAGCTGGCGGCGCGGGCCCTGGCCGACGGCTTTGCCTCGCCGTCGATCGTGGTGATCGGCGAGGTGGTGAACCAACGGGTTGCGGCCTGTGCGCCCGAACCGGCGGCGGTGGAGATGCCGATTCCGTTCTGAGCCGGCCGTGGGCTCGGCTCCAATCAGTTGTCGAACTGGTCTGTGGAAAGCGTGATTCGGTAACCCGTGACACGGTGAGCCGCCGCGGCCGGCCGGTTCACTGGGCGATCCTCTTGCCGCTGTGTCAGGGCATTCCGTCCTGGCCCGCCACCGCCATGTCTGCCACGCCGCTTCGTCAGGATCTGTTGGCCCGCGAAAGCCGATCGCCTGAGCCCGTTGCCTGTGCCGCCCGGGCTCCGATGTTTGAACTGATCCCCTATGAGAAGTTTCGCGATACCCCTGCCGTTCGCTTCTTTGACATCACCGTTGCCGCGTCGAATGCCCGCGATCTGGTGATTCACGCCGGTCCGGCGGTGAGCCCTCCCGATGAGCAGAAGACCGGTGCCTGGCAGTTCTATCTGCATCCCCATCAGGAGGACAACCTGCTGGCCCTGCATGGCGGTCGCACGTTCTATCTGGTGAACTTCGGTTGGAATTACCCGTATCACATCGTTCGGCTCGAGACCGGTGGCGACATCCTGCGCATCCCCCCCGGCACCTTTCACCGTTCGGTTTCCGATCCCGACGGATCCGTTGTGCTCAACCAGGCCGTGCGCGACGAGGGCGCCAGTGTGGTGCGTGAGTTTCGTGTCTACAACAGTCGCCGCATCCCGCGGCTGTTTGCCACCACATTCAAGACGGCGCCGCTGCCGAAGCTGCACGGGCTCAACTGGTAGCGCTGAGGGAGGCGATGGCGGCGTCAAGGCAAAGGGGTCTGCTGAACAGGTACCCCTGGCCGCGCTCGATCCCGTGTTCCAGCAGCCAGCGTCGTTGTTGTTCGGTTTCCACACCCTCGGCGGTGAGGGTGATACCCAGGTCATGGCCGACAGCCACCAGCGTGTCGAGCAGCTGATTGCTCGACTTGTTGGTCGCGTTGATCCGTTGCACAAAACTGCGATCCACCTTGATCGCGTTGATGGCCAGATCGTGCAGCCGGCTCAACGACGAGTAGCCGGTTCCGAAGTCGTCGATGGCAACCAGCACGTGGCGATCGGTCAGTTCTCGCAGCAGATCGTCCAGACCTGTCTCGGCGTTGCCGAGGGTTTCCTCCACCAGTTCCAGCTGCAGCTCGATCCCGTCTGGCGGCTGATGGTCATCGATCAGCGCCAGCAGGTCCAGGCGGCGGCAGTCGCTTTCGATCAGCTGGGCTGAGATGTTCATCGAGAGCAGCAGCGGCTGATCGCTGCGTCGGGCCTGGTTCAGGTGCGTGGCGGCCCGGAGGCCGGCCGCAATCACCTGCAGATCCAGGACGGCCGTCAGGCCGGCGGCCTGGGTCTGGTTCAGAAAGTGCTTTGGGCTGAGCACCTTGCCATCGGCTGTGATCCAGCGTGCCAGGGCTTCAAACCCCAGTGTCCGTCCATGCTGCAGGTCGACGATCGGCTGGAGATGGGCGCTGAACTGCCCCTGCTGCAACGCCAGCATCAGCTCCGCCTGCTGGCGGTACAGCTGCTCGGCCTGCTGCTGCATCTGCGGGCTCGCGAGCACCCATTGGCTGCCCGGGCGCCCGCAGGCCTGGTGCATGGCCAGCCGGGCCTGGGTGATCAGGGTGTGCGAGCTGGGTCGGTGCGCAGCGTTGGCATGGGCGACGCCCATCGCGACTGTCAGCAGCAGCGGGGTGCCGCCGGTTCCGGGGGTGGGAGCCACGGTGCAGCGGTTGCTCAACCGCTGCACCAATGCCGTCAGCTCGCCGCAAGGGTCTGTGGACAGCGGGACCACCAGGGCCAGTTCGGCGGGGCCGGTGCGCACCAGGCTCGTGCCTTCAGGGCTGTGTTCGAGCAGGCAGTGCTGACCGGCCGCGATCAGTTCTTCGGCCAGGGCCCGGCCATGCAGGGTTTCGCAGGCATGGAACTGCCTGAAGCTGCAGCAGATCAGGGCAACGGGCTTGCCCAGGTTGCGATGGCCCTCAAGACCGCTCAGCAGCTGCTCCATGGCGTCATTCCCGGGCTGCATCGCGAGCGATTCTGACCACCGGTTGCGAACACGGTAGTCATGCCTGTCGTGCCTGCTCCTGCTCTGGCGCCCGGGCTCAGGCTGTACAGGTCTGTTGCACCTCGGCCTGGATGCTCCATGAAAAGTCGCTGGTCACGTCCAGGGGCCCCGAGAAGCTGCCGGTGATGGCTGCGGTGAGATCTGCCTTGGACGAGGTGGCCAGGGTGATGTAGCGGTCGTCGATGATGCCCGCACCGCTGGGATCGAAACCGCGCCAGCCGGCTCCCGGCAGGTAGACCTCGGCCCAGGCGTGCAGGTCGTAGCGCTCCGGCCTGGGATCCACCAGGTGATAACCGCTCACAAACCTGGCAGGCAGCCCCACGCAGCGACAGGCTTCGATCATCAGCATTGCCAGGTCGCGGCAGGAACCGACCCGCTCCTTGAGGGTGCGGCCGGCAGGCCAGGCCGGGCCCACATGGCGCTGGGTGTATTTGACCCGGTCCTGGATGATCTCGACCAGCTGCTGCAGAAACATCAGTGCCCGCTGATCGCTGCCCATCAGCGCTTCCTGGGCCACATCCACCGCCGCAGGGTCGTGCTGGCCATTGGGTAGCCAGCCCTGCAGGGAGCCCGCCAGATCGCTGTTGAGCCGTCCCATCGGATAGGGAAGCTGGGGTTCACTTTCCTCGAGGCACGCCTGCAGCAGGGGTGCGGTCTCGGTGTGCACCTCGCTGGTGGCGCGCACGGTGAAGTGCTCGGTTTCACCACTGAAGCGACCGCGCAGGATCTCATCACCGCTGGCGGCCACCAGGGGATAGAGCCGCGAGGGTTCGGGGCTGATCTCCAGCTGGAAATCGATCAACCTCTGGAAGCCATGGCCGCGGGGCTTCAGGCAGAACCGGTGCGGACCGAGCAGCACCGGTGCGCTGTAGCGGTAGGTGAAGGTATGGGTTACGCGAGCGCGCATGCCGGAAACAGGTTGAGGGGTTCGGCGCTGCTGGCCACGAAGTATCGCTCCTCAATCAGGTCGTGGAGCCGGTTGAGGTCACTTTGCAGCGCATCGATGGATTCGTGCAGCCCGCCGCCGATCAGCTCGTCGATGCGGGTGTAACTCCAACGGGCCAGGGTCAGGCCAGCCAGGCATTCGAGGTCATCGGGGGCACCCGGCACGGCGCTGCCGCGGATGATGCGCAGGGTCTCGCTGATCCGCTCGAGGCAGTAGCGCACCGAGCGTGGAAAGATCGGATCGAGCAGCAGAAAGGCGGCCACAGCCTTGGGTTCGATCGCCTGTTGCCGTGCCTGTCTGAACATCTGATAGGCCCCGGCGCTGCGCAGCAGCGAGATCCACTGCAGCTCGTCAAGCACCCCGCCCACCTCGTCGGGCGAGGGCAGCAGCAGGAAGTACTTGACGTCGAGAATGCGGGTGGTCTTGTCGGCCCGCTCGAGCAGACGCCCCAGACGGCTGAACTGCCATGACAGGTCGCGGCTCAGGGTCGCATCGGTGATCCCGTAGAAGAGCTGGCAGGCACGCCGGATCTCCCGCAGTTGCTCCTGGGGTGGCAACTGCCAGAAGCCGTCGTTGTCGTCCTGCAGGTTCCAGTACATGCCATTGATCTGTTCCCACATCTCGGTGGTGATCACCTCGCGGATCTGCCGCGCGTTCTCACGGGCGATGGCGATGCAGTTCACGATGCTGCTGGGGTTGCCTTCGGCATTCACCAGAAAGCGCACCACATCGTCAGGTGAGCCGTCGGTGTAGAGGGTGTCGAACAGTTCCCGATCACCGCTGGCATCGATCAGGGGCAGCCAGGGTTCGGCGCTGCCGGGCGGGCAGTCGAGCGCCATGGCTTCGCTGACCTCGACAAAGCGCGAGAGATTTTCAGCCCGCTCCACATAGCGGTTGATCCAGTAGAGCGAATCGGCGACGCGGCTCAGCATGGGAGTTCATCCACGATCCAGGTGTCCTTGCAGCCGCCGCCCTGGGAGGAATTCACCACCAGGGAGCCCCTCCGCAGGGCTACCCGGGTGAGCCCTCCCGGACTCACCCAGGCCTGTTGGCCGCGCAGCACGTAAGGGCGCAGATCCACGTGACAGGGAAACAGCTCGCCCTCACTCAGGGAGGGCACGGTCGAGAGCTCGAGGGTCGGCTGGGCGATGTAGTTGCGCGGGTTGGCCTTGATCTTTACGGCAAATTCAGCGATCTCGTCGGCGCTGGCATGGGGGCCGATCAGCATGCCGTAGCCCCCCGCTTCGGCCACGGCCTTGACCACCAGCTCACCCAGGTGCTCGAGCACAAAGGTCTGGTCGTCGGGCCTTGCACAGAGGTAGGTGGGCACGTTCTCGATCACGGGTTCCTGATCGAGGTAGTAGCGGATCATGTCGGGCACGTAGGCATAGATCAGCTTGTCGTCAGCCACTCCCGTGCCGGGGGCATTGGCGATGGCGATCCGGCCGGCGGCGTACACCTCCATCAGGCCGCGCACACCCAGCATCGAATCGCTGCGGAAGACGGCGGGGTCGAGGAAGTCATCGTCGATGCGGCGGTAGATGACATCGACCGGCTCCAGTCCGGCGGTGCTGCGCATCCACACCCGTTGGTCATGGCAGACCAGATCGCGACCCTCGACCAGCTGAATGCCCATCTGCTGGGCCAGGTAGCTGTGCTCGAAATAGGCGCTGTTGAACACCCCCGGGGTCAGCAGCACCACCTTGGGGGTGTCGGTCCAGGGGGCCAGGTCCCGCAGGGTCTGCAGCAGATGCGAGGGGTAGTCATCGATCGGCTGCACCGTGCGCCCGGCAAACAGGCTGGGGAACATGCGTTTCATCACCCGCCGGTTCTCGAGGAAATAGGCCACACCCGAGGGGCAGCGCAGGTTGTCCTCGAGCACCCGCCAGGTGCCGGCGCCGTCGCGCACCAGATCGAGTCCCGAGATGTGGCACCACTTGCCCAGGGGCGGCTTGAAGCCCTGCATCTGGGGCCGCCAGCCCTGGGAGCTGAGCACATCAGCGCTGGGGATCACCCCGTCGGTCAGGATCTTCTGCGGTCCGTAGACGTCGGCCAGGAACAGATCGATGGCCTCGAGCCGCTGAATCAGGCCTGATTCCAGTCGCTGCCAGTCGGCCTGGCTGATCAGACGGGGCAGGGGATCGAACGGCAGGATCCGTTCGACGCCCTTGTTGTCCGAATCGTTGAGCCGGAACGTGGCCCCCAGCCGTTTGAGCAGAACCCCTGCGGCCACATGGTTGCGGTTGAGCTCCTCGAGGCCCAGCCTGCCCAGCGACGACAACAGCGGCTGCAGGGCCGCCCTGGGCTGGTCATGGGCGGTGAAATATTCGTCGTAGCCGCGGTTCGGCCGGTACTCGGTGAACATCGCTGCGGACATCACTGCTGGGCCCGATCCTGCTGAGCGATGGGGCCCTCTCGAGTGGTCGTTGCTACGAAACACCAGATGAATGGTGCGTCAGGCTGCAGAAACCGGGCGGGTACGTCGGGGGCTGCTCGGGCTTTCAGATTTGCGCCCCCCAGCCCACGGACAGCTCCTGCTCTGGCGTCGCCAGGATGCGGTGAAAATCGGTGCCATCGGGCCGCATGGCATAGAGGTCGTAGTTGCCTTCGTGGTTGCTCGCGAAGGCGATCCAGAGTCCGTCTGGTGACCAGGCGGGCGTGACCGCGCCCCGCATCTCAGGAAAGATCTTGCCTGGCGCGAACAGTGGTGCTGTTGGGGGAATCTGGGTGATCACCTTCTGGTTGCGACCATCGGCATCCAACACCACGATCTGTCCCACCCCATCGGTCACTGTCTGGGTGACGATCTTGCGTCCATCGGGTGACCATCCTCTGCTTTCGCGGTTGTTGAGATTGTTGCTGAGCCGCGTGGCCACTCCCCCGCTCTCTGGCATCAACCACAGATCCTGTTGTGTCAAGGGATCGGCAGTTTCGCGATTACTGGCGAACAGAATCTGTTGGCTGTAGGGAGAGTATTTAGGCCCGACATTCTGTACGAGTCCGTCTGTGAATGTTAGCTGGCGTATTCCAAAACGCCCTCCACGGATTCCATGCGCTTCGTAAATTTCGTCGTTTCCGTCGTTGTTGCTAGTGAAGGCGATTCTGCGGCTGTCAGGTGAGACGTGCGGCACCATGGAAAATGTCAGACTGCCCGAAATCAGGCGACTGGTTCCTGTGATGATGTCCAGGGATCGAACGCTAGATCCATTGCTGTCGATCTGGCTGTAGAGCAGAAATCGCCCGTTGGGTGACCAGGTGCTGTGAGCCTGGATTCCCGGCGCGTTGGTCAGTTGTCTTTCCTGATTTCCATCCGGTTGGATTGAAAAAATATGACCGGTGATGCCGTCAAAGCGGGTGAAGGTGATGGGTGCTGACATTCTTGACTCTGAATCCAGGTCGCCAGTGTCCTGGCTGGTGTTGATTGTTTTTGAACAGTACTGCGATTCTGCTTCGGCTTGGTTCAGAGCAGGAAGTAACGCTGCGCCATTGGCAGCACCTCGGCGGGCTCGCAGGTGAGCAGTTCACCGTCGGCATAGACCTCGTAGGTCTGGGGGTCGACCGCCATGGCGGGGGTGGCGGTGTTGTTGCGCATGCTGGCCTTGCCGATGCCGCCGCGGGTGTTGATCACCGGCACACAGGTGCGCCGGAGACCCAGCCTGCGGGGTACGTCGTCATCGAGGGCCGCCTGGCTCAAGAAGGTGAGGCAGCTGGGCGCCAGGGCCGCGCCAAAGGCCGCAAACATGGGGCGGCCGTGCACGGGGCCCGGGGTGGGGATCGAGGCGTTGGCGTCACCCATCTGGGCCCACACGATCGAGCCGCCCTTGAGCACCAGTTCGGGCTTGACGCCGAAGAAGCCCGGTTTCCACAGCACCAGATCGGCCAGCTTGCCCACCTCCACCGAGCCCACCTGGTGGTCGATGCCGTGCACGATCGCGGGGTTGATCGTCACCTTGGCGATGTAGCGCTTGAGGCGGGTGTTGTCGTTGCGGGCGCTGTCTCCGGGGAGGGCGCCGCGCTGCACCTTCATCTTGTGGGCGGTCTGGAAGGTACGGGTGATCACCTCGCCCACCCGTCCCATGGCCTGGGAATCGCTGGCGATGATCGAGAACGCTCCCAGGTCATGCAGGATGTCCTCGGCGGCGATGGTTTCGCGCCGGATCCGCGATTCGGCGAACGCCACGTCCTCCGGAATGCGCGGATCGAGGTGGTGGCACACCATCAGCATGTCGAGGTGCTCCTCGAGCGTGTTGCGGGTGTAGGGGCGCGTGGGGTTGGTGGAGCTGGGCAGCACGTTGGCTTCGCCGCAGATCCGGATGATGTCGGGCGCATGGCCGCCGCCGGCCCCTTCGGTGTGGAAGGTGTGGATGGTGCGGCCACCGATCGCGCGAATGGTGTCCTCCACGAACCCGGCCTCGTTGAGGGTGTCGGAGTGGATCGCCACCTGGATGTCGAAGCGATCCGCCACCGACAGGCAGCAGTCGATCGCGGCGGGCGTGGTGCCCCAATCTTCGTGCAGCTTGAGGGTGATGGCACCGGCGCGGATCTGTTCCTCGAGACCCTCGGGGGTGCTGGCGTTGCCCTTGCCGAAGAAGCCCAGATTGACTGGCAGGCCCTCGGCCGCCTGCAGCATGCGGGCCATGTGGAAGGCGCCGGGGGTGCAGGTGGTGGCGTTGGAGCCCGTGGCCGGACCGGTGCCGCCGCCCAGCATGGTCGTGACCCCGCTGGCAAGGGCGGTCTCCACCTGCTGGGGACAGATGAAATGGATGTGGGTGTCGATGGCGCCGGCGGTGAGGATGTGCCCCTCGCCGGCGATGGCCTCGGTGCCGGGACCAATCACAATGTCGACGCCCGTCTGGGTGTCGGGATTGCCGGCTTTGCCGATGGCCACGATGCGCCCGTCCCGCAGACCGATGTCGGCTTTGACGATGCCCCACCAGTCGAGGATCAGGGCATTGGTGATCACCGTGTCGACCGCACCGTCTGCGCGTGTGGTCTGGGCCTGGCCCATGCCGTCGCGGATCACTTTGCCCCCGCCGAACTTCACCTCGTCGCCGTAGACGGTGAAGTCCTTTTCGACCTCGAGGATCAGTTCGGTGTCGGCCAGCCGCAACCGGTCACCGGTGGTGGGGCCATAGGTCTCGGCGTAGGCACGGCGCGAGATGCGGTAGGCCATGGGGTTCTGCTGCGAAGCGGTTGAGGGCTGGGCTCAGTCGAGCGGGCCGTTGATCAGGCCGTTGAAGCCGAACACGCGGCGGCTGCCGGCAAACGGCACCAGGTTCACGCTGCGGCTGTCGCCGGGTTCAAAGCGAATGGCGGTGCCGGCGGGGATGTCGAGCCGCAGGCCGCGGGCCGCCTCCCGGTCGAACTCCAGGGCGCTGTTGGTTTCGTAAAAGTGAAAGTGGGAGCCCACCTGCACGGGGCGATCGCCGCTGTTGGCCACCTCGAGGGTGGTTACGGGCCGGCCGGCATTGAGTTCGAGCTCGCCGGGTTCGCTCAGCAGTTCACCGGGAATCAACGGGGTCATCGGATGGGTTCGTGCAGGGTGACGAGTTTGCTGCCATCGGGGAAGACCGCCTCGATCTGGACCTCATGAACCAGCTCGGCCACACCCTCCATCACCTGCTCGCGGCTGAGCCAGGTGCTGCCCTCGGCCATGAGCTCGGCCACGCTTTTGCCATCGCGGGCGCCCTCGAGCACCTGGAAGCTGAGCCAGGCCACCGCTTCGGGGTGGTTGAGCTTGAGGCCCCTGCCGAGGCGCCGCTCGGCCAGCAGGGCAGCGGTCACGATCAGGAGCTTGTCTTTTTCCTGGGGTGTCAGGTGCATGGGGTCAGTTTGTCAGGGCTCTGCGGCGGCGGTCGTTCAGGTTGAACCAGCTTCGGGCCACGGGTTCTCCTGAAACGGCCACACCCGCGGCAGCTGGGGTGGCTGCAGGGCACGGAACGCGCGCAACCGCGCCCAGATGCGGCTGAACCAGAAGCGGGCCGCCTGGGTCGAGCTGCCGCGGTAGCGCGCGATCAGCCCCTGCTCGAGGGGTCCACAGGCCATGGTCCCCGGCAGCCCGTTGCGGTCGCTGCGGCACAGCGCGAGCAGCCCAGCCAGCTCGGCCGGCTTCAGGGCGAGCGGCGCCGCCCAGACCAGGGAGCCGAACACCGGCTCCCCCCCCAGGCCATGGGGGCTCGTCAGGGCGGCATCGCCAAGCTCGAGCCGATCGACCAGGTCCCAGCGGGGGCCGTCTGGGTGCTGACGCTGGATGGTCAGTGCCGAGCGCCAGCAGCCCGGGCCCAGCCCTTCGCCGGCGGCGGTGCGGCCGAAGCGCACCACCTCGGCCCCCAGAAACGCGGCATCGGCGGCCAGATTCACCTCCAGCGTCTGCTCATAAAGGGCGCCGCTGTAGAGCACCAGCTCCTGCGGCAGCCACTCCAGATCGCTGCCCTGCTCGAGCTGGACTTCCACCCGCTGCCGGGCCCAGCGACCGCCGGGGTGAACCCGCGAGCGACCCACGCTGCCATAGGCCTTCTGGGCGGCCACGGTGGTGATCAGGGCACGGCTGTGGGCCTTGGCCTCGACCGTCAAGCTCAGCTGGTCGCCCCCCACAAGGCCCCCGGCGGTGTGCAGCAGGGGCAGCTCGCAGTGCCCGCTGGCCTGGCAGAAGGCACGTTGCAGCTTGAGCGGAGCACTGGCCCGCCCCTGGTGCACCGTGCGGTTCTGCCGCTGGCTGAATTGCAGCCAGGCGTGGCTCGTCCAGCTCTCCAGTGCGATCCTGCAGCAATGTCTTCCACTCTGCTGCAGTGGCTTCTGTGTTGCTGGTGCGACGCCTGGAGGCAGGCGCGGCTCTGCCCGCTGGGGCGCTGAGGCGCCTGCAGATGAGCCTGCGTGCGGATCAGCGCACCAGCCTGCGCGGCCATCGCCGCAGCAGCTGCGGCCATGACCTGCTCCTGCAGCTGCCCCGTGGCGCGGCGCTGCAGCCTGGTGAGTGGCTGCTGAGCGACGATGCGCAGGTGGCTGTCGCGGTGGTGGCTGCCCCCGAGCCCCTGCTGCGGGTGACGGCGGCGGCGGATCCCCTGGCTCTGATGCAGGCGGCTTATCACCTGGGCAACCGCCATGTGCCCCTGGAGCTGCATTCCGACCACCTGCTCCTGCAGCACGACCCGGTGTTGCTCGATCTGCTGCGGCGCCGGGGGTTGGGGGTCGAGGCGATCGAGGCGCCGTTTCTGCCCGAAGCGGGAGCCTATGCAGCCGTGGAGGGCCATGGCCATCACCACCACTGACCCGCACCGGGCCCTGCTGCGTCTGATGCAGCTGGTCAGCCCGGCCCTGCCGGTGGGTGCCTTCAGCTATTCGGAGGGTCTCGAGGCCCTGCAGCAGGCCGGTGGGCTGGACTCGGCAGCGGCCCTTCAGGGCTGGCTGCAGGCCGAACTGCAGCGCGGCAGCGTCGCGATCGAGGCAGCGGCCCTCTCCGGCCTGACGCTGCTCATCGCTGGCCTGAGCACGGGTGAAGCCGGCGCCGCGGCGGCCCTGGCCGAGCGCGACGGTTGGTTGCTGGCCCAGCGTGAAGCCGCCGAGGTGCGCGCCCAGCAACGTCAGATGGGATCCTCCCTGCTGCAGCTGCTCAACGACCTGTGCGGGCCCCTGCTGCCCCCGGGTTCACCGGCCGGGGGCGCCGTGCTGCTGCGAACCCTGGCCTGGCCCGCTGCCTATGCCTGGGCCGGGGTGTGTGCCCAGCTGGCATCGCCGCAGCTGGAGCAGGCCTACCTCTACGGCTGGACGGCAAACCAGATCAGTGCGGCGGTGCGCCTGGTGCCGCTGGGTCCCACCGAGGGCCAGCGGCTGCAGTGGCAGCTGGCGCCGCTGATCGCCGCCCGTGGCGAGCAGCTGGCCGACGTCGATCCTGCCTCACTCTGGAGTGGTGCCGTGGGCGCGGGCCTGGCCCAACTTCAGCATGCAGAGCTGTACTCCCGTCTGTTTCGCAGTTGACCCTCACCCGTCGCTCTGGACTGCGGTTGCTGGGCGGCCCGGCACCCCGCAGGTCTGGCTCAACGCAGTGACGGCCCGGCTCCTGGGCCTGAGCCTGCCGCCGATGGTGCTGGCCGAGTCGACTCTGGTGACGGCTGCAGCAACTGCAGCAACCAGCTGCGACTGAGGCCCTGCAACAGGGCGTTGCTGCTGCGCGCCAGGGCCTGAATGTCGCCCAAGGTCGATTGCACCGCGCTGAGCGTTGTCTCCAGCTGACCGGTGGCGCGCTCGACCCTGGCTTCCAGGGCGCCGGCCCGGCCCGCCAGGTCACGCTCGAGGCTGTTCACCAGCCGTTCGCCGCTGCCCATGGTGCGGTCCAGCTGATCCAGCGAGCGTGGCATGCGTTGCTCCACCAACCTGGCGCTGCTGTTGAGCAGCGTCTGCAGGGGAACGCGGCTGGCGGCCAGATCCTTGAACAGGCTGGCCATGCTGGGGCTGTCCTCATAGATGAGGGTTTCGCCCTGGGCGCCGGGCCCTCGACGGTCGAGATCGTGCAGGTCGGGGTTGATGGCGATGTAAGGGCTGCTGAGCAGGTCGTCCTGCGCCAGGGCGGCCCGACTGCGGGGCCCGATCATGAACCGCTGGGCTCTGGCCACCTGCAGCGTCACATGCACCTGGGCGTCGTTGAGCAGGTGGATCCGTTGCACCTGGCCCACCGGGTAGCCCGAGATCATGACCGGCATGCCCGGTTTGAGACGGGCGGCGCTGTAGGTGCGAAAACTGAGTTCCACGCTCGGTGACCACCAGTTGCGAGGGACGCCCATGCCCGCCACCAGCAACAGCAGCAGCAGCAGGCTGCCCCCAAGCCAGCCCCGATGTTCGCGCTCGGCTTCATGCAGGGTCCTGCGGATGCGCGTCATGGCACCAGTCCCCTCTCAGCGATCAGGGGAGTGATCAGCAACGCCCAGCCAAGGTCGAGCACCAGCACCGCCGCCAGGCTGATGCTGATCGCCCGTGACAGGCCCGCCGTCGGCAGCAGGTCGCGACGGTGGGCCCGGGCACCCTGGTCGAGGGCGATCCACAGGGTCAGACCCGTAAACAGCGCGGTCTTGAACAGGCTCAAACCCAGCAACAGCGGATCCAGGTTGCCCACCAGGAAGCGCAGTTCATCGAGGCTGTCGAGTTCGGGCCGGGTCAGCATCGCCGCCATCAGCGCGGCGGCCAGCAGGTAAGGCAGCTGGGCCAGGGCGCTGAAGATCAGGCCGCCGGCCTGCTGGCGCCAGACCTGACGCAACCGGTTCGCCCGGCGACGGGCGTACCGGGCCCCCAGCCTGATCATCAGCGGCCCGTCGCGCAGCAGCAACAGCAGGCTGATCAGAACCGGCGCCACCAGGGTTGTGGTCCGTACCGCCATCACCTGAACACTGACGTTGGCCACCTGTTCGAGGGAGCCGGCCAGCAGCTGGATGAAACCCATGCTCACACCGGCGCCGGTGAGCATGGCCAGGCCCACGTTGCCGAAGTCCAGTCGGTTCAGCCTGCGGATCATCACCGTCTACCGCCCGGCGCCAGGATGGCAGCACTGTGGGGCCTCGGCACGGGGAAGCTCTGATGAGTCGGTTGCGCGTGGGGGTCGCCGGACCGGTGGGTTCGGGCAAGACCGCCCTGGTTGAAGCCCTCTGCCGCCGGTTGCGGGATCGCCTGCAACTGGCGGTGGTGACCAATGACATCTACACCCAGGAGGACGCCCAATTCCTGACCCGCGCGGGGGCCCTTGAACCGGAGCGCATCCGCGGCGTGGAGACGGGAGGTTGTCCCCACACCGCCATTCGCGAAGACTGCTCGATCAACCGGGCCGCCGTGGCCGAACTGGAGGCCGCCTTTCCCGATCTCGATGTGGTGCTGGTTGAAAGCGGGGGCGACAATCTCGCCGCCAGCTTCAGTCCCGAGCTGGTGGATCTGTGCATCTACGTCATCGATGTGGCGGCCGGCGACAAGATTCCGCGCAAGGGCGGACCGGGCATCACCCGCTCGGACCTGCTGGTCATCAACAAGATCGATCTGGCGCCGCTGGTCGGGGCCAGCCTGGCGGTGATGGAGCACGACACCGCGCGCATGCGTGGGGCCCGGCCCTGGTGCTTCACCAATATCCGCAGCGGCGAAGGCCTGCATCAGGTGGAGGCATTTCTGCTGCAGCAACTGCCTGTTCGGTAGCCAGCGTTACAGCGGAATTGTCCCTTGATAGAGGCCCAGAAGCACTGCGGCGCAACGGGTCCCATCGGCTGGAGAAACGGTGTCAATCGCTACCAGAGGTTGTGCAGAGCACTCGATACGTTCGAATCACCGCTGATCAGCGGCAGCTCATCTTGTGTTTTTGCAACCCATGACGTTTCCCCTGAAGCGGAAGTCGGTTCTGCCCCTGGTTGGCGGTGCCACGCTTCTGGCCACCTCCCTGTCACTGGTCGCCTGCGGCGGCGGTGACCAGGCCGGCGGCAAGTTTGACGGCGAAGTGAAGGTCGGCATCCTTCATTCACGCTCGGGCACCATGGCCATCTCCGAGAACACGGTGGCCGAAGCCGAGCTGATGGCCATCGATGAGATCAATGCCAAAGGTGGCATCACCGTCGACGGCAAGAAGCTCAAGATCGTTCCCGTCGAGGAGGACGGAGCCTCCGATTGGCCCACTTTCGCTGAGAAAGCGAAGAAACTGATCGATCAGGACCAGGTCGCCGTGGTCTTCGGTGGCTGGACCTCGGCCAGCCGCAAGGCGATGCTGCCGGTGTTCGAAGCCAAGGATCACTTCCTCTTCTACCCGATTCAGTACGAGGGTCAGGAGTGCTCGAAGAACATCTTCTACAGCGGCGCTGCCCCCAACCAACAGGCCGAGCCCGCTGTCGACTGGCTGCTCAAGAACAAGGGCAAGGACTTCTTCCTGGTTGGTTCGGATTACGTCTATCCGCGTACCGCCAACACCATCATGAAGGAGCAGCTCAAGGCGAGCGGCGGCAAGGTGGTGGGTGAGGACTACCTGCCCCTGGGCAACACTGAGGTGGCTCCGATCATCGCCAAGATCAAACAGGCCCTGCCCAAGGGTGGTGTGATCGTCAACACCCTCAACGGTGACAGCAATGTCGCCTTCTTCAAGCAGATGAAGGCTGCCGGCATCACCCCGGCCAACGGATACTCGATCATGAGCTTCTCGATCGCCGAAGAGGAGATCGCCGCTATCGGTCCTGAGTATCTCGAGGGCACCTTTGCCGCCTGGAACTTCTTCCAGAGCCTTGACACCCCCGCGTCCAAGGAGTTCACCAAGAACTTCAAGGCCAAGTATGGCGACAAGCGGGTCACCAATGACCCCGCTGAAGCCGCTTACATGATGGTTTACCTGTGGGCCGCTGCCGCAGAGAAGGCCAACAGTGTCGATGACAACAAGGTGCGCGAAGCCCTGATCGGTGTGAGCTTCGATGCGCCTGAGGGCAAGGTGACCGTGATGCCCAACCACCACGTCGAGAAGCGTGTGCTGATTGGCGAGGTGCAGAAAGACGGCATGTTCAAGATTCTTGAGGACAAGGGCTTCGTCAAGCCCGTGGCCTGGAACCAGTTCGTGCCGGAGACCAAGGGCTACACCTGTGACTGGACGCAGAAGCGTCCGGACGCCGGTAAGTTCAAGATGTGATCACGGGCTCAGCGATTGCATTCATGCAATCAGATTGAGTTCTTTCAGGGGGGATATCGATCCCCCCTTTTCTCTTTTGCCGGTCCTGATGGATCTTCTCTACGACACACTCTTCAACGGCCTGGCGATCGGTTCGGTTCTTGTCCTTGCCGCTCTCGGTCTGGCTGTCGTCTTCGGTCTGATGGGTGTCATCAACATGGCCCATGGCGAGTTGATGATGCTCGGTGCCTACACGACTTTTGTGGTCCAGAACCTGTTCAAGGAAGGGCCCCTGGAGGCACTGTTCCCGGTTTACATCCTGATTGCGATCCCCGTCGCTTTTGTGGTGAGCGGTCTGGCCGGTCTGCTCCTGGAAAAGACCGTGATTCGCAGGCTCTACGGCCGCCCGCTCGAGACCCTGCTGGCGACCTGGGGAGTCAGTCTGATCCTGCAGCAGTTCGTGCGCTCGGTCAGCAGTGCCTTCGCCATCGGCCTGGTGGTGGCGGTGGTCCTGGGCCTGTTTCTGCCCCGCTTCACCCCGGCGGACCTGTGGCAACGGCGCTGGAGTCCCCTGCTGGGGGTTGGTACCTGGGTGGTTTCAGCCCTGGTCGGCATCGTTCTGGCTTCGGCCCTGGGTGGGGTGCGCGCTCTCGATCAACCCTGGTTCAGCGCCCGCAACATCGATGTGACGGCCCCCCAGTGGCTGCGCGGTGCGGTTGATCTGGGCGCTCTCAACATGCCCACAGCGCGTCTGTTCATCATCGCGTTGACAGCCCTTGCGCTCGGGGGTGTCCTCTGGTTTCTCCAGAAGAGTGTCTGGGGGATGCGCATCCGCGCCGTCACCCAGAACCGTTCGATGAGCGATTGTCTCGGCATTCCCACCGAAACGGTCGATGCCCTCACGTTTCTGGTGGGCTCCGGCCTGGCTGGGGTGGCCGGCGTGGCGGTCACCCTGCTCGGTTCGGTCGGCCCGAACCTGGGCGGCAACTACATCGTCGACTGCTTCATGGTGGTGGTGCTCGGAGGTGTCGGCAAGCTGGTCGGCACCGTGGTGGCGGCCCTGGGCATCGGCGTGCTCAGTTACATCGTCGGCTCCGGTTCACTTCTGCTGGTGTGGCCGGCGATGCCTCCTGCCATCAACGAGCTGGTGACCTTCTTTGCCACCACCTCCATGGCCAAGGTGCTTGTGTTTGCGCTGATCGTCGTCTTTCTGCAGTTCAGACCGGCCGGTCTGTTCCCACAGAAAGGCCGCCTGGTGGAGGCCTGATCCATGGCTGATCTTGTCTCGAGCCGTCACCTCAGACGCAGTCTTCCCTGGCTGCTGATCGTGATTGCGGCCCTGGTGCTGCCGGTGCTGCTGCCGCCCTTCAGGCTCAACCTGCTGGGTCGCTTCCTGTCGCTCGGCATCGTTGCCCTCGGCATCGATCTGATCTGGGGCTTCACCGGGCTCCTCAGCCTGGGTCAGGGCATCTTTTTTGCCCTTGGTGGCTATGCCCTGGGGATGCATCTGCAGTTGAGTGCGCTAGCCCCGGGGGAGCTGCCCGAATTCTTCGGTCTCTATGGCGTCAAGGCCCTGCCGGCGTTCTGGCAGCCCTTCACCTCGCCCCTGTTCACCCTGCTCTGCATCTGGGTGTTGCCAGCGCTGGTGGCTGGGGTGCTCGGTTATCTCGTGTTTCGCAACCGCATCAAGGGTGTCTATTTCTCGATCCTGACCCAGGCGGCCCTGCTGGTTTTCTTCAACTTCTTCAACGGCCAGCAGAAGTTGATCAACGGCACCAACGGCCTGAAGACCGACACGGCCCGCCTGTTCGGCGAACTCGTCGGCAGCGATTCCATGCAGCGCAATCTGTTCTGGCTCACGGTGCTGCTGGTGGTTGGTGCCTATCTGCTGAGCCGCTGGTTGACCCGAGGCCGCTTCGGCGACGCCCTGATCGCGATCCGCGATGACGAGCCCAGGCTTCGCTTCACCGGTTACAACACGACGGTCTACAAGACCCTGGTGTTCGCAGTGGCCGGAGCCATGGCGGGGGTGAGCGGTGCTCTCTACACGGTGCAGTCAGGCATCGTCAGCCCCCAGTACATGGCTGTGCCCTTCTCGATCGAGATGGTGATCTGGGTGGCGGTGGGGGGGCGCGGCACCCTGATCGGCGCCGTGCTCGGTGCCGTGTTGATCAATTACGCCAAGAGCCTGGTCAGTGAGGCTCTTCCCGAAACCTGGCTGTTCATCCAGGGGGGTCTGTTCCTGCTGGTGGTGACAGCCCTGCCTGATGGGCTGGTGGGCTGGTGGCGCCGTGGTGGTCCCGGTCGCCTGGCCTCGATGCTGGGCTGGCCCCCGCGCACGGCCACCTACCCACAGCTCGATCTCGACCCTGCCGTGCAGGCCGAACGGTCCGAACTTGAGGGAGGTATGAAATGAGCCACTCCACAGCAGTGGCGCCGCTGCTTCAGTTGCGCGGGGTCAGCGTCAGCTTTGATGGATTCTGGGCCCTCAAGGATCTTGACCTGGCTCTTCTGCCTGGTGAGCTGCGGGCGGTGATCGGTCCCAACGGTGCCGGCAAGACCACCTTTCTCGATGTGATCACCGGCAAGGTGCGCCCGACACGCGGCGATGTTCTGTTCCGGGGTCGTTCACTGGTGGGGATCCCTGAACATCGCATCGCCCGCCTGGGCATCGGGCGCAAGTTTCAGACCCCCCGGGTGATCGAGAACCTGACGGTCGGTCACAACCTGGATCTGGCCGTCAAGGGCAGCCATGGTCCGCTCACCCTGCTGTTCGGTCGGCTCAGCGCGCAGCAGCGCCAGCGTGTGCAGGAGTTGCTCGCCGTCGTAGGGCTTGAACGCCATGTCGCTCAGCAGGCCGGCAGCCTCTCCCACGGCCAGAAGCAATGGCTCGAGATCGCCATGTTGCTGGCGCAGGACCCTGAGCTGCTGCTGGTCGACGAACCGGTGGCAGGGCTCTCCGATGAGGAAACCGAGCTCACCGGCAAGCTGTTGCGCAGCCTCGCGGGCGATCACACCGTGCTGGTGATCGAACACGACATGGATTTCATTCGGGAACTTCAGGCTCCGGTGACCGTGCTGCACGAGGGCCACGTGCTCTGCGAAGGATCCATGGATGTCGTGCAGAACGATCCGCGGGTGATCGAGGTTTATCTGGGCACTGAAACTGAGGGGGAATTTCAATCATGACTGACCCTGTTCTGCAGGTCACTGGGCTTAACGTCTACTATGGCGAGAGCCATATCCTGCGCAACGTCGATCTTTCGATTGCGCCGGGTCAGATGGCCTGTCTGATCGGTCTCAACGGGGTTGGCAAGACCACCCTGCTCAAGACAATCATCGGCCTGCTGCGCCAGCGCAGCGGTAACGTGCGGTTGGCCGGCGAGGACATCTCGACGCAGCCGCCCCATCGCCGCGCCCGGGGTGGCATCGGCTACGTGCCCCAGGGCCGCGAGATCATTCCCCAGCTCACGGTGCGTGAAAACCTGCAGTTGGGTCTCGAGGCGCTTCCAGGGGGATTGGCGCGCAACCGTCACATCGATCCGCTGGTGTTCGAGCTCTTTCCCGTGCTCGAGACCTTTCTGAATCGCCGCGGAGGTGACCTCTCCGGTGGCCAGCAGCAGCAGCTGGCGATCGCCCGCGCCCTGCTTGGGAGGCCGCGTCTGCTGTTGCTGGACGAACCCACCGAAGGAATCCAGCCGTCGGTTGTGCTCGACATCCAGCGGGCCGTGGCGCGCATTCTCAAGGAGACGTCGATCGGGGTGCTGCTGGTGGAGCACCACGCCAGTTTCGTGCGCCAGTCCGACTGGTACTACGCCATGCAGAAAGGGGGAGTGGTGGCCAGCGGCGCCACCCGCGATCTCAGCCCTGAGATGCTTCAGCGGTTCCTGAGCGTCTGAACCCGGCTGATCTCAACACGGCTTTCGATCAACGTCTGTGACCGGACCCGCCTGGCTGTTGCAGTGAGCGGGTCCCTTTGTTATGTGTTGGGTCGTTCTCGATTCGGATCGTGCGTCTGATTTCCGCTTCCTGCCTGGCTGCCGGCCTGGCCATGGCTTCTGCGGCTCCCGTTCTCGCCCAGGGTCGTTGTGAGTTCCTGCAGCCGGTCGGCGGCAATGGCGTGACGCCGATCATCACCAAGACGATCAGCGTGGCCAATCCGTTCGGTCGTCCCAACTGGAACACCGACTTCTACGTCACCAAGCCCTACAACAGCTACAAGTTCTTCTTCACCGCGAACTCCTCGGTGAGCGCGACCTATCCGGTCGAGGGTTATCTCAAGTTCACTGATGGCAGCAACATGCAGGTGATCAACGATCCCTCCTTTGCCCCGCCGATGGGCACTGGCAAGATGTGGGGTCCGTTCCCGGCCTATCCCGGCAAGACGGTCAGCCAGCTGAATTTCAAGATCGGCGCCACGGCAGACCAGGCGGCCACAGGCTTCACCTATCGCATCTCGACCCAGGGCTGCTTCTGAGCACCATCGCTGGCGCCGTCTGAATCCAGCAGCCGGCGCCAGAACCGTTCAGCCTCAGCAGCGCCGATCGCTGCCAGCGTTGCGGGCCCGTGGCCATCGCTGCGGCAGACGTGGTGGATCGGCCTGCAGCCCAGGCTGTTGAGCAGCAGGGCCCCATCGCTGCGGCGGAGTGCCTCGCTGCTGATCGCCTCCTCGACGGCGACCCCCAGGTCGAGAGCCCTCTGGCGCATGATTCCCGGCAGGCAGCCGCTGCCCACCGGCGGGGTGAGCCAGCGGCCATCCTGCTGAATCAGCAGATTGGCGCTGCTGGCGCAGCACAGGCCACCGGCGCTGCTGGTCAGCAGGGCGTCATCGGCGCCCGCGTCACGGGCTTGGCGTCGGGCGATCAGGGCGCTGGCGTAGGCAAAGGTCTTGCAACGGCTCAGCAGGCTCGTGGCCTGGCGCACCTCGGTGGCACTGACGATCACGCTCACCGGGGCAAAGCGGGGCTCAGCGCCGGTGAGCTGCAGCCAGCACAGCGCCCCATCGGCCGCATCGGGGGCGATCGGCTCCAGCCCGCGCGTGCCGCTGCCGCGGCACCAGTTGAGCCGCAGCGCACCGCCGTCGATGCCGCTGCGGCTGATCGCTTCGCGGGCCAGCGGCGCGATCAGCGCTTCGCCGGGGGGTGCCGGCAACCCCAGCAGGGTCGCCCCCTGGTGCCAGCGCTCCAGATGGGCGGCCAGCAGCCGGGGCCTGCCCCCATGAACCAGCACGGTTTCAAACACACCTTCGGCCAGCAGCAGCCCGCGGGCATCGGCGGGCAGGGCCAGGTCGCCAGGCGCTCCCCAGCGGCCATCGGGACCGCCTCGGTCGATCCAGGCGATGCTCGGGGTGCTGGAGCTCATGCCAGGGCCTGCAGCAGGGGCTTCAGCTTCCAGCCCATCTCCTCAGCCTCGGCGTCGGGGTCCGAATCGGCGACGATGCCGCAACCCGCATGGACCCTGAGGGTGCGGTCCTTGAGCATCAGCGATCGAATGATGATGTTGCTGTCCAAGCTGCCATCGCCGCCCAGGCGAAACAAGGCGCCGCAATAGGGACCCCGCGGCACCGGTTCCAGTTCTCCCAGCCGCTGGCAGGCCCTGATCTTGGGCGCGCCGCTGATCGAGCCCCCCGGCCAGCAGGCCCGCAGCAGGGCGGCATTGCTGACGCCTTCCTGCAGCTGCCCCTCAATGACCGAGGTCAGGTGGTGCACCTGGCGGTAGCTCTCCAGGCCCACCAGCTGGGGCACCTGGATCGACCCCGGACGGCTGACCCGCCCCAGGTCGTTGCGCAGCAGGTCAACGATCATCACGTTTTCAGCCCGATCCTTGGGGCTGCTCACCAGCTCGGCTGCTGCTTCGGCATCCAGCTCGGGATCGTCGCTGCGGGGCCGGGTGCCCTTGATCGGGCGCGTTTCGACCTGGCCTCGGGCATCGCGTCGCAGAAAGCGCTCTGGCGAGCTGCACAGCAGCGCTTCGCCACTGGCGGCTCCGCTGCCGATCGCCAGGCCTGCAAACGGTGCCGGGCATTGCCGGCGCAGCCGGCCGTAGAGGGCCAGGGCCGTGGCCGCACCTGCCGCTGATCCCTGCGGCAGGGACGTCTCACAGCAGGCGGTGAGGTTGGCCTGAAACAGGTCGCCGGCGGTGATCCAGCGGCGGATCTGTTTGACCTGCTCGGCAAAGCGTGCGGGGCTGGTGTGCCAGTGCCACTGCTCCAGCGGCAGCCGGGGGGCAGCGGCCAGCTCTGTCGTGGCCGGCCAGCCACTGGGCAGCGCCGCCAGCAGCGTCGCCAGCCGGGCCGCGAGGTTCTCCGCTGGGCCTGTGTCTGCCCGTTCTGGAGTGTGCGCGAGCCAGAGCTGCTGCTGCTGCAGGTCAAACACCAGCTCATGGCTGTAGTGGGCTGCCCACAGCACCGCCATGGCCGGCTGCTGCCAGTGGTCGCCGGGTTCAACCCAGGCCCCCGCCTCATACCCCAGCCAGCCCATCCAGCAGCCGCCGCTGCGGCTGAGCTCGACCTCGAGCCTGGCCAGGGCGCTGAAGGGATCCTGGTCGTGACCTGCGCCGGGCAGCCCCCGGCAGCAGACGCTCTGCACCGGCTGGAATCCCAGCCGTGCCCAGCGGCCCAGGTCGCTGCCGTCGCCATCGAGCCACACCAGGCCCTCGGCTCCCAGGTCTGCGGCGATGGCCGACACCACCAACCAGGGATCACGCCAGGGCAGCGTGAGCCGGTGGGTGTGGTCAGCGGCCATGGCTGCTGGCCAGATCGGGCCGGCCCGCCTCGATCAGGGCTGCATCACGGATGCGGCAGCTGTCGCACACTCCGCAGGGCGCATCGCCGCCGCTGTAACAGCTCCAGGTGGCCTCGATCGGCACCCCCAGGCGCAGGGCCTGCTGCACGATCTCGGTCTTGCTCCAGTGCACCAGCGGCGCCCACAGCTCGGTGCTGCGGCCCTGCCGGCCGGCCTTGCTGCCCAGGCCGGCGAGCTGTTGAAACGCCGCCAGGTAGTCAGGCCGGCAGTCGGGGTATCCCGAATAGTCGACGGCGTTGACGCCGAGCACCAACCGCGTGGCGCCCCGGGCTTCGGCCAGGCTGAGACCCAGGGCGATGAACACCGTGTTGCGTCCGGGTACATAGGTGCTGGGAATCACATCCGGCTCCGGCCCCGCCGTGGGCATGGTGATGGCGCTGTCGGTCAGGGCCGAGCCACCCCAGGCCGCCAGGTTCACGCCCAGGGTGTGATGTTCGGCAATGCCGAGGGCGGCGGCCACGGTGGCGGCGGCCTCGAGCTCGCGCCGGTGGCGCTGGCCATAGTCGAGTGACAGGGCGATCACCGCATGGCCCGCCTCCAGCGCCAGGGCGGCAGCGGTGGCCGAATCGAGCCCTCCCGAGAGCAGGGCGATCGCGAGTGGCCGGGTCGGGTCAGGGCTTGGGGCGGTCATGGCCCAAGGCTGGCAGATCCGATCAACATGGGGTCAGTCCTGTTCCGGAACCCATGGCGTTGATCCGGCCCCTCGTCGTTGCTGCCGCCGGCGTGGCCATGGGGTTGGTGGCCCTGCCGGCCGCAGCGGTTCCGCGTCTCGACCTGACGTCCTATCCCCCTCCGGCCGCCGGTGAGCGCCGCTGGGTGATCCAGTTGCCCGGGGTGCTGCCCCCCACCCGGGATCCGGCGCTCTCGGCCGATCCACGGGAGTGGCGCGTGCAGCTGATCGTCGGTCAGACGGCTCAGGTCGACTGCAACCAGCACTCCTTTTCGGGCCGCATACGGCCCTGGCGCCTGAGCGAGGACACCCCGATGCTGTTTCGCGTCGACGCCGTGGGCCCCCTGGTGTCGACCCGGATGGCCTGTCCATCCGATCAGCCGCGCCGGCAGACCTTCGTGACCATGGCGGGCAAGCCCTACGTGGTGCCTTACGTGGTCAGCCGGCCGATCGTGGTGTATGCCCCGGCGGCGCTGCAGGTGCGTTGGCGGATGTGGAAGGCCGAGCGCGAGTCACGCGAGGCCCAGGCGCTCTGAGGTGATCCCCAGCGCGGGGGCTTCAGCGGATCGCCAGCCACTTGTGGGTCTGCAGGCTCAGGCGCCAGGCGGGGTGATGACGCACATGGTTGAGGGCCAGTCGTAGTCCCTCAGGGTTGTCCCAGGCCGGCTGCAGCAGCAGCGCAGGAGCTGGGGTTCCTGTTTTGGTGCGCAGCGCGCTGGCCTGTTGGGCCATGGCCTCGGCGAAGACCAGGTCGGCATCGCAGCGCAACACCACCTTGAGTTCGTCGCAGTGCTGCAGCAGTGCCTCGCACGGGGGACGGTGGGGTTTGGGCGACAGGGTGATCCAGTCAAAGCGACCGCTCAGGGAGTCGACACCGCTGGTTTCCAGGTGCAGGGGCAGGCCGCAGTGCGCCAGGGCTGTGCAAAGGGGTCCCAGGTCGTGGTGCAGGGGCTCTCCCCCGGTGATCACCACAAAGGCGGCCCCATCCGCCGCCGCCGCCTGTGCCGCCACCAGCAGGGCCTCCAGAGTCTGCCGGGCGTGGCCGTCACCGGGCCACGAGTGCTTGGTGTCGCACCAGCTGCAGCCGACCGTGCATCCTCCGAGACGAATGAAGAAGGCGCTGCGACCCGCATGCAGTCCCTCGCCCTGGAGCGAGCAGAAGGTTTCCACGACGGGCAGGGCGACGTCGGGCCAGGACTCGCTTGGTGCTGCCTTGTCTGAGCTCACGCGCTTCATGATTGAACTTTACTGAGCAAGCCCATCGTGCCCGGTTCTGCAGCTGATCAGGACGTCATGTTCGTGGCTTGATGACGTGCTTGGTCGGCGATCTGTGCTGTTGCGTTGCATGCTTCGGTTTGCTGCAAAGGCGCTTGAAATTTGATCGCTTTCAAGTCTGTTCTGTGGAGGTTGATTAAACCGGAGCGGGGATTTCCCCGTTCTTCAATGCATCTTGCTATGACAAAACTCACGATTCTTTCTGATCATCAACTAGAGGCTCTCTGTGGTGGCAATGGCCGTCGCTGGGGTGGTTCGTCCTCCTCATTCTCTTCGGTGTTCAGCATGGCCAGCTACGAAAACACCCTGCGGCAGTCCAATCTGGCGACCAACGTTGTTGTCGGCGGCGGCCGTAACAGCTTCGCTGGGGTGATCAACGAACAGAGCAATCTGGCCTTCCAGTCGATTGCTCAGCTCGGCTGATCTCTGGGCTCATTTTTGGAGGAGAAGGTTAAGTCTTCTCCTCTTTTTCCCATTTTCTTCTTCAGTCATGATCGAACTCACTGAGCTTCAGAGCGAACAGATCTGCGGTGGTCGTTCCGGCCGTGGTGGCATGGAAAGCAGGGGCCTTGGTCGCTACAGGCCGTGTGCGGCCGCTCCTGCTACCAGCACCTCCACCACCACGTCGCTGAGCAGCGTTCTCAATGTCAATCCGCAGATCAATGTTGCGGTCAACCTGGCGATGTTCAGCAGCAGCATCTTCAACAGCCAGGGCAACGGGTCTGCCCTGGTGGTTGCCTGAGCGGTGCGGCCGACGTCATGACCACAGCACCATGGCGACGTTGGATGCCGGCTCTTCAGCAGATGCTTGCACTCCGACACGGGTTGCGACGTTGGCTTCTGCCTCAGGCCGACCAACACCCCTGCGTGCGGCAGCACGATGAAGAAGACTGCGGAGCCGCCTGCATCGCCACGGTCTGTGAGGTTCACGGACAGCGGCTGTCGCTGGCGCGGGTGCGCCAGGTGGTGGGCACCACCCAGCACGGCACCACAATGCTGGGGTTGCGGCGGGGAGCTGAGGCCCTCGGCTTTGTGGTGCGTGCCGCCAGGGCCGAGCCGTCATTGCTTGATGATCTCGAGACCCTGCCGTTGCCCTTGATCTGCCACTGGGATGGCAACCATTGGGTGGTGCTACACGGCCGAGACCGCGAGGGCCTGCTCCAGGTTGCCGATCCGGCCGTTGGTCTGCGCCAACTCAGCGATGAGGCGTTTCTGGGCCATTGGCGCAATGGCGTTTTGCTGTTGCTCGAACCGGATCCGGCCCGCTGGGCCCGTGATGCCCACAGCGATGATCCCGATGGCCAGGGCGTCTGGGTGTTCGCCCGCTTTCTGAAGCCATTCCAACCCCTGTTGCTGCAGGCCCTGGGCCTGAACCTGGTGATCGGGGTGATGGCGCTGTCGATGCCGCTGTTGCTGCAGGTGCTCACCGACGATGTGCTGGTGCGCGGCGATGGCGGCATGCTCGCCGCCCTGAGCATCGGCCTGTTGCTGCTGTTCGCTCTGCGCAGCGTGTTCAGCTTCATGCAGGGCCTGCTGGTGGGTCACTTCGGTCAGAAGCTGCAGTTGCAGATGGTTCTGCATTACGGCCAGCGCTTGCTGCAGCTGCCGCTCGACTACTTCGAAGGTCGGCGCAGTGGTGAAGTCGTCAGCCGTCTCGACGACATTCAGCAGCTCAATCAGCTGTTTGGAAATCTGGTGCTGGGATTGCCAAGCCAGCTGTGCATGGCCCTGATCTCGCTGGCCTGGATGCTCAGTTACAGCCTCTGGCTCACCCTCGCTTCGTTGTTGGGATTCGTCGCCGTGCTGCTGGCTCAGCTGGCCGTGGTGCCGGCCCTGCAGCGCAAGACCCGCAGCCTGCTGGCCCAGTCAGCCCAGAACCAGGGCTTTCTGGTGGAGCTGTTCCGGGCCTCCTCCCTGCTCAAGAGCACCGAAGCCACCGGTCAGGCCTGGCAGGAGTTGCAACGCAATTTCTCCCGACTGGCCCATCTCTCCTGGGGAACGCAGTTGCTCGATCTCAAGGCTCAGACGGCCACCTCCCTGCTGGGCAGTTGCACCAGCATCCTGTTGCTCTGGTATGGCAGTTCATTTGTGTTGCGGGAGCAGCTCAGCATCGGCCAGCTGCTGGCGTTCAACGGTATGGGGTCCAACGTGCTCGCCTTCCTGGCTGCCCTGGGAGGGCTCTGCCAGGAGATGGTCACCTCCCAGTTGGTGATCCGCAGGCTCAGCGATGTGATGGACCATCCCGTTGAGGATGGCCATGGCCCATCACGCCATGTGGTCACCCTCATGGCCGACGACGACATCGTCTGTGAAGGGCTCGTGTTTCACCATCCTGGTCGCTGCACCCTGATCGATCAACTGGATCTGCGCCTGCCCGGTGGCAAGGTCACCGCCCTCGTCGGTGAGTCAGGTTGCGGCAAAAGCACCCTCAGCAAATTGATCGCCGGGTTGTACCGACCCCAGTCGGGGGCGATCCGCTATGGCCCTTACAGCAGCGTCGATCTTGATCAGACCAGTCTGCGTCAGCAGGTGGTGCTGCTGCCCCAGGAGACGACCTTTCTCAATCGCACCATCTTCGAGAACTTCGTTTTCACCCATCCGGGTATTCGTTTTGAGCAAGTGCAGCAGCTCTGCGCTGTCACCCTGGCTGATGACTTCATCCGGGAGCTGCCCGACGGTTATCAGACTGTGCTGGGTGAATTCGGGGTCAACCTCTCGGGCGGCCAGCGCCAGCGGCTGGCCCTGGCCAGGGCCCTGGTCGGCGATCCGGCGGTGTTGATCCTCGATGAATCGACCTCCGCTCTCGATCCGGTGCTTGAGGGCCGTCTGATCGAACGGTTGCTCGACCATCGTCGTGGTGCCACCACCCTGATGATCAGTCATCGCCCCGGACTGATTCTTCGTTGTGACTGGATCGTCTACCTCGAGCGCGGTCAGGTGCGAGCCCAGAACACTCCCGCGCAGCTGCGTGCCACGCCCGGTGTGGCTCCGTTTCTTCAACCTGCCGGATCAGCGTCATGACCGATCAACTGCCGGCGCTGCTGCTGCCCGCCAGCGCCGAGGATGTGTTTCCCGATCTCTCCCGACCGCTGCGCCGTCTTGGCTGGCAGCTTCTGGCTGCCGTGAGCGTCAGTGCGGTGGCTGCGGTGTTCTGGCCGTTCCACGAGACGGTTCGCGCCACGGGTCTGGTCCGTCCCTCCGGCGAGAACACCCAGGTTCAAAGCCTGCTGGGGGGCAGTGTCGAGCGGGTCACGGTACGGGCCAACCAGCAGGTGCGTGCCGGGCAGGTGCTCGCTGTGCTCGACCGCCGTGGTCTGCGGGATCAACGCCGGCAGTTGCGCGACGAACTGGCAACCCTCGAGCGCCAACGGCTGCAGAGCAGCCAACGCCGAGCCGCCCTGACGGCCCAGCTCGCCGCCCTGCAGCAACTCAATCGAGCTGCCCTGAGTTCTTCCAGGCGATCGGTGGATCAGGCCCGCGCCATGCTGGTCTTCAGCCGTTCCGAATGGACGCGCTACAGCCAACTGCAGCGCAGTGGTGCCGTTCCCCGCAGCCTCGTCGACGAGAAACAGGTCCGCAATCTGGTCAGTTCGGCTGAGTTGCAGCGCGCTGTCCAGGGCGTCGCTGAACAACAGGCCCGTGGCCTGCACGAGCTGGCCCGTCTGCGGGAGTACCTCGCCCAGGTGCAGGCTGCTGCAGAAGATCAGACCCGTCAGGTGGTTGATCGCCGCACCCGTCTTCAGGAGGTCGAGCGTCAGTTGTCCCAGAGCCTGATCCGCGCTCCGCTGGCTGGTTCCGTTGTTTCCACCAGCCTCAGGCATCGTCAGCAGGTGGTCCGTCCAGGCGAGGTGGTGGCGTCCATCGCTCCCTCGGGTCGACCCTTTGAAGTCAAGTTGTCGGTGAGTGACCGTCAGGTGAGCCAGCTGCGTGCCGGCCAGCGGGCCACCGTTCAGGTGCTGGGATGTTCACGGGCTGAATTCGGTGTTCTGCGCGCGGTGGTTCAGGCCATCTCAGCCGACACCCTGGGCCCGGGGCGCTATGAGGTTTCACTGCGTCCGGAGTCCACCCGTCTCTCCCGTGGAGGGCGCTTCTGCAACCTGCGGCAGGGCATGGAAGTCAGCGGTGATGTGATGACCAGGCACACCACCTTTGGTCGTTATCTTCTCAACAAACTACAGCTTGCTGGTTGATGCTGCAGTCGTGATGCAGTGGCTCAGCGTTGTCTGGTTTTCTGGGCTGGATCTTCATAGCTTTCGCTTGCGTTGCACGCCCACGCATCATGCGACATCTGGTCACGGGTGGAGCCGGATTCATCGGCTCCCATCTGATTGACACCTTGCTCAAGACGGAGGGTAATTCTGTTGTCTGTCTGGACAATTTCCAGACCGGTCATCAACGTAATATCGCTCACCTGATTGGTGACCCGCGATTTGAACTGATCAGGCACGATGTGCGTGATCCGATTGTGATCGATGCAGATCAGATCTGGCATCTTGCCTGTCCTGCATCGCCGCCGCAGTATCAGAAGAATCCGATTGCAACCATCAAGACCAATGTGT
The DNA here is from genome assembly GCA_018970945.1 of Cyanobacteria bacterium REEB417. GTDB lineage: Bacteria > Cyanobacteriota > Cyanobacteriia > PCC-6307 > Cyanobiaceae > RGUW01. Next base: position 65,330 of record JAGWVJ010000001.1, on the reverse strand, counting down.
TGGGAACACTCAACATGCTGGGTCTTGCCAGGCGTTGTGGAGCCCGGTTTCTGCTGGCATCCACCAGTGAGATCTATGGCGATCCACTGGTCACACCGCAGTCTGAATCCTATCTGGGCAATGTCAGCTGCACCGGCCCCAGGGCCTGTTACGACGAGGGCAAGCGCATTGCTGAAACCCTCGTCTATGACTACAGGAGGGTGCATGGTCTGGCGGTGCGAGTAGCGCGCATCTTCAACACCTATGGCCCGCGAATGGCGGCCGATGACGGCCGCGTGGTGACCAATTTCATGCGCCAGGCCCTGGCGCATGAACCGCTCACCATTTATGGCGATGGCGCCCAGACCCGCTCCTTCTGTTTTGTCGATGACCTGGTGGCAGGGCTGACAGCGCTGATGCAGTCCTCCTGTGAACAGCCGGTCAATCTGGGCAATCCAATGGAGCTCAGCGTTGCCGCGCTTGCTGCCTTGATCCGGGATCGCCTGTGTCCGGGCCTGCAGCTCGATCGGCGCCCATTGCCGCTGGATGACCCCCGCCAGCGCCGGCCCGACATCAGCCGGGCCGGCAAGGAGCTGGGCTGGCGGCCGCAGGTCTCCCTTGAGGAGGGCCTGGAACGCACGATTGCGGCCTTCGAGATGGGTTCTGCAGAAGCAACCGGTACATCGTCCAGTTCATGGCGATCGCCGGTGGGGCCCCGCAGCTGAGCCGTTCAGATTTTGCTTTGTCTTTGTTGCAACTGAGTGCTCATTGAGCCGAAGTTGTCGTGTTTCTTCTTTTTCATTGTTTGCCAATCTTCAACCATGGTTCAAACCATTTGCTGCATCGGTGCGGGCTATGTCGGTGGCCCCTCCATGGCGGTCATGGCCGATCGCTGCCCCGGCCTCGACATCACGGTCGTCGATCTCGATCAGCAACGCATCGCTGCCTGGAACAATCTGGGTCGCGGGTCGCTGCCTGTGTATGAGCCCGGGCTTGAAGCGGTGCTCAGCCGGGTCGCGGGTCGCAATCTGCGCTTCAGCACCGATGTGGCCGGTGCGATCCGCAAGGCCGACATGGTGTTTCTGTCGGTCAACACCCCCACCAAGCGCAATGGCCATGGAGCCGGGCAGGCGGCCGACCTGACCTACATCGAAAAGGCTGCTCGCCAGGTGGCCGATGAGGCGCGGGGCAGCACCATCGTCGTGGAGCGTTCGACCTTGCCGGTGCGCACCGCCGATGTGCTGCATCGCATCTTTGCCAATGCACCGGGGGCTCGCTTCGAGGTGCTCTCCAACCCGGAGTTCATGGCCGAAGGCACGGCCATCAGTGACCTCGAGTGTCCCGATCGGGTGTTGCTCGGCGGCAACTGTGAGAGCTCACTCGACGATCTGCAAAGCATCTATGCCCAATGGGTCAGTCCCGAACGCATCATCCGCACCAACCTCTGGTCATCGGAGCTGGCCAAGCTGACCGCCAATGCGTTTCTGGCCCAGCGCATCAGTTCGATCAACAGCATCGCCGCCGTCTGTGAACAGACCGGTGCCGATGTCGACCAGGTGCGTCAAGCGATCGGCAGCGATTCGAGGCTTGGCCATCATTTTCTCAAGCCTGGACCTGGTTTCGGCGGCAGCTGCTTCCGCAAGGATCTGCTCAATCTGATCTACCTGGCCGACCATTACGGGCTGACGCCTGTGGCCGACTATTGGCGTTCGGTTGTGGAGATGAACGACTGGGCGCAACAGCGCCTGGCTCGCATGATCGTGCGGCAGTTGTTCGGCACCCTGCGCGACAAAACGATCGCCATTCTGGGTTTTGCTTTCAAGGCCGACACCAACGACACCCGCGAGAGTCCTGCCATCGCCATCTGCACAGAACTGCTGCGCGAGGGCGCCCATCTGGCGATTCACGACCCCTGTGTCTCCGAGCAGGCCGTGCAGCAGGCGCTGGCGGAGCGCCAGGCCGGTTCTCCCCAGGCCGGTGCCGGTCAGGGCAGCTTCCAGGTGCAGCACAGGATTGAGGCGGTGTTTGACGATGCCGATGCGGTGGTGTTGCTCACCGACTGGGCCGAGTATGGCGAGCTCGACTGGTCGCGGCTGGCCCCGCGCATGCGCCGGCCGGGTTGGGTGTTTGACACCCGCCGAGGCACCGATCTGGCTGCGGCCCGGGCCTGCGGTCTGGAGACCTGGGCGATCGGCAGCGGGGAGCAGTTCTGATGGCGACGATTCTGGTGACCGGCGGGGCCGGTTATGTGGGATCCCATGTGATCCCCGGGCTGCAGCAGCGGGGCCATCGGGTGGTGGTCTTCGACAACTTGAGCCGCGGGCATCGCGCCACCGTTGAACAGCTTGGCGTCAGCGTTGAAGAGGGCGACCTTGAGGACACCCAGGCCCTGAAACAGCTGTTTCAACGCCATGCCTTTGCGGCGATTCTGCATTTTGCGGCCCTCGCCTATGTGGGCGAGTCAGCCCACATCCCGGATGCCTACTACCGGGTCAATACCGCAGGCACGCTCAACCTGGTGCAGCAGTCCATGGCTGCTGCCGCCGCCCCGCCGCCGCCGCTGGTGTTCTCGTCGAGCTGCGCCGTCTTCGGGGTCCCTGAGCTTCTCCCCCTCGTGGAAGACAGCCCCAAAGCGCCGATCAGTGCCTACGGGCGCAGCAAGCTTGCCGCCGAGTGGATCCTTGCCGACATGGGTCGTGCCTATGGCCTGCGTTCGGTGGTGCTGCGCTACTTCAATGCCGCGGGTGCCGATCTCGACCACGGTCTCGGTGAGTTGCATCAACCGGAAACCCATCTGATTCCGCTGGCGATCAGTGCGGCGCGTGATCGCCAGCCGCTTCAGCTCTTCGGCAGTGACTTCGGCACACCCGACGGCTCGGCGATCCGTGACTTCGTTCATGTGCGCGATCTGGCCGAGGCCCATCTGCTGGCGCTCGACCATCTGCTGGCTGGTGGCGGCAGCGACCACTTCAACCTGGGCAGCGGCTACGGCGTGTCGGTCCGTGATGTGGTGCGCCAGGTCGAGGCGGAGCTCGGCCTTGAGGTGCCTGTGCAGCTGGCCACTCGCAGGCAAGGTGATCCGCCGGCGCTGGTCAGCGACTCCGCCAAGGCCCGCGACGTGCTGGGTTGGACACCGCGGCACTCCGCTCTGCGCCAGGTCGTGGCCGATGCCGCGGCCTGGGATCAGCGCCAACGCCTGCAGTCAGTCCTGATGAGGGAGGCCACGCATGCCGTCAGCTGAATCGAGCTTGATGCCAGTGCTCAGGCCCGCTCAGCAGGCCGTCCTGCTGGCCCTGGTGCTGGTCTGGGCGCTGGCGACAGGTCTGTTCTGGGCCTGGTGGTTGCAGCCGGCCCATTGGGCTGGCCTCTGGGGAATGGCCTTGAACACGCTGTTGATGGTTGTGGTTACGGCCTTGCCTCTGTGGACGTTCTACTTCGTTGTGCAGATGCAGCGCGTCAATCCGAACTCCGCCTATCCGAGCGATCTGCGCCTGGCGATGGTGGTGACCAAGGCGCCTTCTGAGCCCTGGCCGTTGGTGCAGGAAACCCTTGAGGCCATGCTGGCTCAGGATCCGCCCCATGACACCTGGTTGGCGGATGAGGATCCCACTGCCGAGGTGTTGCGCTGGTGTTTGAGCCGTGGCGTGCGGGTGTCCAGCCGACGTGATGCTCCCGCATATCACAACCTGTCCTGGCCCCGCAGGCGGCGCTGCAAAGAGGGCAACCTCGCCTACTTCTATGACCACTACGGCTACGAGTTGTACGACGTCGTTGTGCAGCTCGACGCTGATCACCGTCCAGATCCGGGCTATCTACGGGCAATGGCACAACCATTTGCAGATCAACGGGTTGGCTACGTCGCGGCCCCTTCGATCTGTGATCGCAATGCGGCCAGCAGTTGGGTGGCGCGGGGCCGCCTGTATGCCGAATCGGTACTGCACGGACCACTACAGCTCGGTCTGAATGCAGGCTTCGCGCCGTTGTGCATTGGCAGTCACTATGCGGTGCGCACGGCAGCACTCGCCCAGATCGGGGGCCTCGGTCCTGAGCTGGCGGAAGATCACTCGACCACGTTGTTGTTCAACAGCAGTGGATGGCGTGGTGTTTTTGCCATTGATGCGCGTTGCCATGGCCTTGGACCTGAAACCTTTGAAGATGCCATGGTTCAGGAATTTCAGTGGGCGCGCAGTCTGGCCACGATCCTGCTGAGCCTGACTCCGCGTGTTGTGGGAGGGCTGCCTGTCCATCAACGGGTTCAGTTTCTCTACTGCCAGCTCTTCTATCCCCTGCGTGGTGCCTTCAGTGTTGTGGGGTTGTTCCTGCCTGGCGTCGCCATGGCGACTGCCCAGCCCTGGGTCAGGGTTGATTATCCACAGTTTCTGGCGCTGTGGCTCCTTCAGTTGTTGCTGAGCCTGCTGCCACTGTTCTGGATCAGGCATCTCGGTTGGCTCAATCCGCCTTGCAGCACCTTGGTGGGCTGGGAGCAGATGCTGTTTGAACTCACCCGCGGACCCTGGGTGTTGGCTGGCGTGATCACGGCCTGCGTCGACCGTGTGTCTGCGGGTGCCCGTGAATTCAGGGTGACCAGCAAGCAGCAGCAGCGCCAGCCATTGCGCCTGACCTTCATCACGCCACACCTTGCAATTGCCGTTTCAGGTGCCCTGTTGGCTCTGCTGCTCGGCGCACGCGCCGGAGAAGCCCGCGGCTACGTCCTGTTGATTCTGATCAGTGCTTTCTGTTCTGTTCTGGCGGCGGTTCTGGCCCTTGGACTCGACCATCGCCTGAAGCGTCTGAGCTTGCAGCAACTGGGTCGTCACTACTGCCTGGTTGTGGGGGCTCTGGCTCTTGTTGTGCTGACGGCCGTGGTACGTCACCAGGAGCTCAGGGCTCCCCTGCAGGTGAGCGAAGGGCTGCTGACGATGCATCAGTGGAGGCCCTGATGCACAAGCTTCGTCAACTCTGGCCCTTTGGTCTTCTGGTGGGGTTTGTGGCGGGACTCCCGTTTTGGGAACCCCTGGGCAGCACGGCGTTTCTGTCTGGGGCCTATCGCTACTCGAGCGTTGCCGAGCCCTTGCCCCATAGCAACGTCGAGACCACGTTTGTGAGCTGGGTTGATCCCACCGCCTCGCAGCAGATCGCCGCAGTTTTGGCGATGGCTCAGGGCCGCCGCAGTCTGGCCCTGATCACCCTGGAACCGTTTGCAGATCCAGCTCTTGCTGAGGGCTCGCGCACCCTGGTGCGTGATGTTGAGCAGGGGCGCTACAACGCACGTCTGGATGTTCTCCTGGATCAGCTTTGCCGACCGCAGCAACCGGTGCTGGTGCGGTTTGCCCACGAAATGGATCACACCGGGCAGTACCCCTGGTCGGTGCGTCAGGGTGCTGATTATGTGCGCCTCTATCGGGCGGTCTGGCAGCGGGCCCATCAGCAGCCCCGTTGTCGAAGGCTCCATTGGGTGTGGTCACCGGCCGGCAATGGCGATGCCCGACCGTTCTGGCCGGGTGGCGATGCGGTCGATCTGATCGGGGTGTCGGTCTACAGCTCGCCGCGCTGGAGTCGCCGTGGCGAGCTCAGCAGTTTTGCCGAGATCTATGACCGCCGCCGTTGGCTGCATGCGCAGTACCGCAAGCCGGTGCTGATCGCTGAAATGGGTGTCAGCGGCACCACCGAGCAGCGGCGCCGGTGGTTGCTCGAGGCCCGTGACGCCCTTGCCCGATACCCCGAGCTGATCGGCTGGGTCTACTTCAACGCACCGCAGCCCCGCTGGATTCCCCTGGAGACCGGCCATGAGGACTGGACGCTGCCGTCGGCCCTCAGCGCCCTGGTGACGGCTCCCCTGAATCGCCCTTCTGAACTCTGCATGCTTCTCCATGTCTCTGCTCCGATGCTCAGCCCGAAGCTCTGTGCTTCTGGCAGCGGTGATGCTGCTGCCGCCAGCGGCCCAGGCGTCTGACCCGCCCCGCTACAGCGCTCCCAGCCTGACCCCAACCCAGATGCCCACGGCCTTGACAGCTGAATGGGGAAATTACTTCGTCAGTACTTCCATCTATGGCTACGACCAGGTGGGGGCGTCAGAACCGTTTGTTGATGGTTGTCTGAATCTGGGTGTGGGCTTCGGCAACTCCCGCACCGCCATTGCCGTGGAGGTCGACTACAACCTCGAGAGCTACAGGGGAGTTCCCGATGGCGGCAGTGTCGATGTGCGGGTGGGGCGCAGCCTCGCCGATCAGCCACATTTCAAGGCGGCAATCAGTGCGGGTTGGCTACGGGCAGCCACCTATGGACAGCTGTCGCGTGAACCGAGCAGTCCCTATGGGGTGCTGACCCTGGCCTGGCCCCTGCGGCCCAACGACCCCGGGTTCCGACAGACCCTGCAACTCAATGTGGGCGGTGGTGGGGGTCGTTTTCAGCGCATCGACCAGGCCGGCCTGTCCAGCCAGGGATTGATCGCGTCGCTGGGGGTGGAGCTGGCTCCCAACGTGGGTCTCAGTGCCGGTTGGGTGGGCCGCGGCATCAATGCCAGTCTGTCGGTGGTGCCGGTGCGGGGGATGCCGCTGTTTGTCACCCTTTCAGGCGTCAACCTCGACAACAGCGGCAATGTGGGTCGTGCCGCCGTGCTGTCACTGACCTGGGGCGGCAGCTTCCGCACGGCCACCTTCTAGACGGCTGCGCTCGAGCTCGTGGTTCTGCAGCGCTTCGTGGGGCGAGCGGGGCAGGCGTTGCTGGGCGGCGGCCACCAGGCCCTTGAACAGGGGATGGGGTTTGCCGGGCCGTGACAGAAATTCGGGGTGGTACTGGCAGGCCGTGAAGAACGGATGGTTCCTGAGTTCGATCAATTCCACCAGGCGGCCGTCGGGCGAGGTGCCGCTGATCTCATACCCCGATTCGAGAAACAGATTGCGGTAGGCGTTGTTGAATTCATAGCGATGGCGGTGGCGTTCGTAGACCACTTCATCGCCGTAGAGGCGTTGGCCCATGCTTCCGGGCGTCAGCCGGCAGGGATAGACACCCAGGCGCATGGTGCCGCCAAGGTCGATCACGTCCTGCTGTTCCGGCAGCAGGTGAATCACCGGATGGGGCGTGTCGGCATCGAGTTCGGCGCTGGTGGCCCCGGCCAGGCCGGCCTGGTGGCGGGCCCACTCGATCACGGCGCATTGCATACCCAGGCATAGGCCCAGGAAGGGCACCCGCTGTTCCCGGGCCCAGCGAATTGCTGCCACCTTGCCGTCGACACCCCGGTTGCCAAAGCCCCCGGGCACCACCACCGCGTCCATGCCGGCCAGCAGGGCCTCGGCGCCCTGGGTTTCAATCTGCTCGGCGCAGATCCAGCGCAGGTCGAGTGAGGCGTCGCAGTCGATGCACGCATGGCGCAGGGCTTCGACGACCGAGAGGTAGGCGTCATTGAGCTGCACGTATTTGCCGACCAGGGCCACCTTCACGGCGGGGCCGGGGTTGCGCAGGCGGGCCACCAGTTGGGCCCAGCCCGCCATGTCGCTGTCGCGATCGTCGAGGCGCAGCACATCAAGCACCTCGCGGCAGAGCCCTTCCTGCTCGAGGGTGATCGGCACGGCGTAGATGCTGTCGGCATCGAGCGCCTGGATCACGCCGCGGGTCGGCACGCCGCAGAAGCCGCCGATCTTGGCCTTGAGTTCGTCGTTGATCGGTCGATCGCTGCGGCAGATCAGCACGTCGGGCTGGATGCCGATCGAGCGCAGTTCCTTGACCGAGTGCTGGGTGGGCTTGGTCTTGAGCTCGCCCGAGGTGCCGATGAAGGGCAGCAGCGTCACGTGCACATAGGCCGCGTCATGACGCCCCACCTCGCCCCTGAATTCACGGATGGCTTCGAGAAAGGGCAACGATTCGATATCGCCGACCGTGCCGCCGATCTCGGTGATCACCACGTCAGCGCCCGAGTTGGCAGCGACCCTGTGAATGCGCTCGCGGATCTCTCCGGTGATGTGGGGGATCACCTGCACCGTGCCGCCGTTGTAATCGCCGCGGCGTTCCTTGTTGATGACGGCCTGGTAGATCGAACCGGTGGTCACGCTGTTGAGGCGTGACATGGCGGTGTCGGTGAAGCGTTCGTAGTGGCCCAGATCCAGGTCGGTCTCAGCGCCGTCCTCGGTGACGAACACCTCCCCGTGCTGGTACGGGCTCATCGTGCCCGGATCCACGTTGAGGTAGGGGTCGAGCTTGAGGATGGAGACCCGGTAGCCGCGGCTCTTGAGCAGCCTGCCCAGGCTTGCGGCCACGATTCCCTTGCCGATGCTTGACACGACCCCGCCGGTCACGAACACGAATTTTGTGCGGCCCCCCTGCCCCAGTGCGGATGTGCTGGCAGGGGAAGTCAGTGTCATGGCAATCCTGTGACTCTTCAATCTACCGATCGCCACCAGGGGGCATCCAGCGCCGGGTGCGCCGCTTCAGTCCTCCAGCAGGCTGCGCAGCATCCAGGCGGTCTTCTCGTGGATCTGCAGCCGCTGGGTCAGCAGGTCGGCGCTGGGCTGATCGTTGGCCTCATCGGCCAGGGCAAACACGCGGCGCACGGTGCGGGCGACGGCTTCATGGCCCTCGACCAGCTCGCGCACCATCGCCATGGCCTCCGGCACCCCCTGGGCGTCGCTGATCGAGGCCAGCGCGCTGTAGGTGGCGCTGCCGAAGGGTGCTTTGCAACCCAGGGCGCGAATGCGCTCGGCGATCTCGTCGAGTGCGGCCCACAGCTCGTTGTACTGCCCCTCGAACATCAGGTGCAGGGTGTTGAACATTGGCCCGGTGACGTTCCAGTGGAAGCCGTGGGTCTTGGCGTAGAGCACCCAGGTGTCGGCCAGAACCAGGCCAAGTCTCTCGGCGATCTCGAGGCGCTGGGCTTCGGGGATGCCCAGGTCGATTGGCGGTGCGCTGACGCCCATGGTGCCGAAACGGAATGAGTCTGTTCTAGTCGGCGTTGGCCTCCACAGGCAAGGCGTCTGGTGGCCTGGGCGCGTGGCCCGCGATCAGCGTTGATCCAGGCTGGCCAGGTAGTCGCGCAATCTGCAGCGGTTCTGGGGTTGACGCAGCTTCAGCAGCGCGCGCGTTTCGATCTGGCGCACCCGCTCGCGCGACAGGTTCAGCCGCTCGCCGATCTCGCTGAGGCTGCGGGGGGTGTCATCGAGCAGTCCGAACCGCTGGCGGATCACGCTGCCTTCGCGGCCATTGAGCTGCTGCAGCAGCGCTTCGATCGTTTCGCGCAGTTGGGAGTTCGCCAGCTGCTCTTCGGGACTGGCCTGGGGTGCCACAAGCAGGTCGGCCAGCTGATTGGCCTGTCCAAGGCCGATTCGCTTCTCCAGCGACAGGGGCTGGCGCAGCTGCTGCAGGGTGCGGCGGATCGTCGCTTCGCTCAGGCCCGTGCCGGTTGCCACTTCAGCCACCGTGGCCTCCCGCCCCAGCGTGACGCCAAGCCGATGCTGGGCCTGGCGGATGCGGCCGAGCTTGTCGCCCACATGCGCCGGCATCCGGATCGTGCGGCCCTGGTTGTTGAGGGCACGGGTGATGCTCTGGCGGATCCACCAGTAGGCATAGGTGCTGAAGCGAAAGCCCCGGGTCGGGTCAAAGCGATCGACCGCGCGTTCAAGGCCCAGGCTGCCCTCCTGCACCAGATCGAGCAGCTCCAGGCCCCGTTGTTGGTACTTCTTGGCGACGGACACCACCAGCCGCAGGTTGGCCCGGACCATGCGCTCCTTGGCCCGCCTGCCCTCCTGCAGCACCCGGCGCTGCTCAGCGCCAGCACGGATGCCGGGTTCGGCTGGGTCCTGCCAGTGGGCCAGCAGCCGTTGGCGCCGTTGCACCTGCCTGGCGAGCAGCAGCTCCTCCTCCTGGCCGAGCAGGGCGATGCGACCGATCTCCTGGAGGTACCGGCGCACCAGATCGGAGCTGGTTGAGTGGCTGGCCAAGGACGACGGTCCGGCTGGGGTCCACGTTCAGTGTTGCGACTCATCCGAGACGGGTGCCGCTTCTGTCCGGATCTCTTCAGCTTCGCTGTTGCCTGCGCTTCAGTCCTGCTCGGGATCCCAGATGCTGGCCACGTGCAGTTCCTGGAGTTGTTTGCTGGCCACGCCGCCGGGGGCGCCGGTCATCAGGCAGCGGGCCTGCTGGGTCTTGGGGAAGGCGATGGTGTCTCTGATCGACTCTTCGCCCGCCAGCAGCATCACCATGCGGTCGAGGCCGAAGGCGATGCCGCCGTGGGGCGGGGCCCCCAAGTCGAGGGCGTCCATCAGGAAGCCGAACTGCTGGTTGGCTTCCTCCAGCGGCAGCCCCACGGTCTGCAGCACCTGGCGCTGCAGGTCGCTGTTGTGGATGCGCAGCGAGCCCCCGCCCAGCTCCAGGCCATTGAGCACCAGGTCGTAGGCCTGGGCGCGGGCCGTCGGCAACGTGTCGGCCCAGGCGGCCGGGTCTGTCCCGAGGTCTTCGGTGTTGGGGGCGCAGAAGGGATGGTGCAGCGCTTCGTAGCGGTGTTCGTCCTGGTTGAACTCAAACATCGGGAAATCGACCACCCAGAGGAAGTTCCACTGGTCGTTCTCCCGGTCGGGCTTGACCAGACCCAGCTCGCGCGCCAGAAACTGGCGCACCCGGTCCAGGGCCTTGTTGACCGTGGTGGTGTCGCCGGCCCCAAACAGCAGCAGGGTGCCCGGTAGCGCGCCGGTGCGTGCCAGCAGCTCGGCTTTGGCCTGTTCGCTCAGGTTGTCTTTGATGGCGCCGATGGTGTCGATCTCGCCGCCTTCGCGCACGCGGATGAAGGCCAGGCCGCCGGCACCGGCTGCCTGGGCCTCGCTGAACACATCGCCACCGGGCTTGATGCGCACATTGCTGAGCGCTTCATTGCCGCCGGGCACCGGCAGCACCTTGACGCTGCCGCCACTGGCCACAGCCCCGCTGAACACCTTGAAGCCTATGCCGGCCACCAGATCGCTCACGTTCACCAGCTCCATGCCGTAGCGGGTGTCGGGCCGGTCGGTGCCGTAGCGCTCCATGGCGTCATGCCAACTCATCCGCGGGAACGGCCGTGGCAGTTCGACGCCCTTGACCTGCTTCCAGATCTGGGCGATCAGGCCCTCGTTGAGCGCCAGGATCTGCTCCTGATCCAGGAAGCTCATCTCCATGTCGAGCTGGGTGAACTCGGGCTGGCGATCGGCGCGCAGGTCCTCGTCTCTGAAGCAGCGCGCGATCTGGTAGTAGCGCTCCAGGCCGCCCACCATCAGCAGCTGCTTGAACAGCTGGGGCGACTGGGGCAGGGCAAACCATTCGCCACCGCAAACCCGGCTGGGCACCAGGTAGTCGCGGGCCCCCTCGGGTGTCGAGCGGGTCAGCACCGGCGTTTCCACCTCGATGAAGCCCTCGGCCTCCAGATAGCCGCGGATCGCACGCACCGTCTGGTGGCGCAGGCGCAGGTTCTGCCCCATGCGCTCGCGGCGCAGGTCGAGGTAGCGGTAGCGCAGGCGCAGCTCTTCGCGGGTGTTGTCCTCGTCGTGGACCGACACCGGAAAGGGCAGGTTGCCGCGCACGGGGTTGAGCACGGTGATGGCGCTGGCCAGCACCTCGATGGCGCCGGTGGCCAGCCGGTCGTTGAGCGATTCGGCCGGCCGGGCGCGCACCACGCCGTTCACCTGCAGCACGGTCTCGTTGCGCAGGTGCTCGGCCGCGGCAAAAACTTCGGCACCGTTGTCGGGATCGACGGTGATCTGCACGACGCCGCTGCGGTCGCGCAGGTCGATGAAGATCACGCCCCCGTGGTCACGGCGCCGGTCGACCCAGCCGCACAGCTGCACGCTGGAGCCGCTGGCGTCCTGGCGCAGGTCGCCGCATCCGTGGCTGCGCATGCTGGGGTCTCGGGTCGAATCGGCGATTTTCCCACGGCGAGCGCAGTGGCGCTCAGCGCCGGTGGAAGGGTCGTCTGACCACCACCGCCGGTTCGGCCTTGCCGCGGATCTCGACCGCCAGCTGGATGCCCACGCTCGCCAGCGCCGAGGGCACATAGGCCAGGGCGATTCCGTGCTGCAGGGTGGGTGACCAGCCGCCGCTGCTGACCGAGCCCACGGTGACGCCCTCGTGCAGCACCGGGTAGTCGTGACGGGGAATGGCGCGCCCCTGCAGTGCCAGCCCCACCAGCCGTCGGCTGACCCCAGCGGCGGTCTGCCGTTCGAGCACCGCCCGCCCCACAAATGGCTTGGGCATTTCCAGGTGCACCAACCAGCCGAGGCCTGCCTCGAGCGGGGTGGTGGTGGCGTCCATGTCGCTGCCATAGAGATGCATGGCCGCCTCCAGGCGCAGGGTGTCGCGTGCCCCCAGGCCGCAGGGGGTCACACCGCTTGCCAGCAGCTGCTGCCACAGGCTGATGCCTGCTTGGCGCGCAAGCAGCAGCTCGAAGCCGTCTTCGCCGGTGTAGCCGGTGCGGGCCACAAAGGCTGCTCCGATGCCCGGCAGGTTCAGCTGCCGGTGGCCAAAGCGGGGCAGGCCGGCCAGGCTCTCGCCACAGAGGGCCTCGAGCCGTGCGGGGGCCTCGGGCCCCTGCAGGGCCAGCAGCACCCCGTCGCCCTTGTGGTCGCTGATCGCGACGCCCAGGGGTTCGAGCTGCTGGCGCAGCCAGGCGGTGTCCGTCTCGGCACAGGCGGCGTTGATCACCACAACCAGTTCGTGGGCAGCGGCTTCGGCATTCCAGCCGCAGTCGTAAACGATCAGATCGTCGCGGATGCCGCCGGCGTCGTTGAGCAGCACCGTGTAGCAGGCTTCGCCAGGGCCGATCCTGAACAGATCGCTGGGCACCAGGGTCTGCAGGGCGTCTTTGGCCCCGGAGCCGAGCAGCTGCAGCACGCCCATATGGGAAATGTCGAAGACACCGCAGGCGCTGCGCACGGCCTGGTGTTCGGCCACCAGGCCGGCGAACTGCACGGCCATGCTCCAGCCGGCAAAGGGCACCATGCGGCCCCCGGCAGCGATCGCTGCGTCATGCAGTGGGGTCTGGTGCAGCGTGGCCACGGCGGCGGGCATGCGGTTGGTGGCCGGATCCTATGGAGCCTGGGGCTGCCAATTCCAGAACCTGTGCATACGCTTGGAGGCCGACTCGCTGGAGCCATGGGCCAGCGTCCTTGCTGCCGCAGCTGCCGCCATTGCGCTCCGCCCAGCGGGGCCGAGTTTGGCTGGTGTCAGTTGCGCCAGCTGCCCATCCACCCGGAGCTCGCTGCTGAACTCTGGTGCCACCACTGGAGCGCCCGCCCCCCACGGCTGCCGGTGATGGCTTCGGCGGGCGGGGCGGGGCAGCCACCAGCGTCAGCCGGTAACCAGCAGCTGCGGCTCGAAGCGGTTCTGCCCGAATCCTGAAGCGAATCTGAAATCTTTCCCTGGCGCGAGCCATGGTGATCTCAGTAACGTTTTTGGAGACCTGTCAAGGTGTACAACGGTTTCTGTTGATTCGCGGAGATCTCAGGTTGGTCGCAAGTTCCACTGTCACAACCCCGATCGAGCTGCTTTCGGCCCAACTGGATTGTGAGGTGATCACGCTGCCGACCAGGGCCCATGTGTTCAGTCGCGGCAACAGTGCCGATTCGATCTACGGCGTGCGTCGCGGCATTGTCGAGGTGATCGGCGAGAAGGGCGAACGTCTCTGTTACCGCTCCGGAGAATTGTTCAGCTTCGAAGAGATCGTCTGGCGCTCGGGGGTTTATCGCGCCGATGCCCTGGCCCGCACCCCGGTCGAGATTGTGCGGCTGGATCGGTTGCAGTTTCTCAACCTGATGCACAACCATCCGACCCTGGCGATCCTGCTGATCGCCCAGCAGCACGAGCGCCTCAGGGAGCAGCGCACCAGCGGCACCTGTTGCTACTGAGTGCCGCTCAGGCAGCCCCAAGCAGCAGCAGCAGCGAGCGGGTGACCTTGGCGGCCAGCACACTGCTGACCCCGCTGGGGTCGAGCATCGGTGCCAGTTCGACCACATCGGCCCCCACCAGCTGGTGGTGGCGCAGTTCGTCCACCAGTTGGGCAAAGTGGCTCCACAGGTAACCCCCCGGTTCGGGGGTGCCGGTGCCGGGCATCACCGCCGGGTCGAACCAGTCGAGGTCCACGGTCAGGTACAGCGGCTTGCCCCTCAGCGGGCTCAGGGCGGCGGCCATTTGCTCAATGCTCACCAGTCGGCCGCTCTGCCTCAGTTCGGAAAATTCGTCGCGGGTGCCGCTGCGGATCGCGATCTGCAACAGCTGTCCGCTGGGCAGCACCTCCAGGCAGCGGCGCATGGCGCAGGCGTGGCTGTGGTGGGCACCGAGCCACGCGTGGCGCAGGTCGGCGTGGGCATCGAGCTGCACCAGCACCAGCTCGGGATGCTGGCTTGCTACCGCCGCTACCGCGCCGCTTGAGATTGAGTGTTCGCCGCCCAGCATCAACGGCTTGAGGCCCAGGGCCAGCACCTGCTGGGTGGCAGCCTTGACGGCCGCCACCACCGGCTCGGGGGCGCCAAAGGGGATGGCGACCGCCCCCAGATCGGCAAAGGCCAGATCCTCAAGGTCCAGGTCCAGCTGGGGGCAGTAGCTCTCCAGGCCGCTGCTCACCTCGCGGATCGCCGCCGGGCCAAAGCGGGTGCCCGGGCGAAACGAGGTCGTGCCGTCATAGGGCACGCCAAACAGCCCCACGCGGCAGCCGACGGCGTCGCGGCGGCTGGCCATGTAAATGGCGCCGTCGGTGTCAAACAGCTCGCTCATCGTCAAGGTCGGTTGTGGAGCGCTGGCGTTCCTTCAGCTTCTCAGCTGGCCGCCAGCTCCCGCTCGATGGCCGCCGGGATGGCATCAAATGCACCGTTCTGCCAGCGGGGGCTCCAGATCTCACAACCGGGGGCCACAGCGGCGGCCCGCTCCCCATCGGGTTGCCGGTAGCGGGGGCCATCGACGGCGGCAAAGGTCCAGCTCCACCAGCCGCTCGGATACATGGGCACCCAGCCGTACAGCGGATCGGCGTGGCCGAACACCTGGCGCAGCAGCTTGACGGTGTCGAGGTGCACCTGGCGGAAGGCCTCGGGCGATTCGCTCTGGGTGGCAAACACCCCCCCGGGCCGCAGGATGCGGCGGCAGTGCTCAAAGAAGGCGCGGTTGAACAGGCCTTCGGCCGGCCCGGCGGGGTCGGAGCCATCGACGATCACCACGTCGTAACTGGCGTCCGGGGCGTTTGCCGCCCAGGCGATGCCGTCGCCCACGGTCAGGTGGAAGCGGGGATCGCTCCAGCAGCCCCCGCCGATGGACGGCAGATGCTGCTGGCTCCACTCCACCACCAGGCCATCGATCTCGACCATGTCGAGGTGCTGCACGCCGGAGTGGCGCAGGCACTCGCGGGCAGTGCCGCCGTCACCACCGCCGATCACCAGCGCCCGCTCGATGCGCTCGGCGCTGCACAGGGCCGGATGCACGAGTGCTTCGTGGTAGTGCCGCTCCTGGCGTTCGGCCGTCATCCAGCAGCCATCGAGCAGCAAGCCTTTGCCGTAGCGCGCGCTGTCGATGATCGTCACCCGTTGGAAGGGCGACTGCTGCTCGGCGATCACCCGGCCGGCCAGGCCGTAGCGCACCCCGTCAAAGATCTCGTCGATCCAGCCGGGGGTTGGGGCGGGCGCGGCACTGCTGGCGGACATCGACGGGGGGCGGTTGCTCATTCCAGACTTGCGCATCACCGGCGTGACCCACAGGTGGCTGATCTGCAGGTGCCGGTGGCGGGGCGGGCGCCCGTGTGCATCGATCCAGCCGAGCTGCGCTGGCGCTTTTCGCGATCCTCAGGGCCGGGCGGTCAGAACGTGAACAGCACCGATTCGCGCGTTGAGCTGCTGTTTGATCTGGCGGCCAGCATGGCGCTGTCGCCTGGGTTGAAAGCCCGGGCGCTGCAGCGCCTGGAGGGTCGGCTGCAGCAGGGGTGTGTGGTGATCGCCGCCTGTGAGCACCGCTCCCAGTGGCAGAACCGTGTGGCCGCGCAGCGGCGCAGCAGCATCCAGCCAGGTGATGACTGACCGCGCCCCATTGCCGCTGGGGCTGGGACCACCAATCGCTGGGCTAAGCCGTCCGTTCTCACCACACTGGGTGTTCTGATGAGCGAGCGCCATGACCCTGCCGCGCCGTGCCCTGTTGCGACAGGCTTTGGGGCTCGGTGGCGCAGCCCTGGCCGCCGGAGGCCTGGGCGCTGCTCCGGCAGCCGCGGCGGGCGCGGCCGATCGCACCCTGCGCCAGGCCCTCTCGGCCTGCCGACCTGCCGGCGATCCGCTGGAAGGGCTGCTGGCGGGCAACCGCCGTTTTGCGGCCGCCTGGGCTGCCAGCAGCGGTGCCGATCGGACCGCCACCGACCGCAGCCAGGCCATGGCTGCCCTGTGGCCAGGCACCTGCCAGCTCGACCCCGGCGCCCTGGCCCAGGGTCAGCGGCCCTGGGCCGCCGTGCTGGCCTGCGCCGATGCGCGGGTGGCGCCCGAGTGGGTGTTTGACGTTGGCCCGGGCGAGCTGTTTGAGGTGCGCAGTGCCGGTAACACCGCCTTTGATGCCGGCATTGCTTCGCTCGAATACGCCGTGGCCGAGTTGGCCGTGCCGTTGATCGTGGTGATGGGACATCAGGGCTGCGGCGCCGTCACTGCGGCCCGCTCAGACACGACCCTGACGCCGTTGCTGCAGGCGTTGGTGGCACCGATCCGGGCCTCGCTGGTGCCGGGTGATGATCTGGGTCAGGCCGTGCAGCGCAACGCGCGCCAGACCGCGCGTCTTCTTGGCGAGCGCAGCGAACTGCTGCGGCGGGCGGTGGCGGCCCGCCAGCTCGCCATTCAACCGGTCCATTTCGACCTCGCGACAGGCCTGATCACGCTGATCTGAGTGGTTCAGCCCCCGCCAGTCGCCTCAGCTGCCTCAGTTGCCTCGCTGCGAATCGCGGCCTTGGCCCGCTGCCACAGCTCTTCGAGCTCGTTGATGCTGCGGCCCTGCAGCTCGCCCCCCAGGGCGGCCTCAACCCGGCTGAAGCGATCGAGAAAGCGGCGGTTGGTGCCGGCCAGGCCCGTCTCGGGGTCGATGCCGCACCAGCGGGCCACGTTCACCAGGGTGAACAGCACATCGCCCAGCTCCTCCTGGGCGTGGACCCTGTCGCCGCTGGCTACGGCTTCCTTGAGCTCATCGAGCTCCTCGTGCACCTTGGCCCAGACCCCGGCCATGTCTTCCCACTCAAAACCGGCCGCAGCCGCCTTCTTTGAAATGGTCATGGCCCCAGCCAGGGCTGGTTGGCCGCGCACCTTGCCGGCAAGCCTGGCGCTTAGGGGGCTGGCTCCATGGGGCGTGCGATCGGCATGCTCCTGAGCCTTGATCGCCTCCCAGCTGGTCTTGACCGCTGCTGCATCGCCATGGCTGCCGCGGTTGGCCAGGGCTTCTCTCTTCTCGCCGAACACATGCGGATGGCGGCGAATCAGTTTGGCGCTGATGCCGGTGGCGATCGCCTCCAGGTCAAAACGGCCTGCCTCCTGGGCGATCCGGGCCTGCAGCACCACCTGCAGCAGCAGGTCGCCCAGCTCTTCGGCCAGGTCTGCGTCATCGCCATGGCGGATCGCGTCGGCGACCTCGTGGGCCTCTTCGAGCACGTAGGGCACCAGCGAGGCGTGGGTCTGCTCCAGGTCCCAGGGGCAGCCCGTTTCGGGGTCGCGCAGCCGGGCCACAACAGTGATCAGCTCGGCCAAGGCTTCGAGGCATGCGCCTGTTGCTGCGGTGCTCGCCATGGTCATCAACGGGCCGGTGCTCCCAAGGTTGTCATCGGCGCCTCCCGTTGCGCCCGCGCCGGCCTCGCCGCAGCCGTCTGATCAGCCGCGGCAACCGCGGAACCGGATCGCCGTCCTGGATCAGATGCAGCCAGGCGCTGGCCTCCAGGGCCACCCATGCGCTGATCACCAGGGGCCGCTGGGTGTGCCACAGCTGCAGCCCGGCTGCCATCAGCTGGCTTGGGCTCGGAGCTCCAAGCGGCCTGCCGATCAGGCACAGACCCAGCAGCACCAAGCTCAGATACAGCAGGCGGCCGGTGGTGCCGATCAGCGGTGTGTGCGAGATCAGCGAGCGATGCGAAAGTCCGCGGCGGTAGGGCCACCACAGCAGCCGCAGCGGTCCCCAGCGACGGGTGGCGTTGGAACGGGTGTCGAGATCGGGCGAGAGCAGCAGGCCGCCAGCCAGAAAGCAGCCCGTCGCCACCGCCGCACCGACCAGCCCCAGCCAGGGCCACACCAGGACGCCGAAGGGCAGCGCCAGAACCCAGGTGGCACGGTCGTGGGCGCGTCCACTGGCCAGCTTGCCGCTGCGGCTCGCCTGAGTGTGGCGCCCCAGCCGGCAGAATGGCATCGCCGCCCGGTTAGCTCAGCGGTAGAGCGCCTGCCTTACAAGCAGGATGTCGCTGGTTCGAACCCGGCACCGGGCATCGACTTTTTCCCAGTGCTGCCAAGTGTTCTCGGAGAATGCTCTGAGACGCTTGATGCGATGTGATCACGCTTGATATGGCGCCTGTGCGAACGTGTGCGTACTGGTTAAGGCAGGCACCCACGGCGCCGATGGTGGCCGCAGGTATGAGCCACCGGGCGATGGATCAGGCTCTTGCCGGGGCGGGCAAGGTCAGCAGCACTGGCAAGCCCTTGGCCCCCGCTCAGGTGGGAAGGATCCTGCAGCGGCTTGGCCTGGCGGGAAAGCTCCGGGGCGGCGACCAACGGCTGGTCGCTGCCCTGTAGATCGGAGCACAATGGGGTTTATGAGCGTTTCCCTTGCCCAGCCCGAGCTCGACGCCATCGCCGCTGCCTGCAAGCGCCACCACGTGGCACGCCTGCATGCCTTTGGGTCGGTGCTGCGGGCCGACTACCGGCCAGGGGAGAGCGACATCGACCTGCTGGTGGAGTTCCAGCCGCTAGACGCCTCCAGCCTTTACAAGACCTACTTCGCGTTGCTCAACGATCTCCGGCAGAGCCTGGCCTCTCGGGTTGACCTGGTTATGGAGGATGCCGTGCGCAACCCCTACATCCGGCAGTCGATCGAAGCCAGCAAGCGCGAGATCTATGCCGCCGCGTGATCCCAGCGCCTACCTAAGCGACATCCTGGAGGCGGCGGCAGCCATCCAGGAGGCCACCGGCGCCATTGACGAAGCCACTTACACCAGCACTCGTCTGATTCGTTCGGCCGTGGAGCGGGAGTTCACGATCATCGGCGAGGCGCTCCGGGTGATCGCGCAACGGGATCCTGAGCTTTTCGCTGCCATCCCGGAGGGCAGGCAGATCATCGACTTTCGGAACCTGCTCACCCACGAGTACATCAAGGTGAGCGACCGGGTCGTCTGGGGCGCGATCCAGGCCGATCTGCCGGAACTCGTGAAGCACTGCAGCCAGCTGCTTGATCGCTTGTCGCAAAGTCCGTGATTGGGGTGCCTGGTCTGAAGCCGTAGACCCCAGGGGGTACATCGCTCCCTGGGCACGGATCGACCCTCGCCACCCCCTCTGTGCGCATAGATCTGCGCACGCTAGGCGGAAAATCAGCCCAAACCCCTGTTATGGCGAGGGCTGGCTGTCTGCCTTACAAGCAGGATGTCGCTGGTTCGAACCCGGCACCGGGCACTTCAAAGCAGCGGCAGCAGCTGTTCGGCCAGAGCACTGGCGCTGGTGACGGCCCCTTCGATGCGGCCGAATCCGGCTGAAGCCATGACGTCGCCACAGAAACCGATGCGACTGCTGGGGCAGAGCTGCAGCGCCGCCGGCAGGCCGGGCGGCTGGGGAAAGGCGGCTCCCCAGCGCATCAGTTGCCGTTCGGCCCCTGCGGTCGGCAGGCCCAGGGCGTTCTGCAGGGCCTGCTCCAGGGCATGGAGGACGGCGCCTTCGCCCTTGGGATCAGCCGGTGCCCCCAGCAGCTGCGCGACCGATGAGCGCGAGCCATGGACATGGCGGTGGCATTCGGCAAAGGCGGTCGAGGATTCGGCCACCACGGCCCAGCGCTCCTCGGCCTGCGGTTGCAGCGACACCCGCCGCAGGCCCCATCGCTGCTGGGCCTCAGGGGTGAACTGGAGCAGCCGCCAGAGCTGCCGTTGCCAGATGGGGCTCAGTTCGGGGGGCAGGTTGAGCAGCAGGTTGCTGCTGGCGCCTGTCTGCACGGCGGCGAGTGCGGTGACAGCCTGATCCAGTTGGCGATCGCCCAGGCGGGCGGCGGCCTGTTGCAGCGGTACCGCGTCCCAGCCCAGCATCGATCGGCAACGCGGGTGGGCCAGCAGCGTGCCGCTGAGCACCAGCCAGCGGCACCGTGCCAGCGCAGTGCCATCGGGCGCCTGCAGCTGCCATCCCGCCAACCCATCGGCTGCGATCGGGATCAGATCGCGTACCAAGGTGCCACCGCGCAGCAGTGTGGGGCCGGACTGCCGGCCCGCCAGCGCCAGCAACCCTGTGGCCAGCTGATCCATGCCGCCATTCCCCTGCCACAGGGCACCGTCGGAGAACCCGTCGTGGAGCGCTGGGCCGATCCGGCCCTGACCGTTGAGGCTGAGGATCGCTCCGTCGAAGGGGCCGATCCAGCCCTCCTGGGCCAGCGCGCTCAGCAACGGGGGCAGTTCAGGCGCCAGGGTGTTGAACAGTGGCGCCCCATGGTTGATGGCCATGCCGGGATCGTGGCGCGAGCGGCGGGTGGCGGCCCTGCCCCCGGGGCCGCGGCCGCTTTCAAGCAGCACGATCGAGCCTGCCCAGCACCGCTGTCGCAGGGCCGCCACCAGGCTGCAGGCGGCCACACCCGCGCCCACAATCGCCAGGTCGACCTGGCGATCAGTTCGGCTGGTCGGTCTCTCCATCGCCGAAGCGTCTCGGCTCACTGTCGGTCGCTGCAGCAGCACTGCTGCGAGCCAGGTAGGCCACCTGCTGGGGGTAGGGGATCTCGATCCCATGGGTTTTGAACGCGGTCCAGATCGCCTGGTTGACCGCGCTGCAGCTGCTGATGTTGTTCATCGGATTGGAGATCCAGAAGCGCAGGGCGTAATTGACGGCCCAGTCGCCGTACGAGATCAACAGCGCCTTGGGGGGTGGCGTTGCCAGAACCCCCGGTACGGCCGCCGCGGTCTGCTCCAGCAGCTCGATCACCGTGGCCGGATCGTGTTGCAGCGCCGCGGCGATGGTCACCTGGCTGCGGCGCAGCCGGTCGCTGCCGGTGTAGGTCGTCGCATCCTGGGTGAAGAAGGACTGGTTGGGAATCAACAGCTCGGCGTTGTCGCGGTCACGCCACAGCACCGTCGCCCGCAGCCCCAGCCGCCGCACTTCGCAGGGGTCGCCGTCGATCATCAGCACCTCGCCCGGCCGCACCGACCCCTCGAACAGCAGCCACAGGCCGCTGATGAAGTTGGAGAAGATCTCTTTGATGCCAAAGCCGAGGCCCACCGACAGGCCGCCGGCGATGGCGATCACCGCGGTCGGATTGACGCCGATTTGCATCGTCACCGTCAGGACCCCCAGGCCGACCACGACATAACGCAGGATCAGTTCCATCGCCTTGCGGCTGCTGTCACTGATGCCCAGGAGCTGTTGCATGCCACGGGCCAGCAGCCCGGCCGGCAGCCCGCTGCCGACGATCACCAGATAGGAGATCGCGAGGCTGATGAACAGCTTGCCCAGCGTGATCTCGATGTCGAACGCCTCGCCGACGGGGATGGACGCCACGTCGTCGAATGTGTCCAGCTGATTGATCAGGGCAATGGCACCGGTAACCAGAAACACCGGGCGAAGCAGCCGGGTTTCCAGGTCGTAGCGCTGCTCCGGATCCAGCACCCGTCCCAGTAACGGGTGGAGCAGAACCAACACCGACCAGCCGCAGCGCCACCACAGCAGGAACAGCACCAGCCCATGCAACTGGCCGGTGGCGGTGAGCAGGCCTGCCCACAGCGCCATCAACAGTGGTGACAACCACAGCTTTACCAGGGTCCGCAGCCGCGGTGAGCAGCCGCCCAGCCCATGGCGTTGCAGCAGCTCGCTGGCCAGTAACGCCGCGATCACACCCAGCAGCTGCAGCACCACGGCCGGACGCTGCAGATAGCCCAGCCAGCCCATCAGTTCGATGCTCCAGGCGTTCATGGCTGCGTCTGAAGGGTGCGGATCAGGTCCTGAGCCGTGGCCTCCGGGGTGCTTTCACCGAACACCAACCGGGTGATCAGTCCCTGGGCCTTGAGCATTCGTTGGTCGTTGAGGCGAATCAGCGAAGCGATGGTTTCGCTCTGGCTCGATTGCTGCTGGGCCCGCAGCATGGCTTGGAGCACCATGGAGCTTTCGGCAGGCACGTTGACAAAGCGATTGACCGGGAGCACCTCTTTGAGGCTGACCGTGATGCTTCGCTGCACCAGGGGGTTCAAGACAAAGTGAGCGAAGGCTTCTGCGGCCTTGCGCTGGCCGGGGCTCGAATTGACCCCCAGGGCCAGCACCGTCAGTTCGCTGATCGGGCTGGCCTGGCCGTCGGGCCCGTCGGGCAGGGGAGCGACCCCCAGTTTGGATCCAAGTTTCTGTTGCAGCCTCAGCAGATCGGTGCTGTGGCAGCTGATCCAGTCGAGCGACCCATTCGACAGGCCTTCGAGGAGGCCGTTCTGACTGTTGTAGAAGGTCACTTTCTGTTGGATGTTGGCATCCTGCAGCCAACGGGTCCAGCGCACCAGGGCCTGTTGCTGCTCAGGGTTCAGGGGGCGTCCTGCTAGGGCCTGCTGCAAGGCGTCGATGGCACCCAGGGCGCCCGCACTCCAGAAAATGCCCGGAGGAAAGACCTCCATGCCCACGCTGTCGCCGCTGGCGCTGATCGTCAGCAGCTCCTGCACCGTCGTTGGCACCCGCTGCAGGCGGGTTCTGTTGAAGCAGGCCAGCTGAGCCTTTTGGGCCACCGGAAGGCTGGCCAGGCGGTTCTGATTGTGCAGTCTGGCCCGTCGGAGGGTGGCTGGATCAATCACGCGCCGCAGTTCGGGCGTCAGGTGGGGCGAACGGGTCAACCCTGCCTGAGCCAACTTCAAGGCCGTGTGATTGGAGATCAGCAGCAGGTCGGGGCCCAGGCCGCTGGCATTGCGCTGTGACAGCTCGGTGAGCAGGGCGCTTTCGCGGTACAACTGCACCACAAAGTGGGTGCGGGGATTGACCTGGCGAAACTGCTGCTCAATCGCCTTGAAAGTCAGGTTGAAATTGCGGCGATAACCATTGAGGTCATAGCTATCGTCCTCAACCCCGACGTAAACGTAGAGGACAGCGTTCTCGCCCTCCTGCACGTTGGCGCGACCATGGTTGACGGACTGTCGAGGCTGGCAGCCGCTCAACACCAGCAGCAACGTGGCAGCAAGGACCTCAGTTTTCGGGATACAGAAGCGTGGCCAGTTCATCGGCATCGACGTCGTAGACCCGCGCCAGGGTGGTTTCAATCGCACTGGTCACCACATCAGGCAGAAAGCGCATGGCATTGAGGGCATCATCGACGATGTCGTCGGTGAGCATCGCTTCACCACCGAGTTTTTCGTCATTGATCACCGCCATCACCCAGCTCTGGTAAGCGGTGACCAGATCGGCGAATTCCAGATCCGGGTCGTTGAGGTCCAGGGCCATGGCAGCGGCAGGCGCATCTCCTCGCAGTCTGCCGGCCGGTGGGGAAGATGGGAGCATGCCCCCATCAAACCCGGACGCCCTGTCCTTGCAGGCCACGCTGGTGGACTTTGCCCTGGCCGAACTGGTGCGGTCCCACCGTCAGAGTTTTCAACCGCTCTGGAGCGCCGAAAGCTGGGCCAAGCTGCTGATCTGGCTGGCCCTCAACTGCGGCTGCAGCGGCGACGAATCCAGCCTCAGGACCTTTGCCGAGGCCCTCGGCAGCGTGCAGAGCGGTCGGCTGCGGCGTCTGTTCTTCGAGCGGGAGCTCGAGCATCTCGAGCTGCGGCTGCTGGCCGATCCGGCCGAGCCCCGGGTGCTCGTGCTGCCCCTGGGTCCTGCTGACGCGGTGCTCAACAGCGAGCGGATCAGCCAGGCCATGCAGCAGGTGCAGCTGGATGCTCTGGTGCCGGCTGATCCGGGCTGCTGGCGGCGGCTCGAGGACGCGGTTGCCATTCCCTGGAGCCGGGGCGCACCCTGCAATTGATCGCCCGCTATGGCATTTGGCCCCCAGGGGAGGGTTTTTTGTCAGTCTCACTGTGATTGGACCCTCAGCGCCGAGGCCACAGAACCCCAGGCCCGCGTGGTGGCCTGGATCCTGTATTGCAATTCTCTTCCCGATGGCGGCACCGAGTTTCACTGGCAGGATCACCATGAAGAAGCCGACCGCGGCCGATTGCCACCGGCTGGATCAATGCCGGTGACCTGTCGAGATTCAGGCCTACCGTGGCACATCCACGTTGCGCCGCCTTGACCGAGAACGGTGAACAGCATCTGTCAAAGCCTCGGGGTTTCAACGTTTTGACCCGAATTGTCTTTGTGCATCAGGCCTTCGCCCTGGCTGTGCTCGGATCGGATCTGAACTCTGAGCTGATAAAGGGTTCGCAGCTGTCGCTCTGGTTGACAGCTGCGGGGCTGGGCATCGCTGTTGCCACAGCCATGGCCATGGTTGTCGTAGCCCGACGCAGATCGTTGCCGGCTTTGACCTGGTTGCGTGTCCTGCTCTGGGTCGCTGTTGTCAGAGGTGGCCTGGGTGGGTTGACCCTCGCTGGCGTCGGTGGCGCACAACTGGCTGGCTCGGTGCGGTCCTTGGTACTCAACGAAGTTGTCTTGATTCCCTTGGCCATCTACTGGTCAAGGGCGGTTCACAGCCGCTATCTGGCTGGCCTGCGCCGCGCCTGATCGTGGCCGTTGATACCGGTCAGACAAGGCGTCTGTGGACGCGTCCCAGAATTAGGCCAATCAGGATGGCGATGTAAAGCTGGCCTGCAATGGTGATCAGGGCCGCCAAAAGCTTGCCGGTCACGTTGCTGGAGGTCAGCACGTCTGTGCCAATGGTGGTCAGCAGCCCGAATGATGCCGCCAGCATCGCGGCGGCCACCGATCCACTCGGACTGCCGCTGCTGATGTGCGGTGGCAGGGCCGACGCCACAAACGCTGACGGTTGCAGCACCCATAGGGCGGTGAGCATCACCCCACCGGTGATGCCCAGGGTCAGATAACCAGCGGTGGCCCCTTGCAGAACCGACATCGTGATGAAGGGCTCGCGGATCAGAGTCCGCACCCCGCGAATCACAACCAGCAGCAGGAACAACAGCCAGATCACCACATGGGGCAGTGTGATCATCCGTCCCACGGACGGATTGCAGGTTAGTGCAGTCCCCCAGATCAGTTCCAGACCAATGGCCGTGCAGCCAAGGAGCGGGATCACCGGCATCGATCGCGGCGTGCGACTGAACCGGTTCATGAACCCCATCAGCACCATGGCCAGGCCAATCAGCAGCACCGACAGCAGCGGACTGAACAGCTGCGCCAATGGCGCCAACAGCAGCAGCAGCAGCTCATAGATGAGCGTGATGCGGTA
This sequence comes from Cyanobacteria bacterium REEB417, assembly GCA_018970945.1. Lineage (GTDB taxonomy): Bacteria > Cyanobacteriota > Cyanobacteriia > PCC-6307 > Cyanobiaceae > RGUW01. The sequence goes on along the minus strand of JAGWVJ010000001.1, from coordinate 39,869 downwards.
TCCGAGGTGCCGGTTGCGGATCGTCTGGAGCTGATGGCGGTCGATTCGCAAAGGGTGCCTCGTCGGGGGGGGGGACGGCGTGATGGTCTCGCCTTAGCCACGCCGCCGCCATCCCTGCAACCCTGCGCCGTTTTGCGACCATGGTCCGATTGCCCGTGACTGCTGCCGTGACCGAGGCTGTGTCTGCCCGCGAAGCCGCCCTGGCAAAGACCTACGACCCGGCGGGCACCGAGAGCCGCTGGCAGCAGGCCTGGGAAACATGCGGAGCCTTTCACCCCGACCCGGCCGCCCCCGGCGAACCGTTTGCGGTGGTGATTCCGCCGCCGAACGTGACCGGCAGCCTGCACATGGGCCACGCCTTCAACACGGCCCTGATCGACACGATCGTGCGCTACCGGCGGCTGGCCGGCAACAACGTGCTGTGTCTGCCTGGCACCGACCACGCCTCGATCGCGGTGCAGACCATTCTCGAGAAGCAGCTCAAGGCCGCGGGGCAACGCAAGGAGGACCTGGGCCGCGAGGCTTTCCTCGAGAAAGCCTGGGCCTGGAAGGCCGAAAGCGGCGGCACGATCGTCGGCCAGCTGCGGCGCCTTGGCTACTCGGTCGATTGGCAGCGCGAACGCTTCACCCTCGACGCCGGCTGCAGCGCCGCGGTGGTCGAGGCCTTCAACCGCCTGCATGAGCAGGGACTCATCTACCGCGGTGAATACCTGGTCAACTGGTGCCCCGCCTCGGGCTCGGCGGTCAGTGACCTGGAGGTCGAGATGAAGGAGGTGGACGGCCACCTCTGGCACTTTCGCTATCCACTGAGCGGCGGCTCCGCGGCTGCAGCATCCAGTGGCCGCACCCACCTGGAGGTGGCCACCACCCGGCCCGAGACCCTGCTGGGCGACACGGCGGTGGCGGTCAACCCCAGGGACCCGCGCTATGCCCACCTGGTGGGCCAGACCCTGACCCTGCCGCTGGTGGGGCGCCAGATCCCGATCGTGGCCGATGACCATGTCGATGCCGAGTTCGGCACAGGCTGCGTCAAGGTCACCCCCGCCCATGACCCGAACGACTTTGCGATCGGCCAGCGCCACGACCTGCCGTTGATCACGGTGATGGCCAAGGACGGCACGATGAACGAAGCCGCCGGTCGCTTCGCCGGCCTCGATCGCTTTGATGCCCGCCAGGCCGTGGTGGCCGCCATGGAAGCCGAGGGCTACCTGGTCAAGGTCGAGCCCTACCGCCACAGCGTGCCCTTTTCTGACCGGGGCAAGGTGCCGGTGGAACCGCTGCTTTCGACCCAGTGGTTTGTGAAGACCGAGCCGCTGGCGGCCCGCTGCCGCGAGGCGCTGGACGCTGCGACAGGTGCCAATCCCCGCTTCGTGCCCGAGCGCTGGGCCAAGGTCTACCGCGATTGGCTCACCGACATTCGCGACTGGTGCATCAGCCGCCAGCTGTGGTGGGGGCACCGCATCCCGGCCTGGTTCGTGGTGAGCGAGACCGGCGGCCTGATCACCGACAGCACGCCTTATGTGGTGGCCCGCGATGAGCTTGAGGCCCGTGCCAAGGCTGAGCAGCAGTTTGGTTGCGGCACCCACGCCCACCCGTTGGTGCTTGAGCAGGACCCTGACGCCCTTGACACCTGGTTCTCCAGTGGGCTGTGGCCGTTTTCGACCCTGGGCTGGCCCGACGCCGATGCCGCCGATCTGGAGCGCTGGTACCCCACCAGCGTGCTGGTGACGGGCTTCGACATCATCTTTTTCTGGGTGGCCCGCATGACGATGATGGCCGGCGCTCTGATGGGCGATGGCCTGGCTGGCGATGGCAGCCCTGATGGCAGCCGTGATGGCAACCCGGCGGCGTGGATCCCCTTCAGGGACGTCTACATCCACGGCCTGGTGCGCGATGAGAACAACCGCAAGATGAGCAAGTCAGCGGGCAATGGCATCGACCCGCTGCTGCTGATCGAGCGCTATGGCGCCGATGCGCTGCGGTTCGCCCTGGTGCGCGAGGTGGCCGGCGCCGGTCAGGATATCCGCCTCGATTACGACCGCACGAGCGACACTTCAGCGACCGTTGAGGCCTCGCGCAACTTCGCCAACAAACTCTGGAACGTCACCCGATTCGCCTTGATGAACCTGGGTGGCGAAACCCCGGCGTCGCTGGGGCAGCCCGAGCCGGCGCACCTGCAACTGGCCGACCGTTGGATCCTGTCACGCTTGGCCAGGGTCAACCGCGAAACCGCCGAGCGCTACGCCAGCTATGGCCTGGGTGAGGCCGCCAAAGGCCTCTATGAGTTCGCCTGGAATGAGGTCTGCGACTGGTATGTCGAGCTGATCAAGCGGCGGCTGAACCCCGGTGAGAACCCCAGCCCCGATGCCTTGGTCGATCAACGCACCGCCCGGCAGGTGCTGGCCAAAGTCCTGCAGGAGTTGCTGCTGATGCTGCATCCACTGATGCCGCATCTGAGCGAAGAGCTCTGGCATGGCCTGACGGGGCAGCCTGTGGAGACGTTCCTATCCCTGCAGCGCTGGCCGGTTCTCGACGTTGCAGCCCTCGACGACGTGCTGGAGTCGTCGTTTGCCGAGCTGATCGAAGCGATCCGGGTGGTGCGCAACCTGCGGGCCGTGGCCGGTCTCAAGCCGTCGCAGAGCGCACCGGTGCAGTTCGTCACGGGGCGCCCCACGCTGGCGGCGCTGTTGACGGCCGCCACCGCCGACATCACCGCGCTCACCCGCGCCGAACGGGTCGACGTGCTGAGCGCCCAGCAGGGCAGCAGGCAGCGCGCCCTGGCCGGGGTCAGCGGCGAGCTGCAGGTGCTGTTGCCGATCGAGGGCCTGGTGGATCTCGACGCCCTGCGCGCCCGCCTCGACAAGGACATTGCCAAGGCCGACAAGGAGATCAAGGGTCTGGCGGGCCGACTGGCGAACCCGAACTTCGCCGACAAGGCGCCGCCCGAGGTGGTGGCCGAGTGCCGGGCCAACCTGGCCGAGGCCGAGGCTCAGGCCCTGCTGGCCCGTCAGCGGCTGGCCGATCTGGATTGAGCGGGGTTGTGACCGCCCCTGTGCCGATGATCGAGGTCGAAGGACTCAGCAAGACCTACCGGGTAGCCGCCAAACAGCCCGGCCTGGCTGGCACCCTGCGCCATTTCGTGCACCGCCGCAGCCGCGAGGTGGCGGCGGTGCGAGGTCTGAGCTTTGCGATCGACCCGGGCGAGATGGTGGGATTTCTCGGAGCCAACGGCGCCGGCAAGACCACGACCCTCAAGATGCTGTGCGGGCTGATTCACCCCAGCGCCGGCCTGGTGCGGGTGGCGGGGTTCGAGCCCCGGCGGCGGCAGCGGGCCTTTCTGCAGCAGATCACCCTGGTGATGGGGCAGAAGCAGCAGCTCATCTGGGATCTGCCACCGCTGGATTCGCTGCGGGTCAATGCCGCGGTCTACGGCCTCAGCGACAGCGAGGCCCAGCGGCGCATCGATGCGCTGGCCCAGATGCTCGAACTGGGCGAGGAGCTCACCCGTCCGGTGCGCAAGCTGTCGCTGGGCCAGCGCATGAAGGCCGAACTGCTGGCGGCCCTGCTGCATCAGCCATCGGTGCTGTTTCTCGATGAACCCACCCTGGGCCTCGATGTCAACGCCCAGGCGCGGGTGCGCGGTTTTCTGGCCGAGTACAACCGCCGCACCGGTGCCACCGTGCTGCTCACCAGCCATTACATGGCCGACATCACTGCCCTGTGCCCGCGGGTGCTGCTGATTCACCAGGGTGCGCTGTTCCACGATGGGCCGCTGGAGCAGCTGGCCGCCCGGCTGGCCCCCTGCCGGCAGGTGCGCCTGGAGCTGGCCGAACCCCCGACCTCCGAGGCCCTCGCCCCCTTTGGTGAACTGGAGTGCCTCGAGGGTCGTGCCGCCAGCCTGCTGGTGCCCCGCGACCGTCTGACGGCTGTGGTGGCCCAGCTGCTGGCCCGCTTTGAGGTTCTGGATCTGGAGGTGAGCGATCCGCCCATTGAAGAGCTGATCGGGGGGCTGTTCCGCGACCAGCCGTCGGCCCCAAGCGCTGGCTGAAGGCCGCGGCGAATAGGTTGATTCAGACGTTTCTGACCTTGGCAGCCATGGCCACCGAAGCCCACTGGAACGGCAGTGTGATCGCCAGCAGCGATGACATCGTCACCGTTGAGGGCAATGCCTACTTCCCCCCTGATGCCCTCGTCGAGGGTTGCTTTCGTCCGTCAGACCATCGCAGTGTCTGCGGTTGGAAAGGCGAAGCCCACTACTACGACGTGGTCGTCGATGGCCAGGTGAATGCCAACGCCGCCTGGTTCTATCCGGAGCCCAAGGACGCTGCCGCCCAGATCAAGGGGCGGGTGGCGTTCTGGAAAGGGGTGCAGGTGCGCTGAATGCGGCGTGTCGCCCGGGCCCTGCTGGGCAGCCAGTACGCCCTGATGCTCGAGTACCGGGCCGAGATCGCCCTGTGGGCGCTGTCGGGTCTGCTGCCCTTCATCATGCTGGCCCTGTGGCGTCAGGCTCCGGCTGGGGCACACCTGGGTCTGGGGTCCGGAGGGCTCGATCGCTATTTCCTCAGCGCCTATCTCGTGCGCCAGTTTTCGGTGGTGTGGGTGGTCTTCGCCTTTGAAGAAGATGCCCTGCTGGGCCGGCTCTCGCCCTATCTGCTGCAGCCCCTGCACCCCTTGTGGCGCTACCTGGCCGCCCATCTGGCGGAACAGCTGACGCGCCTGCCCTTTGCGGCGGCGATCGCCGCCCTGTTCTTTGTGCTCAATCCCGGCGCCTTCTGGCTTCCCTCGCCAGGAGGGTTGTTCCTGGCCTGGCTGGCCACCCTGGGTGCCTTTGCGATCAGCTTTTTGCTGCAGAGCCTGATCGCGGCGCTGTGCTTCTGGAGCGAAAAGGCCAGTGCTCTCGAGCGCCTGCTGTTTGTTCCGTACCTCTTTCTCTCGGGCCTGCTGGCACCGCTGGCGGCCTTTCCGCCAGGGGTGCGGGCCATGGCCCAGTGGACGCCCTTCCCCTGGTTGATCAACTTTCCAGCTCGCCTGCTGGCGGGCCTTCCGGTGGATGCCGCCGCCGGGTTTGGCGCCCAGCTGGCCTGGATCGCCCTGTTGCTGCCGGCGGTGCTGCTGCTGTGGCGCGCCGGGGTGCGGCGCTACACCGCCATGGGGGCCTGATGCGGCGCTACCTGCTGACGCTGCGCCGCTTCTGGGGCACGGCCATCGCCGGCCAGCTCGAGTACCAGCTCAACGTGCTGATCGAGCTGCTGGCCGCAGCGGCCAACCTGGCCGGCAGCCTGTTCATCCTGTCGTTGTTCTTCCGGCAATCCGGCAGTCTGGGAGGCTGGAGCTGGCAACAGGCGCTGGTGGTGCAGGGGGTCTACACCCTGCTCGATGGCGTGGCGACCACCTGGCTGCGGCCAAACCTTGGGGCGATCGTCAGCCATGTGCGCGAGGGCACCCTCGATTTTGTGCTGCTCAAACCGATCGACAGCCAGTTCTGGCTGTCGCTGCGCACCCTTTCGCCGGCGGGTCTCAGCGAGCTGCTGCTGGGTCTGGGGTTGGTCGTCTGGGCGGCACCCCGGGCCGGTGGGTCAGCAGGGCCGCTGCAGCTGGCGCTGGCCCTGCTGACCCTGCTCACGGGGGTGGTGATCCTCTATGCGCTGTGGTTTCTGCTGGCCGCCACAAGCATCTGGTTTGTCAAGACCTGGAATGCCACCGAGGTGCTGCGGGCTGCTCTGACCGCTGGTCGTTTCCCGATCGCGGCCTACCCGCCGGCGTTGCGGCTGCTGTTCACCGTGGTGTTGCCAGTGGCCTTTCTAACCACGGTGCCGGCCGAAGCGATCCTGGGCCGGGCCACGGCCCCCTGGCTGGGTGCCGCGCTGTTGATGGCGGTCCTGAGCTTTGCAGCTAGCAGGGCTTTCTGGCGGTTTGCCCTGCGCCACTACACCTCGGCCTCCAGCTGAGTGGGTGCCCGCACTCTCGGTAGCGTCGGTCCGAGTTCCCCTGCGCCCCTGCGCCGATGGCCGGCCTGCCCCCTCTGGATGCGGTTGTGGAGGCGCTGGCGTCTCCCCTGGGCGCCATCGCCTTTGTGCCGCTGTATGCCCTCTGGGTGACGCTGCTGCTACCAGGGGTGTGGGCCTCGATGCTGGCTGGCGCCATCTACGGCACGGCCTGGGGCAGTGTGGTGGTGTTCGTGGGGGCCTGCCTGGGGGCCGAGGTGGTCTTTCTGCTGGGCCGCTCCTGGCTGCGGGACTGGGCGCGACGCCAGTTGCAGCGGGCTCCCCGGCTGCAGGCCATCGAGGGGGCTGTGAGTCGCGAGGGCCTCAAGCTGGTCCTGCTCACCCGCCTGTCGCCGGCGTTTCCCTTCTCGTTGCTCAACCTGGCCTATGGCCTCTCCCAGGTGAGCCTGCGCGATTACACGCTCGGGCTGATCGGGATCCTCCCCGGCACGGTGCTGTTCTGCGCTCTCGGGGCCCTGGCCGGTGATGTGGCCCGCTTCGGGGCGGTGCTGTCAGGGCGCGCGGATCCGGCCACCTGGGCCCTGCGGGTGCTGGGCGTCGTCGCCACGGTGGTGGTGGTGGTTCTGGTGGGCAACGCTGCCCGCCAGGCCCTGGAGGAGCCGCCTCAGCCCTGATCGGGGTTGGGCAGTCGCCAGTCGCGCAGTGCTGCGATCAGCACGAACCAGCCCAGGCGCAGCTGTGCCACCAGGCCTGGCCGGCCGGCCAGTTCGGTGTAGAGCGCACGGCCGCAGTCGGTCTTGATCCAGCGAAACGCCCTGGGGTTCGGCACCGCGTCGTTGCCAGCGACCACCAGCCTGGCGCAGCCTGGCCGCTGCCGCCGGGGTCCGTCAGGATGGTGGGGCTTCCATGCGCTGCCCCCATGGCCCCACGTCTGTTGCTGTCCACCGCACTGGCCGGCTCCTGCTGCGGCGTTCTGTTGGCGGCAGAGGCTCTCAGGCCTGCCATGGCCGGCCCGGTGGTCTACTGCACCTCGCCCGGTCTGCCGGTGGGCTGTATGGGCCGGCCTGGGGTGGGTGCCGGCGCTCCTGGTGTGGGGGTGACCCCTGGGGTGGGTGCCGGCGCCCCCGGTGTCGGCGTCCGCCCGGCAGCGGGCCCAGGCGTCGGCCCCAATGCCGGCGGGCCGGTCAACCGTCCCGGGCGCCGCTGAGCCTGCGTTGAATCCGCCGCCCGCTGGTCCGTTCAGGCTTCAGCCAGCAGGGCCAGCAGACCGGCTTCATCGAGCACCGGTACCCCCAGGCTTACGGCCTTGCTGAGTTTGCTGCCGGCTTCGGCCCCGGCCACCACGTAGCTCGTCTTGTTGCTGACCGAGCCGCTCATCCTGCCGCCTGCCGCTTGGATGCGTGCGGCGGCCTGGCTGCGGCTCAGGTTGGGCAGGGTGCCGGTCAGCACAAGGGTAAGCCCGGCCAGGGGCGTGGGGCCGGTGGGGTCTGCCTGGCTCTGCTCGGCGGGGCTGGCCGCCAGGCTGAAGCCCACTGCCTCAAGGGCTTCGAGCAGCGCTTGGTTGGCGCTGGTGGCCAGCCACTGCTGCAGCGATTCGGCGATGGTCGGGCCGATGCCCTCCACCGCGGTGAGGCTGTCAGGGCTCTCGGCGGCAGCGCTGGCCAGGGCTGCCATCGAGGCAAAGGCGCGGGCCAGGGCCCTGGCATTCACCTCGCCCACATGGTGAATGCCCAGGCCATAGAGCTGGCGATGCCAGGGCTGGGCCTTGGAGGCTGCGAGGGCTGCGGTGAGGTTGGCCGCACTGGTGCTGCCCATGCGCTCCAGGCTGGCCAGCAGGGCCGCATCCAGCCGATAGAGATCGGCGATCGAGCGCACCAGCCCCCGATCCACCAACTGCTCGATCAGCTTGCTGCCCAGCCCGTCGACATCGAGGGCCCCCTTGCTGACCCAGTGGCGCAGGGAGCCCCGCAGAATCGCCGGGCAGCTGCTGTTGACGCAGCGGGTAGCGGCCTCGCCCTCTTCACGCACCAGCTCAGAGCCGCATTCGGGGCAGGCGTGGGGCAGCTCCAGGCGGGCCGCAGCTACGGGGCGCAGCTCCGTCAGCACCCGCACCACCTCCGGAATGATCTCGCCGGCCTTGCGCACCACGATCGTGTCGCCCGTGTGCAGGTCGAGCTCGGCCAGGCGGTCGGCGTTGTGCAGGGTGGCGCGGCTTACGGTGGTGCCGGCCAGAGACACCGGTTCAAATTCGGCCACGGGTGTCACCACCCCCGTGCGGCCCACCTGGCAGCTCAGCCGCAGCAACCGACTCGGGGCCTCTTCGGCGGCATACTTGAGGGCGATCGCCCAGCGTGGGGCTTTCTGGGTGAAGCCGGCATCGGCCTGCAGGCGCAGGTCATCAAGCTTCACCACCACCCCGTCGGTGGCATACGGCAGCGTGCGTCGGCCCGAGTCCCAGTGGGCAAAGAAGGCCTCCACCGCCGCCAGGTCGGGGCAGAGCTCGGCGTTGGGATTCACCCTGAATCCGGCCGCCGCCAACCATTGAAGCGACTTCCACTGGCTGGTCGGCCGCCCCTGCCAGCCATCGGGCAAATGCAGGGTGTAGGCAAAGAAATCGAGCCGGCGCGCGGCCACGACCCTGGGGTCGAGCTGGCGCAGGGTGCCGGCGCAGGCGTTGCGGGGGTTGGCGAACAGGGGCTCGCCCCGGGCCTGGCGCTCGTCGTTGATCGCGGCGAAGGTGCCATCCGGGATCAGCGCCTCGCCGCGCACCTCCACCCAGGGGGGAGGGGACTCCAGCTGCAGCCGCAGCGGCACGCTGGCAATGGTGCGCACGTTGGCGGTGATCTCCTCGCCCCGTTCGCCATCGCCGCGGGTGGCAGCCCGCACCAGCACACCGTGCTCGTAGCTCAGGGCCAGGGCATTGCCGTCGATCTTGAGTTCGGCCACCAGGGGCAGGGCCGGCAGCGCCTCCCCTGGGGCAGGGTCTCGGTCGAGCACCTTGAGCAGCCGGCCGTACCAGGCTTCCAGCTCGTCGGTGCTGAAGGCGTTGTCGAGGCTCAGCAGACCGATCCGGTGTTCGACGCTCGCAAAGCTCTCGGCGGGCGTGCCGCCCACGCGCTGGGTGGGGCTGTCGATGCTGATCAGCGCCGGGTTGGCCTGCTCGAGATCGAGCAGTTCGCGGTACAGCTGGTCATACACCGGATCCTCCATGACCGGTGCATCCAGCACGTAATAGGCATGGGCGGCAGCGTTGAGCAGTCGCCTCAACTCGCCGGCGCGCTGCCCGGCGTTACCTGCGGCGTCACCTGCGGGATTGTCTGCGGTGTCGCCGGCTGCCGGGCTCGGATCGCCAGGTTGAAGGCCAGGTCTAGACATTGTCGCTACAAGGTTGGGGCCCGCACCAGCCGTCCCTGCCCGGGGGGCTGTCAGGTTGGGCCGACGCGGTACGGGGCGGGCTCAGCCGGCGGCCAGCTTGGTGATGCGGTCGACGCGCCACTGCTCCTCGACTTTGATGAACGTGAAGTCGAGCGGCATCTCGTCGTTGCCCTCGCTCTTGAGTTTGATCGTCAGCACGATCACGCCGTCCTCGATACGGGGGCGTCCCGACTTGAGATTGCGGTAGCGGTTGAGCTGCAGGCCCGCCAGAAAGCGAATGAACTGGCTGCGGTTGACATGGGACCGGTAGTTCTTGGTGGTCAGCAGGTAGGCGCCGTCGACCTGGCCGCTGGCGATCTGGTTGAAGAACTGCTTGATCAGTGGGTTGATGCCGCGGGCACTGAGCACCAGCTTCACCGCACTGATCGTCCAGTACAACAGCAGCGCCCCGGCTCCGGCCAGCAGGGCCTTGGTGCCGATCTCACGGGTCAGGGCCCAGTCCATGGACGGTCGGTTCGGTTCAGGGCCACGAGTCTGAACGACAGGGGGTCACAATGGGCCGCGCGCCCGAGCCTCGATGCCGATCGAGCCCCTGCTGCCCCTGTTCCACCGGCTTGACCGGGAGCATTTCGAGGGCACGTTGGCTCCGGCTGGACATGCACTGGTGAGCCTGCGCTGGAGCGATGGCCGCATGACCCGCACGGCCGGGTTGTATCGCCGGGGTCCCGATCGTTGCGAAATCGTGCTGTCGCGGCCGCTGCTGGAGCCCCTGCCCCGGGAGGCCCTGCTCAGCACGCTCTGTCACGAGATGATTCACGCCTGGATCGATCGGGTGCTGCAACGGCGTGAGGTGCACGGCCCCTGCTTCCGCGCCCGTATGGCTTGCATCAATGCCGCCCAGAACGGTTTTGTGGTGCGGCTGCGCCACAGCTATCCGCTGCCGGGTGCGGACGCTGCGGCTGCGCCACGGTGGTTGGCCCGCTGCCCCCGCTGCGGTAGCAGCGCCCCCTACCGACGCCGGGTGCGGGGTCTGGCCTGCCGTCAGTGCTGTCAGGCACTGCATGCCGGGCGCTGGCATGCCAGCTGTTTGCTCGAGTTCGAACGGCTCGCATGCGAAGCGGCCGGATGACCCTTGGCCGCCACGCCCTAGGGTCGCCTCAGACCCGCTGCGGCCATGGACGTCTTCTTGTGGACTCTGCAGTTCGCCGGCCTGGGCATCGCCGTGCTCGGTCTGTTACTCGAGCGTTGGCCCCGGATGCATCGCCGTTAACCTGGTCCGATGGCACGCAGTGGTGACGAGGGCCTGGAGCAACGTCTCGACCGCTGGGTCGAAGCCGGGCGCCAATTGGTGGATGGGGTCTCGGGTGCGCGGCCCGGGTCCAGGCGCTCTCGTCCGCGCCTGAACCCTGGTGAGCTGGGCCGCTGGGCCCAGAACAAGCTGGAGTGGCTGCTCGACGACGAGGGCGACGACGACTGGCGTGAGCCCTGGCAGGCGTCCCAACGCAGACCCGAAGCGGACCTGGGCCTGCAGACGCGGCCCATGGGCGTGGGTCGCCGTCGTCCGCTGGAGGCCATCTCGCGTCGGGATGGCTCCGCTGGCCGCAGCATGGTCCCAAGGCCCGGCCCTGCGTCACCTGACAAGCGCATTGACGACGATGGGGCCTGGCCCGACGACGAGAGCTTCAGCGTGAGCCGCTGGCAGCGCGAGTCACCCCAGCCGCCCCAGGGTGACCGTGACCCCGCGGCCGCGGCGATCCCGGTCCGGCCCCTGCCCCGCTCCACCCGCAGGCGCTGAGCCCGGCACTGGGCTCAGGCGCTGATGCGGAAGCGGCAGCCGCGACGCTCGAGTTCCTTGTTGACGGCCTTGCGCAGCATCGGGGGCACGTCTTCGGCCATCTCTCTGGCGCTGGTGCTGATGGCGGGTTCGCCCTGGTCAAGATCGGTCAGCAGGTCGGCCCAGAGTTGAACCTGCTGCACGGGTCTGCCGGGCGGGTGGTGGCCCTGTTGACGCTGAGCCATGGCCGGGAGGATGAAGTGATCCCAGCATGGTCAGCACCCATAAGGCGTCAATCTGTCAAGTGCTATTTGCAGCAACACGTGACACTTGTTGCAATCTGTCATCAGGAGCCCCGTCGGCGACGGCCGGCCCCAGCCAGCGTTCCAGCTGCGGTGAAAACACTTCGCGGATCACCGTCAGGGGCTGGCCGTTGCGAAAGAAGCGGTAATTCCGGCTCCAGTAGGGGCCGGTCCGACCAAAGCGTTGTTCGAGCCAGTCGGCCTCGACCTGGGCCAGGCCGTCGACTTCGCGAAACAGCTCGGCACGGTCGACCGTGAGGCTGCGCCAGATCGGTTGGTCGCGCTGTTGCAGATGGCGCTCGGCTGCGGCCTGGTTCCACCAGCTCTCGGCCCAGGCCAGCGTCATGTCGCCGCAGCGCAGCCAGACCTGGCGCCGCAGCAAGGGTCCTTGGAGTTCGTTGATTTCGACGGGGGCGCCGGGTTGGTCAGCCGGTTCGGCGGCCATGGCGATCACGTCCACCTCCAGGGGCAGGCCGCTCAGCAGTTCGAGGTGGCGGGTGGGGCTGCCATCGCCGAGCAGCAGCAGGCGCCAGGCGCCATTGAGCGCAAAACCTGCCGATCCGCTGGCCACGGTCTGAAACGGTGCTCGCCAGAGCGTCGTTGGGGAACCCAGCAGCGCGGCGGGTTGGAGCCCCATGGTTCCGGGCCATAAGGATCCACACCCTAGAAACCCCGCTTCAGAAACCGCCGCTGATGCTGAGCCGACGTTGCTGGCCGGCCCGTTCGATCACGGCCGTGTCGCCGGCGGCCGAGCGCAGCCGCCAGCCGCTGCCGGCGATGCTTTCGCCCACAGCCGCACTGGTGGAGCTGCCGCCGATCTGAAAGATGGCCGAAGCGCTGCGGCCCTGGCTCTGCACCACACCCACCAGCAGCGGCAGGTTGGTGCCGGGTTCGCTGGGCAGTGGCGGTGGGGCCGCCGGCGCCCCCGCGCCGATCGCCGGGGTGAAGGGCACCTTCAGCACCGTGGCCTGGGGGGCGCCGGCAGCGGGCAGCTGCGCCAGTTCTTCCATCCAGGGCTCCTGGGGCGGTGGCGGCAGGTGCTCATCCGGGTCGGCCTGGGGTTGGGCCTGGGCCGTGGCCGGTCCCAGCGACCGGATCCGCTCGAGCAGCATCAGGTTGCGCTCCTGGCGAAGGGCCTGCTGCTGCCCGCTCCACAGCATGGCGGCCGCTGCGCTCGCCAGGGCCGTGGCGCAGGCCGCGGCGGTGACCCAGATCGGCAGGTGCCGGGTGTGTCCCGTCGGGGCAGCCGCTGCAGGGGGTGCGTCGGGCTCGACCACCTCGACCACGATTGCTGCTTCGCTGCTGAACACCCGGTTCAGCATCTGTTCGGCTTTCAGTTCCCAGTAGGCCCTTGAGGTGGGAATGCCGCGGGGAGATGTCACCGTGCTGCAGGATTTGTCACTGAACCTATCGGTCCCATGCAACATGTGCCAGAGTCTGGCGGCAATGGTTGAACCCTGCCCACACCTGAATCACCAACACCTGGATCAATCGTGAGCGTGACTGTCGCGTGTGGTGAGCAAGAGCCTGACGATGTGTTGTGGAGCACAGCTGCTTCCGGCCTTTGGCTATACGAACGATCACAGCAACCCCCTGTGGTCGCAGGGCTCTCAATGGACATGTCAAATGACGTGTCGAGTTCGTCGTGTCGAATGTGATCTGAATGAATGCGACATTTGCAGAACTTGCGCAGCTTGGTTTGTTGCTGCCCTATCTGAAGACAAGGCTTGTCTCAGGTCAGATTGAAAACGTGCAATTGTCCGAGGATGAGGTGATGCAGGCCAGGGCCATGTTCGCCCGCGAGCATCAGATCCAGAGCGAGGCCGACCTTGAAGCCTTTGCGGCGGCGCGTCTGGTGCGCGTGGCCGATCTTGATGCCCAGGTTCTGCGGCCGCTCAGGGTCATGAAACTCTGCCGCGATCAGTTTTCGGCCAAGGCCGAAGCCCGATTCCTGGAGCGCAAGAGCCAGCTCGACGTCGTCGTCTACAGCCTGCTGCGTCTGCGCGATGCCGGCCTCGCCCGGGAGCTGTATCTCCAGATCGCTGCTGGAGAGTCGGGTTTTGCTGACCTGGCGGCTGCCCATGCCGAGGGTCCTGAGAAGCAGACCCATGGCATCATCGGCCCGGTCCCCTTAAGTCAGGCCCACCCGGTCCTGGCAGATCGCCTGCGAACGGCCGACTCCGGCGTGGTGCTTGAACCCTTTCAGGTTCTCGATTGGTGGTTGATCGTGCGGCTGGAGCAATACACCCCGGCAACCTTTGACCAGGCCACCGCTGACGCCATGAGCCGTGAATTGTTCGAGCAGTGGGTCGATGAGCAGCTGGAGCTCACCCTCGCCGAGCTGCGTCCCAGCCTGGTGTCGTCTCCATGATTGAGCATCCCGCTTTTGCTGGCCTCAGCACCGGGGGCCGCGCGCTGCTCGAGCAACAGTGCTCTACGGCGCGCTTTGACCTTGGGGTTTCGCTCAGTTCCGCCGAGCTGATCCCCTCGCGCATCCTGTTGATCCGTGCTGGAGCCGCCCGTCTGCTGGTGCGGGACCAGGGTCGGTTGGTCACGGCCGAGAAGTTGGAGCCCGGCGCCTTCATCGGCCTGGCCTCGCTGCTGCGGGCTTCACCCTGCGAGGAGGTCAGCGCCGGCATGGGCCTGGAGGCCTGGGTGCTGCCCGACGCCCTGGTGCTGGATCTGTTGATCCGCGAACCCAGCTTCAGGGCCTGGTGCTGCAGCCAGCTGTTCACCGCCGAACTGCTGGATCTGCTGCAGCATCTGCTCGCCCAGCAGCCCCGCGATTCGCTCTCCCTGCTGGACCTGCTGCAGCAGGTGCGCTCCCTGGCCCATCTGGTGCCGCCCCAGGCCGAGGCCCTGGCCTCCCTGCCGGTGTCAGAAGCCCTCTATGCCGGCAGCCGCAACCTGCCCGCCTTTGAGCTGGCCGCCCGGCTGGATCCGGCAGCCGGGGTGCCGGAGGCGCTGCCACCGCTGCCGCCGCGCCTGATCGCCCTGCCCGACCACCTGCTCGAGCCCCCTGCCGAGGAGGCCCATGCTCTGGTGCTCAGCGCCGAGGGCGGGGCCCAGGCCGATGCGCCTCTGGCCTCGGGCCTGGATCTGGGGCAGCGCGATCGGCCGGTGTTTGAACTCAAGCGGGCCACGGGTCCGCTCGATGAACTGCTCGCCTGTTTTCAGATGCTGGCGGCAGAGTTGCGGCTTCCGTTTCGCCGTGACGGTATTGAGAAGATCCTGCGCGATGCCTTTCGTCGCGGTCAGACCCCAGATCTGCAATTGTGCGGCAACATCGCCGCCAGCATGGGCCTGCACGTCAGCGGCATGCGGGTGCCTGCGGTTCAGGGCACACGCCTGCAGTCCCCAGGTCTGGTGATGTGGAAGGGCGGCTTTGCCGTTCTGCGCTCGTCCAACGCCCGGGGCCTGCTGCTGGCCTCGCCCCGCGACGGCTGGGTTGAGATCACGCCTGACGGGCTGCAGGAGGCCTTCCCCGAAGGCATCTCCCTGCTGCTGATGGAGCGCAGCTCCACCTCACCCGAAAAGAGCTTTAACTTCGCCTGGTTCTGGCCGGCACTGCAGCGATACCGCGGCATCCTCACCCAGGTGCTGATCGCGTCGTTTGTCGTTCAGCTGTTCAGCCTGGCCAATCCGCTGTTGATCCAGGTGATCATCGACAAGGTGATCAGCCAGCGCAGCCTCGACACTCTGCAGGTGCTGGGCCTGGCTCTGGTGGTGGTCACCCTGCTCGAGGGTGTGATCGGTGCCCTGCGCACGTTCCTGTTCACCGAGACCACCAACCGCATCGATCTGCGCCTCGGCTCGGAGGTCATCGACCATCTGCTGCGGTTGCCGCTGAATTACTTCGACCGCCGGCCGGTGGGAGAGCTGGGCACCCGCATTGCCGAGCTGGAGAAGATCCGCAATTTCCTCACCGGCCAGGCCCTCACCACCCTGCTCGACACGGCGTTTTCGGTGATCTACATCGTCGTCATGGTGCTGTACAGCTGGGTGCTCACCCTGATCGCGCTGAGCGTGCTGCCGATCCAGATCGGTCTCACCGTGCTCGGTGCACCCCTGTTCCGGCGTCAATACCGCGAAACCGCCAACCAGAACGCCCGCACCCAGAGCCACCTGGTGGAGGTTCTCACCGGCATTCAGACGGTCAAGGCCCAGAACGTCGAGATGATCAGCCGCTGGAAGTGGCAGGACCTCTACTCCCGCTACATCTCGCGCAGTTTCGAGAAGACCATCACCGGCACGGCGCTTACCGAGACATCCCAGGTGCTGCAGAAACTCTCCCAGCTGCTGGTGCTGTGGGTGGGTGCTGCCCAGGTGCTGCAGGGCGATCTCAGCCTGGGCCAGTTGATCGCCTTCCGCATCATCTCCGGTTATGTGACCCAGCCGCTGCTGCGCCTCTCATCGCTGTGGCAGACGATCCAGGAGCTCAAGGTGTCGTTCGAGCGCCTGGCCGATGTGGTCGATACCCCTGAAGAGTCGGACCAGAAGGATCGGCAGAAGATTCCCTTGCCTCCCATCAATGGTGAGGTCTCCTTTGAGGATGTCTGCTTCGCGTTCACGGCGAGTTCCCCCCAGGTGCTTAAGCACATCAACATCAAGATTCCTGCCGGAACCTTTGTTGGTGTGGTCGGTCAGAGCGGCAGCGGCAAGAGCACGTTCATGAAGATGATTTCGCGCCTTTATTCGCCAGGCAGCGGCAGGATTCTGATCGATCAGTACGACATCGACAAAGTCGAGCTCTATTCCCTGCGTCGCCAGATCGGCATCGTGCCTCAGGAGCCCTTGCTGTTCACCGGCAGCGTGGCCGAAAACATCGCCCTGACTGACCCCGATGCCACCAGCGAGGCGATCGTGCATGCCGCCCAGCTGGCCTGTGCCCATGATTTCATCATGGCGTTACCCGGTGGTTACACCAACGATGTTGGTGAACGGGGGGCCAACCTTTCGGGTGGACAGCGTCAGCGACTGGCCCTGGCCCGCACGCTGCTGTCGAACCCCCGCCTGCTGGTGCTCGATGAGGCCACCAGTGCCCTCGACTATGACACCGAGCGCCGTGTCTGTGACAACTTGCTCGACAACCTGCAGCACAGCACGGTGTTTTTCATCACCCACCGGTTGTCGACCATTCGTCGGGCTGATCTGATCGTCATGATGGATGAGGGAGCGGTGGTGGAAACCGGAACCCACGATGAATTGATGGCCAAGCGTGGTCGCTACTACGCCCTCTATCGCCAGCAGGAGGTGAACTGATGAGCGGTCTTGTGCGCCGCGGGCAGGCCCTGGTCAGGGCGGCCCAGAACCAACTCGAGCGCCGGGTGAGTTCGAGTCACGAGGAGGTGGTGCTGCAGCAGTCGCCCCGGCTGGCCCGCACCATCACCTGGTTCCTGGTGGGCACCACCGCCTTCGGATTCGCCTGGCTCGCTTTCGCCCAGACCGAAGAGGTTGTGGTGGCCCCCGGCAAGCTGGAGCCCATCGGTGATGTCAAGACCATTCAGGTGCCGGTCGGCGGTGTGCTCGACAGCCTGTTGGTCAAGGAGGGCCAGCGGGTGACCAAGGGTCAGGTGCTGCTGCGGCTCGATAACGAAGCCAGCCTCGAGCGTGAGCAGGGGATCCAGAAAACCATCGCCGCCAAGCAGCAGCAGCTCCGCCTCAAGGAGGTCGAGCTGCAGCGCTACCTCACCCTCAACGACACCGAGCAGTTGGTGTTGCGGCAGAACCTGCAGCTCGAGCGCGAAATTCTCGATCGGCTGGGCAGCCTGCGCCAGGTCGGCGCTACTCCGGAGCTGCAGTACCTGCAACAGCGCAACAAAGTGCGTGAGGTTCAGGGTTCACTGGCGCGCACGGTTGTCGACCGGCAACGGCAGCTCGCCATCCTCGAGCAGTCGGTGCAGCAACTGCGAGGCGAGCTGGCCGATCTGGAGAGCCGTCGCACCGAGCTGCGCGTCAACCTGCGTTACCAGGACATTCGCTCTCCCGTCGACGGCCTGGTCTTTGACCTCAAGCCCAAGGGCCCGGGGTTTGTGGCCCAGGGCAGCGAGCCGGTGATGAAGATCGTGCCCTTCAACAACCTCAAGGCCAATGTCGAGATCGACAGCAGCAAGATCGGCTTCGTCAAGGTCGGACGACCCGCCGACGTCAGCATCGACTCCTTCCCGGCGGTCGATTTCGGGGTGCTGCATGGCACGGTCAAGCGCATCGGCTCCGATGCCCTGGCGCCCGACCAGCTCAAGCAGACCTACCGCTACCCGGCCGAGATCCAGCTCAACAGCCAGCAGCTGCTGCTGCGGTCGGGCCAGCGTCTGCCCCTGCAGGTGGGCATGTCGTTGACCGCCAACATCAAATTGCGCAAGGTCAGCTACCTGCAGTTGCTGCTGGGCGAGTTCAAGGACAAGAGCGAGTCGTTGCGTCAGCTCTGAGGGAGCGGTGGCGCAACTCCAGCCACAGCAGCAGGGCGTTGGCGTCGGCAGGGCTCACCCCGGGCAGGCGGCTGGCCTGCCCCAGGGTGGCGGGCTGCACGGCACTCAGCTTCTCGCGGGCCTCCCGTGACAGGGTGCCGATGGCGCCGTAGTCGATGCCGTCGGGCAAGGGGCGCTGCTCCTGGCGCTGCAGCTGGTAGATCTGCTGCTGCTGGCGTTCCAGGTAGCCGCTGTACTTGATGTCGATCTCGGCTCCTTCGCGCACATCACGCGGCAGGTCGGCCGCGGCGAGGCCATGGCGCACCAGATCAGTGCTGTGGAATCCGGGTCGGCGCAGCAGGTCGGCCAGCAGGACCGAACCCTTGATCGGCGCGCCGGTTTCGGCCTCCACCGCGGCAGCGGCAGGGTCGCTCACCTTGAGCCGCACGGTTTCGAGCCGGCGCTGTTCGGCGGCGATCGCCGCCTGTTTGTGCGTGTAGATCTGCCAGCGCCGCGCGTCGATCAGCCCCAGCTCCCGGCCCAGGGGCGTGAGGCGCCGGTCGGCGTTGTCACCGCGCAGCACCAGTCGGTATTCGCTGCGACTGGTGAGCACCCGATAGGGCTCGCGCAGATCCTTGCTGATCAGGTCGTCCACCATGGTGCCGATGTAGCTGCCCGACCGTTCAAAGTGCACGGGCTCCTGGCCGCGGATCCGGCGCGCCGCATTGAGCCCGGCCACCAGCCCCTGGGCGGCGGCTTCTTCGTAGCCGGTGGTTCCGTTGAGTTGGCCGGCGCTGTAGAGCCCCGCCACCCGCTTGGTCTCCAGCGTCGCCTTGAGCTGGGTGGCCGGTAGATAGTCGTAGTCGACCGCATAGGCGGGCCGCAGCATCACGCACTGCTCCAGCCCCGGCAGGGTGCGCAGCAGCTGCAGCTGCAGCTGCTCCGGCAGCCCGGTGGAGAAGCCCTGCACGTACAGCTCAGGGGTGTCGCGCCCCTCGGGCTCGAGAAAGATCTGGTGGCTGTCCTTGTCGGCGAAGCGCACGATCTTGTCTTCGATCGAGGGGCAGTAGCGGGGGCCCTTGCTGTCGATGTGACCGCCGTAGATGGGGGTGAGGTGCAGGTTGTCCTTGATCAGCGCATGGGTCTCAGCCGTGGTGCGCGTGATGTGGCAACTCATCGGCTCACCGCTCACCCAGGCCGCAGGATCAAACGAAAAAAAGCGGTCGTGGGCATCGCTGGCCTGTTCCTCGAGCTGATCGAGGGCCACGCTGCGCCGGTCGACCCGGGCGGGGGTGCCGGTTTTGAGCCGATCCAGCTGGAACCCCAGCGCCGCCAGGGCTTCGGTCAGCCCCTCGGCGGCCTGCTCGCCGGCCCGGCCGGCGGCCATGCTCTGGCTGCCCACCCAGATGCGCCCCCCCAGAAAGGTGCCGGTGGTGAGGATCACGGCCCTGGCGCCATAGCTGCTGCCGAAGTAGGTGCGCACACCGCACGCCCTGGCGGCAGGGCCCTGGGCGGGGCTCCAGCCGGCCCCACCCCCTGCCGGGTCGCCTTCGATCAGCAGGCCGGTGACCATGGCCTCGCGCAACGCCAGGTTGGGGGTGTGCTGCAGCAGCTGCAGCATCTGGCGGGCGTAATGGCGTTTGTCGGTCTGGGCGCGCAGGGCCCACACCGCCGGGCCGCGGCTGGCGTTGAGGACGCGTTTCTGCAGGGCGGTGGCATCGGCAAGGCGGCCGATCACCCCGCCCAGGGCGTCGACCTCATGCACCAGCTGGCTCTTGGCCGGCCCGCCCACGGCCGGGTTGCAGGGCTGCCAGGCGATGCGATCAAGGTTGAGCGTGAACAGGGCCGTCTGCAGCCCCAGCCTGGCGCAGGTGAGCGCCGCCTCACAGCCCGCATGGCCGCCGCCCACGACGATCACGTCGAACTGCTCGGTGACGGCGGTGCTGTGCATCATTCAATTGTCTATGGCCGTCAAACTGGTGCCCTCCCCCTTCAGAACAGCGTGCCCATGAACGAGGCCATTCCGGCGAGGGCTCAGCGGGCCCTGCTGCAGACCACGATCGCTGGCGATCCCAACGATTGGTGCGTCGCCCGGTTCAGCCTGCTGGCCGACCAGATTCGCCAGGCCGGTGCGGCCCGTCATCCTGCCTTTGCGCTCACGGCACAGGATTATCCCGCTGCTGCAGAGGCGCGCGAGCTGCTGCACAGCCAGCTGCGCCAAGGGCACTACGGCCAGGTCTGGCTGATGGCGCCCGACCTCGACAACGGTCCGGAACCGGCGTTCTTTGCGGCGCTGGAGGCGGCGGTCGCCACGGGCACCCAGCTGCTGATCGCCCGCGATCACGCCGATCTGGGCTCATCGCTGCTGCAGTTGGGCGGCTGCCTGGCGCCGGTCACCTTGACCCAGACGTTCAAGCGCACCTGGCCGGGCCTGCCCTGCGACAACGAGTACGCCAACCCCGACTGCCCCTCGATCGAGGCGCCCTGTGTGGTCACCGGTCAGAACGGGGGCGTTCAGCTTTGCCGCCAGCGTTGCGCCCATCCGTTGCTGGCGTTTGAAACCCTGATTCCGGGCCATTTGCTGCTGCCCGCCCATCCCCACGAGGGGGTGATCAGGCCCACCACGGCCAGCCAGCAGGTGTTGCTCTCGAGCTACTCGATCACCAGCGGCCGCGAGCAGATCACGGCGATCCTCGACGAGGCGCCGGGTCGGGGTGCTGTGCTGCACCACTCCACCTTCCACCACTTTGCCGACTTCAACCTGGCGCCAGACCGGGGTGCCCCCGACTTTGTGTCGGACCCCCCCTCTCGGCAGATCGATGATGCACCCCTGCTGCTCAACGATCTGAAGGCCTACGTGGCCTCGGTTGTGGCCTATGCGATCGCGCGGCTGGGCTGAGCCGCGCTCAGGTTCAGGCCGCCAGGCTGTTAGGCAGCGAGGTTGCGGAAGCGGGTGAACTGGGGCTCGAACAGCAGTTTCACGGTGCCCACCGGGCCGTTGCGGTGCTTGGTGACGATCACTTCGGTGATGCCGCGGTCGGGGGTTTCGGGGTTGTAGTACTCGTCGCGATAGATCATCAGCACCAGGTCGGCGTCCTGCTCGATCGAGCCCGATTCGCGCAGGTCGCTCAGCATCGGTCGCTTGTTGGTGCGCGATTCGACGCCCCGGCTGAGCTGGCTGAGGGCCATGACCGGGACGTTGAGCTCGCGGGCCATGCCCTTGAGGCCGCGGGTGATGCGGCTCAGTTCCTGCACCCGGTTGTCGGGGGTGCTGCCCTCCATCAGCTGCAAGTAATCGATCACGATCAGGCCCAGCTCCTTGCCGCTTTCGGCCATTAGCCGCCGGCACAGCGAGCGCATCTCGAGCACGCCACTGTTGGGTTTGTCGTCAATGAACAGGGGCAGCTGGCCCAGGCTGTTGATGCCCTGGCCCAGCAGGGGCCATTCCTCCTGCTGCAGGCGGCCGGTGCGCAGGCGACCGCTTTCGATGCCCACCTCCATCGACAGCAGGCGGTAGGTGAGCTGCTCCTTGCTCATCTCCAGCGAAAACACGCACACCGGCAGCTGGTGCAGGTGGGCCACGTTCTTGGCGATGTTGAGCACGATCGAGGTCTTGCCCATGGCCGGGCGGCCGGCCACGATGATCAGGTCGCTGCGCTGCAGGCCCTGGGTGATGGCGTCGAGGTCGTAGAAGTTGACCGGGATGCCCGCCACCGAGGTGCCCAGTGAGCGGCTCTCGATCTCGTTGAAGGTGCTGGTCAGGATCTCGGCGGTGGGCGTGAGGCCCTTGCTGGGTTTCTCCTGACTGATGGCGAAGATTTTCTGTTCGGCCTCGTCCAGCACCTGCTCCATCGGCTTGCTCTGGTCAAAGCCCAGGGCGATCACCTCATTGCCCGAGCGGATCAGCTGCCGTCTGAGGAACTTGTCCATCACCAGGCGGGCCACCTGCTCGATCGAGGCGGTGGAGATGGTGCGCTCCACCAGCTCCACCAGCCGACCCTGCCCCCCCACCTTCTCAAGGGCGCCGGTGTCGGCCAGCCAGGCCGTCATGGCCGTGAGGTCGGTGGGTTTGCCCTGGCTGTGCAGCATCAGGGCGGTGCGATAGATCTCGCGGTGGCCGCGCAGGTAGAAGGCCTCAGGCTGCAGCACATCGGCCACCCGGCCGATGGCGTCGGGGTCCAGCAGGATGCCACCCAGCACGGCTTCTTCAGCCTCCAGGTTCTGGGGCGGCACCCCATCGGGCATGGCCTCGAAACGGTCGTCGCGTCCGTCACGCCGCCGCGGGTCGTCTCCTTGGCCAACGCTGCGCAGGGGCTGGCCGTCGGAGCCGGTCGATTCGAGAGGAACGCTCACCATGGAGGAGCCCACGCAGCAGGGGACGCAAGCGCCCGGCCTCTCATCCTGCCTGCGGCGGGTCCGTTTGACCACCCACCGGACACTGCTGGTGGGGTCGAAACAAGCAAGCCACCCCAGCGATGGGGTGACTTCCAGACCTGATCCTCAGCCTCAGTGGCTGGCCACCTCGAGGTTGATCTCGGCGGTGACATCGGTGTGCAGCTTGACCTGCACCTTGTAGCTGCCCGTGCGGTGGATTTCGGGCACGCTGATGTCGCGGCGGTCGAGCTCCTTTTTGGTGGCTGATTCAATGGCCTCGGCCACATCGGCGTTGGTGACGGTGCCGAACAGCACGTCGTCGCCGCCGGTCTGCTTTTTGACGGTGAAACGGCCGATGGTCTCCAGGGCGGTCTTGAAGGCCAGGGCATCAGCCTTGAGGGCGGCCTGGCGCTCGGCTTCCTTGGCGCGGCGGGCCTCCACCTGGCGCAGCACGGCGGCGGTCACCGGCACGGCCTTGCCGGTGGGCACCAGAAAGTTGCGCGCATAACCGGGAGCGACCTCCACCAGGTCGCCGTCCTTGCCGAGGGTGTACACGTCCTCGGACAGGACGACTTGAACGCGCTTGGCCATGGGACTACGGACGACGAACGATCGAACTGGATGCGATCCATCACCCTAAATCACAGCTTGCGGCAGCAAAAACCGCGCGCGACTGCCGTGGTGTTGCCTGGCGCCCCTTCTGCCACCAGCCTGGGATCAGGCCAGCTCTGCAGCCCCCGCTGCAGCCCCAGACATGGTTGACGCCGATCCAGCAGTCCAGCCATCCGACGGAACGCGCGACCCCCTGGCCCTGCTGGCGGCGCAGGCGCAGGCGGCCCGCTGAGCCGCCTCACTCAACAGCCGCCGTGACGCACGTGCAGACGATTGCCCCTGGCCTGCACGTGAGGTGGACTGGTTTTTCTGGACAGGCCCGAGTCGCCATGGAGGCGATCAGTGGCCGCAAGACGATCCAGGAGATCGCTGCTGATCACGCCATCCACCCGATCCAGGTCAGCCAGTGGAAGCGGCAGCTTCTGGATGGCGCCAGTGAGTGATTCACCCGAGGCAAAAAGAACAAGGACACCGGCGACAGCCTGGTCAAGGAGGCTGAGCTGTCCCAGCAGATCGGCAAGCTGCAGATGGAGCTGGAGTGGCTCAAAAAAATCTCAGCTGCTCTGACGCTAGTGAACGACGCAAGCTGGTCGATCACGACCACCCTGAGCTCAGCACCAGCCGCCAATGTGCGCTGTTGGGGCTGCCCAGATCGACGCTCGATTACCGGTCGACACCGGTGCGTGAATCGACGCTGCTGATCATGGCCAGGATCGATTCGCGCTACCTCGAGGATCCCTGCAGCCGTAGCCGCCGGATCGTGGACCACCTGGCCAGAGAGGAGGTCATGTCTGTCGCGCTAAACAGGAGCACAACCACTTCTGTTGCAGATGCGTTTTGCGCTCGTGTGCTCTCTGGCCGGCGCCGCCACGGCGGTGACGGCCGGTTTCGGCTCGGCCGCTCAAGCCCAGAGCATGATGGATCAGATGATCTTCAGTAAATGTTCAGCGGCGATGAATGCTGATTTTCAAAAAGCTGCCAAAACTCCGCCCGATGGCATGGTGCAGAAAACCTGCAATTGCGTGGTCAAGAAAATTGATGAAACTCACAACATTGATCTGGCCAAGCAGATCTGCACCCAGAAGGCCACCCAGGGTGGCTGAAGCTCAGCTGTTGGGGAAGCCAGTTGACAACCGGTTTGCCGGCATTGCGATTGAGGATCCAGGGCACATGGAGCGGCTCTGAGACTGCTGCAGTCGTGAAGTGGGTGTTGTTGCCGGGCAGTTCGTTGCGGCTGTCACTGCAGCCATTCACCCAGCCGCTGCTCAACCCCGGCCGCCCCGGGCCCCGGCCGGCAGGCGCACCTGGGTGGCCAGGCCCAGGCGTCGCATCATCCTGATGTGTTGCCAGGTCAGGTCGATCTGGCGGCCGAAGCCGTGGCGAGCCGAATGGGGAAAGGCGTGGTGGTTGTTGTGCCAGCCCTCGCCGAAGGTGAGCGCGGCCACCCAGGGGTTGTTTTTGGAGTGGTCACCGCTGTCATGGCTGGTCGTGCCCCAGCAGTGGGTGGCTGAGTTGACCAGCCAGGTGCAGTGGTAGACGATCACCAGGCGCAGGGGAATGCCCCACAGCACCAGGGCCCAGCCGCCGGCACCGCTGACGGTGCCGATCCAGAACAGCAGGCCCGCCAGGGGCAGCTGCAGCACCAGGAACCAATTGTTGAGCCAGCGGTAGTAAGGGTCCTTGGCTAGGTCGCCGGTGAGCCTGGGCACGGCGGCCATCGCCGGGATCTCTTCAAACATCCAGCCCATGTGGCTCCACCAGAAGCCCCTGAGGCTGGTGTGGTGGTCGACCTCGGTGTCCGAGAACTTGTGGTGGTGACGGTGCAGCCCCACCCAGTCGATCGGGCCGTGCTGGCAGCTGAGGGCGCCGCAGGTGGCGAAGAAGCGCTCCAGCCACTGGGGCACCCTGAAGCTGCGGTGGCTCAGCAGCCGGTGATAGCCGATGGTGACCCCCAGGCAGGCCGTCACCCAGTACAGAACCAGGAAGCTGGCCACGGCGGGCACGCTCCAGAACTGGGGCAGCAGGGCCACCACGGCCAGCACATGGATCGAGGCCATGAACACGATCGTGCCCAGGCGCTTGCCCTGGGGGATTTCGGCCTGGGGTTCGCCGCGGCGGGGCCGGTGCAGCGCGGCAGCCCGCAGGGCACCGGCCCCGCCGGTGTTGATGGAGGCGGGGCTGCTGGTGCCGCGGGCGGCGGGGCGAGCGTGGATTGCAGCGGTCATGGAGACCGACTCCGGATTGATCGCTTAAAATGGTAGCAATACGAATCCGTATCGGGCAATCGGTCCATGGGATACCGCGAGGATCTGGCCGCCGGCCGTGTGGCGTTTGCCCATTTGATCCGTGTCTGGCACGAGCGCAACGGTTGGAGCCACCGGGTGCTGCCGGCCCTGGCCGAGACCCTCGATCTGGGGCGGGTGCACAACAGCCAGCTGTCGATGTTGCGCAACGGCAAGCTGGCCTCGCCCGGGCCCGAGGTGTTTCTGGCCCTGGGGCGCATCAACCAGCTGCTGGCGGCCGAAGCCCGCGGTGGTCGCCTGAGCGAGGGGCTCCGGCAGCGGCTGGTCGCCCTGCCCGAGCTGCTGGCGGCGCTCGAGGCCTCGAGTCAGCCGGTGCAGGGCAGCGGCGGGCCCGTGCTCGGACCGGGCGAGCTGCTTGAGGTGTTCGTGGGGCAGCGACAGCCGCCGGCGGCCTTTGACCTGCGCATCGCCGAAACGGAGGCGGCCGCCCTCAGTGCGGCTCTGGCCCAGGTGTTCACCGCCGGCCGGCCCTGGCGCCTGTGTCGCGACCAGCTGCTGGCGGCCTATCCGGTCAACAAGCGCCTGCGGCGCGAGCGCTTTGCCGAGGTCATGGCCGGCCAGCGCGACTACAGCGCCAGTGAGCTCAATGCTGAGCTGCCCGACCTGCGCAGCACCCTGGCGGCCGTGGGTGCTGCGGGTGATGGCGAGCTGGAGGCCGATCAGTTTCTCGAGCTGCTGCGCACCAAGGGCAAGGGGCTCGAGGCCCAGGGCTGGAGCGGGCCCGACAACAGCGACCTGGCCGCGGCCATTCGGGCTCAGCTCAAGACTGACTGATTGCCGGGAGCGAACCACCTGGATCCGTGAGCCGTCACGGGTGCGGAGCCACCCGAATGCGCCGGGCCCAGCCCAGGCTGCGCAGCAGTTTGATGTGCTGCCAGGTGATGTCGAATTCGAACCAGCGCAGGCCGTGGCGGGCCGAGTGCGGATGGGCGTGGTGGTTGTTGTGCCAGCCCTCGCCGAAGCTGAGGATCGCCACCCACCAGCAGTTGCGCGAGAGGTCGGGGCAGTCGAAGTTGCGGTAGCCGAAGGCGTGGGTCGCCGAATTCACCAGCCAGGTGACGTGATAGACGAGCACCAGGCGCAGCGGGATCGCCCACAGCACCAGGCCCAGGCCGCCGCCATGGACATCCGCGGCCTGGCCATACCAATAGAGGGCAAGGCCGAGGGGCAGTTGCAGCAGCAGAAACCAGCGGTCGAGCCAGCGGTAGAGGGGGTCCCGCTGCAGGTCGCCGGTGAGCCGGTCGACATGTTCGAGGGCCGGGATCTGGTGCAGCATCCATTCGCTGTGGGCCCACCACAGCCCACGGCCGGCATCGTGGTGGTCGTTGGGCTGGTCGGAATGGAGGTGGTGATGCCGGTGCAGCCCCACCCATTCGATCGGGCCGCTCTGGCAGGCGAGGGTGCCCATCAGCACCAGCAGGCGCTCCAGCCAGCGGGGCGCTTCGAAGCTGCGATGGGTCACCAGCCGGTGCAGCCCCAGGGTGACCCCCAGCACCGTGGTCCAGTACAGCGCGGCGAGCACGATCAGCGCCTGCACACTCCAGAAGCGTGGTAGCAGCGCCACCACCGCCAGCACATGCATCAGCAGCATGAAGCTGCCGGTGCCGCCCTTGAGCCTGCGCTGCCGCGGCGGCAGGGGGCTGCGGGGGGCGATCAGCCCAGCGCGCAGCTGTTGTTCGCGCGCCGACTGGGGGCGCTCCAGTCGCATCGTGGTGGCATTGGGCAGGGGCGGCTGCGGGGTGACTGAAACCAAGACAACTCCGGCGGGTCAGGTCTGAACGCTGGGCCTGGCCTCCCGAGGAGTGATCCGAGATCGGATCGGCCTTTGATCAGAAAATGGAATCTAACCGCAGCGGTTGTGCGGCGATGCGAGCTTGGCGTGCATCGCACCGCTCACGCTCAGACTGATGGAGTGACCAATTCAGATTCCAGCCGCTGGGCTGCTCAGCGGGTCGAGGCCGCCCTGGCGGCGATCGCGCCCCTGGCGGCGCGCCACACCGCAGCAGTGCGGCCGCGCCTGGCCAGGGTGCTCGCCGCACTGGCGGCCGAGCGCGTCGGGGTGCAGCACTTTGCCTCGGTCAGCGGCTACGGCCACGGCGATCTGGGCCGCGAGGTGCTCGATCGCGTGTTCGCCCGGGTGCTGCAGGCCGAGGCGGCCGCCGTGCGGCTGCAGTTTGTGAGCGGCACCCACGCCATTGCCGCCGCGTTGTTTGGCGTGCTGCGCCCGGGTGACCGCCTGCTGGCCCTCACCGGCCGGCCCTACGACACCCTGGAAGAGGTGATCGGCATCCGCGGCAGCGGCCAGGGCTCACTGGCCGAGTTCGGCATCAGCTACGACGAGCTGCCGCTCACCCCTGAGGGTCTGGTCGATGAGGCGCGCATCGCCGACGCCCTGGCGCTGCCCACCCGCCTGGTGCTGATTCAGCGCAGCTGCGGCTACAGCTGGCGCCCGTCGCTGGGGGTCGAGCAGATCGGCCGCCTGGTCGAGCGGGTCAAGGCGCTGCAGCCCGGCTGCGACGTGTTTGTCGACAACTGCTACGGCGAACTGACCGGGGACACCGAGCCCACGGCCGTGGGCGCCGACCTGATCGCCGGTTCACTCATCAAGAACCTGGGCGGCACGATCGCCCCCACCGGCGGCTATGTGGCGGGCCGTGCCGAGCTGGTGGAGCAGGCCTGCTGCCGGCTCACCGCCCCGGGCATCGGCAGCGAAGGGGGCACCAGTTTTGATCTCAACCGCCTGTTGTTTCAAGGCCTGTTTCTGGCGCCGCAGATGGTGGCCGAGGCCCTGATCGGCGCCGAGCTGGTGGCCCAGGTCTTCAGCGATCTGGGCTTCGCGGTGAACCCGGCGCCCGGTGGTGCCCGCAGCGATGTGATCCAGGCGGTGCGGCTGGGCGACCCCGAACGGCTTAAGACGGTGTGCCGCGCCTTTCAGGCGTGCTCGCCGGTGGGCAGCTACCTCGACCCGGTGCCGGCGCCCATGCCCGGCTACGCCAGCGAGCTGGTGATGGCTGGCGGCAGCTTCATCGACGGCAGCACCAGTGAGTTTTCGGCTGATGGTCCGCTGCGCGAACCCTTTGTGCTGTATGTGCAGGGGGGCACCCACCACAGCCACACCGCCATCGCCCTGGAGCGGGCCCTGGCGGCGCTGAATCCCGCCGGCCCGAGCGATGCCCTGAGAGCCGCCGGAAGCTGACAGACTGGCGCCGTTTGCTGCCCAACTGACGCTGCGGCCATGGCGCTTCACTTCCCTGACAACTGCCGCTACGCCGACAGCCACGAGACCGTCAGGGGCGAGGGCGAGCTGATGCGCATCGGCCTCAGTGCCTTCGCGGTGGAGCAGCTGGGCGACATCGTGTTTGTCGAGCTGCCCAAGGTCGGCGCTGCCATCCGCGCCGGCGAGGGCTTCGGCAGCGTCGAGTCGGTCAAGGCGGTCGAAGACCTGCTGGCTCCGGTCAGCGGCGTGGTTGAGGCCCGCAACGAAGCCGTGCTGGCCAGTCCCGAAGAGCTGCAGAACGACCCCTATGGCGAGGGTTGGCTGTTGCTGGTGCGCCCCAGCGATCCCGGCGAGGCCGACGCGTTGATGGATGCGGCCGCCTACGGCGCCAAGGTCCAGGCGTGAGCGGCGGCGTTCCATTCGTCGAGCGGCATCTGGGGCCCGGCCCCCGCGAGCGCGAGCAGATGCTGGCCGAGCTGGGTCTGGGCAGCCTCGAAGACCTGGCCCGGGCCGTGGTGCCGGCCGACATCCTGCTGCCGCCGCATGCCGCAGCCGAGGGACTCCCCGAGCCCTGCAGCGAAGCGGAGGCCACCGCCGAACTGGCCCGCCTGGCCGCTGCCAACGGACGCCACCGCAGTCTGATCGGTCTGGGTTACCACGGCACCCAGACGCCAGCGGTGATCCAGCGGCACGTGCTCGAGAACCCCGCCTGGTACACCGCCTACACGCCGTACCAGGCGGAAATCTCCCAGGGGCGTCTGGAAGCCCTGCTCAATTTTCAGACCCTGATCAGCGAGCTCACCGGCCTGCCGATCGCCAACGCCTCGTTGCTCGATGAGGCCACCGCCGCCGCCGAGGCCATGGCCCTGAGCCGGGCCGTCTGCCAACGCCCCGGGGCCAGCCGCTACCTGGTGGACCGGCAGGTGCTGCCCCAGACCCTGGCGGTGCTGCAGACCCGGGCCGAGCCCGTGGGCATTGCGCTCGAGCTGGTGGAGGTCCAGGCCTGGGCGGCCGATCCCGCCGCGGCCGCCGCTGCGCTGGCCGATCCGGGGGTGTTCGGCCTGCTGCTGCAGTTGCCGGCCACCTCGGGCGTGCTGTGGGACCCGACCCCGGTGCTGCAGGCGGCCCGCCGCGCTGGCGTGATCGCCACTGCGGCGATCGACCCCCTGGCCCAGACCCTGCTGGCCCCGGTGGGCGCCCTGGGAGCCGCGATCGCCGTCGGCAGTGCCCAGCGGCTGGGGGTGCCGATGATGGCAGGTGGGCCCCATGCCGCCTTCTTTGCCACCGAGGAGGCCTACAAGCGCCAGATCCCCGGGCGGCTGGTGGGCCGCTCCCTTGATGCCGAGGGCCAGCCGGCCCTGCGCCTGGCCCTGCAGACCCGGGAGCAGCACATCCGCCGTGACAAGGCGACCAGCAACATCTGCACCGCCCAGGTGCTGCTGGCAGTGATGGCCGGTTTCTATGCGGTGTATCACGGCCCCGATGGCCTCACGGCCATCGCCCGGCGCATCGTGGTCTTGCGGGCCGCCCTGGCCGCGGGCCTGCAGGCTCTGGGGCTGGCACCCGATGCGGGGGTGGGCTTCGACACCCTGCGGCTGCAGACACCCCGCGCCCTGGCCCTGCTGGAGCAGGCTGCCGCCGCGGGCTTCAACCTGCGGCCCGCTGACGGCTGTGTGGCGATCAGCCTTGACGAGCTCAGCACCCCGGCTGAACTGGAGGCCCTGCTCGCCGCCCTCGCCGACGACCCGGTGGCGGCCGCTGCCGCCGCTGCCGCCTGCCGCCAACGGCTCGCGGCCGGTTCCCAGGCGGCTGCCGCGTTGCTGGCGGGCCTGCCCCTGCGCCGGCAGCCCTGGTTGCGGCAAGGTGTGTTTCACAACCACCGCAGCGAAACCGAGCTGCTGCGCTACATCCAGCGGCTGGTCAGCAAGGATCTGTCGCTGGTGCACGGCATGATCCCGCTGGGTAGCTGCACCATGAAGCTCAATGCGGCGTCGGAGCTGGCGCCGGTGAGCTGGCCCGGCTTTGCTGCGCAGCACCCCTTGGCCCCGGCCGACCAGCTCGCGGGCTACCGCCAGCTGACCGGGCAGCTCGAGAGCTGGCTGGCGGCGATCACCGGTTTTGCCGCCGTGTCATTGCAGCCCAATGCCGGTTCCCAGGGCGAATATGCCGGCCTGCTGGTGATCAGGGCCTGGCACCGCAGCCGCGGCGAGGGCTACCGCCAGGTGTGCCTGATCCCGACCAGTGCCCACGGCACCAACCCCGCCAGCGCCGTGATGGCTGGGCTGCGTGTGGTGCCGGTCGCCTGCGACGCCGACGGCAATGTCGATCTTGAGGATCTGGAGGCCAAGGCGGCCCAGCACGCCGACGCGCTTGCGGCCCTGATGGTCACCTACCCCTCGACCCATGGGGTGTTTGAGCCTGCGATCCGCCGGATCTGTGAGCTGGTGCATGCGCGCGGCGGCCAGGTCTACCTCGATGGCGCCAACCTCAACGCCCAGGTGGGCCTGTGCAAGCCCGGTCTCTATGGCGCCGATGTCTGCCACCTGAATCTGCACAAGACCTTCTGCATTCCCCATGGCGGCGGTGGGCCGGGGGTGGGGCCCATCGGCGTGGCGGCCCACCTGGCGCCCTTTCTGCCGGGGGGCGAGCTGGGCATCGGCCCTGTGTCGGCAGCCCCCTGGGGCAGCGCCGGCATCCTGCCGATCAGCTGGATGTACATCCGCATGATGGGCGGCAGCGGCCTGCGGGCCGCCAGCCAGGTGGCCCTGCTCACGGCCAACCTGATCGCCCGGCGGCTCGAACCCCATTACCCGGTGCTGTTCAGGGGGCCAGGGGGCTGGGTGGCCCACGAGTGCATCCTCGATCTGCGGCCCCTGCAGCGCACCGCCGGGCTGGTGGTCGATGACCTGGCCAAGCGGCTGATGGACTACGGCTTTCACGCCCCCACCGTGAGCTGGCCGGTGGCCGGCACCGTCATGGTGGAACCCACCGAGAGTGAGTCGTTGGCCGAGCTGGACCGCTTCTGCGCAGCCATGGCTGCGATCAGGGCTGAGGCTGCAGCCATCGAAGGCGGCAGCAGTGACCCCGCCGACAACCCACTCAAACGGGCGCCCCATACCCTGGCGGCCGTCACGGCCGATGCCTGGGACCGTCCCTACAGCCGTAGTCAGGCGGCTTACCCGGCTGGGCCGGCCCAGCGGGTCAACAAGCTCTGGCCGGCGGTGGCCCGCATCGACAACGCCTATGGCGATCGCAATCTGGTGTGCACCTGCCCCTCGGTCGAGGAGCTGGCGGCGGTCTGAGCCAGCGGTGCTTGCCATTTCGGCTGCAATGCCGCATCATGGCGCATCGCTCCCGGGGCACCATGGCTGGCAGCAACAACGGCGGTACTCCACCATCTGTGGGGTTGCTACGGTCCGGGCCTGTCGACGGAACCAATGTGGTGCGGGTGCCCTTCGGTGTGCGCCGAGCTCGCCGGGTCAGGCCCCAACGCCCCGACCACTGGGCCACGCTGGTGCTGCCCTTCCAGGCCGGGGGTGGCTCCGGTCCCCAGCCGCCTCAGGCGGCCTGATCGAGCTTCCAGTCGACCAGTGCCTTGACGTCCTCCACTGAACTGGCCGGAGCCCTGAACGGCAATGTGTCCATGGGGCTGCGCTCAGGCCTCACGACCCAGGTCAGATCGCCCTGCGGAATCAGCACGAACCCCCGATAACGCACCGGGGTCTGGTAGCGGCTGAGCTGCTGGGCCGTGGATGCCATGGTATGGCGCTAATTGAGAAGGCCTTATTGGAGCGAGCCAGTGAGGCAAAACCGCCAATTGCGGATTTCCTTCCAGTGCCGCTTAACAGCCTGAAAGGAAATCCTGTGTTGCTGGTTGATCCGTTGCGGTGCAGGGGCTTCGCTCCCCCGTAGCCTTCATGATCTAGCCCGGCGTGGGCCTGATTCTGTAGCGAGAAACACCACGAATTGCCCTGAATGACTTGCTCTGGGCGATGGCCAGGTTTCGTTGAATCGTGCCAGGTCTTCAGTAGTTGGCGCCGCTGCGTCGCTGGTGCACGGCGGTGGTGCCGGACGGATCCAGCACGCCACCCGCCGTGGCCTGGGCATAGAGCAGCCAGTGGTCGCCGCATTCCATCCGTGCTGTGATCTCGGCTTCGAGCCAGGCCAGGGCCTTGGGCAGGATCGGTTGGCCGGCAGGGCTGTCCTCGAGCTCCAGCCCGGCAAAGCGGTCGGCGCCGGGGGCAAAGGGCTGCAGAAACTGCTTCATCAGGGCGGTTTCGCGGCCGGCTGCGAGCACGTTCAGGCAGCAGCGGTCGCCGCTGTGCAGCAGCGATTCGGCGGCCCGATCCTTGGCGATCGCCACGGTGAAGCCAGGCGGGCTGAAGCTGGCCTGGCTCACCCAGCTGGCGACCAGGGCGCCACTGAGGCCGCTGGCGCCCTCCCCTTTGCGGGCGGTGAGGATGCAGAGAGAACCCACCACCCGGCCCAGGGCCTGCACCGCCGGGTTGCTGCGGCTTTCGGCCATGCCCCCGGCTGCCTGGCGCTTCTGGCTGCGGCGCTGCTCGCCCAGCAGCTTGCGGCCCAGGGCCGTGCCGGTCTCTTCGATCATCTTGATGGTGGCCGCATCGGGACTGAACCTGACCTTGATGGGCTCAAACGCCATGGCGAAGCCCCCGTCGCGCAGCTTGGTCTCGAGCAGCTCGAGGGCTTCGCCGCTCCAGCCGAAGCTGCCGAACACCCCCACGGGCTTGCTGCGGTCCCCCTCGGCCAGCACCGTGCCCAGGGCCGAGACGATCGGCGTGGGCGCATGCCCCCCCAGGGTGGGTGAGCCGATCAGCAGGGCATTGCAGCTGCGGATCGCGCGCAGCAACGACTCGGGTTCGCTGAATTCGCAGTTGATGCTCTCGACCCGGACCCCCGTGCGCGCCACCCCCTGGGCCAGGGCATCGGCGATGGCGGCTGTGTTGCCGTAGGCGCTGGCGTAGAGCAGCGCGACCGACAGGGAGCTGCGGGTGCTGCTCGCGCCCCAGCGGCGGTAGTCGCTCAGCAGGCTGCGCCAGCTTTCGCTGATCGCTGGGCCATGGCCCGGAGCGATGGTGCGGATGTCGAGCTCCTCGAAGCGCTCGACCACCGTTTCGACCTGGCGGGCCATCGGTGCCATCAGGCAGTCGTAGAAATAGCGGCGGTCCTCCTCGTTGCTGCCGCGGTTGGCTTCGGCAAAGGCCTCGCTGCAGAGGTGGGCGGCGAAGAACTTGCCGCTCATCAGCAGGCCGGTGATCTCCTCAAAGGCCACCAGACCGCCTGGCCAGCGCGGCGTCGGCACTGGGATCAGCCGCAGCTGGTGCCCGTGGCTCAACGGGCGGCTGGCCTCCTGCTTGATCACGTCAATCGGCGGCAGCGGCGGCGGCTCGCTGCTGCTGCCCTGGTCCGGGGCTGCGGGCTTCTGCTGGCTCCACAGCTCCTGCAACAGCCGGGCTGCGGCGTTGGAGGCCACCAGCATCAGCTGGGGCCACCGGGCTGCCAGTTGCCGCAACAGGGTCACCCGATTGGGGTTCACATGCCCCACCACGACCTTGAGGGCGGCATCGGCCGGCACCAGCTGGGCCAGTTGCTCCAGAAAGGGCTCCGCAAACGAGGCGCCTGGCGGGTGCACCAGCACCGGCGGCATGGTTTTGCCGTCGGCGTTGACTCCTGCTTCAAGCAGAAAACTGTTGGCGGTGGTGCCGCGTTCGAGGCCATATTCAATCTCGAAGCGCAACCGCGTGGGGCTGAGGCCCTTGAGGCAGATCAGCCCGGGCTCCAGCGGCAGGGCGATGACGCGGCGCTCGGGGGTGGCCATCTCAGTAGTGGTTGCCCACTTTGCGGTGATGCACGGCGGTGGCGGCTTCGGTGTCGGAGACGTTGCCCTGCTCCACCTCGGCATAGATGATCCAGTGGTCCGGGCCCTCGAGTCGCTGCACCACCCGGCAGCCGAGGAAGGCCAGGGCGTCGGCCAGCACGGGCCCGCCGGCGGCGGCGCCCTCGAGCACGTTGACCCCGGCAAAGCGGTCGGCTCCAGGCGGGAAGCGTTTGAGGAAATGCCGCAACAGCTCCTGATGGTTGTCGTCGCCCAGAACATTGAGCACGAAGCGGTCGCCTACCTGCATCAGCGCTTCGATGGCCCGGTCCTTGGCGACGGCCACGGTGAGGCCTGGCGGCGTGAAGCTCGCCTGGCTCACCCAGCTGGCCACCATGGCGCCGCTGAGGCGTTGCTCACCTTCGCCCTGGCGCGCGGTGACCACATACAGCCCGCCGCTGAGCCGTCCGAGCGCCTTGTCGAGATCGCCGTCGAGAGACTTCATCGCCGCGATGGTCCTGGCCTTGGTGAGCAGCTGACCCAGGTCGGTGCCGGCCTCTTCGCAGCGCTGGTAGTCCTCGGCGCTGGGCACCTGGCGGATGCGCAGCGGTTCAAACGCCGCCGGCTGGCCCAGGGCGCGCAACTGGCCGGCGACGGTGTCGATCGGTTCGTCGTCACCGCTGAAGGCGTCGTAGCAGCCCACCCATTGCTTGGGCTTGAGGGCGGCCAGCAGGGTGCCGACCGAGGCCTGCAGCTCGGCATCGGACCCCACCGGCCAGGTGGGCACCACCACCGCCGCCGCTTCGCCGATCAGGGCACTCAGCTCCTGGGCGTCGGTGGCGCGCAGATCCACCAGCTGCACGGCGGCGCCGGCTTTGCCGATGCCCCGGGCGATCGCCTGGCTGAGCCGGTCGCAAAAGCCCACCTGGCTCAGGTAGCAGACCGCGGCATAGCTCTCGGCGGTGCTGCGTTGCGAGCTCCAGCTGCGGTAGTCGTCGATCCAGGTGCCCAGGTGATGGCGCAGCAGGGGGCCATGGCCCACGGCGATCGTGGTGATCGCGGGCAGCCCATCCATGCGCTTGAGGGCCTGCAGCACGCTGCGGGCATTGGGCCCCATCAGGCACTCGTAGTAAAAGCGGAAGTCGGGGGCGATCGCGCCGGGGTTGACGTCGAAGACGTCTTCGCTGCAGTAATGCAGCCCAAAGGCATCGCAGGTGTAGAGGATGCCGGTGCCGTGGTCGAACGAGAAGATCGTGTCGGGCCAGTGCAGGTTCGGTGCGCTCAGAAATTCGAAGCGGTGGACCACGCCACTGCCTGGATTGGTGCCCAGGTCAAGTTCGTCACCGCTCTTGACCGCCCGGCTCTTGAACGGCCGGTGCACCTGGTTCTCCAGAAACTGGAGTGCCACCTTGGAGCCGACGATTTCCAGCTCTGGGTTGAGGTCAATCAGGTGGCCGATCAGGCCCGAATGGTCGGGTTCGGTGTGGCTCACGATCAGATGATCGATCGCCCTGGGGTTGATCTGGCCCTGCAGCAGCGGTAGCCAGGTGCTTTCGAATTTGAGATGGCTGCTGTCGATCAGGGCGGTGCGCTCGCCGCGCACCAGAAAACTGTTGTAAGTGGTGCCGTTGCGCAGGCCGAATTCGATGTCGAAGCGGCTGCGGTCCCAGTCGAGCGAGCGGATCGTGGTCGTATCCGGCCCGATCGTCTCGCACTGCAGGCTCAGCCGTGGTGTCGTCGCTGGGACAGTGGGTCTAACTGCTGAGGCAGTGGCGATTGACGTGGCACCCATCGGCGGCTCCAGGCTGCGGTGTTAACTGTAGGGAGCCTGCTTCAGCCGATGGTTGCCATCCCGGCCGCCAGCTCAGCCAGGCTGATGGCGTCGACGCCCTGCAGAAGCGGAAAGCGCCCGCTGACCGGGTCAACAACGAGGCAGCATGGCTCGCTCACAGCCACCACCAGCTGCTGAAGGCCGCGGCTTGGCCGATCGGGTGGTCGTCACTGTCGCGCAGCGTCCAGATGCGGGCCCCGGCGATGGCAAAGCGCCGGCCTGTGCTGTCGATGCGGATGCCGCCGTAACTGGTGATCGCCTGCTGCACTCGGGCGCTGGCCAGGGCCTGCTGGCGGCTGGCCCGTTGTTCCGGCTCGGCGGTCAGGCTGGAGGGCAGCCCCACCATGGCGACCCAGGGGCGGCGCCACAGGGTCAAGGCGGCCCGGTTGGCATAGATCAGGCGCGGTCCCTCGCCCTGATCCAGCGGCGCCCCGTCATGGGCCAGCACAACCGTGTCTGCGGCAAACAGCTCCTGGGCCAGCAGGCGGGGATCGGCAGTGCTCCCACGCCCTGCAGGGCCGGCCAGCAGCGCCAACGCAAAGGCCCCCCGGTGGCTGTGCACGATGCCCTGGGCGAGACCGATCGCCGCAGGGGTCAGCCAGGGAGCGTCAGCCATCGTGCGGCATCACTGAAAACAGGCGTCATTTGTGGCGCTTTTTTCGGGTCTGGCGCCTGTGTGGGTCGTGCAGGGTGTTCGGTAGGGGAGGCCGGCTCAGCCCTCTGAACCGGCTTCAGCTTTGTCTCTGTCGGCCTTGCCATTGTTCATGGCTGTGGCCATGGCGGCGGTCGCCAGCTGGTGGGCCTGGTCCTTGAGCTGCTCCAGGAACAGGCGGTTGGCGCCGGGGAAGCGGGGCTCTTCGGCCAGGGGCAGCGGTCCGGCCGCATCGAGGCCGGTGTCACCCTCCAGGGCCGGGGCGATCACCACCAGATTCGGATCCAGGGCCGCGTCGTACCGCCACCAGCGGTTCGGGTCGGCAATGGCTGGGTGGGCCGGCTTGGGGGCGCTGCCGGCGTCCGGCTGCTGGGGGCCGCTGGCTGCAGCCCTGCCTGCCGCCGCCTTGGCCAGCAGCTGCCGCCGCCGTTTGGCCAGATCGCTCAGCAGCTGGGCCCGGGTGCGGCCGCGCAGCTGAAACAGCACGAACGGGTCCTCGCTGAAGCGGTCACCCATCAGGTAGAAGACCGCGCTGACGTGCTTGCAGGGGTTGGCCTTGTCGGGGCAGCTGCATTCGCTGCGCACCTCCTGCAGCTTGAACGGGAACAGGCGCTTGCCGCTGGCGGCAAAGGCCCGTTCGATGTCGGCCGGCATCACGCCCGCCAGCAGCTGGGCCGACCAGCGGGCCTTCTGGCTCAGGGCTTCGAGCACGTAACCCCAGTCTTCGTCGCTGAGCACATCGAGCCACAGCTTCACCTTGTAGGGGTCGCGGTCGCTCCCCTGGACCCGGGCATGCACCCGCCGCCCCTCGAAGCGGATCGACAGCACGTTGCCCGAGCGGGCGTACTCCCAGGCCCGTTCGAGCCGCTTCTTGAAGCGGTAGCCATTGATCAGTTCCATCCACTGCTCGACCCACCAGGGCTGCTGGGCGATCCCCTGGGCTCCGAGCTGGGTGGTGAGGGTCGATGGGGTGTTCATGGGAAGGGCACGCCGACGCGCGCGATGTGGTCCCGAAGGGGGTCGTATTGCAGCGAGTCCCAGTGGGTCACATCAAACAGATAGGGGGTGGGCAGCTGGTCGAGGGCGTCGCGCAGGGCGGCGCTGCAGTCGTCATCGCTGCTGAAGGCCAGATCGATGTCGGAACCGGCCCAATGGCTGCCCATGGCGCGGCTGCCATAGAGCTTGACCCAGCGGATCTGGGGGAACTCCCGCAGGCACTGGCGGATCTCAGCCACGGTGCGCGGGCTGAGGCCGTGGCGGGCCTGGGCTGCGGTCGTGGCCTGGGCTGCAGTCATGGCGTCTCCCCCAGCTTGGTGTTCAGCAGCGCATGCAGTTGCTCGAGTCCGGCGAGATAGCGCGTCTGGATCTGGGTCACCGCCGCCTTGGCGCGGGCATCGTCGTAGGTGTGGGCCATCAAGTTGCGCTCTTCGAGCATGTCGATCCAGAGCTGACCGTCGGCCAACAGGCCAGTGGCAAAGGCCTGCTTGATCACCTCCCGCGGCAATCGGGCGTCGATGCCGTTGTAGCTGAGGTAATCCTTGAGGGTTTTCCAGCTGAGCTCAAAGCTGAATTCGTAGGCTTTGATCACGGCCATTCGGATCAGGTCACTGTCGGGGTCCTGCGCCGCCACCGCGAGCGTCGAGCGTAGACGCCTGTACGCCCGTTGCAGGTTGTCGAAGCGCTGCTTCCAGCGGATGTCGGAGGCGGCGGCTGGGGGCGTTGGACTTGGCTGGATGTCCGTCATCACCTCACTCTTCTTCGCTGCTGAGGGCGACCAGCTCCTTGAGCTGGCCCACATCGAGGCCGCCGAGCCAGTCTTCGCCGCTGCCGACGATGTCGGCCGCCAGCTTGGATTTCTCCTGGATCATGCGGTCGATGCGCTCTTCGACCGAGCCGCTGGTGATGAACTTGTGCACCAGCACCCGGTTGGTCTGGCCGATGCGGTAAGCCCGGTCGGTGGCCTGGTTCTCGACGGCCGGGTTCCACCAGCGGTCGATGTGGAACACGTGGCTGGCACGGGTGAGGTTGAGGCCCACGCCGCCGGCCTTGAGCGACAGCAGAAACAGCTGGGGGCCGCGGGGGTCGTCCTGAAAGCGATCGACCATGGCCTGGCGCTCGGTCTTGCTGGTGCCGCCATGCAGAAACGGCACATCGGCGCGCCAGCGGCGCTCCAGGTGGGCCTTGAGCAGGTGCCCCCATTCGGCGAACTGGGTGAACAGCAACGCCCGATCCCCCGCCTCGATCACCTCTTCAAGGATCTCCTCGAGCCGTTGCACCTTGGCGCTGCGGCTGGCGAAGCTGCCGTTGGCGCCGATGGCGGCCTCGGGGCTCTCCTTGAGGGCCAGGGCCGGGTGGTTGCAGATCTGCTTGAGCTTGGTGAGCAGGGCCAGCACCTGGCCGTGCTTCTGGCCCAGGGGCGAGCGGGCAATGGCATCGAGGCTGTCCTCGACCGTTTTGTTGTAGAGCTTGCGCTGCTCGGGGGCCAGCCCCACCCATTCGCTGAGCTCGAGCTTCTCGGGCAGGTCCGAGATGATGGATCGGTCGGTCTTGAGCCGCCGCAGAATGAACGGGCCCACCCGGGCCTTGAGGTCGCGCAGCGAGGCCATGTCGCCATAGCGCTCGATCGGCAGGCGGTAGCGCTGCCGGAAGAACGGCTCGTCGCCCAGCACCTTGGGGTTGAGAAAGTCCATCAGGGCCCACAGCTCGCTGACCCGGTTCTCGACCGGGGTGCCGGTGAGGGCGATGCGGAAGCGTGACGTCTTGCCGGGCCGCCCCAGGTCGCGGGCGGCCATCGACTGCTTGGCGCCGGGGTTCTTGATCGCCTGGGCCTCGTCGATCACCACCCCCTGCCAGTCGATCGCCTCGAGCAGTTCGCTGTCGCGCTGCACCAGGCCATAGCTGGTCAGCACCAGGTCGACCCCCTTGAGGGCCTTCTTGAGGGCTGCCTCGCTGGCGGGCCGGCGCGGGCCGTAGTGCTCCCGCACCGCCAGCCCGGGGGTGAAGCTGTGGGCCTCGCGCTTCCAGTTGGTGAGCACCGAGGTGGGCGCCACCAGCAGCACCGGTCGCTTCAGCTCTTCTTCGGCCTTGAGGTGCTGCAAAAAGGCCAGCAGCTGGATCGTCTTGCCCAGGCCCATGTCGTCGGCCAGGCAGGCGCCCTGGTCAAAGCGATGCAGAAAGGCCAGCCAGCCCAGCCCCCGCTCCTGGTAGGGCCGCAGCTGGCCGGCGAAGCCTTCGGGTGCGG
>JAGWVJ010000042.1 GCA_018970945.1 Cyanobacteria bacterium REEB417 | reverse complement strand
GCCATGGGTGGTCAACTGCTGTTGCTCGGTGCCCTGCTGATCGGTTTTGGCATCAAGATTCCCCTGGTGCCCTTTCACAATTGGCTACCCGATGCCCACACCCAGGCCTCGACACCGGTGTCGGTGATCCTGGCGGGGGTCCTGCTCAAGCTGGGTACCTACGGGTTGCTGCGCTTCGGGTTGCAGCTGTTTCCCGAAGCCTGGGCACGCCTGGCCCCGGCACTGGCGATCTGGGCTGCGATCTCGGTGCTCTACGGCTCGCTGGCCGCCATTGCCCAGACCGACATGAAGCGCATGGTGGCGTTCAGTTCGGTGGGCCACATGGGCTATGTGCTTCTGGCGGCGGCCGCCGGCACACCGGTGGCCCTGCTCGGGGCCGTCTTTCAGATGGTGAGCCATGGCCTGATCTCGGCCCTGCTGTTCCTGCTGGTGGGCATCGTTTACCGCAAGACAGGCACCCGCGACCTGCAGGTTCTCCATGGTCTGCTCAACCCCGAGAAGGGCCTCCCCCTGACCGGTTCGTTGATGATTGTGGCGGTCATGGCCAGTGCCGGTCTGCCTGGCATGGCGGGCTTCATCTCCGAATTTCTGGTGTTTCGCGGCAGCATCGCCATCTTCCCGGTGGCCACCTTGCTCTCGATGGTGGGTTCAGGCCTGACGGCTGTGTATTTTCTGTTGCTGGTGAACCGCGCTTTCTTCGGGCGGCTGGCCGTGACTCCCCCCAGCGGAGATTCCTTGATCGACGCCCGGCTGGATGTGCGCCTGGCTCCGGTGGCACCCCGTGAGACCCTGCCGGCCATCGCCCTGGCCGCCGCGGTGGTGCTGCTGGGTCTGGTACCCGCCAGCCTGGGTCGCCTGAGCGAGGTGGCGACCACCGTTGCGGCACATAGCCTGGGAGCGGCCTGAGATGCCCGTCATCTCTGCCGAGCTGGTGCATGCCGAACCCTCGTTGGCGGTCGAGGAGGTGCAGCGCCGTCTGCTGGCGGGCCAGACCCTGCTCAGCGATACCCCTGACCACCTGCTGGAGGTGGTGGGGGTTCTCGAGAGCTATGGAGACGTGCTGGATGCCTACAGCATCAACCTGATCTATCAGGCGGAACATCAGTTTCTCAACCCAGTGCCGATCTTCAAGTACCTCGATGGCGATCTCAGCCTCGCCAAGATCTGGCGCCATCTCAACCACGACCGCATCAATTTCGAGTATGCGGAGTATTGCCAGAAGGCGATGTTCTGGCACGGCACCGGAGGCATGGATGCCTACCTCGACTCCCCTGACTTTGCGGCCAACTGCCGGGCCATCATCAAGGCCAAGAGCCGGCGCGATCCCCTGCTCGCCCTGTTGAATCCACTGTTTCCCGAGTTTCTGCCCGAGCTCATCCGCTCAGCGGCCACAACCCATGCCCTCGGCCAGTTCTGGCGGGTCATGAGCGACCTGTTCCTCGATCTGGCACGGGCCGACCGCGAGGGCGCGGTGCGCACGATTCCCCAGGTGGTTGACTTCATCAAGGATGGGCTGGTGGCGGCGGCCGCCAATCCCATCCGCTACGGGGTCGACATTGCAGGACAGCACTTCTGGGTGCTGCCCCCCGAGGCCAATCTCACCTTCCTGGTGGATGTGGCGGTGCCGTATGTCGAAGCGGTGTTTCTGCGGGGCATGCCGTTTCTGGGCACGGTCAGTTTCAATGCTCAGGCTCAGCAGATCTCCCCCGATCAGGCCCAGTTCGCCTATGGCGCCCTGTATGCCGATCCCTTGCCCAGCATGGGGGCGGGGATTCCGCCAAGTCTGCTGATGCAGGACATGTACCGACACCTGCCAGCGTCACTCCACCAGTGGTACAGGGAGCGCACCCGCGGTGAAGGTGATGTGCGGGTCAAGATCTGCATGAGCTTTCAGAAAGCGATGTTCTGCGTAACCAACGCCGCGATCAACGGCACCATGCCCCATTCCCTGCAGGCTGCCGACCCCGGTGAGCAGTCGGCCAACCGTGCCTATGCCCTGGCCTGGGCCACACGCCTGGCGGCCGGTCGCACCGACTGCCTGGCTGGGTAGACCGCTTGCGGCTTAGGTTGAGCACATGGATCAGCCCTGGACGCCACGGCCCAAGCCTGAGCATGCCGACCGGCTTGAGCGCCGCATTGAATTCGCGGATTACGCTGCCACCCGCGCGTTTCTTGAGCGGCTCAACGATCTTTCGGAGGCCCGGCAGCGTTTTGCCGACATCAGCTTCGGCCGCACCTACGTCAACATCACCGTGCGTCCCGACGACGATGGCATGCCTCTGGGGCAGGCCGACCATGACTTTGCTGCGGCCATTGATGCCCTGATCGAGCCCTGATGGAGCCGGAGCCCACCATTGATCTGCGGCAGACCTACGACGGGGCCGGAATTCAGGAGGTGCTTGATCAACTCGATCAGGAGCTGATCGGTCTACAACCGGTCAAGGCCCGCATCCGCGAGATTGCGGCGCTGTTGGTGGTCGACAAAGCCCGCGCATCCCTGGGCCTGCAGACAACGCCCCCAAGTCTGCACATGTCCTTCACCGGTAGACCCGGCACCGGTAAGACCACCGTGGCCGAGCGCATGAGCATGATCCTGCATCGCCTCGGCTATGTGCGCAAAGGTCATGTGGTGACAGCCACCCGTGATGATCTTGTAGGCCAGTACATCGGCCACACAGCTCCCAAAACCCGTGAGATGCTCAAAAGGGCCATGGGTGGTGTGTTGTTCATTGATGAGGCGTATTACCTCTACCGCCCCGAGAACGAGCGTGACTATGGCGCCGAGGCGATTGAAATTCTGTTGCAGGTGATGGAGGCGAACCGCGATGATCTGGTCGTCATCTTTGCGGGCTACAAGGACCGTATGGATGTCTTTTATCAGAGCAATCCTGGTCTCTCTTCAAGGGTTGCCAACCATATCGATTTTCCCGACTACAGTGCCGACGAGTTGCTGGCGATAGCACGTCTGATTCTTGCCTCAGAGCATTACCGCTTCAGTGATGAGGCCACGGTTGCTTTTTCCGAGTACATTCGGCGTCGCATGCAATTGCCGTTCTTTGCCAATGCCCGCTCGATCCGCAATGCGATCGACCGGGCCCGCATGCGCCAGGCGGGACGTCTGTTCAGGCGCATGGGGCATGCTCTGAGCAGGCTTGATCTGATGACGATCGAAGCAGAAGACATCACAGCCAGCCGTGTTTTTGCTGGCGAACTTGAGGGACTCAATCCTGCTGAGCCGCTGATCTGATTGCTCTTGGGCTTCAGATCAGCGTCGTTTGCGTGAATCGATCTGCAGCAGATCCCGCACCTGTTGCACCTGCCGCGACAGGGCCGGGTCGCTGCTCAGTTTTTTGTCGATCTGCTCGACCGCGTACATCACGGTTGAATGATCCTTTCCGCCAAAGACGTCGCCAATGCGGGGCAGTGACAGGTCGGTGCTCTGGCGCATCAGGTACATGCCCACCTGACGTGCCTGAGAGACATTGCGCTTGCGGCTGGCGCTGCGCATCTCTTCACGGCTGACACCGAAGACCTCGGCCACCTTCTCGATCACCTGGTCGGGGGTGACGTCCACATCACCCCCGGTTGGGTCGAGCATCGGCGCCACCGATTCAACGGTCATCGGCATGCCGGTGATCGAGGCAAAGGCCACCGCCCGGGTGAGGGCGCCCTCGAGTTCACGAATGTTGGAGGTGAACCGTCCTGCGATGAACTGAATCAGCTCGCGCGGCAGACTCATCTGCTCCTGCTCAGCCTTCTTGTGGAGGATCGCCATGCGCGTTTCGAGGTCGGGGGCCTGAATGTCGGCGATCAGTCCCATCGAGAAGCGTGAGATCAGGCGTTCCTGCAGCCTTGGTATCTGGTTGGGCGGCCGATCGCTGGCGATCACGATCTGACGGCCCGCTTCGTGCAGGGCGTTGAAAGTGTGAAAGAACTCCTCCTGGGTGTACTCCTTGCCTTCGATGAACTGAATGTCATCGATCAGGATCAGATCAGCGGCTCGGTAGCGGTTGCGGAACGCCTGCATGCCGTCCTTGCGGATGGCCTGGATCAGATCATTGGTGAAGGTTTCGGTGCTCACATAGAAAACCCTGGCATTGGGATCGATCTCCAAGCGGTAATGGCCGATGGCCTGCATCAGGTGGGTCTTGCCGAGCCCGACGCCGCCACACAGAAACAACGGGTTGAACTCGCGACCCGGAGCCTCGGCCACGGCCAGTGCCGCTGCGTGGGCCATGCGGCTGTTGGGTCCGACGACAAAGCGGTTGAACACGTACCGCAGGTTCAGCCCGGCGATCACGCGGGTGGGGCCTTCAGGGCCGCCGCCATCGCTGCTGGTGGGGCGAGGTGGCGCAGCCGCTGCAGCAGGGGTGCCGGTTAGGGCAGCGGCGGGCAGGTCGCTGCCATTGGCGCTGTGCACCAACACTTCGACCGGTTCCCCGGCGATGCTGCTGGCCGCCGCCGTGATGGCCGCAAGGTAGTTTTTGCGCAGCCAACCACAGGCGAAGCTGTTGGGGGCTTCCAGCTCGAGTCGTCCTGTGGCGAACGCGGTGCAGCGGGCTGGCCGGATCCAGGTCTCGAAGGTCGGCTTGCTCAGACTGGCCTGGAGAGTCGTCTGAACCTGGTGCCACAGCTCCTCTCCCTGCTGCACCGACAACCACGATCACGACTCGCGACTATACGCAGATCCGCCATGCTGGACCGTCGTCCATGACACTCC
The DNA here is from genome assembly GCA_018970945.1 of Cyanobacteria bacterium REEB417. Lineage (GTDB taxonomy): Bacteria > Cyanobacteriota > Cyanobacteriia > PCC-6307 > Cyanobiaceae > RGUW01. The sequence goes on along the minus strand of JAGWVJ010000042.1, from coordinate 9,578 downwards.
CGTTGCCCGTGGCATCTTCGCTGTCATTCCCTCTGCTGAAACGTGTTCTGCCCCTGGCGGGCTGTGCCCTGATCGGCGCTGCGGCCACCGGTTGTGACGGCCGCCTGCCGGGCGTCGGCTGGCGGCAGGAACCGGTGCGCATCAGTGATGCACCCCCAGCTGCACCCCTGCAACCCGGCAGCAATGTGATCGTCGATGCGGTGTCGCGGGTGGGGCCTGCGGTTGTGCGCATCGACACGGTCAAGCGCATGGTCAATCCGTTGGGTGGCCTGTTTGGCCAGGGCCCTTCGATCCAGCAGCAGCAGGGCCAGGGCTCGGGCTTCATCACCCGCTCCGATGGCGTGATCCTCACCAACGCCCATGTGGTTGAGGGGGCCGGCGAGGTGACCGTGACCCTGCCCGATGGGCGCAGCTTCAGCGGCAAGGTTCTGGGCAGCGACCCGCTCACCGACGTGGCCGTGGTCAAGCTGGTGGCCAGCCGGCTGCCGGTGGCGCCCCTGGGCGATTCGAGCAAGCTGCGCCCGGGCGAGTGGGCGATCGCGATCGGCAACCCCCTGGGTCTCGACAACACGGTCACCGCCGGCATCATCAGCGCCATTCAGCGCACCAATGCCCTGGGTGAGGGGCAGCGGGTGCCTTACATCCAGACCGATGCGGCCGTGAACCCGGGCAACAGTGGCGGACCGCTGATCAACGACCGGGGACAGGTGATCGGCATCAACACCGCCATCCGCCAGGCCCCAGGTGCGGGTCTGAGCTTTGCGGTGCCGATCAACGTCGCCCGGCAGATCGCCGCCCAGATCCTGGCGCGCGGCTATGCCAGCCACCCCTACATCGGCGTGCGGCTGCAGAGCCTCACGCCCCAGCTGGCTCGGGAGATCAATGCTTCAACCAGCGAATGTCGGCTGCCTGAGGTCAATGGCGTCGTTGTTGTGGATGTGATGGCCGGCAGCCCAGCCGCCGCCGGCGGCCTGCGCAGCTGCGATCTGATCGAGACCGTCGGCGGTCGCGACGTGCGCAACCCTTCTGAAGTGCAGCTGGCCGTCGATGGGGCCCGGGTCGGCGCACCCCTGACCCTGCGGGTGCGCCGAGGTGAGCAGCAGCTCACCCTGACCCTGCGACCCGCCGAGCTGCCGCGCCAGCGTTGAAACCAACCCGGCTGGTGGTGGTCATGGCCCGCTGGCCGGCCTCGCGCCGCTGCAAGTCGCGGCTGGCGGCCGGCCTGGGCCCCGCGCGGGCGGCGCGGGTGCAGCAGCGCCTGCTCGGCCATGCCCTGGCGGTGCTCGCGCAGGGCACCGCGGCCGTGGGCGCCCGGGGCCGGCTGGCCCTGGCCGGTGCAGGTCCGGCTGCCGCGGCCCGTTTGCTGCCCAGCGGTCAGCCACTCGAGGCTGTGATCCAGGGCCCCGGCGGCCTGGGCGAACGCATGGCCCGCCAGTTCATGGTCGGCCTGCGCCAGGGGTACCGCCAGGTTGTGCTGGTGGGCAGCGATCTCCCGTTGTTGACGGCGCCCGATCTGCAGCTGGCCTTTGATGCGCTGGGAGATGCTCCCTGCGTGCTGGGCCCAGCGGCCGATGGGGGCTACTGGCTGGTGGGACTGAACCGCGGTGCCAGCGCCCTGTTCTCCGGCATCGACTGGGGCGGTGACCGCGTGTTGCAGCAGACCCTGGCCAGGGCCGATCAGCTGGGGCTGGCCCCGGTGCTGTTGCCCCGGCAGGTCGATCTCGACACGATCGGCGATCTGCAGGCCTGGCGATGAAGGAGGCCTTGCCCCCCATCGCCGTGGTGATCCCGGCGCGGCAGGAGGCGGGCCGTTTGCCGGCCTTGCTGGCTGACCTTGCGCGGGCCCCCGATCTGATCGCCGAACGGGTGGTGGTGGATGGCGGCAGCACCGATCCCACCCCTGCTGTGGCTGCCCTTGCTGGCGCCCGCGTCCTCCGGGCCCAGCCGGGGCGCGGTGGCCAGCTGCTCGCCGGCATCGCCAGCACCACTGCCCCCTGGCTGTGGCTGCTGCATGCCGATGTGCGGCTTCCGCCCGGCTGGGCGGCCCAGCTGCGGGCCGCTCTGGCAACCCCTGCACCGACCCGCCCCCGGGCCTGGTACGGCGATCTCTGCATCGACCAAGGGGGGCTGGGCTACCGCTTGCTGGAGTGCCTGGTGGCCCTGCGCAGCGCATTGCTGCAACGCCCCTATGGCGACCAGGGTCTGCTGTTGCGGCGCGCCTGTTATCAGCAGGTGGGCGGCCTGCGGCCGCTGCCACTCATGGAAGACCTGGAGTTTGTGGAGCGCCTGGGCCGTCAGGGGCGGCTGTGCGCCCTGGGCCTGGCGATCACGGTCGATGCCCGCCGCTGGCAGCGGCTCGGCCTGGTCGGCACCAGCCTGAGCAACGCGTCCCTGCGTCGTGCCTGGCGCCGCGGCCGCTCGGCCAATCGCCTCTATGAGGCGTACCAGAACGCACAACGACGTTCGAGTGGTTCCAGTTCCCAGCCCTGAGCCGCATAGAAGCCGATCACCTCGGGGTCGGCAAACAGACTCACCCGCTGGACCTGTTGCTGGCGCAGCGCGTCCAGCACGTAGTGCATGAGTTGTTTGCCCAGACCCGCGCCCTGATATCGGGGGTGCACGGCCACATCCCAGATCGTGGCATCGATGACGCCATCACCGGTGCAACGGGCAAAGCCCACGAGCTTGGGCAGGCGTGGATCGTGACGCCAGAGGCCCACCAGCAACAGACTGTTCTGCAGGGCACGGCGCACGCGCCGCAGGGGCCTGCGGCTCCAGCCCACTGCGTCGCAGAGCTGCTCCAGCTCGATCAGGTCGATCTCCCGGTCACGGCTGAGCACCAGGGTGACCTGGCCTGAGGGGGTGGTGCAGAGGCGATGCTGCTGCCCATAGAGATGATTGAGCAGCTCTGACACAGATCTACGTACCGTCGCGCCGATGGAGTCTTCCCGATCCTCTCCCATGCTGGTGTGCGTGCATGGGTGGCTGTTGGCCGGGCGTCTCTGGCAGCCGCTGCTGCAGCACTGGGGTGATCGCCATGACGCCTGGTGTCCTGACCTGCCGGGCTTCGGTCGTGAGCCTCGCCCCATGGGGTTGCAGCCCAGCCTGGCCAGCTATGGCCGTTGGCTCGCCGGGGCGATCCAACGGCAGGCCAGCGGACGGCCGCTGGTGCTGATCGGGCATTCGCTCGGGGGCAGCATCGCCCTGCATGCGGCGTCCCATCTGGGGCCGCAGCTGCGTGCTCTGGTGTGCGTGGGGTTTGGCGGCGGCATCTACCAGCCGCGCCCGTTTGCCATGGTGCGGCGCGGGGGTGCGGCCTTCCTGCGCTGGCGGCCCGGTTGGCTGGCTGAGATGCCCCTGGCCGAGTCCATCGCCAGTCCGCTGCGGGCCGATCTGCATGCGGCGCGCGGGCTGCTGGCCTGCAGCATGCGGCGTCAGTCAGTGCAGCAGCTGCCAGCCATGGTGAGCCGCCTCACGGTGCCCAGTCTGTGGATCTGCGGCAGCCGCGACGGTGTCATGGAGCCCCGCTATGTGCGCCACCTGGCCGGTTTTGCCCCCGAACACACGGTGATCGAACTTGCAGGCATCGGCCATCTGCCGATGCGCCAGGCGCCGGCACGGCTGGGCGACGCCGTCGATGGCTGGCTGGGCCAGTCTCTTGAGGATCAAAGGGTGGCCAGCCCCTGTTCCTGAAGGGCCGCCAAGCGGGCATAGAGCCCCCCGGCGGCGCGCAGTTCACGGTGGTTGCCCTGCTCAACCAGCCGCCCCTTCTGCAGCACCAGGATGCGGTCGGCTGCTTCCACGGTGGCCAGCCGGTGGGCGATCACCACAGCGGTGCGGCCCTGCAGCAGCACCCCGAGATCCCGTTGCAGGGTGGCCTCGGTCGAAGGGTCCATGAAGGCGGTGGCCTCATCCATGACCAGCACTGCTGGATCGCGCAGCGCCACCCGGGCCACCGCCAGCAGCTGGCGTTCGCCCGACGAGAGGTTGGCACCCCGCTCGCGCAGCTGGCTGGCCAGCCCATCGGGTAGCCGTTGCAGCAGGGGATTGAGCCCCAGCTCCTGGCAGGTCTGCTGCAGCTGGTCGCTGCTGATCGGTGCATCGAGCCGCAGGTTGTCGGCGACCGTGCCGCTGAACAGAAAGGTGTCCTGCAGCACGACGCCCAGCCGCTGGCGCAGGGTGGCCTGGGGCAAGGTGCTGATGTCGTCGCCATCGAGCAAGATACGGCCCCGCTGTGGCTCATAGAGACGGCACAACAGTCGGATCACCGTGGTCTTGCCGCAGCCGGTGGGGCCCACAAGGGCCACGTGCTCGCCGGGAGCGATGCGAAACGAGATCTCCCTCAGGATCGGTTCATCGGGCCGGTACGAAAAACTCACGTTCTCGAAGATCACCTCGGCCGCCGTGGCCGCTGCCGCCCTGGTGGGCACGGGTGGCGGGAACCGGATGTCTTGGATCTCGATCGGTTCTTCGAGCAGCTCACCGATGCGTTCGACCGCGGTTAGCCCGCCCTGGATCTGGGTGAACCGTTCGGCCAGCTGGCGCAGGGGATCAAACAGACGCTGGGAATAGAGAATGAAAGTGGTGAGGGTGCCCAATCCCATGGCACCACCAGTCACCATGGCGCCGCCGAGGCCCAGCACGGCCGCAACGGCCGCCAGGGCCACCCACTCGATGAAGGCCGAGATGGCACTGTCATAGAGGATCGTGCCGGTCACCGCACCGCGGTAGGCGTCCGTGGAGCGCGCGAACCGCTCGCTGTTGCGCTGTTCGCGCCTGAACATCTGCACCACCTCAAGCCCCTGCAGGTTTTCCTGCAGATCGGCGTTCAGCTGGCTGAGCTCTTCGCGCACCCGGTAATTGGCCTTGCGGTAGCGCCTCTGCAGCCAGAGGATGCCGGCGGTCACGGGCACCTGGCTGATCAGCAGCAGCAACCCCAGCCGCCATTCGATCGTGATCATGGTGGCGGCGATCACCATCAGGGTGACCAGATCGCCGAGCACCCCCACGGCTCCACTGCCGAACACTTCGGCCAGGGCATCCACATCGCTGGTCAGTCGGGTGAGCAGCTTGCCCACCGGGGTGCGGTCGTGAAACCGCAGCGACAGGGCCATGGCGTGGCCAAAGAGGTCATCGCGAATGCGGGCCGTGAGCCGCTGTCCCACCGCCTGCACGTTGTAGCTCTGAATGCCCTGGAGACCGAGCCGCAGCAGCACCGCCACCAACAGCAGACCGATCAGCAGCTGCAGGGCCTGGGCATCGGGCAGCCCGCTGAGCCAGGATGCGGTTGGTTCGCGCCTGAGCACCGAAATCGCCTGGCCCACGAGCAGGGGCTGCACCGCTGCGGCCAGTGCCACAGGGATCAGCAGCAGCAGGGTCAGCGTCAGACGCCTGCGATCCCGTTGCAGGTAGGGAAGCAGCCGCTGAAGGCGTTGACGGTCCTGATGGTTCATCAGCGGCAAATGGCCGCAGCACGCTGGCTCTCGAGCTGGTTGATCAGTCCTCGCAGCTCGCCGCCATCGAGGCGCAGTGCCAGTGGATTGCCAATCAGGCGGGCGCTGCTTTCAAACAGGTCTTCAATGGCGATCAGGCCGTTTTCGGCCAGGGTGCGGCCCGTGGCCACCAGATCGACGATCGCCTCGCTCATGCCGGTGATCGGTCCCAGCTCGACCGATCCGGTCAGGTGAATCAACTCCACCGGTAGCTCCAGGTCTTCAAAGAACGCTTCGGCGCAGCGGGTGAACTTGCTGGCCACGCGGCAGTGGGCCGGCAGATCGGCCGCCCGCCGGTAGGGGCTCGTGGCCTTGACCGCCACGCTCATGCGGCAGCCACCGAAGCCCAGGTCGAGCAGCTGGGCCACAGGCCGCTGCTGTTCCTGCAGCACATCGAAGCCCACCACACCCAGCTGGGCCTGCCCATAGCTCACGTAAACGGGGACATCGCCATTGCGCACCAGCAGGGCCCGGGCCCGGCCGCAGCGACTGGCCACCATCAACTGGCGGTTGTCTGCCTCGAGAAGGGTCGAGAAATCGAGGCCCACGGCCGCAAAGCAGCGCACCGAATCCTTGAGCAGGGCGCCCTTGGCGAGGGCAATCGTCAGCATGGGTCAACCGCGCCGATCATGGGTGCAGGCGCACTGCGGACTTTAACGATGGCAAGGCCCGAGCCAGGAGCCGAGCGGCCCCCGCTGCAGATCGAGGCCGTGCCCGTGCTGCACGACAACTACGTGATGGTGCTCACCTGCGGCAACGACGCAGTGCTGGTCGATCCTGCCGTCGCTCCGCCCCTGCAGAACTGGCTCGAGCAGCGCGGCCTGACGTTGGTGGCGGTGCTGCAGACCCATCACCACCATGACCATATTGGTGGCACCCCCGAGTTGTTGCAGCGCTGGCCCCGCTGCCGCGTGTTTGCAGCCGAGGCCGATCGGCGCCGCATTCCGTTTCTGACGGACCCCCTGGCTGATGGTGACCGCTTTGTGCTGCTGGGGCAGCCCATCGACGTGCTGGCCGTGCCCGGTCACACCCGTGCGCACATCGCCTATCACCTGCCTGCCAGCGGCGACCTGTTCTGCGGTGACACCCTGTTCGCTGCCGGCTGTGGCCGGTTGTTTGAGGGCACCGCGGCCCAGATGCACACCGCCCTTCAACGCCTCTGCAGCCTGCCTGAGCACACCCGGGTCTGGTGCGCCCATGAGTACACGGCCGGCAATCTGCGCTGGGCCATCAGCCAGGTGCAGGCCCACGAGCCCCTGGGTCAGGCCCTGCGCCAGCGGCTCGAGCAGGTGCTGGCGCTGCGGGCCCAGGGCCGTCCCACCATCCCGAGCAGTGTGGCGCTCGAGCTCCAGACAAACCTGTTCGTGCGTGCCGGCAGTGCCGAAAGGCTGGCCGAGCTGCGCAGCAGCAAGGATCACTGGTCTGGTTGAGCGCGCAGCGGCACCTGTCCGGGATACAGCAGGGCCGTGGCCCCCGGTCGCGGTCGCACGTGGCAACGCTGTCCGCGCGACCAGTCGTGCGCCAGGGGCAGCCGCAGACGCAGCTGGTGGTCACCCAGCTGCACCCGAACCAGCCATTCGCGTCCTAGAAACTCGCGACCCAGCACCAGACCTTCGGCATTGCCGTCGGGTTCGAGAGTGAGGGCTTCGGGCAACACCAGCAGTTGCAGCGCGCTGGCGGCCGCCAGTGGCTCGCCCCCTCGGGCATCGCTGCAGCGCCAAAGCCCCAGAGCGGTCTGCAGCAAAGCCCCGTTGTGGTCGCTGACCGGCAGCAGATTGCCCTGCAGCACAAACCGTCCCACGAAGGCAGTGGCCGGATGCTGGACCAGTTCTCTGGGGCTGGCGATCTGGTGCAGCCGTCCGCCTTCGAGCACGGCCACCCGGTCGCAGATCGCCAGGGCCTCTTCGGGATCGTGGGTGACCAGCAGTCCACTGGTGCCGCATTGGTTCAGCACACCCGGCAGCTCGCTGCGCAGGTGCAGGCGCACTTCAACATCGAGGTTGGAGAAGGGTTCATCGAGCAGCACCACTGCAGGCCCGGGAGCCAGGGCCCGCGCCAGGGCGAGCCGCTGCCGTTGTCCACCCGAGAGTTCATGGGGATAGCGCTGCTCCAGACCCTGCAGACCGAGCAGCGCCAGCAGCCAGGCCGCCCGCTCGCTGCTGGCGCCACGGCGCAGGCCAAAGCAGGCATTGGCCCAGGCGTTGAGGTGGGGAAACAGGGCGTAGTCCTGGAACACCATGCCCACGCCACGCCGCTCGGGCTCGAGCCAGCGGCGTGGACCGGCCACCTCGCGGCCATGGATGCTGAGCGAGCCACGGCTGGGCCGCTCAAAGCCGGCGATCAACCGCAACAAGGTGGTTTTGCCGCAGCCGGATGGCCCCAGCAGTCCCACCAGCTCACCCTGCTGCAGTTGCAGGTCGATCGCCTGCAGCGTCCAGCTGTCGTTGGGGTTGTAGCGATGCCAGAGATCCTGCACCTGCACATGGGCGCTCGGGGTCAACGGGTCTGGCTGGGATGCGGCAAGGGGCGAGGCGATCGACGGTGGGCCAGCACGGCCATAAGCTCCGGCCCATCCTCTCCTGTGCCCCTGCCATGACCCCGACGCCAGAGCTGACAGCTGTCAACACCGATGCGGCACCGGCTCCGGTGGGGCCCTACAACCAGGCGGTGCTGGCCGCCGGCGTGCTGTATTGCTCGGGTCAGATCGCGCTGGACCCTGCCACCGGGGCCATGGTGGGCGATGGCGATGTGGAGGCAGAAACCCGCCAGGTGCTGGCCAATCTCCAGGCCGTTCTGGCGGCAGCAGGCACCACGCCGGCACAGGTCGTCCGCACCACCGTCTATCTGGCCGATCTGGCCGATTTCGGCCGTGTCAACGCCCTTTACGACGCCGTGTTTGGCGCGGGAGTTGCCCCGGCCAGGGCCTGCATCCAGGCGGCTGCGCTGCCCAGGGGAGCCCGCGTGGAGATTGACTGCATCGCGCTGGTTTCTCAGGCTTCCAGGGGGCAGTCCATGAGCCTGGAGGCCTGCTGATCGACGGCGCTGAGCCGCTGCAGGATGCCCTGCAGATCCACGGCTGACAGCTCACCGTCGCTGCCCCACTTCATGCAGGAGGGAACCTGGTGCGGTTCCTGGTCGTGGCCGCCTGGGCCCAGGGGGCCATCGGAACGCCGGTCGATCCCCATGTGTCCCTCCTGTGTCATGGTTTCCACACTAAGCAGCCATCGGTCTGCCGCTGGCCCAGTTCGGAAAAACTTCAGGTCGTTCTGGGTGTCGGTCCGTAGGATTGCGAGCGACGGGGCGTGGCGCAGCTTGGTAGCGCGGGTGCTTTGGGAGCACTAGGTCGCAGGTTCGAATCCTGTCGCCCCGATTCAGTCACAGCAAGGCTTTTCAGCCAATCTCAAGCCTCAGTCTCACCGCCCGGAATTGAGATTGTGCGCAAAATGTGCGCAAAAACGGCAGACCGGATTCCAGGGTTTGCCTCTTGCGCACGCCTTGCGCACATCCGGGGCTGATCAGCCAGGGGGCGACAGGCCACCCCCCTAGCCTTCCGCGCACCACAGCCTGTCGGCTGCGTGCATCCCAACCCTCAAGCGGAGGACATGCACCATGCCCATCGAAACGAGCCCCCGAGTCCACCCATGGGCGACGGCCCGGGAGGCCCGCGAGAGCCTGGGCGTCAGTGAGCGCACCCTGGCGCGTTGGCGCCATGCGGGCTTGCTGAAGCCTGGGCAGCACTGGCGCCGCAAATTCCCAAGCGACAACTCGCCCGTGCTCTACCACCTGCAAGCGTGCGAAAGCACGATGAGCGAGGCCACAGCACGCACCGCGGAGCTGCTGGAGCCGAGCCTGATGCAGCCCCAGCGCAAAGGCCACATGCCGATCGGGCATCACATGCGGCGGCATCGCTGAGGCCGTTCACTCCTGCCAGAGCCCCATGCGCTCGAGCCAGGCGTCGGACTGCTGAAAGCTCCAGCCGTGCTCGCGCTCCAGCAGATCGGCGATGGTCACCATCACGTCGAAGCTCTCGTTGTCGTAGCCGCCGCTGCGCTGGGCCTGCTCCTGCAGGCTCTGCGCCAGTTGCAG
>JAGWVJ010000041.1 GCA_018970945.1 Cyanobacteria bacterium REEB417 | reverse complement strand
TGCGGGCCCGCTCCTGTTGGTAGCGGTTGCTGTTCCAGACCTCTCGCAGGTTGTCGCCGAGGCTGTTGCCGCCCTGTTTGTGGTTTTCACCGATCGGCTCCAGCAGGGCCAGGGCGCCGTTGAGATCGCCCTGATGGAAACGCCGCAGCGCTCGCTGCTGCAGTTCGTCTTCCCAGCTCTGCAGCAGCAGCCGATCGTTGATCGTCGCCGCCTGGGAGTTGATCAGTTGCAACTGCAGTTGCAGGGCCCGCTCCCATTGCTGGATCTGCCACAGCTGTCGGGCCTTGAGGCGGCGGCAGCGGGCCTGCTCGCCAGGATCCTGACCCCCCAGCCAGCGCAACGCAGCCAGTTGCTCGCTGTAGCGCAGGCAGGCGTCCAGATCGCCAGCCCGGGAGGCCTGGCGGAGCCGGTCGGGCAATTGGCGCTCCCACAGGTAGGTGGCGGTCACTCCGCAAACGACCAGACCCAGGGTCAGACCGAGCCAGAAGCGGGGAAGCCTGTGCCGGCGCAGGGCCAAGGCGGGAGCATCAGCGATCCGTCTGTTTTATCGCAGCGAAGCTCCGCTGCGACCACGCGTCAGCGCAGCGGGCCCAACTGCTGACGGATGGGAGGGTTGTCCGGCTGCAGCAGGTCATGCGCTTCCAGCTGCAGCTGGCAGGCCCCATCGATGCTGAACAGCAGCCGCATTCGATCAACACCCACCTGTCCTGGCGGGGCCAGCACGATCGGGAATGGCTGCCGTGACCAGGGGATCACGGCGGCAGCTCCGGCGGCGCGTTGCAGCAGACGGGGCATGCCGGCGTCGAACACCACCTCGGCGCGCAGCTCATCGCTGGGCTCGCCAAGCACCACTTCCAGTGCCGTCTGGCCGTCGCGGCTGCAGCCCAGCAGCAGCTCGAGGGGCTGGGCGGTGGGCCAGCTCTGTCCAGGCACGAACAGAGGGTGCCACTGGTGGGTGCCGCTGCGGCGCTCCCAGCAGCGCAGTGCCACGCCCCGGCTCAGCACGTCGCGCACCCGCACCCCGGGGGTAAGGGCCAGGGCGCCGAGAGCAACGGCCTCCACAGGCCGCTGATTGTGGATGGTGAGACCGGCGAAGCGCTGTTGCAGCCACTGCTGGACCGGGGCCAACCTGCTGCTGCCCCCCACCGCCAGCACGGCTGTGATCTGCCCGATCTCCACTCCGCTCTGGCGCCCTTGGCTCAGCACCGACTCGAGCAGGGCGTCGAGCTGGGCGATCAGGCCCTGACGTTTCAGCAACTCGGCGAGATCCGTCGCAGACAGCTGCAACGCCAGGCTGTCGCCAGTGCCGGTGCTCCAGACGCTGCGGGCCGCTTTGACCGTGCTGAGCTGGCACTTGAGCTGCTCGGCCTGGGCCAGTAGCGAGCCGCTCAGGGGGCGCCCAGGCGCCACAACACCGGCGATCCAGCGGTCGATATCGCGGCCCCCCACGGCCAGACCGGCCTTGCCCAGAACCCGGGCGCAACGCAGTTGCTGACGGCTGGCTTCGAGGTTGCGGCCACCCAGGCGCAGCAGCTGGGCGATGGGGGTCGACCGGCCTTCGCCACCCTGCAGCTGCACCAGCGACAGATCACAGGTGCCGCCACCCAGATCGACCACCAGCACGACGCTGCCTGGCGCCAGTCCGCAGCCGATGGCCGCCGCGGTCGGCTCGTCCACCAGGGCGACCTCGGCCACCGCCAGTTCGTCGGCCAGCCCCTGCAGCCAGCGGCGATAGCCCTGGTAGGTGTCAATCGGCGCGGTCAGCACCAGCCGCTCAGGTTCCAGCTCGGGCGGCAGGGCTGCCCAGAGTCGACGCAGCAGCAGCGCTCCGGCCTGCTCGGGGGTGAGCGGCAGCTGCCATGGGGATGCCTGGTCGGCGGCGCTGGTCGTCGTGTTGCGGCCGATCAGGCGTTTGAAGTCGCGCTGCAGGCTGGGGCTATCCCCATGCGCCAGATCGGCTTCCAGGACCTGGCGACCCAGCAGCGGTCTGCTGCTCTCGGCTGAGGCCAGCCACAACAACGTGGGAACCACGGTCGGTGCCTCAAGGCTGTAAGGCGGCAGTGCCACCAGCCGGGCTTCACCATCGGGGGGTTGATACGCCACCACGGTGGTGCTGCTGCCCAGGTCGATCGCCACGGTGCCGGCCATGGGTGCCCTTCTAGCGGGCCGCCGCCTGACCTATGGTTAAACCACAAGCAAGCAGTCATGTACAGCGGACTCCAGATCAACGCCAAGGACCTGGCCCAGCGGGGCGAAAGCCTGATCCGGCACTCGAGCAACCGCTATCTCACCACCGTGCGCATCGCCTACCGGGCCAAGCAACGACGCTTCGATGACTTTGACGGCCTGCTTGACGACTCCATGATCAAGCCTGTGCAGCGGGCCATCGTCGAGCTCAGCGACGAACAGGACCAGCCTGATCTCTTGCCTGTCTGAGGTGGACCTTTGCTCTGGAGAGGGCTGGCGGCTGCGGGTAGACCCCAAGCGCCAGCCCTTTTCTGTGTTGATCGGTGGCCGTGACTGGGCTGCCGAACTGACTGTCTTGGAAGCCGGGCAGTTTCGCGCAGCGGTGGCGACCCTGCTGCGTCAGCTGGCGGCCACGGCCCCGCTGCTGATGCCCGAGGAGACGTTGGAGCTGGAACACGCCAGCGAAGGGTTGTGGATGCAGCTCAGCGGCACGCCAGATCAATGGGCCCTGCGGTTCCTGATCGATGACATGGCACGCGGCGCAGAACGCTCCCGCGGTCTCGAAGGGGCCTGGGATTGCCTGGCCAGCCCGGCGTTCGCGGCGGCGCTCGAGGCGATTGAGCTGCCCACTGGCCATGACGAATCCCGCATGAGACGGGACGTCGCGGCTGCGCTTGATCAGCACTGCTGATCAATGCATCGGTGCGCCGCATCCCCCAGGCATGCCCGGGTTTTTCCTGGGGTTTTCCACAGGCTATGGCGGCGCATCGACCGCGGTGCCCCGAGTTGGGGAGAACGCGCCCGCGACCGCGATCGCTCTTGACAACAATGACGCCGCGGCTAGCGCAGCGCCGGGGTTGCCGTCAGGTCTGCGCGACCGGCTTTCGGGGGCATGGGTCTCAGTCTGGGAATCCGCTGCGCGGGCCTGACCGTCTGTTGGTTGACGCGCCGCGCCAGATGTGGGGAACTGTTGGCTGATCGATGAGCACAGGGAGTGCATGGCTTCGAACGACGCAGCAGAGATTGGTGCCGCTGGGGTCAGCGGAATGGGTGCGTCTGTTGAACAGGAAGGGTCGGCTGAGCCCGAGAGGGTCGGTGGCACCGTCAGCCTCCGCGCCGATGTCTCGGCCGGTCTGCTCGCTTCGATGCAGGCGTTCATCGAGCGCCATCCCAACTGGGACCAGTACCGCCTGGTTCAGGCGGCCCTGGCCGGCTTTCTGGTCCAGAACGGTTCGAGCAGCAGAGATGTGACCCGTTGCTACCTGGCCAATCTGTTTCCGGGGCAGCGCAGCTTCAGTTCGGCGGCGTCGGCTCCCCGGCAGCCGCAGCCATAGGCAGGGCAAAGAGCTGCCGGTAGGCCGCGGTCAGGGTGCACAGCGCCAGGGGCAGAGCGGCCGCCAGGGCCACCAGCAGCAGAAATCCTGCTAGCAGGATCAGGCCGACCACCACCAGCAGGCCCAGGGCCTGCAGCCAGTGGGGATCGGTGACTCGCCTGCCGCTGCGAAAGGCCGCCAAGCCTGATTGCCGGCCCACCACCACGATGGGCAGCAGCAGCACCTGGTCGACCAGCAGGTACACCACCACTGCTCTGGCGGCCCAGAGGGGCAGCGACGTCAGTCGCGGCAGCACCAGGGTCAGCAGCCAGGAGCTGATCTCGCCGCTCTGGACCACCAGGGCCAGCAACAGCAGCAGCACCAGGCCGCTCCAGGCGAGCCGGGTCACGGCCCGTGCATCCCCTCGTAGCAGGTTCACCAGTCGGACCTGCCCACCCTCGAGAGACTGTTCGGCGCCCCGGACCAACCCTGCCAGCAGCCACAGACCGGTGAACAGATAGGTGATCAGGGAGCCGAGGGCCTTGACGAGCTCGAGGCCTGAACCCTGCAGCCATCCCCGGTTCAGCAGACCGCCGCTCTGGCGGTACACCAACCAGCTGAGCAGGTTCGCCCCGCCCAGCAAAAGCGTGAAGCCGATCAGCGCCGGAGCACTGCGTCTGAATCCCCGCCAACCCTCTTCCAGGGCCTGACGGATGGCGATCGGTTCACTGGCGATCGGGCGAAGTGTCGGCATGGCGACTGGAGCGCTGGCCACAGGTGAGTTCAGTTCAGCAGGGGGCCCAGCAGCTGCAGCAACCGTGCCGCGCTGGCCTCGGGCACCGGCAGGATCGACAGCCGGTTGCCGCGACGCACCACCCCCAGCTCGTCTTCGCTGAACTCGTTGCGCAGCACCTCGAGGCTGAGCAGGTTCTGAAAGCGACCCAGGTAGCGCAGGCGCGCGCAGTCCCAGCGAGGGCGTTCGGGGGAGGAGGCCGGATCGTGATACTTCGAGGCCGGGTCAAACTGGCTGGGGTCCACCAAGCCCGTTTGCGTGACCTCCATCAGGCCCACGATGCCGGGAGGATTGGTATTGGAGTGGTAGAAGAAAGCACGATCACCCAGCACCATGCTGCGCATGAAATTGCGGGCTTGATAGTTGCGAATTCCGTCCCAAAGGGTCTCGCCTTCGCGGGCGAGATCGTCGATGCCGTAGGCATCCGGCTCGCTTTTCATCAGCCAGTGGGCCATCGGCTCAGTCCGGTGCAGGATCGGCTTGGATGCTAAGGGGGGTATCGGATTTGACTGCACCGCATTGACGCGATCGGAGCTCCCCGCACAATTAAACCGTTCAATTCGCGATTCTCGAGGCCATTCCTGATGCAGTACGGCTCCATCATTCAGAACGGTGCCAGGGGCTTTTCCCGCAATGCCGTGGTGCTGATCGGTTTCTCGATCGTGTACGCGATCGTGTTGGGCGTTCTGGTCTGGGCTGGTTCAGTTCTCACCCTCAAGCTTGACGAATCGGCCAATGCGCCGTGGGGCGCCCTGCTGGCCTATGGCCTGGTGCTGTTGTTGCAGGTGGTGGTGCACCTGGTGGGAAACCTGGCGCTGCTCAATGGTGGTCTGATGGCCGCCAAGGGCCAGACGTTTCGCTTTGGCCAGCTCTTTTCTGAAACCCGGCAGCTGCTCAACCTGCTCGGGCTGCACGTGTTTGCCGCCACGGCGATCCTGCTGGGGCTGCTTGTCTTCGGCATTCCAGGCATCTACCTCTCGGTCGGTTACTGGTTTGCAGCCTTTGTGCTGGTTGACCGCAAGGTCGCCTTTCTCGACGCCATGTCGGGAGCCAGGCGCATGGTGACACCCCATTGGTTTGACGTGGCGGTGCTGCTGCTGGTGATCGGCGTGATCAGTGCCGCCGGTCTGCTGGCCTTCGGCGTGGGCCTGTTTGCAACGGTGCCCCTGGCGGTCTGCATCGGTGCCTCGGCCTACGAGCAGCTGAGCCAGGGCGGCTGAGCGGTCAGAGCGCTGTGACCAGGGCCCGGAAGTGGTCTCCCCGGGCTTCAAAGTCGCTGTATTGATCAAAACTGGCGCAGGCCGGTGACAACAGGACTACCGGGCAGTTCAGTCGCTCGGCCAACTCTGCGGCCACCGGCACGGCAGCATCAAGCCCTTCGGCGAGGGTCACCACGCCGCCAAAGCCTGCCTGTCGCAGCAACGTGGCAAACAGCTCCCTGGCCGCCCCATAGAGCACCACAGCCCTGGCCTGACGCCCCAGGGCCATGGCCCAGGCGCTGCCGTCTCCCTGCTTGGCCTCTCCGCCGGCCAGCACCACCAGAGGCCCCTCCAGGGCCTCGAGCGCCACCTCGGCGGCGGCGTAATTGGTGGCTTTGCTGTCGTTGAAATAGGTGACACCGCGAAGCTGCCGCAGGCGTTCGAGACGATGGGGCACCCCGGGAAAGCTGGCCAGGGCACGCTCCATCTCAGCTCCACTGAGCCCTGCGCCGAGGCCTGCCGCCACCGCCATCAGCATGTTCTGGCGGTTGTGGACGCCCGGCATGGCCAGGCAATCCGCCGCCATCAGGTCGATGGCCTCGCCGCTGCTGAGACGCTGGTGGAGCCGTCCTGATTCAATCCAGAGACTCGCCTGGATTCCCGCCGGCAGACCCTGACCATCGCCAGCGGTGACCCAGAAGGCGTCGTTCCAACGGCCCTGATGGGACCGCAGGTCGGGGTCGTCGCCATTGAGGATACGCAGCATGCTGCGCTCGAGCAGGCTCCGCTTGAGCTGGCGATAGGCCTCCAGCGTGCCGTGGCGTTCGAGGTGATCGGGCGTCAGCGTGGTCCAGATGCCGATCCTGGGGCTGATTTCAGGGGCTGACTCGATCTGGTAGCTGCTGAGTTCCATCACCAGCCAGTCGGGTCGGTTGCCGCTGTGCAGGCAGCGCTGCAGCACCAGGTCGGCGGCCGAGCGGCCAACATTGCCGCCCATCGGTGCATCGCGGCCGCTCTGGTTGAGCAGGTGGCTCACCAGATGGGTCACGGTGGTCTTGCCATTGGTGCCCGTGATGCCGATCCAGGGAACGCCCCCACTGGCCCGCCAGGCGGGAACCAGTTCGCCGTGCACGGCGATCCCTTCGGATCGAAGCCACAGCAGCAGGGGGTGATCCCAGCGCAGGCCGGGGCTCACCACCACGGCGGCCGGGCGACGCGTCTGCAGCAGTGGAAGCCCGGGCTCCAGACGGCAGCCCAGCTGGACCGCAATGCCCTGCTTCTGCAGCAGCTCGGCCCGCCGCTGATGGGCAACGCTGTGGTTCTCATCGAGAACCAGCACCTCATGTCCCTGGGCATGCAGCAGCCCGGCAGCGCCGATGCCCGAGCGTCCCAGGCCGATCACGACATGCAGATCGGCTGTGCTGGAAGGCATCTGTCAAGACGAGTGGGCGATACTGGAATCGAACCAGTGACTCCTACCGTGTCAAGGTAGTGCTCTACCTCTGAGCTAATCGCCCGGAAGGATTGCGCTCCATTGAGGCAACCGGACAGGCGCAACCTAGCAGCCCGCTCATCGCCGGATCAGCGCGATCCGCCAGCGGTTCTTCTTGGTGAGTTCGGCGGTTTCGATCACCAGCTCGCCCTTTCCCTGGAGCTGCAACCGGTCACCGCTGGCGATCTCCTTGCTCGGGCTGCTCACCGGTCGCCAATTGATCCGCACAGCTCCGCTGCGGATCAGCTCGGCCATGCGGCTGCGGGAGATGCCGAAGCCGGCCGACCCGACCGCATCCAGCCGCAGCGAGGCCTCGACCGTGCTGAGCCGGCGCGGTTTGCGGGGGGCAGGGGGCTGCAGGCTCTCGAGTGGGCGCAGCTGCAGCTGCACCGGCACGCTGCGGACCATCAGCTCACAGCCATCGAGACCGCTGCAGCTGGCGCTCATCACCACGGCCTGGGCACCGCGGTCGCTGCGCAGCCATAGGTCGCCGAGGCAGTCCCGTGGAACCTGGGCCTCGAGCAGGGTCCGGGCAAAATCTGCCGGTTCCGCAGGATCAAACAGAAAGTTGCCCTGCAGCTCGAGGCCTGCCAGCCCCTGCCCCTGCAGCGCGTCCCAGTCGAGCATCAGATCGGAGCGGCTCAGCAGCAGACGACGGCGCTCGGCTGCCTCGAACCCTCCCCAGCTGGCCACCTGCAGATCGCTGAGCCCTGCGAGCGCGGTCAACGCCTGCTCCTGTTCAGCCCCGTCGAGAAAGCCGCTCCATTGCGGTTCCCAGCTCAACAGGGCCCGCTCGGCAAGCGCTGTGAGGGCAGGCAGCATCAACTGTCTCCCAGCCTCACCACCGCCAGCGCTTTGGCCTGTTGCAGCGCGGCCCAGGGCATGTCGACACCGGGGGATGTCTCGGCGAACAGCAGCCAGTTGCCCTCCTCAAAGCGGTTGCGCAGTCCGCGGATGCGGTCGTCTTCGCTCGAGCTGACGCTGGCGGCTGCGGCAAAGCTGCCCATCCAGCCCGAGATCATGCCGGCGACACCGCCCAACAGGTGCTGACTCCAGGCCCCGGCAAAGGCAAAGGTCTCCAGGTCAGTGATGTAGGTGAAGGTGAGGCCCGCCAGAAATCCGAACGGCACCAGCCAGGTCGCCATGCGACGTTGGCGCAGCTGACGCTTTGCCGCCGGGTTGAGGTCGGTGACCGCGGTGATCGGGGTGGCGTCCTTGCCGATGCACACCAGCCGGATCAGGGGCGGCCGCTGCGCAGCCAGAGTCTGGCGCAGCGCCTCCAGCTGGTCGCGTTGTCTGAACACCACCACGACCCGCGTCGACACTGTTGATCCCCGATGAGCTGGCCTGATTCTCGCCGCTCACTACACTGCACCCCCGGCTTACCCACCGCAGCGCCGGGCATGACAAAGGTTCTCGTCTCTGACCCCATCGACCAGGCGGGGATTGACATCCTCTCCCAGGTCGCCCAGGTGGATGTGCGCACCGGGTTGCCCGCCGATCAGCTCGCTCAGATCATCGGCGAGTACGACGGGCTGATGATCCGCTCGGGCACCCAAGTGACCGCCGAGATCATCGCTGCGGCCAGCAGGCTGCGCATCATCGGCCGCGCCGGCGTCGGCGTCGACAACGTCGATGTGACAGCCGCCACCAAGCGCGGCGTGCTCGTCGTCAATTCGCCCGAGGGCAACACCATCGCCGCGGCCGAGCATGCCCTGGCACTGATGCTGTCGCTGTCGCGGCATGTTCCCCATGCCCATGCGAGCACCATGGCGGGCGGCTGGGACCGCAAGACCTACGTCGGCAACGAGCTCTACAAGAAGAAACTCGGCGTGGTGGGCCTGGGCAAGATCGGCTCCCACGTGGCCCGGGTGGCGAGGGCCATGGGCATGGAGGTGCTGGCCTATGACCCGTTTGTGTCGGCTGAGCGGGCCCAGCAGATGCAGGTGCGGCTCTCGCCCCTCAAGGAGCTGTTCGCCGAGGCCGATTACATCAGCCTGCACCTGCCCCGCACGCCTGAGACCGAAAACCTGGTCAACGCCGAACTGCTGCGCACCATGAAGCCCACGGCGCGCCTCGTCAACTGCGCCCGCGGGGGCATCGTCGATGAGGCGGCCCTGGCCGAAGCTGTGACCGCCGGCACGATCGCCGGTGCGGCCCTTGATGTGTATGCCAAGGAACCCCTTGCGGCCGATTCACCCCTGCGCGGCGTTAGCGAACGGCTGATCCTCACCCCCCACCTGGGCGCCTCCACCGAAGAGGCCCAGGAGAATGTGGCCATCGATGTGGCCGAGCAAATCCGCGACGTGCTGCTGGGGCTGCCTGCCCGCAGTGCCGTCAACATTCCGGGGCTCAGCTCCGAGGTGATGGAGCAGTTGAAGCCCCATCTGCAGCTGGCCGAGACCCTGGGCCAGTTGGTAAGCCAGCTCGGCGGTGGTGCGATCAGTGAGCTGGAGGTGCGACTGCAGGGTGATTTTGCCGAGCATCCGGCCCAGCCCCTGGTGGTGGCCGCCCTCAAGGGGCTCCTGTCCACGGCCCTGGGCGACAGCATCAACTACGTGAACGCCAGCCTGGAAGCCAAGGAGCGGGGGATTCATGTGCTTGAAGTCAAGGACGAATCGAGCCGTGACTTTGCCGGCGGTTCGCTGCAGCTGACCTGTCGCAACAGCGAGGGGAGCCACAGCGTTACCGGAGCGGTGTTCGCCGACGGCGAGCTGCGGGTGGTGACCATCGACGAATTCCCGGTGAACGTGGCCCCCAGCCGCCACATGCTGTTCACCCGCCACCGCGACATGCCTGGGATCATTGGCCAGCTTGGTTCGCTGCTGGGCGAGCACAACGTCAACATCGCCTCGATGCAGGTGGGCCGGCGCATCGTCCGCGGCGATGCGGTGATGGTGCTCAGCATCGATGACCCGATCCCGGCCGATCTGCTGGCCTCGGTCCATGCGATCAGCGGCATCCAGCAGGCCCACCCGGTGACCCTCTGATGACGGCCGCGGGCTGGTGGCGGCTTGACATGGCCGCCCCGGCGGAGCTCGAGGAATCCCTTGTGTGGAAGCTGCCCGAGCTGGGGATTCACAGGGTCGCTGTGCAGCACCGACCCGAATCCCCAACCGAAAGGCAGCTGATCGCCTGGTTGCCGGCCAGCGACTGGTCCGAGGCCGAGCGCGCGCGGCTGCCGCAGGCTCTTGAGCCCCTAGCGGCGACCTTCGGCCTGCCCCTGCCTGCGCTCAGTTGGCAGGCCCAGCCCGATGAGGACTGGAGCCTCAGCTGGAAGCAGCACTGGCAGCCCGATCCGGTCGGTCAGCACCTGTTGATCCTGCCTGCCTGGCTCGACTGTCCAGACGCGCACGGTGGCCGCCTGCAGATCCGCATGGACCCCGGCAGCGCGTTCGGCACGGGCAGCCATCCCACGACGCGGCTGTGCCTTGAGGCTCTGGAGCGTCTCGCGGCCCAGCGGGGCGGCACCCTGGCGGGGTTGCGGGTGGTCGATCTCGGCTGCGGCAGCGGCGTGCTGGGGCTGGCTGCCCTGCGGCTGGGGGCGGCGTCGGTGGTGGCGGCCGACACCGACTCGCTGGCGGTTACGGCCACCCACGACAACGCAGCACTCAATGGCCTTGGGTCCCAGCTGCAGGTGGTGCTGGGCTCGGCCGCTGCGCTGGCCGAGCTGTTGGCCGCCCACCCCGCCGATCTGCTGTTGTGCAACATTCTGGCGCCGGTGATCGAGGCCCTCAGCCCGGCGTTCAGGGCGTTGCTGGCCCCCGATGGTGTGGGATTGCTGAGCGGTCTTCTGGTGGATCAGGCGCCGCGGTTGCGGCATGTGCTCGCCGATGAAGGCTGGCAGGCGCATCTGGCTGCTGAGAAAGCGCCCTGGGCCCTGCTGGAGTTACATAAGGCACGCTGATCGGTGATCAGTGTTTGATTGGCCTTCTCGTCGTTCGTCGCCAAAACCGTCGGGAAACGACTGTGGCGGATGTATGAATGGCGAGTCCTACAGGCCCGGCCTCCGGGTGCCTGTGAGCCCCAATTTTCTTCATGGCTTCCTACAAGGTCACCCTCATCAACGAGAGCGAAGGCCTCAACAAGACCATCGAGGTTCCTGACGATCAGTACATCCTCGATGCTGCCGAAGAGCAGGGCATCGACCTTCCCTACTCCTGCCGCGCCGGTGCCTGTTCCACCTGCGCCGGCAAGCTGACCGCCGGTACCGTTGACCAGAGCGACCAAAGCTTCCTCGACGACGATCAGATCGAGGCCGGCTTCGTGCTCACCTGCGTCGCCTACCCCACCAGCGACTGCACCATCAAGACTCACGCCGAAGAAGAGCTCTACTGAGCTGCAGCACACCCGCACACCACGTCACAGGCAATCCGTTGTCTTGTGTCCTTGAACCCCTTCTGCCACCCTTCGGGGTGGCTTTTTTATGGCCCCTCTGGCTTCTGCAACGGTTCACGGGCTGCTGGCTCACGGCAGCGAGCACACCAGCCCGGGTGGGCAGTACACCTTTCGGGTGCTGGGGCCCTGCTGCCGACTGTTTGACCGTGAGGAGCTTCCCTGGCCCTGTTGCAGGCTGGCTTGGCGCAGCAAGGAACCCAGCTGGCGGCGGATCGGTCGCCGCTTTGTGGCCGATCTGGCGGCGCGGCGCTGTCCGTCCTATGCCGTTGAGTTGCTGCAGCCTGGAACCCGGTCGACGCGGACGGTGATCACCCTGTTTCCGCAACGGCTCTCTGCCGAGTTGCAGGAGTGGTGGTACAGCAAGCAGCAGGCTTCGATGGATTCGGCAAATCAGCTGCCGGGCCAATGAGTCAGGGCCTCAGCGGCCTGGTGTCAGGCCAGCAAAAAGCCCACCGCCATCGGCGGTGGGCTTCGGGAGAGGCAGCAACCAATGATCAGAAATAGATCTTGCCGCCGCCCCACTGGATGCCCTGCACCTTGGGGGCTACCAGGATGTAGCCGGCCATCAGGCGCAGGTCGTCGTCATCGAGGTCGCGCATCTTGACGAAGACATCGCTGCTGCGCAGGCTCGGATGCACGTCAGCGATGCTGTACTCGCCGTCGTAGGACGTTGGATCTTTCATGTAGTCGACCAGGGCCGCGACGTTGTCACGCGACGGGGTGGCAAGGGCCAGGGTCTCGGGGTCGAGGCCCACGTTCTGGTTGGTCTTGGTGATGCCGCCGGCGTGGCATTCGCCGCAGCTGTTGTTGAACAGCTTGCGTCCGCTCTTGATCTCCTGCTCGCTGAAGGTCACCTCGGTGCCATCGGCCGTGGCCGGCACCGTCAGTTGTTCACTGCTCCACTGGGCGGCAAGGGCTTCAGTCCCGAAGCCGGTGACCAGCAGCAGAGCCAGGGGGAGCACCAGCAGGGCGCGCAGGGCTGTGCGGACTGCAGTCGAGAGGAGACGGGCCATGGGAGACGCCTGAACGGTGTTCTTGTATCACGGCCGGTGGGGCCTCCGGGCGAGAATCACGTGAACTGTTGCAGGGCTACTCAGACGTCAAGGGGGCAGCATCGTTGTCGGGAGGGATCACGTCGATGCTGAGAAAATCCCTGGCCACGATGGTGTTGGCGAAGATCGCGCTGGCTTCGGCTACCAGGTCATCGGGTGTGATCGTGTTGCCGGGCATGTAGCGCGGGCTCAGGTGGGTGAGCACCAGCTGCTTGACCCCCGCCGCTAGGGCTGTCTGGGCGGCCATGGTGCTGGTCGAGTGCTGGCGGGCGATGGCCAGCTCGGCCTCTCCGTGGGAGAAGGTGCTCTCGTGGATCAGCAGGTCGGCTCCCTGGGCCAGGGTGACCGCGGCCTCGCAGAACACGGTGTCGGTGCAATAGACGACGCTGGCCCCCGGTCGCGGCTGGCCGGTGAGGCTGGCGCCGTTGATGATGCGACCGTCGTCGAGCGTGACGGTGCGACCGGTCTTGAGCTCGGCGTAGACCGGACCCGGGGGGATGCCCAGCTCCCTGGCCCTGGCGATGTCGAAGCGACCGGGGCGGGGCTTCTGATCGACCCGGTAGGCGTAGGCCGGCACCCGGTGTGTCAGGGGGGCACAGCGCACCTGCAGATCGTCATCGTCGAGCAGCACGGCACCCGTGCTGGCCGCCTGCCGCACCTTGTGGCTGCGCAACGGGTAGCCGATCCGGGTCGAGCTGGTGTGAAGCACTCCTTCCAGGTAATCGCGCAGCGGATCGGGACCGTACAGGTCGATGCCGGGGCAGGCGCCCGCCAGGCCCAGGCTGGCCAGCAGCCCCGGCAGGCCGAACACGTGGTCGCCGTGCATGTGGGTGATGAAGATGCGCCGCAGTTGGCTCACCCGCAGGTCGCTGCGCAGAAACTGATGCTGGGTGCCCTCGCCGCAGTCAAACAGCCACAGTTCGCTGCGCTGGGGCAGGCGCAGGGCCACCGCCGAGACGTTGCGGCCCCGGGTCGGCACCCCCGAACTGGTTCCCAGAAAGGTGACCTGCACCGGATCCCCGCCTCCGTCGCATGCTGCCACGGCGGTTCCGGGTCGGCGTGACCGGGGCAGGGGGCTGGCTGGCTTTCGGTGGGGTCGGCACAATGGCATACCTGGCTGATCGGCCGTGATGGCCCCCCTGCCTTTGATTCGGCAACGATGGATCGGGGCCCTGCTGGGCCTGGGCTTCAGCTGCTGGCCCGCACTGGCCCCGGGTTCGCAGGCCGCCGAGCCTCTGCAGCTGGCCAGGGTCAGTGCCACCGCGTTGCCACCGAGCGTGCAACCAAGCGTGCAACCAAGCGTGCAACCGGCACCCAGCTCACGCGGCCCAATGGTACGGGTGTTGCTGCTTGAGGACCTGGGCCTGGCCCTGCGCCCTGCAGCCGAATCAGCGGGACTGCGGCTGCGCGATGGCCAGGGCAGGGTGCTGGGGGAGTGGACCGGCGCACCCACCCTCCAGCTCGTTCAGCGCGAGGGGCGGGTTCAGGTCAGCCTGCCCGAGCCCCTGCTGGCCGCTGAAATCTGGCTCGAGGCTCTGGCTCTGCCCAGCGATCCCGATCCTGGGATCTTGCTGCAGCAGCGCCGGTACCGGGGGGTGCTGCAGGTGCGGCCCCAGGGCAGCGGCCTGCAGGTCATCAACCACGTGCCGCTCGAGACCTATCTGGTCAGCGTGGTCGGCAGTGAGATGCCCGCCAGCTGGCCCCTGGAAGCATTGCGGGCCCAGGCGGTGGCCGCACGCACCTATGCCTTGAGGTCGCGTCGGCCGGCCCAGCCGTTTGATCTGAAAGCCACCGTGGCGAGCCAGGTGTACCGCGGTGTCGAGACCGAAACACCCTCGACCCTGGCGGCGGTTGAAACCACGCGTGGCCTGGTGCTCACCCACGACGATGCCCTGATCGACGCCGTGTTTCATAGCAGCAGTGGCGGACGAACCGAAAGCAGTGGCGATCTGTGGCCGCGCCAGTTGCCCTATCTGGTGAGCGTGCCCGATTTCGACCATGGTTCGCCGGTGCGGGCATGGCGCCAAAGCCTGGATGGGGAGCAGCTGCGCAAGGCCTTCCCCGAGCTTGA
>JAGWVJ010000040.1 GCA_018970945.1 Cyanobacteria bacterium REEB417 | reverse complement strand
TGGCACTGTCGCTTCAGGGGGCTCACCCAGGCGGCCTGGGCCGGTGGTTGCGGGGCCCGTTGGTGCGGTGATGGCAGAAGCAGCGGCCCCTGTTCCCGGAGGTTCTGCAGCACCAGGGCCGCCCCCAGCAGGGCACCGCTGGCCGCCAGCCCCCCCAGGGCCAGTCCGAGGGCCCGTTGACGGCGCTGGCTGGTGAGGGGGTTCAACACAGCGGCTCCGGGGCCAGGTGCAACCAGCGCTCCCGGGTGGCGGCCTGCTGGGCCGTGACCCCATCCATGGACACCAGGCGGTAGCGCTCCACCGCCGGGGGTTCGCAGTGCAACACCAGGGTTTGCAACTGCGAGCGACGGCTGATCAACAGCTCCTGGGGCACGCCGCTGCGCAGGGCCTGGGGCCACTGGGCCAGCTGACGCAGCCGCTGGCCGTCGAGGGCGAGGATTTCATCCCCCACCATCACCCCGGCGGTTTCGGCGGGGCCGCAGCGCCACACCCGCTGGGCCACCAGGGAACCCTCCGGCCCCGTCAGGGTCAGGCCCGCAAAGGCCGCCGTCGCCATCTCCGCCTCCAGCCGCAGGCCCACATCGCACAGGTAGCTATCCAGATCCGGATCGTCGAGTCCCTCGAGCCACAACGGCAGCAGATCTGCCAGGGCAGGGCTGTGGGCACTGAAGGCGGTGAGCAGATCCGTCTCGCTGTAGCCACGGCCCCAGCGGCCATGGCTGCGCCATAACGCCTGCAGCACCTGGGGCAGGCAGGCCCCATCGCGCCGCAGCTGCAGGTCGAGGCAGAGGGCCACCACCGCCCCCTTGAGGTAGTAGCTCACCTGGCTGTCGGCGGCATAGGCGTCGGCGCGGTAGAGCTTCACCCACGCCTCCTCACTGCTGCTGCGCAGGCTCTGCACCTGGCGCCCGGGGGTCAACCGGTAGCGGCTGAGGTCGTCGCCAAGGTCCTGCAGCAGCGCTTCGGCATCGCTCAGTCCGGCAGCCAGGGGGAGAAGCTGATCCACATAGCTGGTGATCCCCTCGGCAAACCAGAGCGTGGGCACCACGCTCGGTTGCTGGTAGTCGATGGGGCTCAGCTGGGCGGGGCGCAACCGCCGCACGTTCCACTGGTGCAGATACTCGTGGGCCACCAGCTGCAGCAGGCGCCTGTAACCCTGGGGCTGCTCCAGCCGCTGGCGGCCGTACACGAGCACCGTGCTGTCGTTGTGTTCGAGGCCGCCGTAGCCCTCGTCCAGGAGGTGCAGCACAAACAGGTAGCCGTCGCTGGCGGGCCGCTCCACCCCCATCAGGCGGCAGCACTGCAGGCACACCTGCTCCACATCCCGGATCAACTGCGGGAAACGCTCCAGCAACCAAGCGTCCGCGCCGGGGGCACCTCCCCAGGTGACCCAGCGGTGGGGAATGCCCGCCACGGAGAACAGCTGCTCCCGGTGGGGGCCAGCCTCCACAGGGGTATCCACCAGCTGATCGAAATCGGCGGCCCGCCAGCCGCCTTCGGGGTGGGCGGGCAGGGGCACGAAGGCCTTCCAGCCCTGGGGTAACTGCAGCTGCAGCCGGTGGGGTGACCAGCGCTCCCCCTCCACCTCCAGCACCACCGCCGCCAGGGCCAGGAAGGCGTGCTGGTGATCCATGTGGCAGGTGCGCACCGACAGCTCGGTGGCCATCACGCGATAACGCACCGTGATCGGTCCGCCCTGGGGGTTGCTGTGCATCTGCCAGCTGGAGGGCGTGAGGCGGCGCAGCGGCAGGCGTTGGCCGTCCTGCAACGCTTCCAACCCCTCCAGCTGGCGGACGTAATCGCGGATCAGATAGGACCCCGGGGTCCAGGCCGGCAGCTGCAGGCGCTGCTGGGGAAATCGTGGCGTCAGGGTGAGCCGGACCCCCAGCAGGTGGCGCTGGGGGTCACGGCAGTCGAGATGAACCTCCACCACGGGCCTCAGACCGAGACCTGAACCGAGGCCTCGACACGGGCATCACCCCAGGGCTGAGCGGCGCTGCGCAGGGCCAGCAAGGTGGCGTAACAGCGGGTGATCCGACCGATCAGCTGCTGGGGGGAATGGGCGCGCCCGAGCCGTTGGAGGTCGCCCACCAGGGCGAGGGAGCCGTCCGGCTGCCGCCGCCAACCGATCCAGGGGCCACCGGCCAGTTGGGTCTGGAGCACCACCGGCTCCCGCTCATCGGCGAAGCCCCGCAGACATCCCCCACGCACCACCGGCAGCTGGAGTTCTTCAAGCGCTGACGCCAACAGGGTTTCGTCCCGCAGAACCGTTGGCAGGATGGAGAGATGGGACATGGCCCGACGCCCGCTTTTTCAGACCCTAGCGAGCTCGAAAGGGCCGTCCAGTGGCCGTTGCCACCAGTCGGGCCGGCGGCCGACGGCAGACCGCTGCGCCTGGGGGTGATGGCCTCCGGGGAAGGCAGCAATTTTCAGGCGCTGGTGGAGGCCTGCACCAACGCCACCCTGCACGGGCGGGTGGAGCTGTTGGTGGTGAACAACCCCGGCTGCGGGGCCCAGCGCAGGGCGGAGCAGCTGGGGGTGCCCTGGCGGCTTCTGGACCACCGGGCCTTCCCAAGCCGGGAGGCCCTGGATCGGGCCCTGGCGGAAGCCTTCCAGGCGGTGCCGGTGGATCTGGTGGTGATGGCGGGGTGGATGCGGATCGTCACCGCCGAGTTGATCCAGGCCTTTCCGGATCGGTTGCTGAACATCCACCCCTCACTGCTGCCCAGCTTCCGCGGCGCCCGCGCCGTGGAACAGGCCCTGGAGGCTGGGGTCACCCTCTCCGGCTGCACGGCCCACCTGGTGCGGCTGGAGGTGGACAGCGGGCCGGTGCTGGTGCAGGCGGCCGTGCCCGTGGCCCCGGAGGACACCCCCGCGACCCTTGCGGCGCGTATCCACCGCCAGGAACACCGGATCCTGCCCCTGGCGGTGCAGGTGGCGGCCCAGCGCCTGGGGCTGTGTGGGCCTGCTCAGGGGTAGAAGGGCGACAGCGGCAGGCCGGTCTCCGCGGGGAGTCCCGCCATCAGGTTGAGGCACTGCACCCCCTGGCCCGCCTGACCCTTCACCATGTTGTCGATGGCGCTGAGCACGATCAGCTGGCCCGTGCGTGGATCCACCTGCACGGAGAGCAGGGCCCGGTTGGTCTGCCGCACCCACTTGGTGGAGGGGTAGGTGCCCACCGGCAGCACCGCCACGCCGGGGCTGTGGCGGTAGGCCGCCGCCAGCAGGGTGCTGCAGTCGTCGGCGGTGAGGCCCGGATCCCGCAGACGGGCGTAGACCGTGGCCAGCAGACCCCGCACCATCGGCATCAGGTGGGGGGTGAACTGAAGCTGGATCGGCTGGCCGGCGGCCTGGGAGGCGAGCTGCTCGATCTCGCTGGTGTGGCGATGCCCCACCACGCCGTAGGGAGCCACGGCCTCAGAGGCCTCCGCCAGCAGCAGATGCTCCTTGGCGGCCCGCCCGCCGCCGGAGGTGCCGGTCTTGGCATCGATCACGATTCCCGCCGGTTCGATCAGCCCCTGCCGCAGAAAGGGCAGCAGGGCGAGCAGGCTGGCGGTGGGAAAACAGCCCGGAGCCGCCACCAGACGCGCCTGGCGGATTCTCGCCTCCTCCCATTCCACCAGGCCATACACCGCCTCCCGGCAGAGGTCCGCGTCGCTGCGGGGCACCTCCCGGGCCTCGCTGCTGTACACCTCCTGCCACTGGGCCAGGGAGCGGTAGCGGTAATCGGCCGAGAGGTCGACCACCTTGACGCCCCGTTCCAAAAGACCGGGCACCAGGCCTGCGGCGAGACCATTGGGCAGGCTCAGCAGGGCCAGGTCGGCGACACCGGCGATCGCCTCGGGATCGGGGCTCTGAACCACCGGATCGCCAGGCAGGGGCAAGAACGGATTGAGGTCGCTCCAGCGCTTGCCACTGCTGCGTTCACCACCGAGAAAGGTGACCTCGAACCGGGGGTGCCCGGCCAGCAGCCTCAGGGTCTGCAGGCCGCCGTAACCGCTGGCACCGATGATCGCGACGCGCTGGAGAACCACGGACAGACGGGAACCTTCTGGCTTTATAAAGGATGATTGCTTGCCAGGCCTGCGCTCTGGATCCTGCGGCCTTGATACACACCCAGCCCAACGACGCGACGGTCGCGAACGATGCAGTCCAGTTCGCTGATGACCCGTTTCCGGTGATCCGCTTCGATGCGATCGCCGATGCACTGGCGGCCATCCGCAACGGCGAATCGATCGTGGTGGTGGATGACGAAAACCGGGAAAACGAAGGCGACCTCATCTGCGCCGCCCAGTTCGCCACGCCCGAGCAGATCAATTTCATGGCCACCGAGGCCCGTGGACTGATCTGTCTGGCGATGGAGGGCGAACGGCTCGATGCCCTCGACCTGCCACTGATGGTCGACCGCAACACCGACAGCAATCAGACCGCCTTCACCGTCAGTGTCGACGCCGGCCCTGAAAATGGTGTCAGCACGGGAATCTCGGCCGAAGACCGGGCGCGCACGATCCAGGTTGCCATCCATCCCCAAAGCCGACCCTCGGATCTGCGACGCCCTGGCCACGTGTTTCCACTGCGGGCCCGCCATGGGGGAGTGCTCAAACGAGCGGGCCATACCGAAGCCGCCGTGGACCTTGCGCGTCTCGCCGGGTTGTACCCGGCGGGGGTGATCTGCGAGATCCAAAACAGTGACGGCTCGATGGCACGGCTGCCGCAACTGGCGCTGTATGCAAGGCGCCATGGCCTTCGACTGATCTCGATCGCCGATCTGATCCGCTACCGGCTCGACACCGAACGATTCGTCAGGCGCCAGGCCGAAGCCAGCATGCCCAGTGCCTTCGGAGATTTCAGAGCCGTGGGCTATCGCAACGAACTCGATGGCAGTGAGCACGTGGCACTGGTCAAAGGCGAGCCCCAGAGCGCGTCAGGCCCGGTGCTGGTTCGGGTGCACAGCGAATGCCTCACCGGTGATGCGTTCGGGTCGCTGCGCTGTGACTGCAGGCCCCAGCTTGAAGCTGCCCTGCGCATGATCGAGGCCGCCGGCGAGGGGGTGGTGGTCTACCTCCGCCAGGAGGGCCGGGGCATCGGCCTGATCAACAAACTCAAGGCCTACTCGCTGCAGGACACCGGCCTTGATACGGTCGAAGCCAACGAGCGACTCGGATTCCCGGCCGATCTGCGCAACTATGGGGTGGGTGCCCAGATCCTCAGTGACCTGGGCGTTCATCGGCTGCGGCTGATCACCAACAACCCGCGCAAGATCGCCGGGCTCGGCGGTTACGGCCTTCAGGTCGAAGATCGGGTGCCGCTGGTGATGGATCCAGGGACGCACAACGCCGCCTACCTGGCGGCCAAGCGCACCAAGCTGGGACACCTGATGGGTCAGGGCCCCAGTTGTCCCGTGGCAGGCAGCACCGCCGTGCTCGCCTGGCATGGGCTACAGCGCAACGGCGAACCGGTGAACCTGCAGGAGCAGGTACAGAAGCTGGCTGCCGAGGCCGGTCTGCACAGCGAACCCGAGGAGGATCCTCGCCTGCTGGCCCTGCTCAACTCGCCGCAGCTGGCGGTCGTTCTCGCCAATGCGGGGGACGCCCTGCTGCTGCGCTGCCTGGCGCTGCTGTCGCGACCTGAGGGAACACGGGCCGTGAGTCTGTTGCTGAGCCCAGACCCCTGGCGGCTCAACCACCCCAGTGCCTCGCTCGAGGCCGAACTGAAGCCGCTAGCAGAACTGCGGCAGGGCAGCGTCGCCATCGCGGCCCTGGATGCCGGGAGTCTGGTTCGATGGCAAAACCAAACCGACCCGTGGCTCCAGGGCTGATGGCTCAGGCCTGAACCGTCACCTTGGTGATGCGGGTGCCCTTGGCGATGGCCAGCACCACATCGAGATCAGAGGTCCGGCCAAAGACGGTATGGACACCGTCGAGGTGGGGCTGGGGGGCGTGGCAGATGAAGAACTGCGAACCGCCGGTGTTCTTGCCGGCATGGGCCATCGACAGCGATCCAGCCTCGTGTTTGTTGGCGTTGATCTCGCAGTTGATGGTGTACCCGGGGCCTCCGGTGCCCGCCATGCCACGGGATCCGTCACGGCTGTTGGGACAACCGCCCTGGGCCATGAATCCATCGATCACCCGGTGAAAAGCCAGTCCGTCGTAGAAGCCCGACTCCACAAGCTTGACGAAATTGGCCACGGTGCCTGGAG
Source organism: Cyanobacteria bacterium REEB417 (assembly GCA_018970945.1). Taxonomy (GTDB): domain Bacteria; phylum Cyanobacteriota; class Cyanobacteriia; order PCC-6307; family Cyanobiaceae; genus RGUW01. The sequence continues at coordinate 8,470 of JAGWVJ010000040.1, read as the reverse complement.
CGTCGGCGTCGAACAGCTCAAGCGTCAGCGTTCCCGCCTCGGTCTCCATCACGGCCCTGGTCATGGTCTCACTGGTGAATACCTGACTTTATGGGGCGAGGTCTGGTGCCGGCGACCACCATCCCGGCGACCACCAGAATGCGGGGACTTGGGATTGAGCGATTGGAAGCGAGCCTGGATCTGGCCCATGCACGGCTGGGTGTCATCGGCGGCAGCGGTCTGTATGCGATGGAGGGACTTGAGGAGCCTCGCGAACTGAGCCTGGAGACCCCCTACGGCAAGCCTTCTGACAACCTGCTGTTGGGCCGTATCGGCGGTATTGAGGTCGTGTTCCTGGCCCGCCATGGCCGGCACCACACCCACACCCCAACCGAGCTGCCCTATCGGGCCAACCTCTGGGCCCTGCGCAGCCTCGGGGTGCGGTGGGTGCTGTCGGTTTCGGCTGTGGGCTCGTTGCAGGAGTCGATCCGCCCCCTCGACATGGTGGTGCCCGATCAGTTGATCGATCGCACCCACCAGCGGCCGATCAGCATGTTCGGGGAAGGACTCGTGGCCCATGTGGGCTTTGCCGATCCGTTCTGTCCTGTGCTGAGCCGCCTTCTGGCCGACGTGGCTGAGAGCCTGATGCCGGAAGGCCGCACCCTGCACCGCCAGGGGACCTACCTGTGCATGGAGGGCCCGGCCTTCTCCACCCGTGCTGAATCCCAGCTTTACCGCTCCTGGGGTTGCGATGTCATCGGCATGACCAACCACACCGAGGCACGCCTGGCCCGCGAATGCGAACTGGCGTACACCACCCTGGCCATGGCCACCGATTACGACTGCTGGCACCAGGAGCACGCCGCGGTGACGGTTGAGATGGTCATCGACAACCTCAGGGCCAATGCTGCCCTGGCCCAACAGATCGTTCGACTGGCAGCCGAGCGGGTCGCAGCGCAACGGCCGCTCAGCAGCGCCCACCAGGCCCTGCGTCATGCACTGATGACACCCCGCGATCAGGTGCCTGTCGAGACCCGTCGCCGGGTGGATCTGCTGACGACGCCCTACTGGGGTGCGTTTGCGGGCTGAGCCAGAGCTCGCCGCAGGCTGCAACCCTGGGCCGCCAGGCGCTGCCGGGCCGACGCGGCATCGATGCCGGCAAGTTCCATCAACAGGGCCAACTTGACGGAACCGTCAGCCGCCTCCAGCAGAGTGCGGCCCCGTTCCCGTGGAATTGCGGCCAGATCCTCGAGCATCCGCAGGGCCCGATCCTCGAGCTTGCTGTTGGTGACGGAGACGTCGACCATGCGGTTGCCGTGCACCTTGCCCAGCCGCACCATCACCCCGGTGGACAGGATGTTGAGGGCCATCTTGGTGGCGGTACCGGCCTTGAGCCGGGTGGAGCCCGCGAGCAGCTCCGGCCCGGTGACCAGCCGGATGTCGATGTCGCAGGGCAGGACCACCTGTTCCACCGGGACGCAGGCCATGGCAATGGCCAGGGCACCAATGCCGCGCGCGTGGAGCAGGCCCCCATGCACGTAGGGCGTGGTGCCGCCGGCGGCAATGCCCACCAGGCAATCCTCAGGGCCAAACCCCCTGACCTCAAGATCGTGCCGCCCGGCATCAGCCTCGTCTTCGCGTCCTTCTGAGCTGCGCAACAGAGCCGGCGGCCCACCCGCCAGCACCCCCTGCACCAGTTCGGGGTCGGTGCAGAAGGTTGGGGGGCATTCGGCCGCATCGAGCACCCCGAGGCGACCCGAGGTTCCGGCCCCCAGATAGAAGAGGCGACCACCCGCCTGCAGCCGCCGGGCGATCGCATCGATCGCCGCTGTCAGAGCCTCAGCGGCAGCGGCCACAGCCTGCTGCGGCACGCGGTCTTCGCTGCAGAACAGGTCGACAAGCTCGCGGGTGGGCAGCAGATCCAGGTCGGCACTCCGTGGATTGGCCTGTTCGGTGAGCAGGTGGCCGCGGTCCACGACGGTCACAACAGGCCCTCGAGACGGCGCCGGAATGCCTCGAGTTCGTGGTTGCCCCGTTCTTCGACCACCTCCTCCTCGCGCCATTGGCTGGTGTCCATGTTGCGTTCGGGAGGTGCGATCAGCAGGCGTTCCTCGGCGGTCTGGGGCAGAAAGCCCTTGGGCACGAAGCGGCCTTCGTAACCCGATTGCTCGCAGAAGAGCTCCATGTCGTCGCGGTCGAGCGACTCCACGGTGGGCACCGGGAAATCCTGGGCTTCGAGCAGGCCCGCATAGCGCTCAGCATCATCGCGCTGTTCAAACAGCAGAACGACGGTGCGACCGGACAGCTCCAGGGAATGGATGCCCTCCTGGTCGCTGCCGGCATCAAAGAGCAGCACGTAGACCCGTTGACCCGTCACAACACCTGCACAGCTCAGTCCCAGTGTCTCATCGGTGCTGGTGTTGGCTCACAGCCGGTCACTCGCCGTCGGCCAGCTCCTGCAGGCGGCGATAGAGGGCCGCCTCAGCCTCGCTGAGAGTTTCGGGCACAACGATGCGAATGTCGACGAGCTGGTCACCACGGCGATCGTCCAGGACCAGACCGCGGCCACGAAGGCGCAGCAGCCGGCCGCTCGACGAGCCGGCAGGCACCCTCAGCTGCACGGTGCCGCTGAGGGTGGGCACCAGCACCACACACCCCAGAGCCGCTTCGGCGGGCGTGAGGTCCAGGGTGTAGGTCACCCGCAGACCGTCGACCCGCAACCCTTCGGCAGTGCGCACCCGCAGCTGCAGAAAGTGGTCACCGCCACCGGGGGCCACGCCGGCCAGGCGCAGACGCCAACCATCGCCAGCCAGTGCTGGCGTGGTGACCTCAACGCACGTGCCATCGGGCAACTCAAGCTCGACACGATGGCCATGCAGGGCCTGCTCGGGGCTGAGATCGACCCACGATTCGACATCGCCGCAGGCCTGCACCGGCGGCGGGGGCGGCGGTGCGGCCGTCACCTCCCCAGGGGGCTCGGGCGGGGTCGGGCGCTCGCGGCGGCGGCGATCACCGAAGAGGACGTCCAGATAGGCGTCAAACTCGGGAAAGCCACTGGCAAAAGCGTCGTCTGTGGCCTGATTCCGGCTGTCAACGGCAGACATCCCGCTCTCCCAGAGCTGGCGGCGGCGCGGATCCGACAGAACGGCATAGGCCTCATTGACCAGCTTGAAGCGCTCTTCAGCGACTGGATCGTTGCCGTTGAGATCGGGATGCCAGCGCCGTGCCTGGCTGCGAAAGGCCCGTTTGAGGGTGGCGGGGTCGGCACCGGGGTCAAGCCCGAGCACGGCCCAGTAATCGGCTGGCGCTGCTGTGGTGGTCACGGTGTTCAGCGCTGACCCCAGGGATCGTCGTCATCCCAGCGGCTGGGTCGCGCGCTTGCCGAACGGCGGGCCGGCATGGAACGTTCGTCGTCGCGCTCCCAGCGTTCGGGCTCACGGCGTCGGGGCGCTGACGCCCACGGATCGCTGCCCGGGCGCTCCCAGTCGTCCCACTCATCATCTGAGAACAGCTCATCTTTGAGCGACCCGAGCGTGTTCTTGAGCCCCTGCAGGGGCCCCTGGTCGGCCTTGCGCTCGCTCAGCAGGCGCCGGTTGAGGCCATAGAGCGCCTCCTGAAGCTGACTGGCGGCGATCTCCAGCTCGGCGGGATCGATCCGTCCGGCGGCTTCTGCGGCGATCAGGTCCTGCACATCGCGCAGGGCAAGCTCGACGGAGCGCTGCTGACGCTCGGCGCCGTAGGGGCCCAACTCAAGCGCCGCATCGCGCAGGCGGCGCTCGGCCTGGGCCACCAGGGTCTGGGCGCTGTTGCGACGATCGATGTCGGCCCGACGACGACGGTCCTCGGAGGCCTTCTGCTCAGCCTCGACGATCAGACGCTGAATCTCTTCCTCGCTGAGATTGGTACCCCCCTGGATCGACACGCTCTGCTGGCGACCCGTGGTGCGGTCGCTGGCCGACACCTGCAGCAGGCCATTGGCGTCGATGTCAAAGGAGACCTGGATCTGGGGCACGCCGCGGGGCGCAGGGGGAATGCCCGACAGACGGAATCGCCCCAGGGACTTGTTGTCGACTGCCATCTGACGTTCACCCTGCAGCACATGGACCTCGACGGCGTTCTGATTCGCCTCAGAGGTGCTGAACAGGTCGCTTTTGCGGACCGGAATCGGTGTATTGCGCGGGATCAACACCTTCATCAGGCCTCCGATGGTCTCCAGGCCCAACGAGAGGGGGGAGACGTCATTGAGCATCAGGTCGCGCAATTCACCGGTGAGGATGCCCGCCTGGATCGCCGCACCGATGGCCACGACTTCGTCGGGATTGACCGACTGGCAGGGATCGCGGGGCACCAGGGTGCGCACCAGCTGCTGCACCATCGGCATGCGGGTCGAGCCGCCCACGAGCACCACATCGTCAATGTCCTCGGCGGCGAGCCCCGAATCTCTCAGGGCCCGCTGCACGGGACGCAGCAGGCGATCCAGCAGGTCGATGCAGAGACCCTCGAAGCTGGTGCGCTCGAGGCTGGTTTCAATGTGCAGGGGACCGTCTGGGCCGGTCGCGATGAACGGCAGCGAAATCGGCGTGCTCTGAACACCGCTCAACTCGATCTTGGCCTTCTCGGCTGCCTCCGAAAGCCGCTGCAGGGCCTGGCGGTCGCGGCGAAGATCGAGCCCATGGTCCCGTTGAAAGGCATCGGCCAACCAGTCGACGATGCGCTGGTCCCAGTCGTTGCCGCCGAGCTGGGTATCACCGCTGGTGGCTTTGACATCAAACACCCCATTGGCGATCCGCAGAATCGACACATCAAAGGTGCCCCCCCCCAGGTCAAACACCAGCACCCGCTTCACGCTGCTGCGGTCGAACCCGTAGGCCAGCGCCGCGGCGGTGGGTTCGTTAAGGATGCGCTCCACGCTGAGGCCCGCCAGCCGTCCGGCATCGCGCGTGGCCTGCCGCTGGGCGTCATTGAAATAAGCAGGCACGGTGATCACCGCGGCCTCCACGGGCTCACCCAGGTAGGTGGCGGCGTCATCGACAAGTTTGCGAAGCACGCTTGCCACGAGCTCCTCGGGCGCATATTCGCGCTCGGTGGCCGGGCAGACGACCCGCACCAGGTTGGCGTCGTTGGCGCGCACGGTGTAGGGCACCGCCAGGCTGCCGTCCTCGAGCTCATCCCAGGTACGACCCACGAACCGCTTGAGATTGGCAAACGTGTTGCGGGGATTGAGCACCAGCTGGCGCCGGGCCAGCTGGCCCACCAGCAGGTCCTGATCGCGGCTGAAACCGACCACCGAAGGGGTGGTGCGACTGCCTTCAGCGTTGGCGATGACCGTGGGGCGGCCGCCTTCGAGAACCGCCACCACCGAATTGGTGGTACCGAGATCAATGCCGACGATTCGGCCCATGCCGCTGACTTCCCCGTGACGTCTTGGATCCAGGATCGAATGTCTGGACCGCACCGAGGTTAATCATGGCTTAAACGGTTCTCCAGAGGCTGTTTTTAAAGTCCTAGTGGCTGGCTTCGTACCCACTGAGAGGGTGCAGCCCTACATGCATGACGTCGGCACCACCTCCTCTTTCTGACGCTGAAGCCTTCACGCTGCGCCGCAGACCGGCCTCCGAGAAGCTGTTTGATCAGGGCTTCCACTACCTGACCCTTGCCCTGGCCTCGTTTGTCGGGATTCTGTTGGTCGCGATCGTTCTGACGGTCTTCCATGGTGCCCGTGAGGCCATCGCCACCTTTGGAGCCCGCTTCATCACCACCTCGGCGTGGGATCCCGTCAACAACGAGTACGGCGCATTCATTGCCATCTACGGCACCCTGGTCACCGCCATCCTGTCGCTGGTCATCGCCGTCCCTCTTGGAGTTGGCACGGCCATCTTCATCACCGAGGATCTGGTTCCTGCTCAACTGCGCAACGCCATCGGCCTGATGGTCGAGCTGCTGGCTGCGATTCCATCGGTCGTTCTCGGCCTCTGGGCCATTTTTGTGATGGAACCTGCGATCAGGCCTGCCCTCAACCTGATGCACAGCCTGTTTGGCTGGAGCCCGTTCTTCGCCGGCCAGGCCATCGGGCCCGGGATGGCACCAGCCATATTGATTCTGGTGGTGATGATCCTGCCGATCATCACGGCCATCAGCCGCGACGCCCTGAACCAGGTGCCCATCGAGTTGCGACAAGGTGCCTATGGAATTGGCACAACCCGCTGGGGCGCCCTGCTCAACATCATTCTTCCCGCTGCCATCTCAGCCATCACCGGCGGAATCATGCTGGCCCTGGGCCGAGCCATGGGCGAAACGATGGCCGTCACCATGATCATCGGCAACTCGCTCAACTTCAGTCTCTCCCTGCTCGCACCGGGAAACACCATCGCATCGATGCTGGCCAATCAGTTCGGCGAAGCCGATGGCATTCAGGTTTCAGCACTGATGTATGCGGCGCTGATCCTGATGGTGCTGACTCTGGTGGTCAACATCATTGCCCAGTGGATTGTCCGTCGTCTGAGCCTGAAGTACTGATCTGCCATGAGCAACTCACCAATCACCTACGGCAACACCCCACTGTTTGACCGTGGTGGCCTTTACTACGAGCCAAATTTGGCGCGTAATCGATTCAACCAGTTTCTGACTGGCTTGGCAGCACTGTTTGCGGCCATCGCCGTGCTACCCCTGTTTCTTGTCTTGATCTACGTGCTGATCCAAGGTGGGAAGCTGATCAACCTTCGTCTGTTCCTTGAGCTCCCCCCCCCACCCGGTCTGGATGGCGGAGGAATCGGCAACGCGATCCTCGGTACTATCCTTGTGACACTTGTGGCCTCTCTGATCTCGATTCCAATTGGAGTCGGCGGAGGCATTTTTCTGAGCGAGTATTCCCAGAATGGGTGGTTCGCTCAGGCGGTGCGTTTTGGCACTGACGTGCTGTCTGGAGTCCCGTCAATCATTAGTGGTGTTTTCGTCTACGGCATCATCGTCGCCACCAGGGTGATCGCAGGGCAGAGTTACAGCGCCATGGCTGGTGGTATCGCCCTCTCGGTTCTGATGCTGCCCACGGTGATCAAGACGACCGACGAAGGCCTCAAACTTGTGCCCCAGGAATTGCGATGGGGAGCTTTTGGCGTCGGTGCGTCCAAAGTTGTGACCATTCTGAAAATCACATTGCCCGCCGCCTTCACTCCGATCGCGACTGGGGTCGTCCTGGCCATCGCACGGGCTGCTGGCGAGACAGCGCCCTTGATTTTCACCGCTCTGTTTTCTCCCTTCTGGCCAGAGGGTATGGTCAGTCCGATCGCATCAATGTCGGTTCTGATCTTCAATTTTGCAATCATGCCCTATGAAGCTCAGAATGAGCTTGCATGGGCAGCGTCATTCGTGCTGGTGATCATGATTCTCGCCGCCAATCTCATCGCGCGCTGGATCAGCAGGACGGCGCGCCCATGAACCATCTCCGATTGCATCATAATTAAACCATCCACTCTCTCTACGCATTTCTGATCCTCTGAACCATGACCAGCACGCCAGACAACATGAACAACCAAGACGTCTGCCTATCTCTGCAGAATGTCACCATCTCCTATGGCAAGTTCGAGGCGGTGCGCAATGTCTTCATGGACATTCCCCATGGCAAGGTGACGGCTTTCATCGGCCCATCGGGTTGCGGGAAGTCGACGGTTCTGCGGGCGCTCAACCGCATGAATGATCTTGTGCCTGGGTGCAAGCTGAAAGGCCGTGTGCTCTTCGATGGCAGAGATCTCTATGAAAAGCGGATCGATCCCGTTGAGGTGCGCCGTCGCATCGGCATGGTCTTTCAGAAGCCGAATCCGTTTCCCAAGACCATTTACGAGAACATTGCCTTCGGTGCACGCATCAACGGCTTCAAGGGCGACATGGATGAGCTGGTTGAGCGCTCCCTTCGCAAGGCGGCTGTCTGGGACGAATGCAAGGACAAACTTCAGGAGAGTGGTCTCGCTCTCTCAGGGGGACAACAGCAACGTTTGTGCATCGCCAGAGCCATTGCCACAGAACCTGAAGTGATTCTGATGGATGAACCCTGCTCAGCCCTCGATCCCATCTCAACCCTCAAGATCGAGGAGACAATGCACGAACTTAAGCGGAGCTACACAATCGTGATCGTCACCCACAACATGCAACAAGCTGTACGCGTGGCCGACGTGACCGCATTCTTCAACGCAGAAGCCGTGGAGGGCGGCAGTGGCAAAGTTGGCTATCTGGTTGAGTTCAACGACACCGAGCGCATCTTCAATGCACCCAACCAGCAAGCCACCCAGGATTATGTGAGCGGCCGATTCGGCTGATCACAACATTCTGTACCACGCAACCAACTGCGAGAGAATACTCCTGCATTAATGTCATCTACGCAGGATCAAACAAAACCGTTTCGTTCACTGCTCTGACCAGGGACATCGCAAAAAAAGCCGGCTCAACGAGCCGGCTTTGCTTGTACGGAGAGGGAGGGATTCGAACCCTCGATAGAGTT
>JAGWVJ010000072.1 GCA_018970945.1 Cyanobacteria bacterium REEB417 | reverse complement strand
GCGATCATCGCCGCAACGGACCCTATGAACCCTCCGACCGGCTGTTGCGCTCCCTGCAGCCCGATGTGCCCGTCGCCAAGACCCTCGACACCCTGCGGGCCATGGCCACTGCCATTCGCCGTTATGTCTCCCCCGATTGGCAGAGGCAACTCAATGCCGCCAGCACAGATGCAGACAGCGCCCCTGTCGATCTGCTCGACGTGCTGCCCGACCCCCGCAGCCTCGACGACGGTGATGACGCGCCAGATCCTGCGGTGGCACTGATCCGTGATGCCCTTGCGCGTGCCCTCGACAGTCACATGCCTGCCGTGCTGGCCATGGCAGCCACGGATCCCCAGATTCGCTGCCTCTGGCAGGGCTTTGTCGCTGGCCTCACCACCCGCACCATCGCCGAACAGTGCGGGTGCTCGCAAACCTTCGTGAGCCGGCAGCTCAGCCCTCAAAAACACGCCGGTGCCATCGCCCAGAAGGCAGCCCTGGAACTGGCACGCCACAGCCGTTTTGCCGCCGTGGCGGCCTCGCCCGATGGGGCCATCCGGCTGGTCGAGGTGCTCAAGGCGCAACTGCTTCTGACTCAGAACACACCCCCCGAACAAGAGGGGGACACACCCCTCCCCAGCCTCAGGCCATGGGTCCACCGCCACCTCCTTGCGTCATGACCGACCACCACGCCGATGACCTGCTGCTGGACGGTTTCCCCCTGCCCGACGACGCCATCGTGGTTCCCCTTGAGGCCGTGGCCCAGTTCCCTGATGACGACGACGAACCCCGTGCCCTGCGACGCCTGGTGCTGGCCGCCCTGCGGCTTGAACTGCAGCAGCGTCTGTTGGATCTGCCCCTCGGTCCCACCCTCGATCCAGAAGACCCGTCACGGCTGCTCAGCCTCAACCGCTTCGCCGTGCAGCTCGCCGTGATGGGGCTCGCCAGCGACCAGGTCTGTTTTGCCCTCGAACCCTGGCGACACACCGAAACTGCCCCGCAGCTGCTGCTGGCGGCCGCTGTGGACGATGAGCTGCGCATCGTCCACATTCCCGGGGTGCTCAGCGCCGCCGAGGTGGCCGCTGCTCTCCCTGGCTGCAATCCCGATGCCGACTGGTTGCAGTTGCCGGTGGCCGCCTTCACCGGGGGCCTCGAACGGCTGCTGACCCTGGTGCTGCTCGTGAGCCACAGTGCCTTGCCCCGCCGTGCCCTGGTTCCCCTGGCCCCAGCCCTGGTGCTGGAACAGGTGATCGATTGGTGCCGCGGTGAATTGTCGGCCGCCTTCGATGCTCTTGGGGCCACCCTGCTGCCCGTCGGGGCAGCGGCCTTCAGGCAGGGCGGCGACAGCGACCTGCCGGCAGCAGCGCTGGCGATCGTGGCCATCCCGTTGGGTCTGGCGGCCACCGGCGAGATCCGCACCGGCGAACAGGCCCTGCGGTGCATCGAACGGTTTCGTCTGTTGCTCATTCCCAGCGGAGCGTCGGTGCCCGATCAGCTGAATCTGCGCCTGCAGGCCGAACCGGTCGGTGATCTGCTGCCCGAGGGGATCGTGCTCAGCATCGCCCAGGGCGGTCGACGCCAGAGCCTGGTCACCGCCGACAGCACCATGCTCGAACTGCGGCTGCCCGCCGATGTCGCACCCATCCACATCACCATCACTCCCCCTGCGGGGGATTCGCTGGATCTGCCGGCCGTGCAGCTGCAGCCCACATGACCAGCATCGATCTGACGCTGGACGCCACCGACGACGGCAGCCCGATCAAGGTCTTTGTGATCAGTTCAGGCGGCCATGACGCCCTGTTCACCTCGTTGCCAGACGAACTGCTGCAAGCGCTTGAAGTGTGGCGGCGACGCTTTCTCACCCATCACGATCCCAGTGGCACCGCCATTGGTGCTGACGTGGTGGAGGCCCGCAGCAGCCAGCTGTGCCAGGCGTTGCAGCACTGGCTTGGCCAGCCCGAATGGTTGCCGCTGCAACGGCTGCTCACGTTGCAGCCTGGGGTGCCGTTGCGGGTGCGCCTCCGGCCGTCCACCACCCCCCTGGCCCGCCTGCCGTGGGAGAGCCTGCCGCTCGACCGGCCGATCTGGCGCCTGCCCGGCAGCCCATTCCCCCCTTCGCTCCAGGGCCCACGCCCCGCCCGCCGCCCGCGGCTGTTGCTGCTGATCGGCGACAGCCGCGGGCTCGACCTCGATGGCGACATCCGCATGCTGCAGCGGCTGGCCCAGTCGGGTGGGCTTGAGCTGGTCTGCCTTCGCGGTCAGCAGTCGTGCCTGCCCGTTCTGGCCCGCCAGTTGCAGGGCCCCCGCGGTTGGGATGCCCTCGTCTACCTCGGCCACTCCGATGCCGATGCCCAGGCCGGCGGTCGGC
>JAGWVJ010000039.1 GCA_018970945.1 Cyanobacteria bacterium REEB417 | reverse complement strand
GCCTTCTCCTTGAACTGGATCATCCGCTCCAGCCAGTTGAGCGGGGTCACGCAGTTGAGCAGCCAGGCCAGTTCGCTGTGGGCGCTCACCTGGCTCTGCACGAACACCGTGGAGCGGGCCGGATCGATGCCGCAGGCCAGATACAGGGCTGCCGTGCTGAGGGTGTCCTCAGCCAGGCGCGCCGGGTCATGGGGCACGGTGATGGCGTGCAGATCGACGACACAGAAAAACGTGTCGTGGCTGTCCTGCAGGGCAACCCAGTTGCGAATCGCACCCAACCAATTGCCGAGATGAAGGGATCCGGTGGGTTGGACCCCGGAAAGCACTCTGGGCCTGGCCATCAATGTGCCGCCACTCAGGCTTCGCTGGCGCCGGCCACAGCCGTCGCGTCGGCGTCTGCCACAGACGCGGCGTCCACACTGCTGGAGTCCGTCGTGCTGGCGTCCGTCGTGCTGGCCTCGACCTCGGGATGCTCAGAGCCTTCCGTCTCGGGTGACGGTTCCTCGGGCTGGGCTGAGTCCGTCACGGGCTGGGGTTGGGCCTGGGGCGGACGGCTCGGCCGGGCAAAGGGGTCAACCCGAGGAGCACGGTCTGACCGCGGCTCACCCCGCCCCTCGCCAGCACGCCCCTCGGGGCGACCGTCGCGCCGGCCACCACCGGCAGCGCGAGGGCCATCAGAGCGGACGGGAGCCTGCGAACGTTGCTGCTCGACAAGCGCGTCAAGCTTCCCTTCCTCAAGCAACTGGGCCGTGGTGCGCAGGGCAAAACCGAGAACGGCCACGGTCGAACGGAGCCGGAAGGCCTCCTGCAGGGCCCGGGCTGCGCGCATTTCGTTGTCGCTGAGGCGAATGCGGAACCCTCCCGGCTCCCTGCTTCCCTGATCGCGACCACCCCCGCCCCTGCCCATGCGGCCAGGATCCGAGGAGCGCTGTTGGGTCTGATCGTTTTCGCGGTCGTCGGCCATCGCCGTGGCATCGCACTCGAGCGCAAGTGTGCCGCATCAGGCGACAAGACGGCAGCGCGCGCCCGGACAACCACCGGGACTGCACGGGACCCAGCCAAGGACAGCGGGTGCGCAGCATTTCGAAACAAAGATGATGAAGTTTGATCAAGCGATGGAACGTTTGTTGACGCGTTAAGAAGAACGCAAGAGCAACACCTAGCGTCGTTTTGACCTTCGGGTCTCCCGTACTTCTTGTTGATCCATGACCACTGCACTGCGCAGCGGCCGTGCCAGCTCATGGCAGAACTTCTGCACCTGGGTGACCAGCACCAACAACCGCATCTACGTGGGTTGGTTCGGTGTGCTGATGATTCCCTGCCTGCTGGCGGCGACCATCTGCTTCATCATCGCCTTCATCGCCGCTCCCCCCGTCGACATCGACGGCATCCGTGAGCCCGTTGCCGGTTCATTCATCTACGGCAACAACATCATTTCAGGCGCTGTGGTTCCCTCCAGCAACGCCATCGGTCTGCACTTCTATCCCATCTGGGAAGCCGCCAGTCTCGACGAGTGGCTCTACAACGGCGGCCCCTACCAGCTGGTGGTCTTCCACTTTCTGATCGGCATCTCCGCCTACATGGGCCGCCAGTGGGAGCTCTCCTACCGCCTGGGCATGCGCCCCTGGATCTGCGTCGCCTACAGCGCGCCTCTGTCGGCCGCCATGGCCGTGTTCCTGGTCTACCCCTTCGGCCAGGGCTCCTTCTCCGATGGGATGCCCCTCGGCATCAGCGGCACCTTCAACTTCATGCTGGTGTTCCAGGCTGAGCACAACATCCTGATGCACCCCTTCCACATGCTGGGTGTGGCCGGTGTGTTCGGCGGCAGCCTGTTCTCCGCCATGCACGGTTCACTGGTGACCTCCTCGCTGGTGCGTGAGACCACCGAGAGCGAGAGCCAGAACTACGGCTACAAGTTCGGTCAAGAGGAAGAGACCTACAACATCGTGGCTGCCCACGGTTACTTCGGTCGCCTGATCTTCCAGTACGCCTCGTTCAACAACAGCCGCAGCCTGCACTTCTTCCTGGCTGCCTGGCCCGTGATCGGCATCTGGTTCACCGCCCTGGGCGTGAGCACGATGGCCTTCAACCTGAACGGTTTCAACTTCAACCAGTCGATCCTCGACGGCCAGGGCCGCGTGGTGAACACCTGGGCTGATGTGCTGAACCGCGCTGGTCTGGGCATGGAAGTGATGCACGAGCGCAATGCCCACAACTTCCCCCTGGATCTGGCTGCTGCCGGCACCAGCGAAGTGGCACTGACGGCTCCTGCCATCGGTTGATCGCATGGTCTGGGCTGGGATCCATTTGGACCTGGCCCAGCAACTGAATCCAGCCTGATCGCTGGATTCAACCTACGGAATCCCTGAAACCCCCTGCTCCCGCAGGGGGTTTTTTGATGGCTGCTGGCCCGGCGGCGTTACGGGGGGTGGCACTGGAGCAGGGACATGCTGCCTTCGCTGGATTCCTTGGCAAAGACCGTCGATACCGCCGCCACCCTCGTGGCCTCCCTGATCAACCTCATGGAACGCGGCACCAGTCCCTGGCGCCGCACCTGGGATGGCCCGCTTTCCGGCCATCACGTCAATCTGCGCTCCGGGCGTCCCTACCGAGGGGCCAACCCGGTCTTGCTAACCCTTGGTATGCATCTGCGCGCGTCCCGCCTTCCCTACTGGTGCGGTTGGTCTGAGGCCAGAGCCCTTGGCCTGGCGCCGCGACGCGGCAGCAAGGCGGTTCATGTGCTGCAACCGATGGTCCACGGTTCATCCGACGACGACGCCACCGATCGTGGCTGGGTCAGCTACCGCCCCATGGCGGTGTTCAATGCCGTGGACCTGGTGGGCGAGGCCCTGCCAGCCCTGCTGGAGGCCCGCCGTGCCAGCGACCGCACGCAGCGGCGGCCCGAACCTGCGCGTCTGGCGACGGCAGAAGCCGTGCTGCAGCGCTGGCCCGTACCGATGTGCCTTGGCGGCTCCCAGGCCTGCTACAACCCGCAGGCTGATCGGATCATGCTGCCTGAACGGTGTGCCTTTCACAGCGCCGCGGCCTTCTATGCCACCTGGGCCCATGAGATCATCCACAGCACGGGTCACGTCACCCGTCTCAACCGTGACCTGGCTGGCTGCTATGGCAGCCCTTCCTATGCCCGCGAAGAACTGGTGGCTGAACTGGGTTCCGTGCTGCTGGGCGATCGCCTCGAAATCGGCAGCGATCTGGCCAATCACGCGGCCTACCTGGCGAGCTGGGTAGCTCTGCTGAACGACTCCCCGAGGTTGCTCCTGCAGGTGCTCAGCGATGTGCGCCGAGCCGTCGATCTGATTGCCCCTGAGGTGCCGTTGACTGCCGAATCTGAGACACCTTAGGTGAAGCAAACTCCAGCGGGAGTGGGCTCCAGCAGGAGTGAAGCTAAGCAAGCCGGTGACTGGATTTGAACCTGCGACCTACTGATTACGAATCAGTTGCTCTACCGCTGAGCTACACCGGCGCGGCCCTGAACCTACCATTTGACCTGGGCCCTGAGGTTACAGATGCCAGACGACTCCAGGCCCCTTGACCCAGCTCTCAAGGCCAGGTTGTTGCAGGAGGCGAGAACCCCCTGGAGGGGGTTGCGCCGGGGGTTGTGGGTTGCCCTGGCAGCGTCGGCTGCCGTTGGCCTGGCCACCATGGCCATGCGTGCGGCAGCAGGGGGTGACGTGGCTTCAACTGACCTGTTGATCCAGGTCGGAGCCCTGGTCCTGTTCGGTGGTCTGCTCGGGTTCGACCGCAACCGTGGGACCGGCTGATTCAAAACGCAGCACGGGCAACCTCAGCAGTGGCAGGCCCAGTTGGGTGCGTTGATGCCGGAGAGCGTCGCCGCTCAGGGGCGTCGTGGCGACCAGCTGATCTGTGCTGCGGGTCAGCAACCAGATCGCCTGCACCAGTTGCTGCCACTGCCAGACCATGGGTGCCAGCAGCGCGGTGCCAGCCAGCAGAGCGCTCAGGCGACCCGCGTTCTGCAGCGGACTGAGCGTCGTAGCCAATGCGGCTGCGCGGTCGGCCCAGTCCAGCAGTGGCAGCAGAGCCACCACGCCCACGGCAAACAGCACCCGAACGCTGATTGGTTGCTGTTCAGCGGCCAGCCGCGCTTGCAGCTCCGTTGGCTCCCGGTCGGCTGCTCGCAGCACCAGCAGCGAGCGCAGATCGGCAGGACGCTGCCACAACAGCAACGCCGGAGCCACGGCCCCCAGCGCCCAGCTGAGCAGCCGCTCCAGCGCGGGCAGGGGGCCGGGATCGGCCCCCCCCAGCAGCAGCACCAGCAGCACCAGCTCGGCCGGCAGGGCCGCTCCAGCGATCAGCTGGACCCAGAGCCAGGCTTCGCTGCGGGGGTTCACGAGGGCAGCGCGGTGATCAGATGCTGAGTGTGCGGCGCTGGGTGACCAGCTTGTACGCCTCGATGCGATCACCGTCCTGCCAGGCGTTGAAGCGATCGCAGGCAATGCCGCACTCGAAGCCGGTGGCCACCTCCTTGACGTCGTCCTTGTTGCGGCGCAGGGAGTCGAGGTCCCCTTCGTGCACTTTTTCCTTGTTGCGCCACACCCGCACCTTGCAGTTGCGCTGCAGCTTGCCTGTGGTGACGTAGCAACCGGCGACCGCGCTCTTGCCGATCGTGAACACAGCGCGCACTTCGGCTTCGCCCAGGGACTCCTCGACCAGCTCGGGTTCGAGCAGGCCTTCCATGGCCATCTGGATGTCCTCCAGAAGCTTGTAGATGACGTCGTAGTCGCGCACGTCAACACCGGTCGCATCGGCAGCCCGTTTGGCACCGGGAGCCATTGAGGTGTTGAAGCCGACGATCACGGCCCCGGAGGCGGCAGCCAGGTCGACGTCCGTTTCGGTGATCTCACCAGGTGCAGAGAGCAGCACCCTCACCTGCACTTCACCCTGGGGCAGCTGTTCGAGGGATCCCAGGATCGCTTCGACAGAGCCCTGCACGTCGGCCTTGAGAATCAGGTTGAGTTCCTTCAGATCTCCCTCGCTGGCCTGGCCCGACATCGAAGCCAGGGACACCCGGCGCGAGGCCATCTGCTGGGCCAGGCGGGTTGCCCGCGCTTCGCTGGCGCGATCCCCCACCACGGCCCGTGCCGCCTTCTCATCGGGATAGACCTCGAACTCATCGCCGGCGGTGGGCACTTCGCTGAAGCCCAAGGCCTCGACCGCATACGACGGACCGGCCTCCTTGACCCGCTTGCCGGTGTCGTCGACCATGGCCCTCACCTTGCCCAGCACGGGACCTGCGGCCACCACATCGCCGGCGCGCAGGGTGCCGTTCTGCACCAGCAGGGTGGCGACAGGGCCCTTGGCCTTGTCGAGGTGGGCCTCAATCACGGTGCCCTTGGCCATGCGATCGGGATTGGCTTGGAGGTCCTCCACTTCGGAGACCAGCAGGATCATCTCCAGCAGGGTGTCAACGTTCTCACCCTTGATGGCACTCACAGGCACCATCACGGTGGTCCCGCCCCAGTCTTCGGCCACCAGCTCGAGCCCCGAGAGCTCCTGTTTGACGCGATCGGGAGAGGCCCCTTCTTTGTCGATCTTGTTGATCGCCACCACGATCGGCACCTCGGCGGCGCGGGCGTGGCTGATGGCCTCCAGGGTCTGGGGGCGCACGCCGTCATCGGCGGCGACCACCAGTACGGCAACGTCGGTCACCTTGGTGCCTCGGGCCCGCATCGCCGTGAACGCTTCGTGGCCAGGCGTGTCGAGGAAGGTGATCTTGCGGGTTTCGCCCGCATGGGGCACTTCCACCTGGTAAGCCCCGATGTGCTGGGTGATGCCCCCGGCTTCCCCGGCTGCAACCCGAGTTTTGCGGATCGCATCGAGCAGGCTGGTCTTGCCGTGGTCGACGTGGCCCATCACGGTCACCACGGGGGGACGGCGGATCAGATGTTCGAGGTCGCTGGCCTCGATCATCTCGACGGTCTTCTTGGCGGCTTCCTGGACGTCATCTTCGAGCACCGGCACACCGAATTCCTCGGAGACGGTCTCGATCGTCGACATGTCGAGGCTCTGGGTGACCGTGGCGATGATCCCCTTGAAAAAGAGGCTCTTGATGATCTCGGAGCTCTCGACCCCCAGCCGCTCGGCCAGTTCCTGCACGGTCAGATTGCCGTCGGGCACCACCAGCATCTCGGGCCGCACGGCCTTGGCTTCCCGTGAGGCCCGCAGTTCCATGGCGCGGCGTCGCTGCCTCTGACGGGTGGTCTCTTTCTTGCGCTTGCGCACCGCCACCGTTGGCTTGGCAGCCCCGCCAGCAGCAACACGGGGTTTGGCCGGGCGGGCCAGGCTGGCCTGCAGCACCACCGCTTCCTGTTCGCCGGCGAAGCCGCCGGTTTCGGCCGTGAGGGCGTCATCGTTTTCACCGATGATGTGCACTTTGGTGCGCTGTTTCTGCGGCGTGCGGCTGCGCAGGGCCTCGAGCTTGGCGCTGTCGTCCCAGTCCGGGCGTCGGGCGCGGGGCGCCGCACCGGCAGGTTGGGCAGGCCTGAATCCCGGCCGCCGTGGAGCCGTCGGCGGAGCAGCACTGGGGCGTACCAGTTCGGGCGTGGCGGTGCCATCGGTACCGCCGGCTTCGCTCCGGTCTCCGGGACGGCGGGGCGGCGGGGCGGTGGGGCGACCCGGCGAGGGCTTCTGGAGTTGCATCAGCTCGCCGGGGGCCATCGGCCTGCGCATTCCGGCTGGCATGCCGGGTCGCCCAGGCATGGCCGGCCGATCGCCGCCTGCGCCGCTGCCATCCCGACGAATCGGTTTGCCCACCAGTTCGAGCGGTGTCGGGCCCGGACGTCCACCCGAGGGGCGCCCGCCCTGGCCGGGTCGGCTCGGAGCCGGTGCACCTGGTCGGGTCGGGGCCGGTGCCCCAGGACGGTTGGCCGTGGTGGGGGCACTGATCGGTTTGCCCACCAGCTCGGGCCGTCCCGGACGGAGACCACCTCCCGGGGTTGGCCTGTTGCTGCCGGGTTGACCGGGTCGGCTGGGCGCAGGTGCTCCCGGGCGGGCCGGTTTGGCAGCGATCACGACCGGTCTGGCCGGCATGGCCGGCCTGCCGCTCTGCTGCGATGCAGCAGGACGGCTCGGTGCTGCAGGCCTGGCAGGGGGGGCTGCCGCAGCGGGCTTGGCCACGATGTCCGGCCTCGGGGCGGGCGGTTTGACGGCTGTCCCTGGTTGGGCCGGGGGTGCAGGCGGTTTCATCGCCGCTGCCGGTTTGATGACGGCTGCCGGTTTGACAACAGCCGGTGGTTTGACCACGGCTGCGGGTTTGACCACCGCAGGGGTTGGCGCGGCGCCGGCTGGTCCGGCTGTTGCCGGCTTGGCGGGGGCTGCCGCCAGCGGGGGCTTGGCTGGCGGGGCGGCAGCGGGCTTGCTGACGAGCTGGGGCTTGGCAAGGGGGGCCTGGGGCCGGGGTGCCACAGCTGGGGCGCCCGGGGCCGCGGGGGCTGGAGCAGCGGCTTTTTTGACCGACAGAATCGCCTTGCCGGGCGATGAGGCGGGCTTGGCCTCAGGCTTCGGCACGTTGCCATTGCCGTTGGAGCCGCTGATCAGCTTGCGGATCTGAAGGGCCTCGTCATCGCTGATCGAACTGCTGTGGCTCTTGGCGGCGACCCCGAGCTTCTCGGCAGCGTCGAGCACGTCCTTGTTGTCCAGGCCCAAGTCCTTGGACAGCTCATAAATTCTCACTTTGCCGCTGCTGGTCATTCAGGTCTCCGAAGGGCGGGGCCTGCGGACCAAAAGGCCCTGGGGCTTGCCGGGCCGCGCGCACACTGCGGCCATGGTTCATCTTGCCTCAGAGCAGGCTGGGTCGTCGCCGGCCAGTCTGGTTTCCAGGCACTTAAGAATCGATTCAGCCACCTGGCAGCGCAGTGCCCGCTGCAGTCGTTTGTGTCGCAGGGCTGACTCCAGGCAGGTGGCGTGCCGACAGAGGTAGGCCGAGCGGCCCTCTCCACCGTCAAGCTGCACGCCACCAGTGGACAGGCGTACAACCCGCCAGAGCTGGGCCCGATCCAACAGCTGACGGCAGGCCACACAACGCCGCAGCACGGGCCGCGAGCTCACCGCTCCCGGTCCCCGTCGGGCTCTGCGTCACTGGGCTCTGCGTCAACTTGCCCAGCATCCGCGCGTTCAGGATCCGTGGGTTCAGCGTTGCTGAATTCCCCCTCGCCATCACCGTAGTCCTCGTCGTCTTCGGGCAGCGGATACAGCTCACGCAGGCGGGCATCCTCTTCGGCCCGGGCGGCCTGTTCGGCGGCCAGACGCGCCTCTGCCTCGGCCTGCAGCGCCTCCTCTTCCTGGCGCTGGGCGATCAGTTCGGTGACAACCGCATCCTCGGACTCCTGGTCGTATTCGCTGGCGTTCTTGATGTCGATCTTCCAGCCGGTGAGGCGGGCTGCCAGGCGCACGTTCTGACCTTCGCGGCCGATCGCCAGGCTCAGCTGGTCCGGCGGCACCAGAACGTGGGCGTGCTGGCCTTCGGGATCCACCAGACGCACCATCTCGACCCGGGCGGGACTCAGGGAATTGGCGATGTACTGACCGGGGTCCTGGGACCAGCGGATCACGTCGATCTTTTCGCCGCGCAGTTCGTTGACCACCTGCTGAATGCGGGAGCCGCGCGCACCGATGCAGGCCCCCACAGGATCCACCTCGCGCTCGACGCTGTCGACCGCCACCTTGGTGCGGGGCCCAACCGAGCGGCTGGGGGGGTTGGCTTCGCGGGCTACTGCCACGATCCGCACCGAACCCTCCTGGATCTCGGGGACCTCGTTTTCGAACAGGTAGACCACCAGGCCCGCGTTGGCGCGGCTGACAAACAGCTGGGGACCACGGCGGGGCACCTCGCTCACCTCTTTGAGGAACACCTTGAAGGTGGCGTTTGCGCGGTAGTTGTCGTTGGGCAGTTGGTCGCGGCGGGGCAGCTCGGCTTCGACCTCTGGGCGGCCCAGGCCGCTGCTGACGGCCATGATCACGCTCTGGCGCTCAAAGCGGATCACCCGGGCGGTGAGCACCGGATCCTCGAGGTCGGCGAACTCCTCCTGAATCATGCGGCGCTGCTGATCGCGCAGCTTTTGGGCCAGCACCTGCTTGGTGGTTGCGGCGGCCATGCGCCCGAAGTCATCTTTTTCAGGGGTGACATCGAGCACCACGGTGTCGCCGATCTGGGCGTCCTCGGCAACCTGGCGCACCTCGTCGATGGCGATCTGGTGGTCTTCGCTCTCCACCTCCTCGACAATGATCTTGGAGGCGAGCACTCGATACCCCTCTTCCTCCAGATCCAGGCCTACATCAAAATTCGAGAAGTAGTCCTCTTCGAAAGGGTCTTCGCTGATGCCCAGGTACAGGGTGCGGCGATAACGCTCATAGCCTTTGAGCAGCGCTTCTCGCAGGGCCGATTCGACGACCGGGGGCGGGAGTTTTTTCTCTTCGCTGATGTCCTCGATCAGGTTGTTCAGACCGGGGAGAAGGACAAGGGCCATGGCTGGGGTGATTCAGTTTTGGGTGATTCAGTTGTCGGAGCTCGGGGTGATCAGACGGACGCTGATCACATCAGCGCGTTTGATGCGTTTGACTCGTCCGCGCATGTTGAGATGCACGACCTCCGCATCCCGTTCCAGCAGAAGACCTTCGCTTCGCTGTTCAGTTCCCTTGGATCCACGGTGGAGCACGGCGACCGGGAATCCACGAAAGCTGCGGAAGTCGCGATCACTGCAGAGTTCCTCGTCGATGCCGGGGCTGCTGATCTCCAGAACATACGCGTTCGTCAGCAGGCCGGCAGCCTCGATCGCATCGCCAAGCGGGGCGCTCAGACCGGCACATTCATCGAGACTGATGTCGCCACCATCGCGCCGCTCCACCGTCACCTGCAGGGTCGCCGGGATGCGATGGCTGAGGATCTGGACCGTTCTGACCGCATAACCGGCGGGTTCGGCAGCGCTGCGGGCCAGGTCCAGCAGCGCCTCGCGCAGGGTCTCGTTCACGACGGCGTGTCCTCACGGCTTGCCAACCCGGGCAGTTCGATGATCGGGGCTTCAGCGAAGTAATCGCTGGGCTTGACCTGGCCAGGCACGCCAGGGTCCTGATTCAGGCATTGTCCCTTTTGCTCATCGCTGCGCAGGTACTGGCAGACCCGCGCCCAGAGCTTGGCCCGGCTGCCCGGTCCACCGTGGCTGAAATAGACCAGATCGTTGCCACCGGCCACGCCCTGAATCTCCACCTGGCAGAGGCTGCAGCGCTGACGGCTGCCGGGGGGGATGGTGGCCATGGCGAAGTGTCGCGAAACACTGCAACTTAGGTGGATGCGGCTGCTTCAGCTCAGCGATCCCCATCTGTTGGCCGATCCGATGGCCCTGTGCCGCGGGCGGCTGCCACGGCTCCAGCTGGGCGAAGCGCTCAGGCAGGCCCGCCTGAGCCTCGGCGGAACCTGGGGCCCGGCAGATCTGCTGTTGATCAGCGGGGATCTTTGCCATGACGAAAGCTGGCTTGGGTACGCCGAGCTGCGCGATCTGCTGCTCCATGGGAAGGGCGACCAGGCGATCAACACGGTCCTGCTGCCGGGCAACCACGACCACCCCCAGCTGCTGCGGGCGGTGCTGGGGCGTCACGGGGCGGTGGCCCCGGCCCTGGTGAGGGTCTCGACCGCTGACCTGGTGCTGCTCGACAGCCATCGCCCCGGCAGCGATGCCGGCTGGCTGGGGGACGCACAGCTGTGCTGGCTTCAGCAGGTCCTGGCTACGCGACGGGCTGCACCCCTGCTGGTGGCACTGCACCATCCACCTGTGGCTATCGGGGATCCCGGTTTCGATGCCATCGCCCTCAAGGACGGACCCGACCTGCTGGAGTTGTTGCGGTCCGAGGTCGATCTGCGGGTGGTGCTGTTCGGTCACATTCACCAGCACTGGCAGGGCGTGTTCCCGGGGCGCAGCGAGGTGCCGTTGCTGGGTTGCCCCTCAACGCTCTGCAGTTACGGCCCGGTGCAGCCCTGCCCCCTGAATCGCGCTGCCGAGCCCGGCGGGCGGCTGCTGGAGATCGGGCCCGATGGCCAGCTGCGGCAGCGGCTGCTGCGCTGGCCAGCGCTGGTGCCCCCTAGCCTCACTACCAGATCTGGAATTCTGGGGCCCGCTGACTGAACGCATGCCGACACGTCGTCCACACACTGGGTTGCCCCGAGGGTCACTCGGGGTGTCACTTGGGCTGCTGCTCGCCCTGCTCGGGTGTCTGGTGATCGGCCTCGGCCTGCCTGCTGCAGCCAGCGCCGACGAGCTCGCGCCTGTGCCCGCTGTCCACAGCTTCGTGGCGGCTGCCGCACGCGAGGCGGCGCCGGCGGTGGTGCGCATCGACACCGAGCGCTCGATGGCTCCCCAGTCGTTCGATCCTGCCCTGCTGGATCCGATGTTGCGCGACCTGTTCGGCGATCCGGGATCGCTGCGCGAGCGGGGTCAGGGATCGGGCGTGGTCTTTGACGGCCAGAAGGGGTTGGTGCTGACCAATGCCCATGTTGTCGACCAGGTGGAGCGGGTCGAGGTCACGCTGGCCGACGGCCTGCAGCTCGATGGCGAGGTGGTCGGGGCCGATCCGGTCACCGACCTGGCGGTGGTGCGGATCAGGGGTGGGGCAGCTCTGCAGGCGGCTCGCCTCGGTGATTCCGAAGCGCTTGAAGTCGGCGACTGGGCGATTGCCCTCGGCAGCCCCTATGGACTGGAGCGAACCGTCACCCTGGGCATCATCAGCAGCCTGCACCGTGACATCAATCTTCTGGGTTTTGCTGACAAGCGGCTTGACCTGATTCAGACCGATGCGGCGATCAATCCCGGCAATTCGGGCGGCCCGTTGATCAACGCCGCCGGTGAAGTGGTCGGCATCAACACCCTGGTGCGTTCAGGCCCAGGGGCAGGGCTGGGCTTCGCCATCCCGATCAACCTGGCCCGGGGCGTCGCGGCCCAGCTCAGCACCGGTGGCGTGGTTGTCCATCCCTATCTCGGTCTGCAACTCGTCCCCCTGACGGCCCGACGCGCCCGCGACAACAACCGGGATCCCGATGCCCTGCTGCAGCTCCCCGAGCGCGATGGCGCCCTGGTGCAGCGGGTGATCGAGGGCAGTCCGGCCGAAAAGACGGGCCTGCGGCGCGGTGATCTTGTCGTGTCGATGGATGACCAGCCCGTCAACGAACCCCGCGATCTGCTGCGGCAGGTCGAACACGCTGCCGTAGGCCAGCCCCTCGAACTCACCGTGATCCGCGGTCAGAGCGAACTGCACCTGTCGATCTCACCCGCGGCTCTGCCCCACGCGGGTTAGACGCCGTTTCGCCACCTTGCTACGGTCGCGCTCGCTCCTGACCTCCCGGCGATCGATGGCTGAACTTCAGGACCAGATGAAACAGGCCGTCGCCCTGGCTGCCACCGAGCAGATCCGTAGCGGCATGGTGGTCGGTCTGGGCTCGGGCTCCACCGCCGCGCTCATGATCCAGGCCCTGGGGGCGCGGCTCCGGCAGGGTCACCTGCGCGACATCACCGGGGTGACCACGTCCTTTCAGGGCGAGGTTTTGGCGGCTGAGCTCGGCATTCCGCTCAAGAGTCTCAATGCCATCGACCGCATTGATCTTGCCATCGACGGCGCCGATGAGGTCGACCCCGGTTTTCAGTTGATCAAAGGTGGCGGCGCCTGCCACGTCCAGGAAAAGCTGGTGGCACGCCGTGCCGAGCGGTTTGTGGTGGTCGTCGACTCCACCAAGCTGGTCGATCGGCTCAATCTGGGCTTTCTGCTGCCTGTGGAAGTGCTGCCCGGCGCCTGGCGCCAGGTTCAGGCTCAGCTCGCTGCCATGGGAGGCGAGGCCCAGTTGCGCATGGCGGTCAAAAAGGCCGGCCCCGTGGTTACAGACCAGGGCAATCTGGTCCTCGACGTCCGCTTCGCCAATGGGATCGCCGATCCCGCGGCGCTTGAACAGGAGATCAACAACCTTCCCGGGGTCCTCGAGAACGGGTTGTTCGTGAACCTCACCGATCAAGTGCTGGTGGGCGAGATCAACGATGGCATCGCCGGCGTGCGTGAACTGGTGAAGCGCTGACGTTCCGCTAACCCAGCCGTCAGAGCAGCTGTCAGCCCAGTCGCCGGCGCACCGACTCGGCGTGGCTGTGCAGGCCTTCGCTTTCGGCCAGGGTGACCACGGCGGGTCCGGTGGCGTCCAGCGCTGCCCGGTTGAACTGGATCAGGCTGGTGTGGCGCAGAAACGTCTCGACGCTCAGGGCCCCTGCAAAGCGGGCCGTGCCGCTGGTGGGCAGCGTGTGGTTGGGTCCGGCCAGGTAGTCGCCCACCGCTTCAGGGGTGTGGGGTCCCATGAAGATCGCGCCGGCATGGTTGATCCGCTCGGCCAGGGGTTCGGGATTGTTCACCAGCAGTTCAAGGTGCTCGGGAGCAAAGCTGTCGCTCAGGGCAGCCGCCTCTTCCAGATCGCTGCAGACCACAATCAGCCCCCAGTCGCGCAGGGCCTGGCGGGTGATCGCGGCACGGGGGTGATTCTGCAGCTGGGCGTCCAGGGCGGCAGGCATGGCAGCGGCCAGATCACTGCTGGTGGTCAGCAGGATCGCCGCAGCCAGTGGATCGTGCTCGGCCTGGGCCAGCAGGTCGGCGGCCACCAGATCCGGGTCGGCGCTCCCGTCGGCAATCACCAACACCTCGCTGGGTCCCGCCAGCGAATCGATCGCGACCCGCCCGAATACCAGTTTCTTGGCCATGGTGACGTACAGGTTGCCCGGGCCGGTGATCACATCGACCCGGGGAATCGTCTCAGTGCCGTAGGCCAGGGCGGCGATCGCCTGGGCGCCACCGACGCGGTACACCTCATCGATGCCTGCCAGGTGGGCGGCCGCCAGCACGGTGGGATCCGGCTCCCCCCCAGGCCCAGGTGGGGTCACCATCACGACGCGCTTGACTCCAGCCACCTTGGCCGGCACGGCATTCATCAGCACGGTGCTCGGATAGCTGGCCCGGCCACCGGGCACATAGAGCCCGGCACGCTCCACCGGTCGCCAGCGGCGGCCCAGCTGCTCGCCGTGGGGACCGGTCACGCTCAGATCCGGCGGCATCTGGCGTTGGTGGAAATCGAGGATGCGGCGGTGCGCCAGCAGCAGGGCATCGCTGAGGTCGGCGCTGCAGCCCTCCCAAGCCTGTCTGAGGCGTGCCGCCGGAATGCGCAGCGGATCGGGCCTCACCCCGTCAAAACGCTCGCTCAGCTCCAGCAGGGCCTGATCGCCCTGCTCGACCACCTGGCGCACGATCGACTCGACGCTCGCGGCGGCAGCGGCCATCTGGGTCCCACCGGTGCGCTCGGCGATGGCCGCGAGCCTGGCGGTGGCCCCCCGGCTGTCGTGCAGACAGGTGATGGTGGCGGCGTTCGTCGGGGGCGTGGAGGAGACGACCATCGCGCAGGTTGCAGGCACCGGAAGTGTGAAGGCTTCAACCTAGGGCTTGGCGACAGCGCAGGCGTGCGGGCGGTGCCCTTGACCTGGCGCGTCCATGGTGTCCTGTCAGAGGGTAGGATTTTTGTTTGCCGTGCTCCGCGTCTGATCGCCTGTGGCCAATAACAAGTCCTCAAAAAAACGCATCCTTGTGGCCGAGCGCAACCGTCTGCGCAACCGCACCTACAAGTCGGCCCTGCGCACCCTGATGAAGCGCTGC
>JAGWVJ010000071.1 GCA_018970945.1 Cyanobacteria bacterium REEB417 | reverse complement strand
TCCCGCTCCACGTTTTCGGGTTTGGCGTTGAGCAGGTTGTGGGGGATCTGCTGCTCGGCCAGCAGGGTCGCCAGCAGCTCCGATTTCTCCACGCTGGTGGTTCCCACCAGCACGGGCCGGCCCTGGCCGTGCACGCCGGCGATCTCGGCGGCCACGGCCTGCCACTTGCCGATTTCGGTCTTGTAGACCTGATCGGTCCAGTCGGCGCGCTGGCTGGGCCGGTTGGTGGGCACCTGGGTGACCTCGAGCCGGTAGGTCTTCTCGAACTCCACCTCTTCGGTCTTGGCGGTGCCGGTCATGCCCGACAGGCGCTCATACAGCAGAAAGAAGTTCTGGTAGGTGATGCTGGCCAGGGTCTGGGTCTCGGGCTGGATCGCCACCCCCTCCTTGGCTTCGATCGCCTGGTGCAGGCCGTCGCTCCAACGGCGGCCGGGCATCACCCGGCCGGTGCCCTCGTCGACGATGACCACATCGTTGTTGCGCACGATGTAGCTCACATCCTTGATGAACAGCTCCTTGGCCTTGAGGGCGTTGTTGATGAAGTGGGCCCAGGGATCGGCGGGGTTGAACAGATCCTCGACACCGAGCAGCTGCTCGGCCTTGGCATAGCCCTCATCGGTGAGGGTCACGTTGCGCTGCTTCTCGTCAACCTCGTAATCCCCCTCGGGATCGATGCCGTCCTTGCCCAGCTCGGCGGCGCGCTCGAGCGCCGCGGCCACCTGGCAGGCGCGCTCGTACTTCTCCTGCGGCCGCTCGACCTGGCCCGAGATGATCAGCGGCGTGCGGGCCTCATCGATCAGGATCGAATCGACCTCGTCGATGATGCAGAAGTGGGGCTGGCGCTGCACCACATCGGCGATGTCGGTCGCCATGTTGTCGCGCAGGTAATCGAAACCCAGCTCCGAATTGGTGGCGTAGGTGATGTCGCAGGCGTAATTGCGGCGCCGCTCTGCCGGCGCCATGTCCTGCTGGATCAGGCCCACGCTGAGGCCCAGGAAGCGGTGCACCTGGCCCATCATCTCGGCGTCGCGCCGGGCCAGGTAGTCGTTGACCGTGACCACATGCACGCCGCGGCCGGTGAGGGCGTTGAGGTAGGCCGGCAGGGTGGACACCAGGGTCTTGCCCTCGCCGGTCTTCATCTCGGCGATCTGGCCATCGTGCAGCACCATGCCACCGATGAGCTGCACATCGAAATGCCGCATGCCCAGCACCCGTTTGCTGGCCTCGCGCACCACGGCAAAGGCCTGGGGCAGCAGCTCGGCCAGCAGCTGCTTCTGACGCTGGGGGTTGCCGGAGACCGCGTCGAGCTTCTGGCGGAACTCACTGGTCAGGCCCCGCAGCTCCTCGTCACCCAGGGGCTCGACCTCCTCCTCCAGCAGGTTGATGTCGGAGACCAGGGGCTGGTAGCGCTGCAGCTTGCGGGCATTGGGATCACCCAGCAACAGCTTGAGCATGGAGACAGGGCCGATCAGCACTGGGATCAGCTTACTGAGCCAGGTCCTTAACCCAGGTTGGCTCCAGGCAGCTGCTTGATAAACTCACGCAGCAGCCGGGACATCTTGCGACTCTCGATCCTGGTTGTGTCCCGCACAGCTGAGCTGCTCAACGGGTTGCTGCAGTCGCTGAATCAGGCCTGTGGGCTGGCCAGCCACGAGGTTGAAATCCTCTGCTCCTGGAATGGGTCGGCAGACGATGAACGTCGTCTCTGCAACGGCAGTCGCTACGACCTCAGGATCTGCCAGCGCGACCCGTACCACTTTGCCGCCAACATCAACGGGCTCGGCCGGCGGGCCGCGGGCGCCGTGGTGCTGCTGGCCAACGATGACCTGGTGCTTGACCCCGGGTGCGTCGATGCCGGCCTGAAGCTGCTCGAGGGCCATGCCGGCATCGGCCTGGTGGGGGCTCTGTTGCGCAATGGACAGGACAGGCTGTGCCACCTGGGCATTCACTTCGATCCCAAGGGCTCGGCCTATCACGCGCTCGACCGGCAATGGACCCACCACCAGGCCGCTCGGGTGGCCAGTGGCCCGGTGCCCGCCGTGACCGGCGCCCTGCAATGGATCCGCCGCAGCGATCTGCAGACGCTCGGCCTCAACGAGGCCTATGCGGTCTGCGGCGAAGACGTGGAGCTCTGCCTTGATGTGCAGCAACACCTCGGCAAGCAGGTCTGGCTGTGCGCCGAAGCGCAGGCCGTCCATCAGGGCGAGAGCACCCGCACGCAGCAACCGGGGCAGGGGACCAACCCGCACGATCAGGAGCGGCTGCAGCTGCGCTACCAGGCGTTCGTGCAGCAGGCCAGCCCCGACCAGCTGCGCCTGATGCTGGGCCGGCAGCAGTGGGAGAGCACCCAGCTGCGGGCTCTGGTGGATGGCCTGGTCAGCCGCCATGCCACTCAAATGGATGACCTGACCAGC
>JAGWVJ010000070.1 GCA_018970945.1 Cyanobacteria bacterium REEB417 | reverse complement strand
TCCGCCTGGGGGGGCGGAGGGGTGCCCGGGGCCAGCTGGTCGGCTTTGTTGCCCACCACCAGCAGCGGCACCCTCTCCGGCACCGCCTCCATCAGCTGTTGATCCTCCGGCCGCCAACCCGCCGTGAGGTCGAACAGCAACAGCACCGCATCGGCGCTCTGCAGCGCCGCATGGCTTCGCGCAATGCCGAGCTGCTCGACGCGATCGTCGGTGCTGCGGATGCCGGCCGTATCCAGCAGGGTGAGGGGCACCCCCTGCAGCACCAGGTCGCTCTCCACCAGATCGCGGGTGGTGCCGGGCAGATCGGTCACGATGGCCCGCTCGGCGCAGCTGAGCCGGTTGAGCAGGCTGCTCTTGCCCACGTTGGGACGCCCCACGATCGCCACCCGCAGGCCGTCGCGCAGCAGCTGGCCCCGCTCGCCATCCCGCAGCAGCCCCTGCAACTCCGCCTGCACCGCCGCCAGGGCCGCGGCCACGGCGGCCCCATCCAGGGGCGGCAGATCGTCTTCGAAGTCCACCCGCGCCTCCAGCTCCGCCAGCTGATCCAGCAGCCGCTCCCGCAGGGCGGTGATGCGCTGCTGCAGGCCCCCATCGAGGCCGGCCATGGCCAACTGGGCGGCGCGGCGGCTGCGGGCCGTCACCAACTCACTCACCGCCTCGGCGCGGGTGAGGTCGAGGCGGCCGTTCAAAAAGGCCCGCTGGCTGAACTCCCCCGGCAGGGCCCGGCGGGCACCGGCCGCCAGCACCAGCTCCAGAACCCGCTGCACGCAGATCAGGCCACCGTGGCAGTGGAACTCCACCACGGTTTCGCGGGTGAAGCTGCGGGGGGCCCGCATCAACAGCAGCAGGGCCTCGTCCACCCGCTCGCCACTGGCGGGGTCGCAGACATGGCCGTACAGCACCCGATGGCTGTCCCAGATCTGCTGGCCGGGGGCCACGAACAACCGCTGAGCGATGGGTTCGGCCTGCGGGCCCGAAAGGCGCACAATCGCCACGCTGCCCTCGCCCGGAGCAAGGGCCGTGGCCACGGCGGCGATGGTGTCGCTCGGCGAAAACGGGGCGGACACAAACCGGTCCGACGGGGCCGGACGGGGCGAGGTTGGTCCAGTCTCCCGTGCGGAGGGCTCAGGGGCTGGAGAAGCCCGGGCAGACCATCAGGTCGATGTGTCCACCGGAGGGGTGGCGCCACTCGCGAAACTCCTCCGCCAGCGCCTGATGGGCGGCGGATTGCTGGTTGCTCTCCAGGTCGAGCAGACGCTGGTGCACCAGGTCGAGGGTGTCGTCGATCAGTTGAGCGGCCTGTTCGGAGGTCATGGCAACTCGGGCGGTGCCATGGTTGTACGCAAGGCTCCACGGCGGAGCTGTCGCCCAAGTCACATTGCGGAGCCGCAGCCGGCCCTCTGTGGGCAGATCCACATCAGGGCCGCCACACTGGGGCCGACGCCGTTGCACCACCGCCTTGAAACCCCGGCGCCCCACGATCCCGTGGTGGGCACCCCTGCTGATGGCGGGGCTGCTGGAGATGGGGCTGGCCATCCGGGCTGGGGAAACCAGCAGCCCGCCGGTACCTGCATCTGCGCCGCAGCAGTGGACCAGCAACAACAACCCCTTCCATGAAAAGGATTTCCAGTTCGTGGCCAAGGAGTGCCAGCGAGAACAGGTCGTGGCGGTGACCCGCTACGGCCGCTGGTATGCGGTGACCCCATGCCGCCTACCCAGAAGGGCAGACCATCCCGAGATCGGAGTGGATGAGGTGCTGTATGACGAGGACAACCGACTGATCGGCTTCAAGCGCAGGATTCAGCTGAAGTCCACACAGGAGGTGCTGCGCCAGGGGTATTACACGTCACTGTCGATGGATGCTGTGCAGTGCAGCAAGTTCATGGAACTGGGCCAGCCGGTGATCACCGTGGTGCGCCGGCGCTACTGCGAAGCGCTGCTGAACGGTGATCTGTAATCCCCAACAACATCCCGACCTCATTCATGCAGATCCCGCATAAGGCCTAAGCGCTGGCAACCGGTCCCTAGGGTTGCAAAACGAATGATCAGCATCGTGGCTTGGCACTCCAGAAAGGCTTGGCCGTTTGTGCCGCTGGCCATCCTGCTGAGCTTGCAGCATCCAGTGCTGGCAGGTTCCTTTGACTTCCCAACGCCCACCAAAGACACCTGCATGCGCCGGCAGCAGGTGATCGACGCGATGAAAGATCGCTACATCGACAACGCCAAAGCCATCAACCCTCTGTATTCCTGGGTGTTTAAAAGCCGCAAGAAACTGGCCTTTGAATACGAGCAGGCGGAAGCCACCTTCAGCGCAGCCTGCGAGAAAACCCTGATGGAAACCTGCTCAGCCCTCACCGCCCGCAGCCCAGACTCGGACCCCAGCTGGCAATCCGTGGCGTCACTGCATGGGTTACCCGAACAGATGCGACGCAAATCAAGCCCCTGTGTTGACACCTGGTATCGACTGCTCGAGCGGCGCAAC
>JAGWVJ010000069.1 GCA_018970945.1 Cyanobacteria bacterium REEB417 | reverse complement strand
GAACCGAGGCCGTAGCGCCCACCGATCACCCGTGGCGGCGGCGCCAGGCGATGGTGGAGGGACCAGGCCTCCGCCACGGCCGTCACCACATCGAGGTAGAGGGGCTCACCGGGCGCGCCAGGTTCCTTGCAGCGATCCAGCACGGCCACCGCCTCGGTTGTGGGGGGCAGTGCCGCCACGAACAGATCGGTGGCAAAGGGCCTGAACAGGCGCACCTGGAGCACACCGACCCGCTCGCCGCGCGCACGCAGCACCGCCGCCGCCTCTAGGGCTGCCTGACAGCCCGAGCCCATGAGCACCAGCACCCGTTGGGCATCAACGCAGCCTTGGTAGGCATAAGGCAGATAACGCCGACCGGTGAGCGCTGCAAAACGCTCCATTGCCTCAATCAGGTGATCAACGACCGCCCCGTAGTGGCGATTGACCGATTCGCGCCCCTGAAAGTAGACGTCGGGGTTCTGGGCCGTACCCCGCAGGACCGGATGGGCTGGACTGAGCGCCCGGCTGCGGTGGGCGGCAATCGCTTCAGCCGGGATCAGCTCCTGCAGCTGCGCATCGCTGAGCAGCGACAGCTTCTGAATCTCGTGGGAGGTGCGAAAGCCATCAAAACCGTGCAGAAACGGCACCCGCGCATGCAGCGTCGCCCGCATGGCGATCGCAGCACAGTCACCGGCTTCCTGGGGGGTGGCACTGATCAGGATCGCGCAGCCCGTGCTGCGGCAGGCCATCAGATCGCCGTGGTCGCCGAAGATCGACAGGGCCTGGGCCGCCAGCGAGCGGGTGGCCACATGCAGCACTGCAGCGGTCAGTTCACCGGCAAGGCGGTAGAGGTTCGGCACCATCAACAGCAACCCCTGGGATGCCGTGAAGGTCGTGGCCAGGGCACCGGCCTGCAGCGCCCCGTGCAGACTGCCCGCGGCTCCGGCCTCGCTCTGCAGCTGCACCACCTCGGGCACCAGGCCCCAGAGATTCGGACGCCCCTGGGCACGCCACTGATCGGCCCATTCGCCCATGGGAGTGGCCGGAGTGATCGGGTAGAGAGCGATCACCTCACTGAGCCGGTAGGCAACCCGTGCCACCGCCTCGTTGCCATCGATGCTCGCGAACGCAGGCGTTATGGCGCGCTCAGCTGTCATCACGCACCACACACAGGGCCATACCCACATGCACCAGCACCCGATCACCGATGCGGGCCTCGGGCAGGCAGGCCAGGCTCACCTGCTGCAGCACACCGTCGAGGTCAACAGCGGCGCGGCGCCACAGACCCGGGTCAACGACCTCTGGTGCCGCGTCGATCGCCACGATTCGTCCGCAGACCGCAAGACACACAACGGGCCGGCTCCAGCTGCATCACCCTGAGGTGTAGACATCAGAGCTCTGGCCGTGACCGCAGGGGTGCGGCACTGCGGTGGTCCTGCAGCACTGCGGAAGCACTAGGGGATCCCAGCGGCGGTGCCGCCAGCTGGGCTGCCACCAGCTGGCCCAGCGCCAGGGCACCGTCGCCACAGGGCAGCTGCTGGGCCCAGAGGGGCTGCAACCCCGATGCGGCCAGGGCCTCAATCAGCCCCTCCAGCAACAGCCGGTTCTGAAAACAACCACCCGCCAGGACCACCGTGGACAGGCCGCTGCGCCGCGCACACTGCTCGGCCCAGCGAGCCAGCCCCGCGACGAGTGCACGGTGAAACACCACAGCACTGATCGCCGCTGGCACCCCAGCGGCCCTCTGGGCCAGCAGCACCTGGAGCAGGGGTCGCCAGTCGAGCCACTGCTGCGCCAGCGAGGCGGCCGCAGCAGGCTCGAGCGGCAGCAGTTCAGAGGCGCGGCGCTGGAACAGCAACGCCGGGCCTCGACCTTGGGCCTGCATAGCGGCGCCCTGCAGCAGCAACCCGGCCTCGCCCTCATGGCTGAGGCACTGCACCAGACCCAGCAGCGAGGCGACCCCGTCAAACAACCGGCCCAAGCTGGTGGTCTGGGGGCAGTGGATGCCAGCGGCCAGGGCCCGCAGCAGCAGCTGCCGCGCCCCGTCGTCAAAGGCCTGATGGGTGGCAACAGCACCGGGGTGCTCCAGGGCCCAGGGACCCAGCGCCGCCAACAGCGCCAGGGCCACGCGGCGGGGCTCCCGCAGGGCCCTGCTGCCTCCCGGCAGCGCAAAGGGGCGCAGACAGGCCAGCCGCTGATAGGAGCCATCGGGGCCGATCAGCAGACCTTCGCCTCCCCAAAGGGAGACATCTCCTGGACCATGCCCCAGGCCGTCGCAGGCCAACACCAGGGCCGGCG
This sequence comes from Cyanobacteria bacterium REEB417, assembly GCA_018970945.1. Lineage (GTDB taxonomy): Bacteria > Cyanobacteriota > Cyanobacteriia > PCC-6307 > Cyanobiaceae > RGUW01. Next base: position 208 of record JAGWVJ010000069.1, on the reverse strand, counting down.
GAGCGGTACCGTGCTCGGCTAGCACGGCCAGGCCATGGGCGTGGTGATGCTGCACGGTCTGGTGATGCCACGATCCCCCGGTCAGGCGCTGGGCCCAGTGGTGGGAGAGATAGCCCGGATGCTGATCGCTGAGCACCATGGCCAGCTGGTCACCATGGCGCTGCAACAGCTCCTCCAGCCCCTGCTGCCAGCGACCGTGGCAGCGGCC
>JAGWVJ010000068.1 GCA_018970945.1 Cyanobacteria bacterium REEB417 | reverse complement strand
ACGTTCTCCCACTCGCTGAACGGCTGGTTGCTGGTCACCAGCAGGGACCGGCGCTCATAGCGGTGCATCACCAGCTCGAACAGCACTGATGTCTCGGCCTCGTCCTTGCGGACGTAGCCAATGTCGTCGATCACCAGCAGGGCAAAGCGATCGAGACGGTTGAGGGCCTTGGCCAGGGCGTAGTCGGCCTTGGCCCGCTGCAGCTCCTGCACCAATGTGGTGGCGGTGTAGAAGCGTGCCGAGCGATCCAGGCCGATCAGGCTGCGGCAGATCCCCGCCGCCAGATGGGTCTTGCCCACGCCGCTGGGGCCAAACAGCAACAGGTTCTCGGCCTGATCCAGCCAACCGGTGTCGTGGGCGAGCTGCTCGATCGGATGCCGGTCCAGATCGGGGATGGCGCCCCAGTCAAAATCCGCCAGGGTTTTGGGAACCGGCAGCTGGGCCTCATGCAACAGCCGCCGCAGCCTTGCCTGGTGGCGCTGCTGGTGTTCCTGCTCGGCCAGGACATAGAGGTAGCTGGCCGGGGTCCAGCCGTCGGCTGTGGCCTGCTGTTCCGCCGCCTGCCACTGGCTGCGGAACTGCGCCAGTTTCAGTTGCTTGAGCAGCGATGGCAGGGCTGTTTCCAGCGCTGGCCGGCTGGGAGGCTCTACCCAGGAGTTCGTCATAGCTACGGAGGGTGTGTTCAGGGATGTCGAGCTGGGGCATGGCCGTCAGGCCCCGTGGGGGCCGCAGGCCGTAGTGATCACGCAGGGAGCTGAGGGTCAGCTCACCGCGGCGGAGCTGACGGCGCAGATACCGCTCCACAGCAGCGAGGTCATCCGTGCGGGCGGCGACATGGAGGGCATCGACCATCACCTTGGCGGCCTCATCCGGCGGCAGGGCTGCCAGGAGCGCTCGCCACAACTGCCGCCAGCTCTCGCCGGGGAGGATGTCGTCCTGCAGCTGGGCGCGCAGCAGCGCTCTGGGTTTACGGCGCAGGCTTTCGATCACATGGCGGAAATCAATGCGCCGCAGCCGGCCCTTGTCGCCCGGGCGCTGATGCAGTCGCGGCAGGGTCTCCACGAACTGGCTGCGCAGGAACAGATCCAGCCGGTCGTGACGCAGGTGCACCGTCAGCTGCTGACCGATCAGGCGTGAGGGGACGCTGTAGGTGACGGAGCGCAGCTCGATCGTGCTGGTGCTCCGCACCGTCGCCACCACCGGCTCATAGTCGGCAAAACGCTCGACTGGAAGCGGCCTGAGATGCAGCCGCTCGATCGCCAGCTTCTGCTGCACGCTCGCTCGGTTGTTCAGGTCTGCGGTGACCTGCGCCACCAGCTGGCGGTACTCGGCCTCAGTGGCGAAATCCCTGCTGCCGCGCTGGATCAGCTGTTGCTCCAATCTCCGCTTCCAGTGCCGATGCGGGCCCTCGATCGCGCCGTTCTCGTGGGCGACGCCGCGGTTGTTGCGCGTGGCGATCACGCCAAGGTGGGCGCAGAGCTCGCGGTAGCGGCTGGTGTAGTCGCCCGCGTAGCTGCCGTCGCGGTTGCGGAAACAGGCGCTCAGGCTGTCGGTGCGGTGCTCCGCCGGCACCCCGCCGCAAAGGGCCAGGGCGTTCTGCAGCCCCTCGGCCAACGCGACAAAGCTCTCGCCGCCGTGGATTACCGCCACATGGCACCAGCCCGAGAACGGCAGACGGAAGTGGAACAGCCGGTGCTCCAGCACCTCCCCCGAAATCGTGATCGGCTGGCCCTTGAGCACCGTGAAATCGGAGATGCCCAGTACCCCAGCCCGGTGCTCCTGCAGGAACATCACCTCGCGGGCCGGGCCCTGCAACGCCCGCCACTGCTCGACGCGGCGCTGCAGGGTGCGCTTGCGCCGGTACCACTCCTGCCCCGGGAAGGCCCGCTCCAGGTGCAAGAGCAGCGTCTGGGGTTCCAGCTGCGGCGCCTTCTCCAACATGGGCACCAGAACGCTGTCCCACACCTCAGCAAGCGGATCAGCGCGGGTACGCCAGTGCCGGCCCGGCCGTTGCTGTTGCCCCTCGGGCTGCAAGTCGCCCCGGTCGATCCGCTGGGCGCTGCGCACCGAAATGCCCACCGCATCAGCGGCCACCTGCTGGCTCAGCCCACCGGCCCGTTTGGCCATGTACCGCTCCTTGATCCGCAACGACAGAGGGGCGGGCATCGCGGGGCTCCAGACCGGGGTCGAGAGCCCTGTTGTCGCGTCCTGAGACCCGCCTATGTAGTTGCGCGGTCCCGCCTATCTAATCGTCGCCGGACACCTGGTCCATTCCGTGGTGAGTACGGCTGCGAACGTGCATGAGCTGAACACAGCAGCCGAGCGGATCCATGGCGGGGAACGGGTGATCTACGGCGACTCGGGTCACATCGGGATTGAGAAGCGCGACGCGTTCAAGGACTGCGGCGCCGAGATGCGTATCGCCATGAAGCCAGGCCAGCGGCGGGTGCTACCGGACACGCCGGAAGGGAAGTTGCTCGAGTTGGTGGAGTATGCCAAAGCCCATTTCAGAGCGAAGGTGGAGCATCCATTCCGGATCATCAAATGCCAGTTCGGATTCCGGAAGGTCT
>JAGWVJ010000008.1 GCA_018970945.1 Cyanobacteria bacterium REEB417 | reverse complement strand
GCCAAGGTCAAAGTGGCCAAGAACAAGGTGGCGCCACCATTTCGTATCGCCGAGTTCGACATCCTGTTCGGTCGGGGCATCAGCACCCTGGGTTGTTTGCTCGATCTGGCTGAGGAGACGGGCGTGGTGACACGAAAGGGGGCTTGGTACAGCTACGACGGTGACAACATCGGTCAGGGTCGCGACAACACGATCATCTGGCTCGAGCAGAATCCAGAGCCCCGGGATGTGATTGAGCAGCTCACCCGCCAGAAGCTGACTGAGGGTTCTGAAGTCACGGCCAATTCCATGAAACCACTGGCCGCAGCAGCTAAGGCTGCTGCGGCGGTGCCGCTTGAGGAGTTTCCCCAGGCGAGTTGATCGATGACCGTCGTTCACCGAGCCTTCCGACCTGAGGCGGAAGGCTCGGTGAACAGGCAGGGTCCGTTGACATGGACAACGCTCCCGTCTGGGCCAGGAGCGTTGCCTGTTCAGTCGTGGTTGATCAGAACAGCGTCGGCCCTGGCAGGGGAGCTCTGGCGCAGGAGCTCGGTGACCCGCTGAAGCTCCTGGATGGCTTCGGCGCCCTCAAATTTCACCAGTTCATGGCCATCACGCGATTCCACCCAGCTGATGCCGAAATCGGAGACCAGGAACCTGACCATGTGATTGGTGCCGGACGCGGGCTCGAGGCTGGCCACAAATGATGCACCATGACCATCGCGGCCATCACCGCAGACATAGCAGCTGGCGCTGTGACCGGCTGAGGTCAGGCTGGCAGCCAGGGCCTGAAGACTGAGAACAAGGTCTTCGACAACGGAGCGGTATTGCTCTGCAAGGCGTCCAAACATGATTGGGACCTTTGGGTCAACCCAACTTAAGGCTTTCTTCCGAATTGCGCGAGGGGTCCGATCCCCTCTGGCTTCGATGTTGAGCCTGAGGCTCAGCCATCGGACAGGGTCCACCAGCCTGCCGCAGGGCCGATGAAACGCACGGTGACCCAGAAGAGCACCAGGACGCCAATGCCGAACCAGGCGCCTCGGGTGGTCAGCGATACGAACCGTTCGCCGGTGCTGCCGCCGTTGCTGCCTGGGTTCCACCACGGGCTGCCGGCCGATTTGGTCGCTTTGGCGGATTTGGTTTGTCGGGGTGGCAGCCCCTGGTCATGGCGTCGTTTGGCTTCGCCCATGGCGGCTGAGCAAGGAACTCTGCACGGGATGTCACGTTAGTGGGTTCAAGGTGGAAGCAAGCGGCTCAGATGCATCCATGGCTCGAGGGACTGCAGCACCGCCTGGCCCCAACTGCGGCCCCGCATCCGCCCGTCGAGGATGGCCAGACGGGTGCCCGCGCCGCATGCTTGCCTCAGCGGGGCCGCCACCCGTTGCAGCAGCGCCAGGGCGTCGGGCAACAGGAGCTCGCGAAACCAGTCGCGGCCCTGGGCCCGCAGCATGGCCACCCGCGCCGCGGTGAGTGGATCTTCGAGGCTGGCGATCGGTAGCAGCCCAATCACGATCTGTTCGGGGTGCGGCAGGCGTTCGTGGTGCTCAAGCCACCAGGACCAGCGCGCACAGATCACGCCGTTGCTTTCGGGGGTGAGGCTTTCATGCATCACACGGGATCCGAAGTCGGCCGCCAGGGCGCTTGTTAGCTGAAGCCGCAGCTGGGGGTCGTCCACCAGCACCACGCTGAGCCGCTCGCGGCCCAGCATCAGGCGGCGGCACTGGTTGAGCAGATGCTCGGCATAGATCGGGCTGTTGGGCAGGGGTTGGCGCAGCGGCGCATACAAGGGCAGGGGATCGGCCAGCGGAGCTTCTCCCAGCTGCAGGTCCAGATGGGGGCGTAATCCCAGGGGCAGCGCCGCCGATGGCATCGCGCCGCCCCTGTGCAGGGCTCCCAGCTGGCCGATGACGAGGGCGCCGCGGTCCTTGACCAGTCCCGCAAGCTGCGCCAATGGTTCGAGCGGCTGACACTGCAGACTCCACTGCAACAGCGCGGGGTTGACCTCGGCCCAGCAGCACCAGCCCGCGTCACCGCTGCACGACAGCCACTGGCCCCAGGGCGGTGGCAGTGGCCCCATGGCGGCAAGCAGCTGCCGCAATGGGGCCAGTTCGCTGGGATCGAGACCTACCAGCCTGCTGGGGTTGCGTGGTGATGCCAGCACCTTGCGGCTGAGCCGTTCGTGACACTGCAACAGGCTGCTCTCGGCACCGGGCAGGGCACGACGCAGGCGGTCCCAGTCTGCCGGCGTGAGCGTCACGGCCAGAGCCTGACGCAGCCGGGATTCGAGCTGTTCGGCCTCTGGCAGGACCAGCTGCCGATCGGCCAGGCGCTCCTGGGTCCAGGCCCGGATGAGCTGCCCATGGTTCATCAGCCACAGCACGCCACAGGGGGGTGGCTGGTCGCCTTCGGCGCAGGCCAGAGGTAAACCGGCGCGCTGCAGTCGTGGCAGTTCAACCTGCAGCAACCGCTGGCGCATGCGGTCAGACACCACAAGAACCAGCGACTGCGGGCTCAGGGCCAGCGGCACCAGCAGGCTGATCCACCAGTCGCTCGGCGTGCCCATCGCCAGCCGGATCAGGCTGTGATCGGCTCTGCGCAGGCTGCGCCCCACCAGCCTGCAGAGGCTGAGGTGATGGGGCCAGACCTCAGCCCCCTCCTGGCGCAGCAGAGCCTTGAGCTGTTGGTGGGCACTGGCTTCCAACATCCGTGAATCGTAGGAAGCTGGGTTGCGATCACTGTTCAGCCCGAGCTGCCCATGGCCATCGACTCTGAGCACAGCCGCGCCTGGCGCTCGGCGCCCGTCGGCATCGTGGGTCTGGGGCTGATCGGGGGCTCGATTGCCCTTGATCTCCGGCGTCATGGCCTGCGGGTTCAGGCCCTGGTGCACCGAGCCGAGACGGCTGAGCGGGCCAGGCAGAGGGGGCTTGCCGACCTGGTGAGCACCGATGCGGCGGTCCTCAGTGATTGCGCCCTGGTGGTTCTGGCCCTGCCGCTCGACCGCTTGCTCGAGCCGGACCCCGCACTGGTGGCGGCGATTCCCGAGCAGGCGGTGCTGACCGACGTGGGGTCGGTCAAGCAGTCTGTGCTGGAGGTCTGGCAGCGGCTGCACGGGCGGTTTGTGGCGAGTCACCCCATGGCCGGTACGGCCCAGGCCGGGGTCGATGCCGGCGTTGAAGGCCTTTTTTCGGGCCGCACCTGGGTGGCGACGCCCAACGCACAGACCGAGCTAGGCGCCCTGGCCTGTGTGCAGGATCTGGCCGTGCTGCTGGGGGCCCGTTGGCTCTGCTGCCCGGCGGCTGATCACGATCGGGCAGTCGCGCTGATCTCTCACCTGCCGGTGCTGGTTTCGGCTGCGCTGCTGCAGACAGCCGACCGGGCCGCTGCCATGGCCGATGGCGGCAGCAGCGGAACCCTCGGCAGCTTGGTGCGGGCCCTGGCATCATCGGGTTTTGCCGACACGACCAGGGTCGGGGGTGGCAACCCCATGCTCGGCACACTCATGGCCCGCAGCAACAGAACGGCTGTGCAGCTGGCTCTTGCGGCGTATCGCCAGGCGCTTGGCGCCATGGAGGAGCAGCTCAGCGCCGGAGATTGGGCGGCCCTGGAAGCGGATCTCAGGCAGGCGCAGAGTCTCAGGCCCGAGTTTGTTTCGACCGATCGCTCCGCAGGCTGAGGCTCTGCCCGCGTCCCTGCAGCAACTGACGGCAGACCATCAGGGCCGAGAGGCTCACCCCGGCTGTGCCTTCACCCGGATAGATCGAATCGCCGCAGAGCCACACACCGGGCAGGGGGGTGCGACTGGCCAGACCAAAGGGCCCGAAGCGGCTCGGATGTTGACCCAGACCGCCCACATACCCGAAGGGCCGTCCGCACCAGTGTGAAAAGGCCCGCGGCGTGGCCAGCTCCCCATGCAACCAGGCATTGGCAGGGATGCCTAGCGCGGCCTCCAGCCCAGCCTGAATGCCATCCATCAGCGTCTGCTTATGGGCCGCGCGTGTCTTGGCATCGGCAAGTTCGGGGGCGAACCAGGGCCTGGCGGCCGTGAACACACTGGCGATCACCGTGGCCTGGCCCAGGGGCGCGCGGCCGTCACCCTCCTGACTCACCGAGACAAACAGGGATCCGGGATCGTGCCAGTCGCGCTGCAGGTGGCTCGGGCACCGGGGGGGCAGGCAGCCGCGCTCCACGGCGCCGTAAAACACCAGGGCGCCCGAGGGGGAGGGGGTGTCGAGCTGCTGCAGGCGCCGCCGGTAGGTGGCCGGCAGCGCATCGCCCAGCAGACCGGGCAGGGCCTGGGGAGGAACCGTCAGCACCACTTCGGTCGCCTCCAGCGCAAAGGGCCGTTGGTCAGCCTTGCAGCCGCTGAGCTGCCAGCCTCTGGCCCTGTGGCGTTGCAACCGCTCAACCCGGTGCCGCAGCAACAGGCTGCCGCCGGCAGCGTCCAGGGCTGTTTCCAGCTGGTTGCTGAGCACCTGCATGGACCCGTGCAGATGCCAGAGCCCCAGCGGCTCCTGACCCATCGCCAGCACCGTGGCGCCGTAGAGAGCGGCCGTGCGGTCAGCTGGTTCCTGGGAATAGAGCCGCAGCTGCAGATCCAGAAACCGACGCAGGCGCCGGTCGTGCGCGCAGCCGCTCCAGCGCTGCAGATCAGCCATCGTGGCCAGGCTCAGCAGGCCGCTGGCCAGATTGGACGCCCCCAGGGCGCCGAGCAGCTGGCCCAGGTCCCAGAGGTTGCGAGGAGGCAACACCGGATCTCTGCCGGCAAAACCCCAGTTGGCCTGGTGCAGCGCCTCGCACCAGGCCCAGAAGCGCCCACTGCCTGGAAACTGATGCTCACGCTCCTGGCGCCAGCGTTGTGGATCACGCCACAACGACACGGGAGCCTGGCCGTCGCCCAGATCCACCACACAGGCCGGATCGAGGGGACTGGCCGGAGGCAGGGGCTGGCCCAGGTGCGTCAGCAGCCGGTGATGGATGCCGCCGGGCTCCAGGCCGGCCACCTGGGTGGCCCCCACATCGAAGGTGTAGCCCCGGCGCCGGAAGGTGCCGGCGCAGCCGCCGCTCTGGTGGTGGGCCTCGAGCAACACCACCGACAGACCGGCGTCAGCCAGCAGGGCGGCGGCGGTGAGTCCGGCGATGCCTGCACCGACCACCGCCACATCGGCCGTTCTGACTTCTGTTGCCGTCATGACGGCATGCTGGCAGTCACCTAGGGTGCAACGCGATGCTGGAACCATGGCTGCAGCAGCGCCTGGGGCTCGCTGTGCATCGCCTGGAGCCCGTGACCGGTGGGTCGATCCACCGCTGCTGGCGTCTGGATCTGATCGATGGCTCGCGCGCCTTTCTTAAGACCAACCAGCACGCTGCCCTCCCGTGGCTGGAGGCCGAGGTTGAGGGTCTGGAGACCCTGGCTGCCGTCGCCCCTGCCACCGTGTCGCTGCCGAAGCCTCTGGCCTGCGAACGGGTCGGTGACCAGGCGGTGCTGTTGCTGAGCTGGCTCGAGTTCAGCGCCAAGGACGATTCTGCCGCCTGGCACCGCTTCGGCTTCGACCTGGCCAGCCTGCACAAAGCCAGTGTGGCCGCGGGCGACGGCCAGGGTTGTTTTGGCTGGAGCCGCGACAATGTCATCGGTGCCACGCCCCAGCCCAATGGTTGGTCTGGTGACTGGGCCGGTTTTTTCGTGGAACAGCGGCTCGCCCATCAGCTGCGGCTGGCCTCGGCTTCTGGTCTCGAGTTCAAGGGGGCGGTACCGCTGCTGGCCAGGGCGCAGGCCCTGCTTCAGGACCACCAACCCGAGCCTGTGCTGGTGCATGGTGATCTGTGGCGGGGCAATGCCGATCTGCTGGTTACAGGGGGAGCCGCTCTGTATGACCCAGCCGTGCATCGCGCCGACCGTGAGGTCGATCTGGCGATGGCCCAGCTGTTCGGTGGCTTCCCGGCCCCGTTCTTCGAGGGGTACCACCAGGGCTGGCCACTGCCGCCTGATGCTGACGCAAGGGTGGGCCTGTACAACCTCTATCACCGCCTCAACCACGCCAACCTGTTCGGCGGCGGCTATGTACGGCAGGCCCAGCAGGTCATCGATGCTCTGCTTCGCTGAGCAGTCGCCCTGGGGGGTCGATCAGGGATCAACCCAGGTATTCCTTGCGCAGGGCCTGGATGCGATTGAGGACAGCGGAACGTTTGTCACTGGTGCTGAGGTTCTGCCAGCTCCACTGGCCAACCACCACGAGGCCCAGCAATTCGAGCAGTCCGGGAACCACCGGAATCAGATTGATCGTGTCGAGAACACCCTTGATCAGCACCTGGACAACAATCACCGCGATGATCACTCCGGCGGCTTTGCCGATCCGGCCCATCTGATTCCAATCGACGGAATCGAGGGTTTCGTTGATATTGCCCAGAATTTCGCCGTAGCGTTCGCTGAAATGGCCGCTGGCTTCGCCAGTTCCGTCATTGCTGCCCTCAGTCGGGGTTTGATGGGTCATGGAGTTCTCCATCTCACTTGCCTGGCCCTCTTCAACAGCGTCGTGGTTGGTGTCGCTCATGGACCGGGAGGGAGGCTTTGTTAGGGATTTCTGGGCAATGTATCGGGGTGACATCCAAACCGCCAGTTCGGTTGACCGTTGATCGGGGAGCGCTGATCGCTCTGGAGCGTGTGTTTGAGGTGGCCAGTCCGGCTGAAGGCTGCGCTCTGCTGCTTGGCAGCACTGGCTGCAGCTGGCATCTGCAGCGCATCTGGCCCACCTTGAACGATTGGCCTGAGCCCATGGAGCGAACCCGTCGATTCAGTGTTGATCCCCGCGAGCAGCTCCTCGCCCAGCGCTGGGCGAGGGACCACGGCCTGAGGGTGCTGGGCAGTGCCCACAGCCATCCCTGCTCGGCTCCGGTGCCATCCAGTCTCGATCAGCAGCTCACGGTGCCCCCGTCCCTGATGCTGATTGCAGGGCGTGAACAGGGGCCTGATCCCAGCCAGGCGCAAGGGGGCTGGAACTGGGGGTGCTGGTGGTTGCAGGAGCAGGCTGATGGGGTGCCGCTGTTGGCTCCGCTGCAGTTGCCGTGGACAATGGCAGATTGAACGGCCGGCCGCAGCGTTGGCTGACCCGCGATCGTCTGATTCCATGCTTCCACCCGACACCAGCGGCGTTGTCCTGAGCCCCGACGAGGTGGCCCGCTTTGCCCGACATCTGATCCTGCCCGAAGTGGGCATGCAGGGTCAGAAGCGCCTCAAGGCCGCTTCGGTGCTGTGCGTGGGCACCGGTGGTCTGGGTTCACCCCTGCTGCTGTATCTGGCCGCCGCAGGCGTGGGTCGCCTCGGCATTGTCGACTTCGACGTCGTCGATCACAGCAATCTGCAGCGGCAGGTGATCCATGGCACCAGCTGGGTCGGCAAGCCCAAGATCGAATCGGCCAAAGCGCGCATCCTCGAGATCAATCCCCACTGCCAGGTGGATCTCTACGAAACGGCGCTCACGAGCGAGAACGCTCTCGACATCGTGCGCCCCTACGACATTGTCTGCGACGGCACGGACAACTTTCCGACCCGCTACCTGGTCAACGACGCCTGTGTGCTGCTGGGCAAGCCCAACGTTTATGGCTCGATCTTCCGCTTCGAAGGCCAGGCCACGGTGTTCAACCTGGATGCCGAAAGTCCCAACTACCGCGATCTGTTTCCCGAGCCGCCGCCGCCGGGCATGGTGCCCTCCTGCGCCGAGGGCGGCGTGGTGGGCGTGCTGCCCGGGATCATCGGCGTGATTCAGGCCACCGAGGCCGTCAAGATCATCACCGGCATCGGCACCACCCTCAGTGGGCGACTGCTGCTGTTTGATGCCCTCAAGATGGGTTTCCGCGAGCTGAAGCTCAGGCCCAACCCCGAGCGACCGGTGATCGAGAAACTGATCGATTACCAGGAGTTCTGTGGCGTGGGCGGCAGCGCCCCCGGCCAAGAGGAGGCCGGGGCGGTCGAAAGCATCAGCGTGGGTGAGCTGAAGACGCTGCTGGATGGCGACACCTCCGGCCTGGTGCTGGTGGATGTGCGCAATCCTCCCGAGGCCGAGATCGCTACCATCCCTGGAGCTGAGCTGATCCCCCTCGACCAGATCGAGAGCGGCACCGCGATCGAGCGGGTGCGCCAGTTGGCAGCCGGCAAGCAGCTCTATGTGCACTGCAAGTTGGGCGGCCGCAGTGCCAAGGCCCTGATCGCTCTCAAGCGCCACGGCATCGAGGGCATCAACGTTTCGGGCGGCATCGACGCCTGGAGCCAGGACGTCGATCCCAGCGTGCCCCGCTATTGAGGTAGATGAGATCCATGCCGTGGCTCACGCGTCGCAGGCCCCACCCATCGGAACTGCGTCAGCAGCGTCAGGCGATCCGGCGGCAGCACCAGCTCAGCATCGCTGCCACGGAGCATCAACTGGTGCTGTTTCTGGTCGCCTCGCTGCTGCCGGTGCTCGTGCTGCCCTGGGCCAAGGGTGATGGCACCCTGCTGGAGAGACTGGTGGTCCCGGTGGTGATGACCCTGCTGGTGGTGCAGTCGATCCGCACCCTGCCGCGGTTTGACAACCGTCCGATCGCCGGACGGGTCACCCAGGTTTTCCAGCTGCTCGGTTTGCTTTCGGCGGCGGGCTGTTGGTTGCTGCTGGTGCCATTTGTGGCGGCGATCCGCCAGTCCCATGTGCTGGTGATGGCCCTTCTGGCTGCGTTTCTAACGTTCTCAGCGGTGCGTCTGGTGCAGATGTTGGCGCGGGTGCCCAGGGTCAACCTGCAGGTGCTGGCTGGGGCGGCCGGTGGCTATGTGCACCTGGGTCTGACCGGTGGGGTGATTGCCACGATGATGCAACACCACAACCCCACCTCGTTCAATCTGGGCCACGTGCTCGATCATGAAAGCCTTCTGGAGAGGCTTGTGTATTTCTCGTACATCACCGTATCCACCCTTGGATATGGCGATGTTGTGCCGTCCAATGTGTATGGCGAGCGGTTTGTGGTGTTGCTAGGCATTAGCAGTACCATGTATGTTTCGCTACTTGTCGCCCTTTTGCTCGGTCGCTTTGTTGCGCCTCCTGAGCCCGGAACCCTTTCTCCGCAAGAGCTTGAGGATGCCCTTCATGAGGCCCGTTCGCGCAACTGAAGCGTCTCAGTTGAACTGTCTTCGAATCAAGTTTCTCGCACGTTGGTCAGTAATCAACGCCGCGTTTTAGATCTACGCCGCGCTCCGCGTAGTGCTTGTGGCACACCATCTCTGAGTGAACGCTCGCCAGATCGAAGTAGGCGGGCCGTTGTTTGCAGCGTCCCGTCAGGATCACCTCGGTCTCGGAAGGTTTGCGCAGCAAGGTCTGCACGATCGGCTCGACCGGCAGCAGCTCGAGGTCGACCGTGGGGTTGATCTCATCGAGGATCACCGTCTTGTAAAGACCGCTGGCGATTGCCGCGCGGGCGATCTCCCAGGCCCGTTCGGCCTCCACATAGTCGATCGGCTGCTGCTGGCCCCGCCAGACGATGGCGTCGCGGCCCGAGCGCAGGTGATCCACCAGGTGGGGGTAGCTCTCGCGCAGGGCGGCGATGGCCGCGTCTTCGGTGTAGCCCTTGCCCCCCTTGAGCCACTGAAGGATCAACACCCGGTGGCTCTTGTCCTGGGAGATGCCCTTGCCGATCGCCTGCAGGGCCTTGCCCAGGGCGCTGGTGCTCTTGCCCTTGCCCTCCCCGGTGTAGATCTCGATGCCATCGAGGCCGCCCTCGCCCTGATGGGCGCGCATCTCGGAGTGCAGGTCGGCGAGTTGCACCAGCTGCAACGGGGCGCCACGACCGGTGCAGATCACTTCCATGCCCTCAGGCTTGGTGGCCAGGGTGCGGCAGACCTCATCGGTGTCGAGCAGACCAAGGTCGAGCACCGGATTGAGCTCGTCGAGCACCACAACCGAATAAAGGTCGCTGGCGATCGCACCCTTGGCGATGTCCCAGCCCCGCTGGGCCTCCTGGCGGTCAAATTTGGTGGCTTCTTCGGCCGTGAAGTAATCGCCGCGCCCGGTGCGTACCTGATCGATCAGGTGGGGGAAGCCCTGCTGCAGGGCTTCGATCGCCGCATCTTCGTCATAGGTGCGGCCGGGGCCCTTGAGAAAGCGCAGCAGCAGCACACGGGTGCGTTTCTGCTCGCAGATTCCCAGACCGATGGTGCGCAGGACCACGCCCAGGGCCGCCTGGCTTTTGCCTTTGCCTTCGCCGTCATAGACGTGAAGCTGGCCATGGGCGCGTTCATCGCTGCCAGCGGCTGTGCGGATGCCGATGCCCCGGCCCGTGCCCCGTTGCGGCGTCTGGGTGCTGCTCATGGGCCTGTCGGTTCAGGCCGATGCTATCGGCAGCCTCTGCCAGCGGTGCCTTGCCAGGATTGTCGCCGGTTCCGCGTTGGCACTGCCCCCATGGTTCGTCTGCTTGAGAGCCTGCCTGCGCCCCTGGAGCAGGGCCTCGAACGTGTGGGTGCACTGCTGGCAGCCCACCCCGCCGTGGTGGTGGCCTATTCGGGCGGTGTCGACAGCGCCCTGGTGGCGGCGCTTGCCGTGGAGCATCTGGGGGATGCTTCTGTGGCGATCACCGGGGTGTCGCCCGCGCTGGCGCCGCACCTGCGCAGTGAGGCGATCGAGCAGGCCCGCTGGCTCGGCATTCGCCATCAGGAGGTGGCGACCGCCGAGCTCAACGATCCGGCCTATGCCGCCAACCCGGAGAACCGCTGTTTTGCCTGCAAGCAGGAGCTGCATCGGCTGTTGGCGCCATTGGCGGCTGCAGCCTCAGCGGGGGCAGTGGTCGTCGATGGGGTCAATGCGGATGATCTGGGCGACCATCGACCCGGCATCAGCGCCGCCCGCGCGGCGGGGGTGCGCTCCCCCCTGGCCGAGGCCGGCATCGACAAGGCTGGGGTGCGGCAACTGTCACGGGCCCTGGGGCTGCCCTGGTGGGACAAACCCGCCCAGCCCTGCCTGGCCTCCCGATTTCCCTATGGCGAGCCGATCACCGCCCCACGGCTGGCGCGGGTTGCCCAGGCCGAGGCCTGGCTGCGCCAGCAGGGATACCGCGATCTGCGGGTGCGCAGCCAGGGCGAGACAGCCCGCATCGAGCTCGCTGCCGCCGAGATGGAACAGCTGCTGCAGGGGCTGCGGCACGAAGGCTTGCGCCAGGAGTTGGTGCAGTCCTTCATCGCCCTTGGTTTCACGGCGGTGAGCCTGGATCTGGAGGGACTGGTGAGCGGCAAGCTCAACCGGGCCCTCGGAATGATCTAGGCCACCTGCTCAGGCAGCCAGGGCCGGAACCCGTTCGCTGTCTGCGATGGCCGTAGGGGTTTCGCGGCGAAAACTGGTCAGCTTGTGATCGCCGGCTTCCAGTTCGTCGATGAGCACCTGACAGGCCCGTTCGGGCATGGTGTGGTCGCCGCAGGTGAACACGTCAACGGCGGCATAGCCCGATTCAGGCCAGGTGTGAATCGAGATGTGGGATTCGGCCAGCAGGGCCAGACCGGTCACCCCCTGGGGTTCGAAATGATGGGTGACCAGATGGAGCAGGGTGGCGCCAGCACGTTTTGCAGCGCTGGTGATGGCGTTCCTGAGAAAGGCTTCGTCGTCGAGCCGCTCGTGGTTGCAGTCGTAGAGCTCGAGGATGCAGTGCTTGCCCACGGTGTCAGACACGGGGGTCTGAGGGGCTTCCAGGGTGGTCGAGATGTTGTTGGAGAGGTCGCCGGCCGCCCATCCGGGGTTGGGATGAAGGCTGGAGAGGGTCTGGGTCATCAGGATGTGATGCACACAAGCCTTCCACCATAGAGGCTTGTTCACGCCTGTGTTGCAGTCTGCTGAGCGCGTTGTCTCAGTCGCTCGGGCTCAGTCGTTGCGAGCACCCTGCCGCCGCAGCGTCCCGGCTTGCATCGTCACCACCTGGCTGGACTGGCACCAGCCACCACTGAAGGCCTGGAGATGGGTGGCGCTCACCAGGCACTGGTGCCCATCGCCGACGGCTTCGAGCAACAGCTGCTGGCGGCCGGGGTCGAGTTCAGCGAGCACGTCGTCGAGCAGCAGCAGCGGTGGTTCACCCACCACCTGGTGCACCAGTTCCAGTTCGGCCAGCTTTAGGGCCAGCACCAGGGTGCGTTGCTGGCCAGCCGAGCCGAAGCGGCGCGCCGCATCACCCTGAAGCTGCAGGGCGATTTCATCGCGGTGGGGGCCGACTGTGCACTGGCCCAGCCGCAGCTCGTTGGGCCGCTGGGCGCGCAGCTGGTCGGCCAGGGTCTCGCACCAGGCGGCTTCGCTGTCGTCGCCTCCTGCCACGGGGGGCATGCTGCCGCTGCGGTACTGAAGTTCCAGCCGTTCACGTCCGCCGCTGAGGCGTTCGTGCCAGTTGCTGGCCAGGGGAGCCAAACGGTGCAACGCCCGCTGGCGGCGTCGGTGCAGTCGGGTCCCCACCAGGGCCATCTGAACGTCAAAGGCATCCAGCAGGGCGCTGCTGCCGGCAGGGTTGTGAGGCGTCTGCCGCAGCAGTTGGCTGCGTTGGCGCAGCAAGCGTCCGTAGCGGCTCAGCAGCTCGCTGTAGAGGGGTTCAAGCTGCAGCACCACCCGGTCGAGCCAGTGGCGCCGCAGGGCCGGTTCACCGCGGACCAGGTCCAGATCCAGAGCGCTGAACCCCACGCAGCGCAGGTTGCCCTGCAGGTCCTGCTGACGCTCCAGCACCTTGCCGTTGCGCCGGGCCTGGCGGCCACCGCTGCGGCGCAGCTCGAGCACCAGGCTGTCGCCGCAGGCGGTGCTGCCGCTGATCCTGGCCGAATCCTGTTGGTGCTGGATGAGCTCGCGGTCATGACTGGCGCGGTGGGAGCGCAGGCTTCCGAGCAGCTCCACCGCCTCGAGCAGGTTCGATTTGCCTTCGCCGTTGCGGCCCAGCACCAGCAGGCGGGGCGCTTCGATCGCCAGATCCAGCTGGCCGATGTTGCGAAAGCGCAGCAGCTCCAGGCGTTGCAGCCGAATCGCCCCGATGCGGTGAGCGGTTAAGGTAGGCCCAGCCGGCAACGGCGATGGGCATGTAGCTCAGTTGGATAGAGCATCAGATTCCGGTTCTGAGTGTCGGGGGTTCGAGTCCCTCCATGCTCGTGATTCGCTTCTTCCGCCGGAACGGGGAAGCAACCTTCGCGGTCAGGCTGCCCGATCGCACACGCTGACGCGCCTGGCCCGTCTCCGTGCAATGCCAACTCAGTGCAGTGCCAAACCCATGGCCCGGATCCCGCCTGGGTCCAGCACGAATCCATGGTGTTTGAGCGCCTGCAGTGCAGCCGGGGGAGCCGCCAGGGAGATGCTGCAGCCACCCAGTTCGCGTTTGAGCTTGCCCAGTGCTGCCGTGACCAGGGCGAGATAGATCTCGGCCTGGGTGGCGTCGCTGCTGTCGGCGCTGAGGTCCCAGAGATTGGCATTGAGGGCCATGTCACTGGTGATTCGCACGAAGCCGACCAGCCGGTCGGGTTCCCTGACCACGTCCCTGACCACGGCGAAATACCAGGTGCTGCGCTCAAGCACCCGTTGCCAGCTGGCTGTGCTGCGGGGCTGGTCGCCGGTCTGGATCAGCAGGTTGTTGAGGGCCTCGGCCGTCAACCCTGGATTTTCGAGCAGGCGGTAGCCCTGCCGCAGGCTCGGGGCTGGAGGTTGGGGGCGAAACGGGATCAACAGCGATTCCAGGGTCAGCCGGTGTTGCGCAGGCCAGCGGCGATGCCGTTGATGGTCAGCAGGGCACCGCGCAGCAGCTCACTGCGGCTGTAGGTGCGCCCATCGCCGTCGCTGCTTTCGGCCTCGCTCATGGGTGGCTGACGGTTCTGCTCCCGCAGCCGCCGCAGCAGGGCCACCTGCAGAAAACCCAGGGGGATGATGGTGCGGTTGCGCAGATCGACCGCCAGCTGCAGGGCTGGGTCAGCATCCAGCAACCGGTTGTGACCTGTGATCTGCAGCACCAGATCACGGGTCAGGGTGAACTCGGCAGCAATGGTCTGGAAGATCGCCTCGAAGGCCGGGCGGTGTTCAGTGCGGCCCAGGCTGTGCACGTAGTGGTGGGCGAGGTCAAGGTCCACCTTGGCCAGGGTCATCTCCACCTTGGAAATCAACATGCGAAAGAAAGGCCAGCGCTGGTAGAGCAGACGAAGCAGTTCGAGCTGACCGCCGTCCTGCTCGAGCTCCTCCTGCAAAGCGGCCCCCACGCCGAACCAGCTGGGCAGCAGAAAGCGGCTCTGGGTCCAGCCAAACACCCAGGGAATCGCCCGCAGGCTCGAGAGATCACGGGCCCCGCCCTTGCGGCGGGCCGGACGGCTGGAGATCTGCAACTTGCTGATCTCCTCGATCGGCGTGACCTGCTGAAAGAAGGCCACCAGCTCGGGGTTGTCGTACACCAGGGCGCGGTAGTGCTCCCGGGACCGCGCCGCGAGCTTGGCCATCAGCGCATTCCAGCTCGGGGTGTCATCCACCGGGGTGCTGACCAGGCTGTTCTGGAGCACGGCAGTGGTGACGGTCTCGAGGTTGTAGAGCGCCAGCTCAGGCAGGGCGTATTTGGAGGCCAGCACCTCCCCCTGCTCGGTGATCTTGATGCGCCCGCAGAGGGTTCCACTGGGCTGGGCCAGGATCGCCTGGTAAGCGGGCCCGCCGCCGCGGCCCACCGAGCCGCCGCGGCCGTGGAAGATGCGCAGCGCCACGGCGTGGCGGTCGGCCAATCGCTGCAGGGCGATCTGGGCCTTGTGGATCTCCCAGTTGCTCGAGAGAAAGCCGGAGTCCTTGTTGCTGTCGGAATACCCGAGCATCACCTCCTGCAAGGGCTGGCTGGTGTCAAATCCGTTGTCGAGCAGGCGCCGGTAGAGCGGTTCGCAGAGGAGCCGCTCAAGCACGGCTGGGGCACCCTGCAGGTCTTCGACGGTCTCAAAGAGGGGCACCACCAGCAGTGAGGCCCGCTGGCTCTGGGGATCCACAAGCCCGGCCTCCTTGGCCAGCAGCAGCACCTCGAGCAGATCTGAGACCGTGTGACTCATTGAGATCACGTAGGTGCGGCAGATGCGTTCGCCGAATTCCTGCTGGAGCCGCTTGAGCATGCGGAACACCGCAAAGGTCTCTGCGGTGGCTTCGCTCCAGCGGGCGGCTGGAGGTAACAGGGGGCGACGGGTCTGAAGCTCGGCCAGTAGCCAGTCGATCCGCTGGTCTTCGTTCATGTCGGCGTAGGGCACCGGCAGCTCCAGAAACCGGGTCAAAGCGTCGATGGCATCGCTGTGGCGCGTGCTCTCCTGGCGGATGTCAAGGCTCGCCAGGCAGAAGGCGAAAATGTGGACCTGGCTGATCAGGGTCTGCAGCGGCTCGCAGCTGAGGCCCGTGGCCACCAGGCTGTCCTGGATCAGCTCGAGGCTGGCGCGAAACTCGTCAGCTGAGGAGAAATGCAGCTCGGGGGTGGCGGAGCTCCCATCCAAGGGCCCGGTCAGTCCCGCGTGGCCATCGCAGGGGGACTCCCATCCCGCTTCGGCGAGCTGCTGGTTGCGCTGGTGTGTCAGTTCCAGCCGCTTGAGCGTGTAGCTCAGCTTGAGCCTGTAGGGCTCCAGCCGATAGCGGGCAGCGCGCGATTCATAGATTTCGGGGAAGCGCAGGCGGTCCATCTCCAGTGACTCGAGCAGGGCCGGGCTCACCTGGCTCCATTGCATCGAGATGCTCAGCTGGTCGCGAAGCTCACTCACCGAGCGGATGTAGCGCTCAAGCATCAACTGGCGCTGGTAGCAGGCTGTCCGCCAGGTGATCTCCGGGGTCACCGAGGGGTTGCCGTCCCGATCGGAACCCACCCAGGAACCGAAGGTGCAGAAGGCATCCCGCGGGGGTTCCACATCGGGATAACTGGCGCCAAGGGCTGCGCGCAGGCGCTGGCGCAACTGGGGCATGGCGTCAAACAGCACCTGCTGGAAGTAGTGCAGGGCGTAATCGACCTCATCGAGAACCGTGGGCTTGAACTGATGCAGTTCGTCGGTGCGCCACCACAGCCGGATCTCCTCCTCCAGCTGCAGGCGGATCACCAGGGTGTCATCAAGGCTGAGCCCTTCGGCCTGTTCGAGTCGCTGGATCAGGTGGGCCACCCGGCGCTGCTTGTGGCGCACCGTGTGGCGCACGATCTCGGTGGGATGGGCGGTGAACACCAGCCGCAGGTCGAGGTCGTGCAGCAGCCGTTCGAGCCGGGCCGGGGGCACCCCCAGGCCGCGCAGTCGCTTGAACAGCTGGCGGAATGTGGCCGGCTCCACCTGGCTCGCCAGCGGGGGCTGAAAGGGATCGGCCACCGCACCCTGGTGCTGCTCGTTGAGGCTGTCGAGGTAGCTGTCTTCCTCGATGTGCTGCTCGAGGATGTTGACCAGCTGGAAGTAAAGGGAAAAGGCCCTGGCGGCGGCGATCGCCTCGGCCAGGTCCATCTCCTTGATCAGGGCCACGATCTCGCCCGTGGAGGCCGTGTTGCCGCACTCCGGTTCGCCGAGCTGCTTCAGCCGCAGCAGTCGGGTGGCCTGCTCGGGTGGACATTCGCTGCGTAGCACGGTCTGCCACAGGTCTTCAACCAGCTCGAGGCGCTCACCCAGCAGCCGGCGCACCCGCGGGGTGGTGGATGGGGCTGGCGGGTCTGAAGGCCGCATCGTCTCGGAGGTGCCGATTGGGATGATGTCAGATCCGGTCATGATCATCCCAAAGCCTCCTCCCGGGCGACCAGGGCTGCGGCATCGCTGGCCACAATCGCGGCGATTGCCTCACCAGCGCTGTGGCGGTGCAGCCAGCGCATGGCCTGATTGCCGTGCTGCAGAATCCCCTCCAGCGGGGCCAGTACGGAGTCAAGGCCCAGCTCGTGCGCCAGCGGCGCCAGCTCGGCGAGCTGCTGCTTCAACCAGTCGCGGGGCGTGATCGTGCTGCCGTGGCGCCAGTGCTGCAGGGGTGCCTCGAGGCTGGCCTGGGCGGCCTGGTGGTCATTGGCATCAGCCAGGGCGGCCAGGGTCTCGAGATCCAGGCTGCTGGCCAGCAGGGGGTCGTGCCGTTGGGGATCCCGCAGCAGCTGCTGCAGCCGCAGTTCGGCATAGGCCGTGACGGCGAGCAGTTCTGCGGGATCGGCGATCAGGTCGCAGATGCGGATCTCGACCCGGTTGAGATCGTGGGGCCTGTCGTCACCGTTGGGCCGCACCGAAGTCCACAGATGGCGGACGTTCTGCATGCTGCCGGCAGCCAGCTGGGATTCGACCCAGGCGATGTAATGCGAGTGGTCCCTGAACAGGGGCACCTGCGGCGGTGTCAGCGGAAACTGCAACCAACGGTGTGAATGGGCCCCGCTCACGCGGTTGTCCACAAACGGTGAACTCGCCGAAAGGGCCAGCAACAGGGCGGCCTCGCAGCGCAGCAACCGCAGGGCCGCGAACAGCTGGTCCATCGCCGTCAGCCCCAGGTTGATGTGCACGCTGGCGGTGACCACGCGGGTCCCATAGGTGGCTTCGATGTAGCCGTGATAAGGGTTGTCGGGATCGGAGCGCTCAAACCGCCGGCTGTCGCCGGTGCTCAAGGTGCTGCCGGGCAGCAGGGTCAGACCCCGGGGCGCCAGCCAGGCCCGCAGCCGCCTGCGCGGTTCGAGCAGCCGCCGCAGCTGGGTGCCGTAGCTGGCATCGGGAGCCGTGACGTACTCGAGGTTGCGGTGGTCCGGCTCGGTCACGAACCCCTCAAGTTCGCGGGCTGCCTCAGCGGCACAACCCACCACCGTGCCGTCGGGACGACCGGTGTACATCTCCACTTCAAAGCCCTTGAGCAACAGCGGCATGCTCATTGCAGACAGGCCAGGGCCTTGAGCATGCCCCGGGCTTTGTTGAGGGTTTCCTGGTATTCGAGTTCGGGTTTCGAGTCGGCGACCACGCCGGCACCGGCCTGCACCTGCACCCGCCAGCCACCATCGGGGTCGGGCAGCACCACCATGGTGCGGATCGTGATGGCGGTGTTGAGAGCCCCGTTCAGATCGACGGCGCCGTAGACCCCCGAGTAGGGCCCGCGGGCATCGGGTTCAAAGGCATGGATCAGCTGCATCGCCCTGATCTTGGGGGCTCCGCTCACGGTGCCAGCCGGGAAGGAGGCCATGAGCAGATCCCAGACACTGCGGCCGGGGGCCAGCTCCCCCTCCACCTCGCTGACGATGTGCATCACATGCGAGTAGCGCTCGATCACCATCAGCTCGCTCACCTGCACGCTGCCCGGTCGGCAGACCCGGCCCAGGTCGTTGCGGCCCAGGTCGACCAGCATCACGTGTTCGGCCCGTTCCTTGGGGTCGGCCAGCAGCTCGGCCTCGAGGGCCTGGTCCTCGATGGCATTCGCGCCGCGCGGACGGGTGCCGGCGATTGGCCGCAGTGAGGCCTTCACGCCTCCGTTGTCCATCGGTTCCGCCTTGACCATGACCTCAGGGCTGGAGCCGATCAGATACCAGCCACCGAAGTTGAAGAAGGCCATGTAAGGCGAGGGGTTCACCATCCGCAGGCTGCGATACAGCTCGAATGGATCGCGTTTGATCCGGGCCTCGAGCCGCTGGCTCAGCACCAGCTGGAACACATCCCCGGCTGCGATGTGCTCGCGCCCGCTGCGCACGGCGGCCTCGAAGGCCGGCTGGCTGAAGTTGCTGCATGTGCTCAGGTTGCGTTCAATCGCTCCGGGCTCGGCGTCATGCCAGCGCAGGGGCGTGAGGCCTGCCGGCAGCGGTGCGTGCATGCGCGCCTCGAGGGCATCGATCCGGGCGATCGCTGCGTGGTAGGCGGTTGCGGCGTCCTGTCCGGCGCTCAGGTCTGCAAAGGCCACGGCGGTGAGCTGCCGTTTGATCTGGTCGAAGACCAGCAGGCTGTCGGCCAGCATCCAACAGCCGTCGGGGGGCGCTGCCGCAGCGTTTGGGTGCACCGGCACCGTGGGCTCGATCCAGTGGATCAGTTCGTAGCCCCAGAAGCCGAACAGCTGGCCCACCGGGGGCAGGTCGTCCAGGGCGCCACAGCACAGTGGTGCCAGACACTGCTGCAGCAGGTCGAATGGGTTGCCCCTGAGGGCCTCGCAGCGCCCATCGCGCCAGCGCCGCTCGCTCTGCTCGCCGCGGCTGGTGAGGATCCAGAGGGGATCGCTCACCACAAAACTCCATCGGCCCAGACGTTCACCGCCCTCGACCGATTCGAGCAGCACCCCATGGGAACTGGGGGCACCCACCTTCAGCCAGGTGCTCAATGGTGTTTCGAGGTCGGCCGGCCAGCAGCGGCTCAGGGGGATGAACGTGCACCCCGATGCCAGCTGCTGCTGAAAGTGCTGATCGTCGGCCGCAGAGCGGCCTGGGGCGCTGGCAGGGCTGGGCATGGCGCGTCCGACGGGCAAAAAAAACGGGGCCAGCGGCCCCGCCTTTATAGGAGTAGGCCAGTTTGGCTCAGGCGTCGTAGGTGTTCTTGCCGCTGAACTTGAGCGCCGAGGGGTTGGGATTGGTGCCGATTCGACGCGGGTTGTGACCCACCATGGTGCGGCCGTCATTCACCTTTTCGGGGAACACACCATCCTTCGGATGCAGAAACTCGGTATCACCACCGGGATAGATCCGGTAGATCTTGTAGTCCTCGATGCGGGGCTTGAGTTTGGTGCGCAGCTGGGTACCGAGGGCCAGGCACTGCTCCTTGCGGGCGAAGTACATCAGGTTTTCGCCTTCGTTCATCTCAGCGGCGCCACCGGTGGGAAGCTCAAAGGCCTGAACCTTCGTGCTGGTCCAGGTGATGGCGTACTTCTCCTCAGTTTCAGCAGCGTTGAGCAGACCGCCGGTGCTGCCGATGTACTTCGGAAGTTGACCTTTCAGCTGGGTTGCGCTCATGGCGATGCCGACGAGGAATCGGCAGACGTGTCAGGCGGAAGCTAGCACCGTGTTTTTGACCCTCTCGCCCCAGGCGCCGCAGTCTTCACACCCCGTCAACATATGGCCTCAGCAGGTGGGGAAAAACACCGTTAGACCGCTGCCGCTGCGTTCGGTGAGACGGCCGCCCAGCTGGTGAAACAGCTGCTGGGTCGCCTGCCGGCTGAGCTGCAGGCTGCCGGTGGTCGGATTCCAGCTCAACACCGGCCCCACCAGTTCCTGCTGCGAGGCTGGGTCATCGCTGAGATCGCGTTCCGGGTCGCCGCCGGGGCAGTGGAGGCGCAGTTTCAGCCGGGTGCCGGCCTCGACAAGGCTCAGATGCACCTCGCTGCCGTCGGCCAGGCTCCGGCTGAAGCGGTCGATCAGTCCGCCCAGCATGGTCTCGAGACGGCTGGGATCGCTGCGCACCTCAGGCAGATCCGCCGCCAGGCTGAGGTTGAAGTGCAGCCCGCGACGCCCCAGCTGCCGTTGCCACAGGGGCCGCATCTGCTGCAGCAGGGCGCCCAGGTCGGTACGGGCCAGGTGCTGCAGATCGTCAGGGGTCTCGGCCTGGGGTTGGCGCTGCAGCTCCGCGGCCAGAAAGATCAGTCCGAAACGGTCGATCTGTTCGCTGCATTCGCCATCGATCTGCTCCAGGCGCTGGCGCACCAGGACCGGAATGTCGCTGCGGCGCAGCAGCGAGCGGATCAGGGTCCGGATCGTGGCCAGGGGGGTGCGCACCTCATGGGTGATGGCCTCGAGCAGGGCCAGTTCGCCGTTGCTGCCGGTTTTGCTCTGGGGTGCTGGCTCGCTGCTGCTCACCAGGGGCTGCAGGGTGACGCTGGGTGCCATGGCCGCCAGGCGTTCGGCCAGCCGGGCCCAGAACTGCAGCGGCAGAGACGGATCGCTGTGAAGGCTGCCGAGCGTCTGCAGCTGTTGCCGCAGCCCCGCCGCCGCCTGCCGATCGCTGTCCTCCAGCCGCTCATGCACCAGGGCCAGCGCATTGGAGAGCACCGCCGGTTCAAAGCGCACCAGCAGGCGACGGGCACCGGCGCTGCCGTCGACCGCCAGGGCCACCTGAAGCCGGGGCGTGATCACCAGCAACAGCGGGTCGGTGCCGTCGTCGTCAGTCAGGGGTAACCGGCTGAACTGGGCGGCCGCATCGCTGGCAGCAAGGGCTTGTGCCGGTTCAGACGGCAACAGCGCCGGCACCGGGGTCAGCAGCGCCTCGAGTTCATCGGGGGCCCACACCCAGCCACGCAGGTGCTGCAACAGGCGTGGTTCAAACAGGGCCGGCAGGGGGGCTGCCAGCCACACCCCGGTCAGGGGCTCGAGCGGCAGCAGGAAGTCGTTCTGGAGCACCGCCAGCGCGGCCCACCACTGGCGCCGCACGGCATCGTCATCGGCCCGGCCCGGGGTTGCCCCATCGGCCAGAAGCTGCCTCAGGCTGTTCAGCCCCATTGACGCCGGCGCACTTTGACGCCACGGCGCGCCACCGAGGCCACCAGCCCCAGGGCGATGAAGTTGACGAGCATGGCTGAGCGGCCATAACTCAGAAACGGCAAGGGGATGCCGGTGATCGGGCCCAGGCCGATGGTCATGTTGATGTTCACCACCACCTGGAACATCAGCATGGCGCCGAGGCCCACCACGGTGAGGGCCTCGTAGTCGCTGCTGGCGCGGCTGGCGATCTGCAGCAGACGCCCCATCAGCACGGCAAAACCGATCACTACCAGGGCCGAGCCCAGGAAACCGGTTTCCTCCCCCAGGGCGCTGAAAATGAAATCGGTGTGCTGCTCAGGGATGAAGCGCAGCTTGGTGAGCGAGCCCTGCAGCAGGCCCGTGCCGACGATCTGCCCGGAGCCGATGCCCACGGTGCTTTGCAGCAGGTGATAACCGCTGCCCAGGGGATCCTGGGATGGGTCCAGAAAGATCGTCAGCCGGGCCCGTTGGTGGGGCAGCAGGACGTTGCTCCACAGCCAGGGTGTGGCGACCGCAAACACCGCTTCGATCGCCAGCACCACCACCAGGGCCATCCGTTTCCAGGGCAGGCTGCTCCAGGCCAGCCAGCCGGTCAGGGGAATCCAGGCGATCAGGCCCCAGGGCCAGACCCCGGCCACGATCGCGCTGATCAAGGGCGACAGCAGCAGCAGCACCCAGCTGCCTGGCATGCCCGACCAGAACAGCATGGTCAGCAGGATCGCTGCAAACACCAGCGATGTGCCCAGGTCGGGCTGCAGAAAAACCAGCAGCCACGGCAGGGCGATCATGGCGGTGGGGCGGATCAGGTCGACAGGCCGCTCCACGGGAAACTTGGCCAGCACCCCAGCCAGCAGCAGGATTGCCGCCACCTTGGCGAACTCCGAAGGCTGCACGTGGAAGCCGCCGATGCTGATCCAGCTCTGGGCCCCCAGCGCACTCACCCCGATCAGTTGCACGGCGATGAGGCTGGCCACCATGGCCCCGTAGAAGACCCACTGCAGGCTGCGCAGCCGCTCCAGCGGAACGCGCGCCAGCAGCAGGGCGATGACCATGCCCACCGCCGCGGTGATCCAGTGCTGATACCAGTCGGCATAGTCGGCTTCGCGTTGGGTGCTGGCGATCAGGATCCCCGCCACGAAGACCATCGCCAGGGGGATGCCCCAGAGCACCAGATCGGTGCCGGCCAACGGTCCCCGACGACCCTTGTCAGGTCCCGCAAACATGCGATTGCGGCGGGCCAGCAGGCTCAGCATGGGCTCAGGTCGGCTGCGTGGCCGGCACGGTCAGTTGGGCAGCCAGGTGGGCAAAGGCCCTGGCCGTGGCCGATTCGGGCGCGCTCAGCACCACGGGAAAGCCGTTGTCGCCCCCTTCGCGCACCGTCATCTCCAGCGGCAGTTCGGCCAGCAGCCGCACGCCGGCTTCGCCGGCCAGGCGCTGTCCCCCGCCGCTGCCAAACAGGGCGTAGCGCTTGTCGGGAGCATCGGGCGGGATGAAGCAGCTCATGTTTTCGACCACGCCCAGCACCGGTACGCCCATCTGCAGGAACATCGCCAGGCCGCGGCGGGCATCGGCCAGGGCCACCTGCTGGGGCGTCGTGACGATCACCACCCCGGCCATGGGCACGGCCTGGGCGACCGTGAGCTGGGCGTCGCCGGTGCCTGGCGGGAGGTCGACGATGAGCACATCGCGTTCGCCCCACTCCACCTGGTAGAGAAACTGACGAATGATGCCGTTGAGCATCGGGCCACGCCAGATCACCGGTTGGTTTTCGGCGATCAGGAGGCCCATCGAGACCATGGCGATGCCGCAGGTCTCAATCGGGGTGAGCACCTGCGCTGCGCCTTCACCCCTCACCTCGGGTGTGCGGTCCACCACCCCCAGCATGGTGGGGGCGTTGGGGCCGTAGATGTCGGCGTCGAGCAGACCCACACGCAGGCCCTGCTGGGCCAGGGCGCAGGCCAGGTTCACGGCCACCGTGCTTTTGCCGACCCCGCCTTTGCCGCTGCTCACGGCGATCACCTGTCGCACCCCTGGAATCGGCTGCCGTTCGGGAACCTGGCCGCCGGGGCCCGGGCCAGGACCATGGCCCGCCGCCCCGATCGGTGCGCCCCCATGGGAGCCAGGCGCCTGGGGGGCCACTTCGATCTGCACGTCGTTGACACCCTCGAGCGCCAGCAGGGCCGCCCGGGCCTCGGCGGCGATGCGGCTCTGCTGGCTGTGGGCGAATCCGGGCAGGGCCAGACGGAATACGACGCGTCCGTTGTGCAGCCGCGGGTCGGTGATCCAGCCCAGGTCGATCAACGAGCGACCGCTGCCGGCGTCCCTGAGGCCATCGAGGGCACTGGTGAGCACGGCGGTGGAGGTCATCGGACAGCTGGTCGCGCAGGACGGGGGTGGCCGGGATCCTAGGCACCATGGCCGGGTGGCCTCCCCGTGACAGACCCTCACGGGCGCTTGTGCCCCCGGCAGGCAAGCTGAAAAGGTGAACCGGTTCCCCGCGCCCGCCGGGTGCGCCGCCCCGATGCTGCAAGCTCCCCCCCCTGACTCCCGCTCAAGGGCCCGCGCCCTGCTCATGGGCCTGCAGGATTCGATCTGTGCCGGCCTGGCAGCGCTCGATGGCGAGGGCAGCTTTGCCGAGGAGAGCTGGGTGCGCCCCGAGGGGGGCGGGGGCCGCAGCCGGGTGATGAAAGGCGGCCGCGTGTTCGAGCAAGGCGGCGTCAACTTCTCGGAGGTCGAGGGTGACCAGCTGCCCCCGTCGATTCTCAATCAGCGGCCAGAGGCAGCTGGGCAGCGCTGGTTCGCCACCGGCACCTCGATGGTGCTGCACCCGCGCAACCCCTTTGTGCCGACGGTGCACCTCAATTACCGCTACTTCGAAGCCGGGCCGGTGTGGTGGTTCGGCGGCGGTGCCGATCTCACCCCCTACTACCCCTTTCTGGAAGACGCCCGACACTTTCACCGCACCCTCAAGGGGGCCTGCGATGCGGTGCATCCGGCCTATTACCCGGTGTTCAAAACCTGGTGTGACGAGTATTTCTTCCTGAAGCACCGCGGCGAGACCCGCGGCGTGGGCGGGATTTTCTACGACTACCAGGACCCCTCCGGCACGTTGTACACAGGACAGGATCCTTCAGGCCCTGCGGCGGCAGTGAGCAGCCAGAGCGGCGCCGTCGCGCAGAACTGGGAACAGCTGTTTGCCCTGGCCAGCGCCTGTGGCAATGCCTTTTTGCCCAGCTATGTGCCGATCGTCGAGAAGCGCCATGACCTGGCCTATGGCGATCGCGAGCGCCAGTTCCAGTTGTACCGCCGCGGCCGCTACGTGGAGTTCAACTTGGTGTTTGATCGCGGCACGATCTTCGGTCTGCAGACCAACGGCCGCACCGAGTCGATCCTGATGTCCCTGCCGCCGCTGGTGCGCTGGGAGTACGGCTACAGCGCCGAGCCCGGCAGCCGTGAGGCCCTGCTCACCGAGCTGTTCACCAGGCCCCAGAACTGGCTCGAGGATCCTGCGCTGGTGGAACGCTGCCGACCACATCAGGCGGTGGACTGACGACGTCGCTCACAACGTCGCTGAGCGCGGTTGGAGCGGGCTGGGCCGCAACGCCCCGCTCCAATGCCAGCACCACGCGCTGGGCAATGCTTTCAATGGTGGACTGGCGGGTGCTCGGGTTGCGCAGATTTCTTTCGAGCTGGCCTTCGAGCTTGCCGATCTCGAGAATGGCGATGCCCCGCCTGGGGCCTCCCAGGCCATCGCGGAACCAGCGCGGGAAGGCGCCGAAGGCGCTGGCCAGGCTCTCGTCGAGAGACGTGGGCGCCGTGCTGATCGGTGGGATCAGCCCCGAGCCGATGCCCGCTGAACCGTGGGCATCGTGGTGGATCTCGAGGGCATAACCCCCGGCCTGCACATGGGCTTTGCCCACACTCCAGGTGGTGCGTGGATCATTGGGATCGGCGATTCTGCGGACCCCGGGGTCATAGCTGCGGATGTTCAGCCCGCGCCTCTGCCCCAGACGCACCACGGCCTCGACCACGGCCAGATTCCAGAACAGTTCATCGCTGATCGCCGGATCCATGGGTCGTGCCCCCCGCCGTGCCACCGCCTCACCGCTGGCGCCGCTGCCGAACCCCTGGGAATCGGCATGGCCGGGCATCACCAGGATCGCCACGCCCCCGCTCAGCGAACGCAGCCCAACCCAGTCCTTGGGCAACCCGGACCTGGGACCCGTGAGCGCCGTGTCGGTGTCGGCGCCCCCAGGGTTGCGCTGCTGGGCCAAAACTTCGCCGGGCAGCCCAGGCACCAGCAGGGCCAGGCCTGTCAACGCGAAGGAAGCCGCCCTTAACGGTCGAAGCGCAGGCATGGACGCATCAAATCGGAGAACTGAGCAATTCGCCATTGCTGGCCAGTCCAAGGGTGGGCCCGAGCTCCAGTTCGAGGGCGATCAGCTCATCGCGGTGGGCCCGCAGCCGCAGGCTGCTGCCGCCCATGGCGGCGGTGGTCTCAATCAGGCGCAGCTCCAGGGTTTCCGCCCGCTGGCTGCGGCGTCGGTAGATCAGTCCGGCGGCCGGTCCCAGCAGAGCCAGCAGCACCGGCCACCAACCCAGAAGCGGCCAGAGCTGACGCAGCACCAGACCCAGGCAGGCGGCGCCCAGGCCACCAAGCAGTGACAGCAGCACCCCCAGGGCCGGGCTGCTGGCCACCTGGCCGCGAAAGCGCAGCACCTGGCGCGAGGGATCTCCCCCAGCGGCGCACCACCCCCTGGCCGTCAGCCAGGCGGTGAGGCCGTCGAGCACCTCGAGGGCGGGTCGCGGCGAGTGCACATCGACCACCGTGGTGCGGTCCTTGCTGGCCGCCCTCAAGAAGAAGCCGAGGCCGATGGCCAGCAGCACGGTGAGCAGCAGGGTGGAGTTGGTCGTCGCCATGGACCCATTCTGCGGCTTGCGAGATTGGTTGTTTGTTCCGGCCGGACCCTTGACCCAAGCCTCCGCCACCAGCAACCTGCCTGCGCCAGCTCGCTTTGCCGTGTTCGACGGCGATCTCAATGCCGAATGGGCCGCGCTTTATGCCGGGGCCCGCGCCCTGGCGATCGACACCGAAGCGATGGGCCTGATCCATGGCCGCGACCGGCTGTGCCTGGTGCAGATCTGCGACGACCACGACAACGTCTGTTGCATCCGGCTGCACCTGGGCCAGAGCGAGGCACCCCGCCTTAAGGCCCTGCTGGAAAACAGCGCCATCGAAAAGGTGTTTCACTTCGCCCGCTTTGATGTGGCGGCCCTGGCCGAAAACCTAGGGATCACGGTCGATCCGATTTTCTGCACCAAGATCGGTAGCCGTCTGGCCCGCACCTACAGCCCTCGGCATGGGCTCAAGGAGGTGGTGCAGGAGCTGGTCGGGATCGAGCTCGACAAGCAGGCCCAGAGCTCCGACTGGGGCCGGGTTGAAGACCTCTCCGACGCCCAGCTGGCCTATGCGGCCGGTGATGTGCGCTACTTGCTGCCAGCCCGCGATCGGCTCGAGGCCATGCTCAGGCGCGAGGGGCGCTGGGATCTGGCGGTCCGCTGCTTCGGCTGCGTGCCCGTCATGGCCGATCTCGACCGCAACCGCTTCCACCTGCTGTTCGAGCACTCGACCGGAGGCAACCGCTGAGGCAGGGCTCGATCAGGGCTCAACGAGTGCGCCCGCCTGAGTCAATCTTCCACCATGAAGTATTCGTCATTGCCCACCGTGCCCAGCTGGGCGCTCAGCATGCCCTGGTGATCGGTTTCGCAGGCCTGCAGCTCGCTGAGCATGGCCTCGGCCACGGCAAGCCTTGCCGCGATGTCGCGCTGGCCTTGCTGGGCGGCGCGGATGTCGACCTTGCGGCGGGCCGCGGCCTGGCTGACCCCCAGCAGGGAGGCCAGCCGCCCGCAGAGGATGCTGTAGTTGCGATCAGTGATCCCTGCCATGGTTGCTCGGTGCTGGCGGCATCATCCCGCGGCCAGCAACCGCTGCTCGATCAGAGCGGCCAGGGCGGCGCTGCCGCCTGAAGGGCCCATGTGCCGTTGGCCCTGGCTTCCGAGCTGATCGCGCAGCTGGGGGTCGCCCAGCAGCAGGTCAAGCCTCGCGGCCAGCTGCGCGGCGTCGCGACAGGGCACGACGGCTCCGCCCAGCAGCCGGCTCTGGCGGCGGGCGAATCCGGCCTTGAACTGGGGCCCTGCGCCCGGCAGCGACAAAGCCGGAATGCCCAGCCCGGTGAGCTGTTCCGTGGCCGTGCCCGCATTGGCCAGGCCCACGTGGGCCCAGCCGGCCCAGGCGTCAAAGCGGCCAGGTCCGACCCACAGCTCGAGGGCGCCGCGCCGCCAGATCGCCGCCGGTGCTGCGGCGTCAAGCCCAGGGGAGCAGGCTGAGAACCCGTGGGCTTGCAGCAGGGGGGCCAGTTGTCGGGGATCCGGCTCCCGGCCTGTGGCCATCAGCACGGTGATGGCCCGCTCGTTCTGCAGATAGGGCAGCACCGCCAGCAACCGCTCTGCATTGCGCAGGGCCTCGGGCATGCGGCTGCCCGCCAGCAGCAGCACGCGCAGGTGTGCGCGCAGGGACGCCGGCAGGGGCGCCGCATCAAGCCCATCCATCATCGGGTTGCCGGGTGCCAGGGCGGCCACGCCGTGGCGGCGCAGGCCCCGGGCCGTGAGGGCGTCCCGAACGGCCACCAGGCGGCAGCGACGGCTGCCCATCAGCGCCCATTCCCAGGGATCCCATTCGCTGCCCTTGGCCCGGTGGTAGGCATCGGCCAGCCGGCTGGTTCCCCAGCCCTGCGGCGGCGGGCTGGCCCAGGTGTAGTCGCTCTTGGGGGTGCCGATAAAGCCGAAGGGCCCGCCGCCGGCCCAGGCCAGCAGCAGGGGCAGCAGATCGCCCACGGCCAGCACCGGGCGGCCGCTCTGGCCCCAGGCCCGCACCCGCTGCCATTGCTGCCAGCTCAGCAGAGGCAGGCCGGCCTGCAGGTCGGCCAGAAGGCCCCGCAGGCTCTGATTGCTGAATCCGCCACTGGGTAGCTGCAGCCGTGGACCCACCCGCTGCAGCCGCCCTGCGGCCTCAGCGCTGGCATAGGCCCCGCCCGCTCCCACCAGTGGGAGCACCAGCGGCACCAGCCCAGGGCGGCGCGGGGCCAGGGCCTCCAGGATGCGCAGGGCGATCAGGTCCTCGCCATGGCCATTGCTCAGAACCAGCAATCGGTCGTCCATGCCATGGCTGATACGATCCGCTCATTGGGAGTTTGCTCCCAGGCCGGCGGCATGGCCAAGTGGTAAGGCAGAGGATTGCAAATCCTTTACCCCCAGTTCGAATCTGGGTGCCGCCTCTTTTGAGTGTCTCTCGATAGTCGCACAGAGGTTAGTGGTTGGCGATTCATCCACCCTCGTGCGAGAAAAATGCTTAGTGCCAAGCGCTAATTTACGCGGTGATTCCCGGCCGCTGCGGAATCTCGTGAGCTGTCATCTCTTCTGGCTGCAGTTGCTGCCCAAGCGGTAACGGCTCTCGCCAGTGACCAGGGCGTGGCATCCGTGGTGAGCTGGTGCAAAGCAGGACTGCGCTTGCCGGCGCTCGCTGGAGCTGATGCTCTGCAGTGCGGCATTGAACGCGCTGTCTGCGCGATGGACCGCGAGAGCCTGCAGGAAGACGTGCTCGATGCCCTGATCCATGCCGTGGGCCCTGCCCACATCAGCGATCAGCCACGGATGACGTTTTTTGCCTTGATGTCGCCTTGAATAAGCCAATGATTCCGGTCCGTGCTCTGCTGATCAGCCGCCTGTTGCGTTCGGCCTGGCATGTGGGGGTTGTTGCCCTGCTGATTGCGACGCTGATGGAGTGGGGGCTGGGCTCGGTCGCGGTGATCGATGTCTCCTGGAAGGCTTGCGATCGCGTTGGGGCCGGGTTGGGTCGTGGCGCTGGTGAGCACCGTCCTGCCGGGGTCAGCTCTGGGCGCTGGTGGACTCCTGGTCGGAGCGTAGAAGTCCTGAAAACAGCTGGCAGAGCACGGTCAGCATCGCGGCCGGAAGCTTGATTCTTGAATCGGCACTGGTAGCGGTCACAACCAGGGCGCAGATCTGCATCAGAAGGCGTGCCTCTTCATTGGAGAGCACAATCAGATGTTGGCCTGGCGCGTGAGTGATACGCATGGATGTTGGAAGCAGTAAGATCTGGCATACAGTGTCATCATCGTCAACCGTTAGATTGTTGTCGACGCCAATCTTGTGGCTTCGGCTACGATTTCTTGATTGATAAACAAATCATTGCCGGCTCTTATTCCGGGCGCTTCACAGTTGTGATTAGCATGACGTGTGAAAGTGTTGATTGATACCTGATCTGATGCTCATGCTCGGGTCAGTTGTTGCCGTTTGAGGTCTCTTGGCGGCTGGCGGTGTTCTGCAGCTGAGCCACGGCCTCCCAGCGCTGGCCGCTGCGGTCGCTGGCCTGACACTCCAATTGTTGCGCCTCCAATTTGCAACTGCCACGGGCCAGTTGGTTGTGGGGCAGACGGTCAGCGATGCCTCGGGGATCGAAACGCCTGGTGGCCACGCCGTGCACCTGCAACCGCAGTGGCCAGCTGGGTTGGCAGCTGCCGCTGCGGCAGTGCATTGGTTGGTCCTGCTGGAGCAGCAGACCGGCAAAGGTCAGCTCCTCGCTGGCATAGCGGCTGCCGGTCAGGCCATTGATGAAGCGCACCCTCAGCATGCCTTCGAGCGTTTGGTCGACTCGGATCTTGACGCAGGGGCTCCGTTTGGAGAGCTGCTGACCCTGGCGGGGCCAGAGCAGTTCGCAACGCTGGAGGGGGCTCTCCCAGCGACCGAATCCTTCGGTATCGGTCGGTGGCGCCGCAGGCTGAACTGCCACTGGTTGCGCTGGCACTGGTTGCGTTGCCGCAGGCAACAGCATGCTCGCCAGCAGCACAAACAAAGGTGCGCTGCGGTGGCCGGGGCGTCGCACCGTTTCAGTAGCCCGAATCGGCAACGCAGGCTCCGATGCAACTGATGCCGTTGCTGGCGGTGCGGCCGCAATGCTGGCACAGCACAGGCTCCGGGGGTGGGGCCTCCGGCCGGGGCGCCACGGGTGCAGCTGATAACTGCTCGGCGGGCTGGCTCATCATGATCGGCGGCAGCAGGCTCTGGTCATGGCGACATCCACCTTGGCGCACGGCGACGCATCGGTGCCGATCGGCGTTGGCACCTGGGCCTGGGGCAATCAGTTCCTCTGGGGTTACGACCCTGCCCAGGATGCCCAGTTGCAGGCCACGTTTGAGCAGGCGGTGGCCCTTGGGTTGCGCTTCTTTGACACGGCCGACTCCTATGGCACCGGCCGCTTGCAGGGCCGCAGCGAAAGCCTGTTGGGTCGCTTTCGCCAGGCCCTGGCGCCCGACGTTCAGCGAGATCTGCTGGTGGCCACCAAATTGGCCCCATTCCCGTGGCGGCTGGGCCGTGGCGGCCTGAGGCGTGCTTTTGACGCCTCCCGTACCCGGCTGGGCGGTCAGCTTGAGCGGGTCCAGCTGCACTGGAGCACGGCGCGCTACGCGCCCTGGCAGGAGGGGCCGTTGCTCGACGGCCTTGCCGATCTGGTCAGCGAGGGCGCAGTGGCGAGCCTGGGCCTGTCGAACTTCGGCCCCCGTCGACTGCGTCAGGTGCATGGGCAGTTGCGCAGCCGCGGCATTCGCCTGGCCAGCCTTCAGGTGCAGTGCTCCTTGCTGGCACCCAGCCCGATCGAGCCCGGCGGTGTGGCCGCCGTGTGCCGTGACCTGGAGATCCAGTTGATCGCCTACAGCCCCATGGCCCTGGGATTGCTGGGCCGCCCGCCCGCGGCGAGCGTACCTGCGACCACCGGTGCAAGACGGCTGTTGTTTGCCCGGCTGTGGCCGCGCATTCAACCGCTGCTGGAGCTGCTGGCCGACATCGCGCACGCGCGCCAGGAGCCGCAGGCGGCAGTGGCGCTCAACTGGTGCCGCAGCCATGGGGCCATGCCGATCGTTGGGCTGCGTACAGTCGAGCAGGCACGGCTGGCGGCGGCCGCCAGTCGCTGGAGTCTCGACGCGGCTGAACGCCAGGCCCTTGATACCGCTGCCAGGACGCTGTCCGTGGGCATGCCGGCCAATCCCTTTGACAGCGACTGATCCTCAGCGATTGATTTTCAGCGACTGGGCCTGGCTCAGCCGGCGGCCTGGGTCAGAGAGTCGGGGGTGAGCACCACGGGCAGCGGCTGCTGCTCACTGGTGTCCTCGACGCGGCGCACGATCGGAATCACCCGGCGGCCAGCCGGATCGGCCGGCACCGCGGCATCGGGACCGCAGGCCTCCAGGGCCTCCTGCAAAAGGGAGTCAAAGGTGAAACCCGGGAGCCGGTGACGGGCCAGTTCCAGAAAGGCCCGGGCCAGTGATTCACCGGCGGCGGCCCTGAGCGCTGGATTGTTGCGGCGCAGGGTCTGCTCCTCATCGATGGCGCGCAGAAAGCGTTCGGTCACATCGCGCTTGGTGGCGGCCCGGATGCGCATGTCGTTGTCGCCCGCCTCCGGGTTGCCCGCTCCGGCCAGTTCGCTGAGCCGGCGTTCCAGGCTTTCAAGCACCTCGTGGGCTTCCTTGGCCACCTGGCTGAGCTGCCCGTCTGACAGCCGCGGCAGGTCGGCCACGAACACCTTGCCGTGGTCCCGCAGGGTCAGGTACGTCGGTTTCGCGATCTGGCGCGGCAGCGAACCGGTGGGCATGCCCGGTCGCTGGGGCCGCACCGGGGGCACCGGAGCGGCCGGCCCTGCCGAGCTGCGTCGACGGGTGATGCGGCGGCCCATGGCCCCGCCATTGAGATCGACCTGGCGTGTAGGTCCGGTGGAACTAGAAAAATTAGTCATCGTGATGTTGCTTGAGTCGACGTTGTTTTGAACGCTGGCTTGTCCCTTGTTCTGATCTGACAGCTATGGGGTAGTAGGTGCCCTGGTTCAGTTGAAATTGACCTTTCGCCGATTGTTGTCGAGAAGCCGAGGACGAAGCTGTCCTTGAGTCATTCGACCTTAGGGGCAGCTCCCCCAGGGTCGACCCATGCCTCGACGAAACGCAGCAATCTGACGTCATTGCCGCAGCCGGGTTGCCAGCGCTAGAGCGGTAGGCCCACCAGGGCTTCTCCGCCCTCTGGCCTGGTTTCGACCCGTCCCATTGGCCAGGCCTCGTGACCGGCCTGCCGGCACAGCGCGATGGCGCGTTCCGTCTGCTCCTGGGGAACCACCAGGCAAAACCCCACCCCCAGGTTGAAGGTGTTCCACAGGTCGGCCTCGGGCACCTCGCCAGCCTGTTGCAACCAGCTGAACAGGTCCGGCCGTTCCCAGCTGCCGGGGTCAACCACGGCACGGGTGCCGGGGGGAAGGCAGCGGGGCAGATTCTCGGGCAGGCCACCGCCGGTGATATGGGCCATGGCGGCCAGGTTCAGGTCGGCGGCGAGCAGATCTCTGACCAGGCGTGCATAGAGCCTGGTGGGGGTCAGCAGGGCATCGATCAATCGCAGCGACGTGCCGGGCAGGGTGGTTGTCTCGGACACGCTGTTGGCTTCCAGGATTCGCCGTACCAGGCTGAAGCCGTTGCTGTGCACGCCGCTGCTGGCCACCGCCACGATTGCGTCACCGGGTGCGACGTGGCGTCCGTCGATCAGGGCCTCCTCGTCGACCACGGCCACGCAGAACCCGGCCAGGTCGTAGCGCCCAGGGCTGTAGAAGCCAGGCATTTCGGCGGTTTCGCCCCCCAGCAGCGAGCAGCCGCATTGGCGGCAGCCGTCGGCGATGCCCTCCACCACCGCGACCATGGCGTCAGGGCTCAGCTTGCCGGTCGCCATGTAATCGAGAAACAGCAACGGCTCGGCACCGCTGGTGATCACGTCGTTGACGCACATCGCCACGAGGTCGATGCCGACGTCATGGTGGCGGCCATGGGCCTGGGCGAGCTCCAGCTTGGTGCCGACCCCATCGGTGCCCGCGACCAGCAGGGGTCGGCGCAGGCCCGCCGGCAAACGGGTGAGACCACCGAAGCCTCCCAGCCCACCCACCACTTCGGGCCGATGGGTGGCTTCGACCCCCGTGCGGATGCGTTCGACGAAGGCCCGCCCCGCCACCACATCCACGCCGGCTGTGCGGTAATCCATGGCTGCCGGATCAGTCAAAGAGTTGATCCCTTGATCCTGCACCAGCGCTGGAGGGTAGACGGCCTTGCAATTGGCACAGTTTGCAATCAGCTGCGCTGATCTTTTGCATCAGGCCTGCTGATCAAAGCCGGCGGCTCCCGCCCGCCGGGAGGCCAGTGAGGGGCAGCGATGCCATCGCTGATGACAAATTCTGATCAATCTGTTCTGGAAAAAACAAGGCCCGGCGGCCCGTTGGAGGGGGTTACGTTCACGTCGTCGTCAACCCCCGTTAGGAACTCCATCGCCGAATTACCTGGATCCATTCGTGATCTTCGCCCCGTCTCAGCAATTGCTGACCACGGAACGGAACCAATCACCTCCAGGTTATCCAACGTCGATGAGCCCGGATTCTCCGCGGTTGCTGCTTCCAGCAGCGTGTTTCGCTCGTCATGCGTCAATCCTTTTCCATCGGAGCCCTCGTCGTCCTTCTGTCTGGCAGTGCGATGCTCCCAGGCCTC
This sequence comes from Cyanobacteria bacterium REEB417, assembly GCA_018970945.1. Taxonomy (GTDB): domain Bacteria; phylum Cyanobacteriota; class Cyanobacteriia; order PCC-6307; family Cyanobiaceae; genus RGUW01. Next base: position 31,035 of record JAGWVJ010000008.1, on the reverse strand, counting down.
GCTGAGTCAGGCCGTGCAGCATCCCTGAATTTCTCACCAGACCCTTCGTCAGCCACTGATCTGGCGATTCGCGAAGTCGACGGTTCCGATGTGCAGGATCAATCAGATCCGCCGCTGATGCCCCTGCCCGTGGCACCGGTTCCTGAGCCCGCCCCCCGGGTCATGGCCGTCAAAAAGGGACAGGCCAGTTGGTATGGACCAGGCTTCTACGGAGGTCGTACGGCCAACGGTGAACGACTGAAGCGCGGCACCCTAACGGCAGCCCATCCCCACCTTCCCTTTGGCACCAGGGTCAGAGTCACCAACCTCTGGAATGGTCGCTCCACGGTGGTGCGGATCAATGACCGAGGTCCATTCCATGGCGGACGGGTTATCGATCTGGCCCATGGAGCGGCCAACGTTCTCGGCCTCATCTCCAGTGGTATCGCCGATGTGAAGCTCGAGGTCCTCGAGAGTCGCTGAGCTTGTTGATCGCTGACAAGCAGCTGGCAGATCCCATCCTGAATGCCCATCCGTCACGCTGGCGGGTGGGTTTTTTGTCGCCCTACCCCGACGATGTCGTTCAGGCCTGCGCCGCTGCTGACCACCCAACACGAGCTGGCCGTGTGGTGTGAGCGGCAGCGTCGGCAGGGGCCGCTGCACTTTGTGCCCACCATGGGGGCGTTGCACCAGGGGCATCAGCAGCTCATCCGCCGTGCATCCGAGCCCAGGGGCTGGGGGGACCCGGCGGTGTTGGTGAGTGTTTACGTCAACCCGCTGCAGTTCGGCCCCAACGAAGACCTTGCGCGCTACCCAAGGCAGCTTGCCCAGGATCGGCTGCTGGCTGCCGCTGCGGGAGCCACGGCCGTGTGGGCCCCCGACTCCACCACGATCTATCCGGCCGGCGTTGACGCGGTCACCCGGGTTGTCCCGCCGACATCGTTGACAGGGGTGTTGTGCGGGGCCAGCCGGCCTGGCCACTTCACTGGGGTCGCGACCGTGGTTGCCAGGCTGCTGGCTCTGGTGCGGCCTGATCGCCTGCTCCTTGGTGAAAAGGACTGGCAGCAGCTGGTGGTGCTGCGGCAGGTTGTGGCCGACCTGGGCCTGTCAGTAGTGGTTGAGGGCTGCGGCACCGTGCGCCAGGCGGATGGCCTGGCCCGCAGCTCCCGCCATGCTTATCTGAGCCCGCAACAGCTGCGGCAGGCCCGGGCCCTGCCGCGGGCGTTGGCGGCGGCGGCAGCTCTGGCACGCTCATCCAACTGGCAGGCTGCCCCGCTGATCGCCACGGTGCAGGAGCACCTGCAGGCCGCCGAGTTGCAGATCGACTATGTCGCGCTGGTCTCGCCGCATACGCTGGCTGGGTTGCACCAGCCCGGTCAGCTGGCCCTGTTGGCAGCGGCTGTCCACTGCGGGCCTGCCCGCCTGATCGATCACACCTTTCTGATGACCCGCGCACCGATCGTTGCCATTGATGGACCTGCCGGTGCCGGCAAGAGCACGGTCACCAAAGCCTTCGCCAGGCGCCTGGGCCTCGTTTACCTCGACACTGGGGCCATGTACCGGGCCGTCACCTGGTGGGTGCAGCAGCAAGGGGTGGATCCGTCTGATGCCGCTGCTGTGGCACCTTTGCTGGCCAATCTTGAGCTGCGACTCGAAGCCGACCAATCGGTCACGATCAATGGCCATGACGTGACCGCGGCGATCCGCAGCCCCGAAGTCACGGCGCAGGTCTCAACCGTGGCGGCCCATGGCTGCGTGCGCGAGGCCCTTACAGCCCAGCAGCAGGCCATGGGTCAACGCGGCGGCCTTGTGGCAGAAGGCCGTGACATCGGGACGGCCGTGTTCCCCGATGCCGAGCTCAAGGTGTACCTCACCGCCACCGTGGCTGAGCGGGCCCGTCGCCGCGCCGCAGATCTCAGGCAGCGCGGCTTTGCGGTCCCCGATCTGGCTGAGCTCGAAGCCCAGATCGCCGAGCGCGACCACCTGGATTCGACCCGCGCGATCGCGCCGCTGCAGCAGGCCGCCGATGCGACCGAGCTGGTCACCGATGGCATGGCGATCGAGGCGGTGATCCAGGCGTTGGTCGACCTGTTTCGCTGCCGCGTGCCCGAGGACGCCTGGCCCCAGGCTTAGGGCTTGCACACCAGCGCGTCGAGCAGGCCGCTGCAGGCATCGTCCAGCAGATCGAGCACCTGCTCGAACCCCTGGGGGCCGCCGTAGTAGGGGTCGGCAACCTCATGGACTCCGCTGTGGCGACGGCAGTAGCGCGTCATCGCCTCGATCTGGGCCTGGCCGGCCGGGTTGCCCGCTGCGTGGGACAGGGCCCGAACCGCTGCCAGGTTGTCGTTGTCCATGGTGAGGATGTGGTCGAAGCTGTGCAGATCGCCCAGGTCGATCTGGCGGGCCCTGCTCGTCAGATCGATGCCGCGGCGGGTGGCGGCAGCCCGCATGCGTTCATCGGCCCGGCGGCCCACATGCCAGCCGCCGGTGCCGGCTGAATCGACCACAAAGCGATCGGTCAGGCCCTGCTGCCCCAGCAGGTGCACAAACACCCCTTCGGCCGCTGGTGAGCGGCAGATGTTGCCCAGGCAGACAAACAGTACCCGCGTCGTGGTCATGGCAATCAGGAGGGTTGCAACCGCTGCAGAGCTAGCGCAGCGCGTAGCCGCACCACGGTGGCCTCCTCGCCGCTGGGGTCGCCCAGCTGCGCCAGGGCCGTGCAGATGTGCCCGTGGCCAGGGTGGCCCTGTGACCAGCCGCAACCCCGGGCGAGGCCCTCAAGACCGACTGCCACGGCATAGCGCACCACCCACTCGCCATCGCTGACGGCCTCGATCAGGGCGTCAAGGCAACGCTGTGCAACGGTGGCGCGCTCGCCGACCGTCAGGGCGGCGAGCTGCAGGTTGCCCAGCCCCTTGGCGGCGGCCCGCCGCACGCTGGGGCCCACGTCGGTCAGCAGGGCTTCGATCAGCAGATCCAACCCCCGCACATCACCGATGCCGGCCAGGGCCCGCACAGCCCAGGCCCGAGCCCCATAGTTGCGCTGATCGAGCTCCAGCAGGTGATCCACTGCCGGGCTGCCGATGGCGATCAGGCCGTCGACGGCGGCCACGGCGGCGCCGGGGTTGTTGAACCCCAGCACCTCTACCAGGGTGGGGGCCGCGGCGGCATCGGCGCAGCGGGCCAGGGCGGCGGTGGCACGCAGCAGCTCGAGGGCGCTGCTGGCGCTCTCGACGGCGCTGATCAGGGGTTGCACGCTCATCACAGCAGGGCGTCCATGGCGGCCAGCAGGGCGTCGTCGCCGGGTTCCCCGCTGCCGTTTTCGACCAGGCCGCGCAGGGCGATCAATTTGAGGCTGTTTTCGGCCAGGGTGGTGCTGATGGCGTCCACCGCCGGCCGCCAGCCGGCAGCGCCCAGGTCCATCAGGGCGGCGCGGCGCACCTGCAGCTGGCTGTCGCCCAGCAGGGCTAGCAGCGGCTCGGCCCAGCAGGGCTCGCCACTGAGCTGCAGCAGCGCCCGGGCGGCGGCACTGCGGATCAGCGGCCAGTCGTGGCGGGTGAAGGGCTCGATCACCGTCAGCACGTCGGGTTTGGCCACGCCGATGTCGCCCAGGGCTTCGAGCAGGGCCTCGCAGGGCTCAACCAGCCGCGCACAACCGTCCTGGCGGGCGCCGGCCACCGCCGGCCCCCCGGCGAGGCGGGCGCAGATGGGGGCCACCGCCTCGGTGGCCCCCAGATCCCCCAGGGCCCGGGCAGCAGCCTCCCGCAGACCGTCGTCAGGGTCGCCCAGGGCCGCCAGCAGCTCCGGCACCGCCATCAGGGCTGCTGGAGCCAGCTTGCCAAGAGCTCGGGCAGCGTTGCGGGCCACGGCGTTCTCTTCAACCCCGGCACCGGGGTCGCGGGGGCGCCGCTGCTGGAGCGCTGCGATCAGCAACGGCACCGCCTCGGGATGCCTGCTGCGGTTGCGCCCCAGCCACCAGGCGCCGTAGTACTGCATCGAGGGGTCGTCACTCTGGCGCAGCCTCGCCAGGGCCTCCTGTTCGTTGATTGGTTCTCCGGCCATCGGGCCCATGGCAGTGAGCCGATCCTGGCCGATGCCCCGGTCCTTGCGGGAGGGTTCGTAACAGCGGTGTTGTTCAGCATCGTCAGGCCAGGCCACAAAAAAGCCCCCGCAGGAAGCGGGGGCCAAGGACATCGGTGGAGGCCGACGTGCTGGTCAAAGAGAGATCAGACGAGGGCGTTGATGGCGTAGTCGATGTAGTTGTTGGCAATGGCGCCAGCGTCGCCGGAGATGCCGTGGTTGGCCTTGATGTAGTTCAGGGCCTCGACATACCAGGAGGGGGAGAGTTCGAAAGCGCGGTTGATCTCATCGAGACCGGCGATCAGGTACTCATCCATGGGGCCGGTGCCGCCTGCCACGAGGCAGTAGGTGACCATGCGGAGGTAGTAGCCGATGTCACGGGCGCACTTCTCCTTGCCGCGAGCGTCAGCTGCGTAATTGTTGCCCTGCATCTGGGTGGTGTAGGGGAACTTGTTGTACACAGCCTGAGCAGCGCCGTTCACGAGGGAATCGGCGTTGGCGGTGAGGGCCTTGGCGGCAGCCAGGGCATTGGCAGCGCGCTCGAAACGACCGAAAGCAGCGTTGATTTCGGTGTTGGAGAGGAAGCGGCCCTGGGAATCAGCGGCGGCAACGGCCTCGGTGAGGGGGGTCTTCATGGTGGGAAGAGAAGAAGGGTGGACCTAGAAGTTGGATCGGAAGAGCTGTGTTGACCTGAGAGATCAGGCCACAGCAGCGGCAGCGCGATCGAAGTAGGTGCCGATTTCGCTCATCAGAGCGGAGCAGTCACCGGGGGTGATGCCGTTGCGATCGTTGGCGATGGAGATGGCGGCGTCCTTCATTTTGCGGATGCCTTCTGCCACCGAAGCGCCAGGAACGCCGAGGGCGAGGTAGGTCTCACGCAGGCCGTTGAGGCAACGGTCTTCCAGCACCGAAGCATCACCGGTGAAGGCGGCGTAGGTGATGTAGCGGAGAACGATCTCCATGTCGCGCAGGCAGGCAGCCATGCGGCGATGGGTGTAGGCGTTGCCGCCGGGGGCGATCAGAGCGGGCTGCTGAGCGAAGAGTTCGCGAGCGGCGTTGGTGACGATGGAGGAAGCGTTGGAGGTGATGCGATTGACGGAATCCATGCGCTTGTTGCTGTCAGCAACCATGGCAGCCAGAGCGTCGATCTGACCGGCGTTGATGAATTCGCCGCGGGCATCAGCCTGGGCAACGACCTTGGTGAAGGCGTCAAACATCGCAGGAGCGAAAATGTCTGGTCGATGTTAGGGATCACTGCGGCGGCACCGTGAGCCTTTTCGGCTGAAGCGGCTCCCGTTTGACTCCATCCCGTTAGGGTCCGTTCAGTCCCCTGCCCAGGCATGGAAGTTCCGAGCTGGGATTCGCTGCGGCAGTGGGCCGGACCCCTCGAACACGAGGAGTTGGTACACCAGCGTTGTCACGGCCCTACCAGTGCCCAGGCGACCCTGCGTCTGTTCGGTCAGACTGAATCAAGCGTGCGAGTCACCCTCTACCGGGACCACCACGCCTGGTGTCCGTATTGCCAGAAAATCTGGCTGTGGCTTGAGGAGCGCCGGATCCCTTATCGGATCCGCAAGGTGACGATGTTCTGCTACGGGCAGAAAGAAGCCTGGTTCACGCGGTTGGTGCCCTCGGGCATGCTGCCTGCCCTTGAGCTCGATGGCCGCCTCATCACGGAGAGCGACCGCATTCTGGGCACGCTGGAGCAGAGCTTCGGTCCACTCGGTCCGCTCGGTTTTGAGGATCCGACCGTGCTGCAGCTGCGGCAGCTGGAACGGTTGCTGTTTCGGGCCTGGTGCCAGTGGTTGTGCACCCCGGGGCTGAGTGCCTCTGACGAGCAGCGCTGCCGCCAGCAGTTTCAGCGCCTGGCCGCGGCGATGGAGGACGCGCTGGTCTCAACCCCCGGATCGTTTCTGCTGGGTGAGGAACCCGTCACCGCAGATCTGGTGTTTGTGCCCTACCTCGAGCGCATGGGTGCCAGCCTTGCCTATTACAAGGGTTTTCTCCTGCGCCAGGAGCACCCCGGCATCCACGCCTGGTTTGCCGCGCTGGAGATGCGCTCCACCTACCGGGGCACCCAGAGCGACTTTCATACCCACGCTCACGATCTGCCGCCCCAGATGGGCGGCTGCCATGCCAGCGGCACGCCCCAGCAGCGCCAGCTGGCTGCTGCCATCGACGTCGGGCCCTGGCCCGTGGGGGAGCCTGACCCCGAAACCACATGGTCGGGTCCTCAGGCGGCGGCGGCTCAGGAGGCCCTGGGACGGGTGCTGCGCCATGCCCCCACCCTGATCAGGCGCATGGCCGCAGCCACAGCCCTTGAGAGTCCGCCGGTCGACGCCGCCCTTCGGGCTGCTCTGGCCCTGCTGGTTCCTGTACCGGCCGTCTGCGAACCGCCAGAGGGAACGGCCGCGGCCCTGCGCTACCTGCGTGACCGCATCAGCGTTCCACGCGACATGGGTCTGCATGCAGCACGTCTGCTGCGTGGGGCTCTGGAGGCCACAGCCCGCCTTGACCGGAGTGATCCTGACGCCCAGGGGCCGGCTCTGACACGCCAGCACCGCCGTGATCAGGATCCGATCGGCTTTGTGGGTTCTGTCTGATCGGCCTCATCTGTCTAGTTTCAGCCACAGCTGCGTCACGCTGATGGCTCGATTCCGCCCGGGACCGTTGCTGCGCCGGTTGCGGCATCAGCTCCCCGCCGCGGTGCTGGGGGCCCTGGTGCTCAGCATCGAGGGTCAGGCCCTTGAACTTAACGGCAGGACTTACTTCAGCCGGCCACCCTGGTCGGTTGACCTGATCAGTTACTACACCACGGTCTGGCAACCGTTTGCCGAGTACTACTTCACGGTTGAACTCGATCCGGCTGCCGGCGCCTCCCTCGGTGAAATGGTGATCACCCAAACCAGGGGCGTTGATCGTTGGTTCCCCTTCAACGTCGAGGCCAGTCGCGCCTTCCTGGGGCGACCGCGTCAGGAGGGCACCGCCGTGCCGGTGCGGGTGCGCTTCGACCAGGCGGAGCGCACCTTCAGGGTCGTGTTTCCGCAGCCTGTGCAACCCGGTGACACGGTCACGCTGATGCTCAAACCGTGGAGCAACCCCTCCATGGCCGACACCTACATGTTCCAGGTCACGGCCTTCCCCAGTGGTCCGGACCCCTCGCCAGCACCACTTGGATACGGCACATTGCGCATCTACATGCCCGATCGGTGGTGAAACCCTTGGTCAGAGCTCGGTTGCCGCACCGGATCGGTCTGATCGGCGCAGGCCTGCTGCTGGTGTTGGGGGTTGGGCACGGGCGGGTGCATGGGGGCGAGCAACCGGTGCAGATGCCAATAGCTGTGCCGCTCACGGTCTCCGTCGCCCCCCTGGTCGCCTTTGGTGGGAGCACCGTCGCCGCCGGGTTGCCTGCCCTGGCCTATCCACTGGCCCAGGTTGCCCTGCAGATCGATCCCTGGGGCTGGCGTTACTCGGAACGCCGCTCGGCCTGGCGCATGCACACCGGTGTCGATTTCGCCGCACCGCAGGGCACCCCTGTGCTGGCAGCACTGGCGGGGCGGGTGGTGCTGGCCGAGTCACTGGGTGGCTACGGCCTCACCGTGATGCTTGGGCATCCGGGCGGGATCCAGACGCTCTACGCCCATCTCGACCGGATCGATGTGGCCGTGGGGTCTGAGGTGGGTCAGGGTGATGCGCTCGGCACCGTGGGCATCACCGGTTCGGCCACCGGTCCCCACCTTCACTTTGAGCTGCGCAGTGGCGAGCAGGGCGCCCAAGCCCATGACCCCACACCCCTGCTGCCACCCCTGCTGCCACCGCCGGATCTGACAGCAGCTCAGCAGCCCGGATAGCGCAGGGTGCGCCAGCTGCCGCAACCCGTGCTGACCTCGATGCCGATGCCGACGGGACCCTGGTCGCCGCCGAACTGCTCGTGCCACCAGTCCCTTGCCTCGTCCCAGGCGGCATCCAGGGATTCATAGAGATCGTCAAGGACCGGATGGGGGCACCCCCGCTGGTCGACCAGGCGGTACCGCCGCACGCCGGAGATCCCTGCGGACAAAACGTGTTCCACAACGACGCCCACGCACTGTTGTCATCATTGGTCCGCTGATGCGAGCGGTCTGTCGTCTTCACAACATCTTCCAGAATCGTTCGCTGCAGCCCCCTTGCCGGCTCGGCTCAGCTGAGGTACCGGCGGACCGCAGGTCTGCACCAGAACACCAGGGCTGTGGTGCTGGTGACTGTCAGAAGAGCGGCCAGCAACGCCGTCAGGATTCTGTTCTGGTCCACCAGCACCAGTCGCACGATGGCGTAGGGAACCCCCGCTGTGAGGGCCATGGCCAGCGTCACAATGGCCAGCACCTGTCCCCAGCGTCGCCACCGCAGCAGAGCCGTTGACGCGACGATGCCCAGCACGGCGGTTGGCAGCACGGCACCGGCGACCACGGCGATGTTGGCGGTCCGCCAGGTGGGGTCGACCACGATGGCGGCCATCCCCAGGGGCAGGGCCAGGATGTTGCTGACCAGGCCCACGATGGCGAGGGTTCTGTAGCCGCGGGGTGGATTCAACATCGGCAGCTGGCGGGGCGTTGCCATCCCCTTGGGCGGTCTCAATGTATGCGCCGGTCCGGAGGCCGATCCGACGCTGGCCCGCCTGTCTGCTTGGGCAGGCCCGCCCCAGTCAGGCCATCGCAAACAGCAGCACGTCGGTGCCTTCGGCACGGCTGGTGAGCGTGGCTTCACCCGCAGGGAGCCCCACACCGTCGCCCTCTGCCAGGGGCAACGGCGCGGACCCGCCGGCCAGGTTGAGCTGGGCCTGGCCCGCGATCAGTTGCAGCCATAACAGTGATGCTGTCCGTGGCGCTGACTCCAGCGGCAGCGGCAGTGGCACGCCGATCGCGGGCCGGACCCGCCACAGCCGCACGGGTCTGTTGATCGCCATGGCCCCACCTTCACCCCGGGGATCAAGCAGGGGTGTCCAGTCGCCGGCGACGACAAAGGGTTTCTGTTCGTAGGCGGGCGTGAGCCCCGTGAGGCTCGGTTCGATCCAGATCTGAAGCAGGCGGCAGGGCTCCGCGCCCTGGTTGATCTCGCTGTGCACGATGCCCGTTCCGGCACTCATGCGCTGCACTTCTCCCTCCTGGAGCACGGCGCTGTGGCCCATCGAATCGCGATGGTTGAGCTGGCCCGCGACCATCACCGTGACGATCTCCATGTCGCGGTGGGGGTGCATGCCGAAGCCCTGCCCGGCGGCGATGGTGTCGTCATTGATCACCCGCAGGGGGCCGAAGCCCATCCATTGCGGGTCATGGTGGCCGCCGAACGAAAAGGTGTGCCAGCTGTCGAGCCAGCCGTTGCGGCTGTGGAAGCGTTCGCTGGCCCTTCGCCAGACCAGGCCTTGCGGCAGCTGTGGCGTCTGAATGCCAGGGGTCATGGGGTGAACCTCAGGTGTCAGCGGGTGGCAGGCGCAGCAGGCGGGTCACCAGATCGGCGATCGAGGTGTCCTTGGCGGGGCTGGCGTTGTTGCTGACCAGCTGGCGCCCCACCACGTGGGCCCCCAGGTGGGCCAGCTGCAGGCGCAGGGCGGTCATCAGCGTGTGGCCACCACCGCCCGAGTGGGTGGCCATGGCGATCGGCCGGCCGTTGAACAGGGCCCTGAAGTCGTCACCTTGCACTGACAGCCAGGCGATGGCGCTGGTCAGCACCGGCGGGATCGAGCCGTTGTATTCCGGGGCGCAGATCACCCAGCGTGGCGCAGCCTGCAGCGTGGTCTGCAGGCCCGCCAGTGCGGCAGGGGTGCCGTTGCTCAGGGTCCTGGGGCTGAACAACGGCAACGCCACCATGGTCAGATCCAGCACCACGGCTGACTGACCCTGGCCCCTGGCGGCTTTGGCGAAGCGTTCCGCCAGCTTGAGGTTCTCGCCGTTGCTGGCGGCGATCACCAACACGTCTGTGGACGTCTGGGAGTTCATCGGTTGGCGTTGAGGGTTGGGTAATCGGTGTAGCCCTCCGGACCGGGGCTGTAAAAGCTGGCTGGGTCCGCCGGGTTGAGCGGTGCTCCCTGGAGGAACCGCTCCGGCAGGTCGGGGTTGGCCAGGAAGCTGGTGCCGAAGGCCACCGCATCGAGCTCCCCGGCGGCGATGGCGGCATGGGCCTCCGCAGCGGTGTAGCCCATGTTGCCGACCAGCAGGCCGTCATAACACTCGCGCACCGGGCCGAGCACATCGCCCTGCTGCAGTCCCAGAAAGTCGCCCCGCATCAGATGCAGGTAGGCCAGCGGCAGGTCGTTAAGCCGTCGGGCCAGCCAGGTGATCAGGCCGATCGGGTCCGAATCGGCCATGGCGTTGAAGCCGTTGAGTGGTGACAGGCGCAGCCCCAGCAGCGGCGTCTCCAGCGCCACCGCTTCGAGCACCTCCAGCAGCAGCCGTGCCCGGTGTTCGATTGGCCCGCCGTAGGGGCCGCTGCGCCGGTTGCTGCCATTGCGCAGAAAGGCATCCAGCAGGTAGCCGTTGGCGCCATGCACCTCGACCCCGTCAAAGCCGGCGGCCATGGCACGCCGTGCCGCCAGCCGAAAGCCCTCGACAATGGCGGGCAGCTCGTCGTCGCCCAGTTCTCGCGGCACCACATAGGGCTGCTTGCCTTCCGGGGTGTGCACCATGTCGCCCGTGATCGCGATGGGGCTGGGCGCCACCGGCTGACGGCCGCCGTTGAGCAGCGGGTGGCAGGCCCGGCCGCCATGCCAGATCTGCAGCACGATGCGGCCGCCGGCGCGATGCACCGCGTCGGTGGTGAGCCGCCAACCGGCGATCTGGGCGTCGTTGTAGATCCCCGGTTCATGCCAGAAGGCCGAATGGCCCTCCATCACCATCGTGGCTTCGGCCACGATGAGGCCGGCGCTGGCCCGCTGGGCATAGTGCTCGGCCATCAGCGTTCCGGGCACATGGCCCTCTTCGGCGCGGCAGCGGGTCAGCGGCGCCATCCAGATGCGGTTGGGCAGTTGGAGCGGCCCAACCGGCAGTGGCGAAAACAGATTCGGCATGGCGATCAACCCCAGAACGTCCACCAGGGCCTTGGATTCCTGGCGGCTGTCAGTTTGGTATGGCTGCCGTCGCAAAACGGGCTGTTGCCCGTGCCGCCGCAGTTGCAGAGGTAGACCGTCTTGGCGGTGTCCAGCTTGAGGATGTGAGGTGCCTTGCCGCTGCCTTGATGGCTGCCGTCACAGAAGGCTCCGTTTTGGCTCAGCCCGCAGGTGCACAGGGCATGGGTGCCGGCCTCGAGGTTGAGCGCGGCGGGGTGGGAGTCGTTGGTGTCGGACATCGGCATCGAGCGCCAGGATGGGCGCATCAAGGTCGTCCTGATGGTGTGCCCTGCGCGGGCGTTGGCACAAGACGGCACCACAAAGTGGCTCAGCAACCTCTGGGTAACGATTGGATCGACAGGCGTGAATCACTCGGATCTGCAGCAGCCCAGCGGTTTCCAGGGCAGCCATGACCATGCCAACTGCAAGGCCGAGCTGGCCCTGCGGGTGATTCAGGGCCGCTGGAAGCTGCTGATCCTGCGCGAGCTGCTCGAGGGCCGGCGGCGCTTTTCGGATCTGCAGCGGGCCCTGAGCGGCGTCAGCCAGAAGGTGCTGACGGCCCAGCTGCGTGAACTGGAGGCCGATGGGGTCGTGGCGCGTACCGTGTACCCCGAGGTGCCGCCGCGGGTTGAGTACCACCTCACCGACCTGGGCGTTGATCTGATCCCTGCGATCGCGAAGCTGCATGACTGGGGCCAGCGGGCCGCAGCTGAGCAGGGCAACCTGTGACCAGTTCGCTCCCGGTTCACGTCACCGCCGCGTCGTTGCCGTTTCCGCCGCTGCAGCGCACTGCCTTAACCACCCTGCAGGTCAACCTGGGCTACCGCTGCAACCAGGCCTGCAGCCATTGCCATGTCGATGCCGGGCCGGCCCGCAGCGAAATGATGGATCAGGCCACCCTGGCGCTGATCCCGCTGGTGCTGGCTGCGCGCTCAATCGGCACGCTTGATCTCACGGGCGGTGCACCGGAGCTGCATCCTGGCTTTCGGCAGCTGGTGCGCCAGGCGCGCGCCCAGGGCGTGGCGGTGATTGACCGTTGCAACCTCACGATCCTCAGCGAACCGGGCCAGGAGGACCTGGCCGCCTTTCTGGCCGCGCAGGGCGTGCGGGTGGTGGCCTCGCTTCCCTGTTACCTGGAAGACAATGTCGATCGTCAGCGCGGCAGTGGCGTGTTCGCCCGCAGCATCGCTGGCCTGCAGCAGCTCAATGCCCTCGGCTACGGCCGGCCGGGGTCCGATCTGGTGCTCGATCTGGTGTTCAACCCCCAGGGGGCCAGCCTGCCGCCGCCCCAGGCGCAGCTCGAGGCCGAGTACCGCCGCCATCTGGGCGAGACCTACGGCATCAGCTTCAACAGCCTGCTGGCCCTGGCCAACATGCCGATCGCCCGCTTTGCGACGCAGCTGCAGCGCAGCGGTGAGCTGGAGGGCTACCAGCAGCTGCTGCAGCGCAGCCACAACCCGGCCAACCTCGCTCAGGTGATGTGCCGCAGCCTGATCAGCGTCGACTGGCAGGGCCTGCTGTACGACTGCGATTTCAACCAGATGCTGGGGATTGGGGCGGGTTCTGCTGCGCTGAACGATCTGCTGCAGCACGATCCCGCCGGCACCGCAATCGCCGTTGGGGGCCATTGCTACGGCTGCACTGCCGGCAGTGGCTCCAGCTGTGGTGGATCGCTCAGCTGATCGCCGCCTTCGATGCGCCCGTCATACGCCCTCGCGCCCCCTGCGCCGGCACCCCGATCGGCCGGCATTCTGGGAGCAGTTCCCTCCCGTCCATGAGCGCAGCCAGTGCCGAGATCCTGCAGCAGTCGGTGCGCGAGTACTACGGCACCACCCTCAGCAGCAGCGCCGATCTGCGCACCAGTGCCTGCTGCGATGCCAGCCGTGTGCCGGAGTCGCTCAGGCCTCTGCTGGCCCGCATCCACCCCGAGGTGAGCGCCCGTTACTACGGCTGCGGCCTGGTGGCCCCTCCCCTGCTGGAGGGGGCGCGCGTGCTCGATCTGGGGTGCGGCAGCGGTCGCGATGTCTATCTGCTGTCGCAGCTGGTGGGTGCTGATGGCGCTGTGGTGGGGGTCGACATGACCGCCGAGCAGCTGGCGGTGGCAACGGCCCATCAGGCCTGGCACGCCGAGCAGTGCGGCTACGCCAATGTGCGGTTCGTGGAGGGGCTGATCGAGCAGTTGGATCAGCTTGGCCTGGAACCCGCGAGCTTCGATGTGGTGGTCTCCAACTGCGTCGTCAACCTGGCCACCGACAAGGCTGCGGTGCTGGCCGGCGTGCGGCACCTGCTCAAACCCGGCGGTGAGTTCTATTTCGCCGATGTCTATGCCGACCGCCGTCTTGATCCCGGCCTCCGAGGCGATCCCGTGCTGTACGGCGAGTGCCTTGCGGGGGCGCTCTACTGGAACGATTTTCTGCGCCTGGCCCGCGCCAATGGTTTTGCCGATCCGCGGCTGGTGAGCAGCCGGCCGTTGGCGATCACCGATCCGGAGCTGGCGGCGCACACCGGTGAGACCCGCTTCTATTCAGCCACCTACCGGCTGTTCCACATTGATCAGCTCGAGGATGCCTGCGAAGACCACGGGCAGGCGGTGACCTATCTCGGCACGGCGGCGGGCCAGCCCCAAGCCCTGGATCTCGACGCCCACCACCACTTCGAGACCGGACGGCCTGCCCCGGTCTGCGGCAACACCTTCAGGATGTTGCAGCAGAGTCGGCTGGCGCCCCATTTCAGCTTTGTGGGGGATTTCCAGCGTCATTTCGGCCTGTTTCCCGGTTGCGGCGGGGCCCTGCCGTTTGCCACAACCCTGGCCGGCGGCGACGGGGCATGCTGCTGAAGCCCCTGGCCGCCGGGCTGCTGTGGGCACTGGCGGGGCTGGGTCCGTGGTCGGCTGCACCGCTGCCGGCCCGGGCGGCGACCCGCCAGGGGGCCCCGGTGGTGCTGTGTGTGCTCTCCCCCCGGGTCGAGCCCATCGATGAGGCCGATGCCTCTGGTGAGGTCCCCACGGCGTTTCCCACCCTGCTGGTGGTCGAACCGCTGCAGCAGGTGAGGGTGGAGACCGTCCAGGGGCGGCTGCTCTGGCGCCGTCAGGCCGCCGCCGGCCGGCCGTTGCCTCTGCCGCTTTATTGGCCCCTGCCACCCCTGCAGCCCGGTCAGGCGGTGCTGCTGCGGCTGCAACCCCTGGGAGCCGCTGCCGATGCCTTTGCCCACGTGCGCCTGCGGGCCGCCGGCCCCGCCCGCATGGCCTCCACGGCCAGCCTGATGCAGACCCTGGGCCAGCGGGGTGAGGCCTGGATGGCTGCCATCAACCGGGCGTTGGACAAGGGCGATGTGCCCCTGGCGTGGGCGCTGCTCTATGCCCGCCAGGCCCCCGCCGATGAACCGTTGCTGCATCTGCGCCGCCAGGTTCTGCAGCGCGGCTGTGGTGATGGTCCGCCCATGTCAAAAGGCCCGACACCTGCGGTGCCGGGCCTGGGTGAACACAAAAGCAGTGAAATCGATGTGAAAACGGGATGGCAGAACGGTGACGCCATGGCCGGACAGGCCTGATCTGGTGGCTGTCCCCGGGCGCTCCGGGGGCGTTGCTTCACCAATTGATGCGGCGTCGTTGCTTCTGGGTGATCAGTTCGTTTCGGAGCTGCTCTCGGCGGCACCTGGGGCCATGGAGTCCAAGGATCGGCTCCCGTGAACCCGGGGGCACCTGAGGCGATGCATCGGGTGGTTCTGTGAACCGGGGATCCGCAGATCAGGACAAGACTGTTGGAGCAGGGGCCTGCGGTCAGCGCACTCCTGACGTCTGGCGGGGTGGAGTGTCATCCATGTCTGGGCCTCCGAATCGATGCCATTAGTCTCATGGCACCTCCGGCTGCTGGCCATAGGTAGGGATGCCTGTTCTGCCCCTGGGCGGATCCGTTCCGCGTTGGCCGTCAGCCTGCCCTGCCGTCATCAGCATCGGGGCAGTCGTGGCCCACCAGGCGATGCCCGAGCTCAGCCGTCATCACCAGCGCACTCTGGCCATGCTCTGGTGCCATCCCCTACCCCATGGTCTGCGTTTGTCCGAGGTGGAGGCTCTGCTGGCGGCCCTCGGTGCCGACCTGCACCGGGAGGGACCGCGTCTTGAGGTGGTCTTCCCCGCTGGGCCGCGCAGCTGGATCCATGCCGGTGGTGGTGGGTTGTCTGCGGGCGCACTGGATGCCGAGGCGATCCAGCGGCTGCGCCACCTGCTGGCGGCAGCCGGGATCAGCCCCGGCCATCCGCAGCCTGTACCCGATGCCCCCCGCGGGGATCAGGCCCTGCGGTTGGTGCTGGTTCTTGACCGTCGCCAGACCCGTCTGTTCCGCCTTGATGGCGTGGCCGTTGATCAGGCCGTGCTGCAGCCCCATGGCCTCTGGGCCAGCGGTGACAACCTCAGCCATCGCCACGACCGCGACATCGCCGGGCAGCGGGCCCCCCTTGACCATGCCTATCTCGAGCAGATCGCCCTGGCGATCGAGGCGGCTGATGCGGTGCTGCTGCTGGGCCATGGCCACGGCGAGAGCGACATGCGCAACCTGCTGCTGCGCCATCTCAGGCGCCGTCACCCCGCGCTGCTGCAGCGCATCGTCGCCAGCGTCAGCGTCGATGCTTCGGCCTGCAGCGCGGCCCAGCTGTTGGCCCTGGCCCGGGAGCATTTCGGCAATCTGCCCCATCGCCGCGACCTGGCGGTCCCCGGTCAGGAGCTGCGCCCGGGCTGACCGGGGCCACCACCAGCGACACCAGCGACCTGGGCATGCGAACATCTGTACCAGTGCGAAAGGCGGCGGTGGGGTTCGGGGCTGATCTGGTGCCGTTGGGCGAGCCGTGCCCGGGAGGTGTGGCGTGGCTGCTGCCGTTGGCCCTCGAGGCGGTGGCGGCAGGCTTTCCCAGTCCGGCGGCTGACTATGTCGACGCCTCGATCGATCTCAATGTGGAGCTGGTGCCCCATCCCAGCGCCACATTCTTTCTGCGGGTCGAGGGCGATGCCATGGCGGCCGCGGGCATCTGCCATGGCGACCTGCTGGTGGTTGACCGCAGCGTTACGCCCCGGGGTGGCTCCACGGTGGTGGTGGCCCATGGCGGCCAGTTGCTGTTGCGGCGACTCGAGGGGCGCGCGCCCCGCTGGCGCCTGGTGGCGTCTGATCCGGCGGTCGCGCCGTTGGTCTTGAGCGGCGACGACCCCCATCTGCTGATCTGGGGGGTGGTGCGTCACGCCGTGCATCACCTGTTGCCCGGCCATCGGCCCCGCCATCACCAGAAGCCCTGATGCTGCAGCCACAGGCCCAGCAGCAGTGGCGGCACAAGCGCGGCCCCCGCGATCTGCAGCTTGATCACCATGGGTGAGGGAGTCGGGGGCTGGGGCTTGCTTTGGCGACCGGGGGCTGGGCGACCCATGGCAGGTGTGACGATTGCCCCGACTCTGGCCCCTGGTTGTCACGGTTGGCGCCGTTCGCGCACCGGCGAAGTGCGAAGCGCTTCCGTTTCGCTTAAGATTTGCTTGGTATCCGGGCCGCGTCTGTGAACAGCAACCATCCTGTGCTGAACGCGCTGGAGGCCCAGTTGCGGGATCTGCGCCTGCGCTACGCCCATCACCCCAGCGAGCACAACCGTTATCAGCTGGTCCGGCTGGAGCGTCTGATCACCGAGTGGGCCCCGGGGAGCTTCGGTCTGAACTGATTTGGCTGAAGCCGGTCCGGCGCCACGTCGCTGAGGGCCGCCGAGGAGCACGGCCGTTGCCCCTGCTGCATCGTACAGGTGTACTAGTCTAAGGCCTGTTGTAGGGAGCTTGCTCTGGGCCTTGATCTGGCTGCCTTGCTGGTGCGTGACCCCGGCTGCACCGTGCTGCTGCGGGTCGGTGGGGTCTCGATGCAGGGGGCTGGCATCGGCGATGGTGACCTGCTGGTGGTTGACTGCGGTCTTGAGCCCCGGCCGGGCCAGGTGGTGGTGGCTCGGCTCGGCGATGGCTTCACCGTCAAGCGCCTGGTGCGCTGGCGTGGTGGTCTGGCCCTGGCGGCCGCCCATCCGGCCTATCCGCTGCTGCCGTTGCCGGCCGATGGCGACCATCAGCTGCTGGGGGTCGCCCGCTGCGTGATCCGGCGCTGCTGAGGGGGCATGGTGCTGGCCACGGTGCTGATCGATGGCAACAACTTCTATGCCTCCTGCGAGGCGGTGGTTGATCCGGCCGTGATCGGCCGCCCGTTGGTGGTGCTCTCCAACAACGACGGCTGCATCGTGTCGCGCAGTGCCGAGGCCCGCGCCCTGGGCATCGCCATGGGCACGCCCTATTTCAAGGTGCGCGCTCAGCTCGAGCGCCACGGGGTCGTGGTGCGCAGTTCCAACTACGCCCTCTACGCCGACATGAGCCAGCGGTTGATGAGCACGCTGGAGCGCTGGGTCGAGGACCTCGAGATCTACTCGATCGACGAGGCCTTCGGGCTGTTGCACAGGCCTGCCGGCGGCGATCTGGGCGACTGGGGCCGTGCCCTGCGCCGCCAGGTGCTCTGCCACCTGGGGCTGCCGGTGGCGGTGGGCATCGCCGGCACCAAGGTGCTGGCCAAGATCGCCAACCGGGCGGCCAAGGTCGATCCAGCCCGTGGTGGCGTGCTCGATCTGGCTGCCGTCGCCGATGTCGAGGCCCTGCTCGAGACAATCGCCATTGAAGATGTCTGGGGCATCGGCCGGCGCCTGGCCCGTTGGTGCCGCCTGCGGGGGGTGGCCCATGCCCGCGCCCTGCGCGACATGCCGGCCGGCGAGCTGCGCCGCCAGTGCGGGGTGGTGGGGCTGCGGCTGCAGCAGGAGCTGCAGGGTCATGCCTGTCTGCCGCTGATCAGTGTGGCGCCGGCCAAGCAGGAGACCTGCGTCAGCCGTAGTTTCAGCGAGCCGGTGCAGAGCCTCGCGCAGCTTCGCGAGGCGCTCGCCACCTACCTGGTGCGGGCGGCCGAGAAGCTGCGCCAGCAGCGCCAGCGGGCCGGGGCCATCACCGTGTTTGCTCGCACGAGTCCGTTTGCACCCGCCAGCTTCTACAGCGCCTCGGCGACGGTGACCCTGCCCCTGGCCAGCAACGACACCGCCGTGCTGCTGGCGGCGGCCCTACCCCTGGCCGAGCGCCTGTTTCGCCCCCACAGGGCCCTGGCCAAGGCCGGTGTGCTGTTGCAACAGTTGCAACCCGATGACCTGCTGCAGCACCACCTGCTGGTGCCCACCACCCCCGAGCAGCAGCGGCGCCGTGAGCGGTTGATGGCGGTGATCGACGGGCTCAACCGCCGCTATGGCCGTGGCGCCGTGCAGTGGGCTGCCTGCGGTCTGCAGCCCGCCTGGGCCATGCGCCGTTCACGGCTGTCGCGGGCGGCCACCACCTGCCTGGCCCAGATCCCCCGCGTCCTGGCCCGCTGAAGGCAGCAGTGATGAAGAGAAGTGCGGCGCATGGCCAGCGGTGTTGCTGAGCCGAGAGCCGCGCGCGTGCTGGAGCTGGGAGGTTGGGACAGGCCGTGTTCCCTTGCCCCGCGCAACGCATGTTTCTGACCTATTGCCCCGACGGCAGCCTCGTTGAGGTGGGGCAGCTGAAGCCCCTGATGGATCCGTTTGCGCTGCGGGTGGAAGGACGGTTCCACGCGGGCGAAGAACTGCAGGATCCCGAGTCGTTTCTCAAGGCGGAGTTGCGTTTTCCTTCGGGCGAGCCTCTGCCGCAATGCTGGCTGGATCCGGGCTACGCCAGCGCAGCGCGGAACCCGAGCGGGACCCGCTGAGTCGGCAGTAGGGCAGCAATGCAGGGGCGGGGATGGCGCGTCAGATGTATAGCTCAGGGGCTGCAGATCTGCATTTCTGCTTTCACAGTGATGCCTAATAGTTTTTGACTTATGATCTCTTTTTTGCTGCGGATCGACGCTGGTCAATGCGAAGAATTACGGTTTCGGTGGCCGATGAAATGCATCGTGCGCTGCGTCTGTTAGCAATCCTTGAAGCCAAGTCATTCGGCACGGTTGTTCTCGAGGCGCTTGATTTTTATCTGCGGCATAAACATGCCTACGACCTCGATGTGGCGAAGAAAGTCAATCCTTCTTCGTGACCCGCTCCTCCATTGATGCTGTAGCGCAGTTCTGGCGGGGGGATGGCGGCTGATAGCCTTTTCGCAGCTGCCTGCATGGGGAGAGATGTCCTATCTGCCCAGTGTGATTCAGATCGTTGTCGGCATTCTGTTGCTGTTCGGCGGTGGTGAGTTCTTTGTGGCCGGGTCGGTCACGATTTCGCTGATGCTGGGCATTCCCCAGATCGTGATCGGTCTGACCTTGGTCTCGCTGGGTACCAGCGCCCCCGAGCTGTTCGTGAGCCTGATCTCGACGGTGCAGGACAACGATGGAATTGCCATCACCAACATCGTCGGCAGCAACATCTTCAACGTGTTGATCGTGCTGGGCCTCAGCTCCCTGGTGATGCCATTGCGGGTCAAGAGTCGTCTGGTGCGCCGCGATGTGCCGCTGTTGCTGGCCGTTTCGATGGCGGTCTGGGGCATGGCTGCCGGGGGACGCGTCCATTGGCAGGCGGGGGTGGCCCTGCTCACGGCCCTGGTGATCAACGTCGTCTGGGAGTGCCGCACCGCCACAGAGACCGCCGTCGACAATCCTGATGAGGCCGATGCCTTCGCCATGGATGAGTCCAGCACGGTGCCGGTGGCTCTGGGCAAGCTGGCGGCCGGGCTGGTCTTGTTGGTGATCGGGTCGCAGATCCTGGTGCGCGGTGCCGAGGCGGCGGCAGCCCTGCTGCAGATTCCTGAGACGGTGGTGGGCATCACCATCGTGGCCGCCGGTACTTCGATGCCCGAGCTGGTCACCTCGGTGGTAGCGGCCTACCGGGGCAAGGCCGACATCGCCATCGGCAACGTGGTCGGCAGCAACATCATCAATCAGCTCTTGATTCTGGGCCTGTGTGCCGCCTTCTCGGGCGAAGGCCTGGTGGTTGAGCCGATTTTGATCAACCGCGATCTACCGCTGATGATTGCCACCACCCTGGCCTGCCTGCCCATTTTCTGGACCGGCGGGGTGATTCGTCGCCGCGAAGGCTTCCTGTTGGTGGTGCTGTACGTGCTCTATCTGGCAGACCAGCTGATTGAGGTGACCGGCGGTGGGACCCTGCTCAGCACCTTCCGGGTGGCAGTGCTGGTCGTGGTGATTCCTTTGGTGATGGTGTTCCTGGTCTCCGAGGTGCTGAGCTGGCGTCGGCAGAGCCTGCGGGGCAACTGAGCACTGACCCTCACAGGCCGAATTGACGGCAGATCAGCCAGGGCACCAGCAAGGTCATGGTCACCGTGAGGGGCACCCCATAACGGGCGATGTCCAGAAAGCGGTAGCGGCCGGGACCAAACACCATCAGGTTGGTCTGATAGCCAACCGGGCTGAGAAAGCTCTGGCTCGCACCAAACAGCACCGCGTAGATGAATGCCATCGCAGGCTGCCCCAGCCCAACGGCCAGCTGGCCCGCGATCGGAATCACCATGGCCACCGTGGCGGCGTTGCTCATCACCTCTGTCAACAGCGTGGTGAACAGAAATACCACCAGTAGGGCCCAGTACACGGGCCATTGGTTTAAGCCCTGCAGCAGTCCATTGGCCAGGGCTGCGGCCAGACCGGTCTTCTCCAGGGCCACGCTGAAACTGGAGAGAGATCCCAGTAGCAGGATCACATCAAGGCGGATCGACCGCTGCAGCTCGCCGGCACGCAGGCAGCCGCTGGCCACCATCGCCACCGTGCCCAGGAGCACTGCCGCCACCAGGGGGATCAGCTCCAAGGCGGGCAGCACGATCACCAGCGCGGCGATCGCCAGGGCCAGGCGTTTGCGGCTGACGGTGGGTAGGTCCTTTTCCAGCTGTTCCAGCACCACCAGGTCGTTGTTGGCCTGAAGGCCGCGGATGGCATCCTTGGGGCCCTGCAGCAGCAGCACGTCGCCCTCGCGCAGCTGGGCCCGACCGAGACGCTCGTGGATCACGGCGTTGCCACGCCGCAGGGCCAGCACCGTCACGTTGTAGCGCTGCCTAAAGCGCAGATCCCGCAGGCAGTCGCCCGCCAGGGTCGATCCCGCCGGCAGCAGCACCTCGACCGTGCGCTGGTTGTTCTGCTGGTCGGCGCCGGGCTGGGTGTCGGGCACGGGGGCCAGCTCGATCGTGTGGTCCTGCTGCAGGCGCAGCAGGTCTTCGCGGCTGCAGCGCAGCAGCAGCCGGTCTTCCAGCGCCAGGGTTCGGTCGGCCAGGGGCGGCAGAAACCGCTCGTTGCCGCGGTGCAGCTCCAGCACGTCGAGGTCAAAGCGCCGTTGCAGACGGCTGCCGTGCAGCGACTGGCCGATCAGTTCAGAACCGGCAGGGATCCTGACCTCGGTCAGATACCCGCTGCTGGCCAGATTGCCGACCAGATCGTCGTCGTTGCGGCCGCGGTCGGGGAGAAGCCGATCTGCCAGCAGCACCATCACCACCCCGCCCCCGAGCCACACCCCGATGCCGATGGCGCTGAAGCCGAACAGCCCGAAGGCGCCATAGCCCAGCTTGCTGCTGACCTCGCTGGCCAGCAGGTTGACCGAACTGCCCAGCAGGGTCATGGTGCCGCCCAGCACCGTGGCGAACGACAGGGGCAACAGCACCTTGGAGGGCGAGATGCCGCGGCGCTGGCACCAGCCCTCGACCACCGGCAGCAGCGAGGCCACGATCGGCGTGTTGGGCACGAAGGCCGAGACCGGGGCCACGGCGGCCACCATCAGGGTGATCATGCGCCTCGGGCTGCGCACCGCATCCGAGCCGATCAGGGCCCGCAGGCGGTCGAGTCCCCCCGAGCGAAACAGGCCTGAAGAAAGGGCAAACAGACCCATCAGGGTGATCAGGGCCGGGCTGCCGAACCCTTCGAGCGCCTCGCCGGGTTTGAGCACCCCGGTGACGATCAGCAGCGCCGCCGCCAGCAGGCCGGTGATTTCAGGTGCGAGCCAGCCGCTGATGAACAACGCCGCCGACCCGGCCAGCACCGCCAGGGTGATCCAGGCGCCGGTCGAGATCGAAGCAAGGAGGTCATCCATGCCGCTTTTCTAACACGCAAAGACGACCGGAAAACAGTGCTAACTGACCGCTCGCTTCATGTTCTGCGCTGCTGGGCTGGTCGGCCATTGGCTGATCGGCCGTTGGCTGGCCGGCCGTTCATAGGTACACCTCTTCGCGGGGGTAGCCAACTCTCGAAGGGGGACGGTTTCCGTAGATCGCCGACAGCATCAGCAGAATGCCCAGCCTCCCCACAAACATGCAGACCATCAGCACCAGCTGACTCCAGCGGCCCAGATTGACGGTTACGCCAAGATCCAGCCCCACCGTGCCGAAGGCCGACATGCAGGTGAACAGGTTCTCCAGAAAGCTGAAGTCGTCGCCGGCGGCCTGACCGTTGACCGTTTCGCCGATCCCCAGCAGCAGGGTCATCAGAACCACAAAGATGGCCGAGGCCAGGGTGGTGCCGATCGCCTTGAGCACCACCGACGTCGGGATCAGTCGGTTGCGGATCACAACCCCCTCACGGTTCTGCAGGGTCGAGCGGGTGGCGCCGATCAGCACCGCAAAGGTGGTGGTCTTGATGCCGCCGCCGGTGCCCCCCGGACTGGCGCCGATGAACATCAGCAGAATCATCAGCAGCAGGCCGGCGTCGGAGAACGTCTCGATCGAGAGCGGCACGGTGTTGAAGCCGGCCGTGCGGGTGGTGATCGACTGAAACAGGGTCACCTGCAGGCGATCCAGCAGGCTCAGCTGCTGCACCACACCACCGGGGCTGAACTGTTCGGTGAACAACAGCCCCAGGGTGCCGATGGCGATCAGCAGCACGGTGGAGCGCAGCACCAGGCGGGTGTGCAGGCTCAGGTGGCGCAGCCGCCGCAAGCGGAACTTGAACTGCAGGAGGTCGTTGGTGACCCGCCAGCCGATGCCGCCCATCACAATCAGGGAGCCGATCACGCCGCAGACCACGGCATTGACCTGGTAGCCCACCAGGTTGTCGGCCCAGAGCCCGAAGCCGGCGTTGTTGTAGGCGCTGATGCAGTGGAACAGGGCGGCCCACAGCCGGGCGCCGCGGTTCTCGATGTCGGTGAAACCGAAGCTGTAGAGGATCAGGGTGCCCAGCCCGATCAGGCAGCTGGCGGTGAGCAGGATCTGATGAAAGGTGGGGCCGATGCCGCCAACGCCGAATTCGTCGAGCGCGCGGCCCCGATCAAGGCGCTGACGCAGGCCGCTGCGCCCCTGCACGAATCCCTGCAGAAAGGTGGTGATGGCCATCAGGCCCAGGCCCCCCACCATGATCAGCCCGGCCAGGGCCCCCTGCCCGATCGGCGTCAGATCCGTGCCCACATCAATGATCGACAGCCCGGTCACGGTGATCGCGGAGGTCACCGTGAACAGGGCTTCCCACAGGCCGACCGCGTCGGTGGAGCACAGGGGTGAGGCCAGGATCACGGTGCCGGCGGCGATCACCAGCAGGCCCGTCACCGCCGTGAACTGGGGAACCGTGAGCCGGTGCCGCCAGTGCTGCAGACGGCTCCAGGTCTGGGCTGCGGGGCTCCTGTTCATGGACCCCAGTCTGCAGCGCCCCATGGGTGACAGCCCGGATGCAGGTTAAAAAGAGGCGACACCCTCACAACGGCTTCGGCCTCCGCCATGCATCCGCTTGTCGTGCTCGCCATGCTGGCCGGTCTGATCCTGCTGGGCTCGGCGTTGGCCTCGGGCACCGAGGCGGCACTGCTGTCGGTCAATCCGATCCAGCTGCACACCCTGGCCAAGCAGCGGGTCGGCGGCGCCGTGGCCCTGGAACGCATCAAGACCAGCCCTGGCCGCTCCCTCGCCCTGCTGGTCGTGCTCAACAACCTGTTCAACATCTCCGGCTCGCTGCTGCTGGGAGTCCAGGCCGGTCATGCCTTCGACAGGCTCGGCCAGAGCGAGCTGGCGCTGCTGCTGTTCAACGGTGGCTTCACCCTCGCAGTGATTCTGTTCGGGGAGATCTTCCCCAAGACCATCGGCAATTCCTTCGCCATCCCGATCGCCCTGGTGGCGGCCCGGCCGCTGCTGCTGCTGCAGCGGCTGATGCGGCCCCTGCTTGTGCTGCTTGAGCGTCTGATGCCATCGCTGACGGCCACGGCCGAGCTGACCACCAATGAGCATGAGATTCACCTGCTGGCCCGCCTCGGCAGCCAGCAGGGACAGATCGAGGCTGACGAGGCGGCCATGATCGGCAAGGTCTTTGCCCTCAACGACCTCACGGCCCGCGATCTGATGACGCCGCGGGTCGCCACCCTGACCCTGCCGGTGGAGTTGGGTCTGGCGCAGGCCGCCGATGCCATCGTGGCTGCCCCGGCGGGCTCGGCCTGGGTGCTGCTGGGCAAGGAGGTCGACGAGGTCATGGGGGTGCTGCGCCGGGAGGTGGCCCTGGCCGTCCTGGCAGCCGGCCCTACCGACCAGCCCGTGGCGGCCCTGGCCGAGGCTCCCGATTACGTGCCCGAAGTGATCCGTGCCGACCGATTGCTCACCAGTTTCAGGCGCGGTGATCCGTCATCGCTGCGGGTGGTGGTCGATGAGTTCGGTGCCTTCGTTGGCCTGATCAGCGCTGAAGCGATCTTCGGGGTGCTGGCGGGCTGGAAGCGGTTCAATCTCGAGGAGCCCGACTGACGCGTTCACTGGAGCTTTTTTCTGAAGCCTTCTTGCTGAAGCCTTCTTGCTGAAGCCCTCAGGGATTCAGCCGTCCGGGTAGGCGTGGCACGACAATCCAACGCAATGGGCCCCGATCCCCGTCACGAGGCTTGTTGAGATCAACCGTGGCGCCCAAGCCAGGATCCAGGCTCTCGGGGCGACGGTCCTTGATCACCATCAACGCGATCGCTGTGATGCCGAACAAGCTGATCAGGGCGACCGTCATGAACTGACCGCCCAGTCCGGTGCCGTTGCGCTGGGGCGCCAGCTTGGTGGTCAGATCCAGTCCGCAGTCGGCACAAATCAGCTGACCGGCGTGGGCTTTGCCCAGTTTGCTGATGATGCGGCAGCCGCAGCGTGGGCAAGCCATTCAGCCTGGGTTTCTGATGAACTCATTGTGTCACTGCTGTCCGGTTGACTGCGGTGGGCCGTTGTAGATGGTCTGCAGCACGGTGCGGCCATCGGTCGAGATGCGGATCTGCGTCTGCAGGGTCGGCTGCAGGTTCAGTTGCTGCCAGCCGGGAGGACCTCCCAGAAAGCGAAACACAAAGCCGTTGTCATCATTGCTGATCAGGCACTTGTTGAACGGATTGGTGGTTTCAAACATGCACTTGGCGGGCCGGTAGACCGAGAGCCCTCCGTTGGCATTCACCGCGGCGTTGCGGGCCGTGTTGATGGCCCGGATCTGGCTGTCGGGAACCAGCCCCTGGGCGTGCAGGGCTGCCGGTGCGCCCGTGAGCAGACCCAGCCCCAGGAGCAGGGCAGAAGAACGCAGAACCATCGCTGTGCCGGGGGTGGTGACGAGTACGCCTCATCGTGGCGCCGACTCATTGTGGCGCCGTCGCCACCTCGTGCAGCCGGGCGCGCCGCTGATCGTCGAGATGCTCCACATGCTTGCGCTCGCTGTAGTACAGCGTCTGGAAGCGCAGGGCATCCCGGTTCAGCTCAGCGAACAGGCTGTCGATCCGGGCCTCCATGTCGAGCCCCGGATTGGTGGCCAGGTGGCTGTCGGGGCTCGCACCTGTGCCATCGCCCTCCTGCAGCAGTCGGGCGATGCAGGTCTCCAGGGTCTTGAGGCGCTGGCTGCCCCAGGCGTCCAGCAGATGCCTGCAGCGCTTGAGGCTTTTCTGCCGCTCCAGGGTGGCCGCTGCCCCGCGCAGCTGCAGCAGGGGCTGGCTTAGGGCCGCGCGCTGCACCTCGGTGGGTTCGAGCAGCGGCGTCAGCCGGTTGAGCAGCTCGCCCTGATCGATCAGCAGCTGATCCCCCAGCAGCCGGGGCAGATCAAGGTCAGCCAGGGCGTGGCCGTCGGCATGGCCGCGGCTGATCGCCTCGAGTTGACCGTTGCCGAGGTTGTCCTCTTCGAGGGTGCTGATCGCGGCCCACAGCAGACGGTGGTGCTGCAGCGCAAAGTCCTCGAGCTCACGGCGGTGCAGCTCCTGGCGAATCGCGGCCCGCTCGCTGGGGCAATGCAGGTAGAGCCGCAGGATCTCGGCCTCGGCCCGCTCGCGCAGGCCGGCTTCGCCCGGGCCTTCCCAGCGGCTGGAGCGGCCGTGCCAGCGCTGGCCTTTGACCTGCTGGCGCAGGTCCTCTTCGAGTTGCAGCGCCAGGCGCGCCTGGCCACCCGCCAGACGCTCGGCCACCTGCTGCAGATAGCGACTGCGCACCGCGCTCACCGGCAGCTTGCCCAGCAGGCCCACCACTCCGCCGACGGCGCGCTGAAACTGGTCGGAGCGGCTCAGATCCAGCCCCGCCAGCACCTGGTCGATCTGCCAGTCGAGCCACAGCGGTGCCTGATCGAGCAGGGCGCGGTAATCGCCGGGGCCGTGCTGCTTGAGGTATTCATCGGGATCCTTGCCGGCCGGCAGCTGCAGCACCCGCAGCTCCAGCTGCCCCTGCAGGGCCAGTTGCTCGACCTCGCCGATGGCCCGCTGGGCGGCACGCACCCCGGCACCGTCGGCATCGAAGTTGAGAATCAGCCGTTTGCTGTCACAGCAGCGGCAGAGCTGGGTGATCTGCTGGCTGCTGAGGGCCGTGCCCAGCGCGGCGACCGCGTTGCTGATGCCCGCGGCATGGAGCGCGATCACATCGAAGTACCCCTCCACCACCACAGCCCGGTCATCGCGGCGGATGGCGTCGGCGGCCAGATCGAGCCCGAACAGGTGCTTTCCCTTCTCAAACAGTTCGGTTTCGGGTGAGTTGAGGTATTTCGGTTCGCTGCCATCCAGGCTGCGACCGCCAAAGCCGATCACCCGACCCTGACGGTCCTTGATCGGCACCATCAGCCGATGGCGGAAGCGGTCGTAGAACCCTTCTCCACCCTTGCGGGCCACCACCAGACCCGCGGCCTCCAGCAGTGCGGGGGCGAGGCCCTCGACCCGCTGCAGATGGGTGAGCAGTCCGTCCCAGCCTTCGGGGGCATAGCCCAGTCCGAACGCTTCGATCGTGGTTGGCTGCAGACCCCGTTGTTCCCTGAGGTAGCGCAGCGCAGCCTGTCCCTGGGGCTGTTGCAGCGCCGTGCGAAAGAACCCCGCGGCCAGCGACATCACCCGATGCAACTGCTCGCGCCGGGACAGTTGCTGACGCAGGCGCTCCTGCTGGGGGCCGTCGAGGGTCTCGACAGGCAGCTGGTATTTGCGCGCCAGCTCCAGCACCACCTCGCTGAAGCTGGTGCGCTGCAGTTCCATCAGGAACTTGATGGCGTTGCCACCAGCGCCGCACGAAAAGCAGTAGTAGAACTGCTTCGCCGGTGACACGGTCATCGACGGTGACTTGTCGTCGTGAAAGGGGCAGATGCCGACAAATTCACGACCTTTCTTCTTGAGCACCACGTGCTCACCGATCACATCAACGATGTCGGCCCGCTCCTTGACGGCCTCGATCGTGCGGGGGTGCAGGCGCGGTTGGCTCAATGGCGGTCAGGGCAGCGCGTACTTCTGCTGGGCCTGGGTCTGGCAGATGGCCTTGGCCTGATCGATCGAGGCACGGCCGTTGATCTGCTGCACCACGCAGGCGCAGGTCTGTTCCACCATGCCGCGGGGGGGCGTCTTGCCGGCTTGTTCGAGCTCGGCCGTCATCGCCTTGCTGCAGAAGTGAAAGATCATCTGATCCTTCATGTTGGAGCCCACCTGGGCGTCACCCGAACGGGGCAACAGGGCCATGCCCAGGGCCGCCAGTGTTATCAGGACAAGGTTTTCAAGGCGAGGGGTCACGAACGGGTGGATCCGGGCGACAGGAGTCTTGTAGCCACGCTACGGCCGATCGTCAGTGCTTCGATGGTCCAATGACGATCGCCCCCCAGACGTCGATCCCTGCGGCCTGGGCCATGGTCATCAGCGCGCTGTTCTTCGCGCTGATGGGGGTGTGCGTGAAGCTGGTGGGCGGCCGCATTCCTGTGGCCGAGGTGGTGCTGGCCCGGGCGTTGGTGAGCCTGGTGCTCAGCTGGTGGTTGCTGCGCAGGGCCGGGGTGGCCCCCTGGGGGCACCACCGTTGGCTGTTGATCTGGCGCGGCGGCATCGGCACCCTGGCGCTCCTGTGCGTCTACCGCGCCCTGGCGCTGCTGCCCCTGGCGGCAGCCACCGTGCTGCAGTACAGCTATCCCACCTTCACGGCCCTGCTGGCCTGGTTGCACCTGGGTGAACCCATCGGCAAACGGGTGGTGCTGGCCGTCGCCCTGGGCTGGACGGGGGTGATGCTGCTGGCCAGCCCCGGCTGGTTGCTGCCGGCGGCGCTTGGGGGTGGCGGTCCACCGCTGCCCCCCGGGGCGGTGCTCGTGGCGCTGTTGGGGGCATTCAGTACGGCGTTGGCCTACGTGAGTGTGCGATCCCTGCGCCACAGCGAGCATCCGCTGGTGATCGTCTTCTATTTCCCCCTGGTGGCCCTGGTGTTGACGCTGCCGCCGGTGCTTCTGCATCCGGTGCTGCCCACACTGCGCGAGCTGCTGGCCCTGGTCGGGGTGGGGGTGTTCACCCAGCTGGGACAGGTCTATCTGACCCAGGGACTCACGTCCCTGCCGGCCGCGCGGGCCACGGCGATCAGTTACGTGCAGGTCGCCTTTGCCGTGCTGCTCGGCTGGCTGGTCTTTGCCGAACCGCTGGGCACCGCCACCCTCTGGGGGGCCCTGCTGGTGCTGGCGGCCACGTTGATCAGCCAGAGCGATCGCCGCCCGCTCAGCTCCTGATCGGCAGCGGATCGACCAGCCACTGCTGGGCCAGACCCTCGGCATCTCCGCCGCTGGGTCGGGCCAGTCGCCAGCTCTGTCCGCGTTCGCCGCGCTGCAGATAGATCTCAAAAGGGCTGTCGACCTTGACCGGGTCGTCGGCCAACTGCCAGTCGAAATGCCCCGACAGGCGCAGACCCTGCCCTGCGCCGATGCGCATGCCGCGGCGTTGCTCGATGCGCACATGGCGCACCCTGGGGGTGCCGGTCGGGGGCAGCTCCAGGGCTGTGGCAATCGCGCCCTGGGTCAGTTCGATCTGCAGGGCCAGGGCGCTCTGCACGGTGGCCTGGGGTGGGGTGCCGCCAGGGCCGCAGCCCGCCAGGCCCAGGGGCAGCAGCAGCAGCAGGGCCAGCACCACCAGCTGCCTCAGGACTCGCCTGGGCTGCCAGGATCCAGGGCTTGGCAGGGCGGGCAGCATGGGAGCAGTGAAAGGGCGACGATGATCGGTTGGCTGCAAGGTCAGGTTCAGGATCCTTGGCAGCAGGCCAACCGGTTTGGCGTGGTGCTGGTGGTGGCCGGCGTGGGCTACGAGGTGCAGCTCAGCCGGCGCCAGTTTGCTGAGCTGCCGCCGCAGGGCGCCAGGCTCACCCTGCACGTGCACCACATCATCCGCGATGACGGCTGGTTGCTGTACGGCTTTGCCGAACGCTGCGAACGGGATCTGTTCCGCGAGCTGGTGGCCGTCAGCGGCGTGGGTCCCCAGGTGGGCCTTGCCCTTCTGGGCGAGCTGGCGCCGCGGGCGCTCGTTGCGGCGATCATTCAGGCCGATCTGCGCTGTCTGGCCCAGGCTCCGGGCGTCGGCAAACGCACGGCTGAGCGTCTCGCCGTGGAGCTGCGCAGCCGCTTGCAGCAGCGTTTCAGCGACCTGATCGACGCTCTCGATGGCGAGGCCGACGATGCGGCTGCCGAGCTGGAGCACGAACCTGTCCTCAGCGGCCCCGGCCGCGAAGAGGTTCGGCTCACCCTTGCTGCCCTTGGCTATGAGGCCCTCGAGATTCAGCGGGCGATGCGGGCGGTTGCGGCCCGGGGTCAGGACCCCGATGGCGAGGGCGCTCCCGACGATCCCGATGGCTGGATCAGGGCCTGCCTTCGCTGGTTATCACGTGATGCGGCCTGACTCCAGGTCGTAGGATGGTTGTTTGCTGTGTACGGGGCCGCCGCGGGCGCCCTGAGCCGCCCATGCCGCTGACCACGACCAAGAAGCAGGAACTCATCAACAACCATCAGACCCACGGGTCCGACACCGGATCGGTCGAGGTCCAGGTGGCCATGTTGAGCGAGCGCATCAGCCAGCTCACCGGCCACCTGCAGGCCAACAAGCACGACTTCTCTTCGCGCCAGGGTTTGCTCAAGATGATCGGCCGCCGAAAGCGTCTGCTGGGCTACCTGCGTGGCATCAGCCAGGACCGCTACAGCCAGCTGATCAGCAAGCTCGGCATTCGCGGCTGAGGCCTGTCCCCATGGCGTCCAAGGGCCTCGGTCCCCAGCCTCCGGCTGCTCGGTCACGATCCCGCTCCAAGGCAGGAGCCGGCACGTCCGGAGCCGGTCGACAGTCGGGCATTCCCGATGTGGTCGCCAACCGCATGGCCCGGCGCATCGCCGTGGCCAGCGGTATTCCCTCGGTGATGGGAATGGGGGTTTTTGTGGTCAGCTACCTGCTGATCAGTCGTCAGATCATTGATGTGCCCACCGGCGTCACCCTCATTGCCTCAGGTGGCTGTTTTCTGCTGGGGGTCATCGGGCTCAGCTACGGCGTGCTTTCGGCCAGCTGGGAGAGTGAACCCGGCACGCTGCTGGGTACCGAACAGCTGGGCCTCAACATCGGCCGGGTGCGCCAGTCGCTGCGGGCCATGCGTTCAGGCGGCCAGCAGGGGTGAACTGACCCGGGCCGCAAATGAGGCCTCGCTCAGGGTCGCGAGGGCGGCTGTCGGGTTGTCAACGCAGAACTGGGGCCCGAGCCGCACGTAGCGCAGGCTGGCG
>JAGWVJ010000038.1 GCA_018970945.1 Cyanobacteria bacterium REEB417 | reverse complement strand
GCAGAAGCGCTCGGCGTTGCGCAGGTCGGTGGGCCGCAGCTCGATCCAGGCGCCCTTGTGCTGCACCAGGGGGCTGCGCTTGGCCTGCAGCCGCTCGAGATCCTTGAGCGTCAGGGTGACGCCGCCGATCATCAGGTCCCAGCGCCACTCGAGGCTTTCGCCCAGGGTGAACCCCCGGGATTTGGCGGGCAGCTCGGCGCTGATCGCCAGGCCCAGACGGCTGGCCAGACCGCCCGAGAGGCTCGGGGGCAGCAGCACGCCGACACCCACATCGCGCAGCTGGTTGGCGGCGGTGCGCACCAGCACAAAGGCTTCGGCCGGGGTGAGCTGCATGCGCTCGGGCGTGGCCGAATCGAGCCCCCGCTCGATCGGTTCAAACACCGTCAGCGCCCGGCCCAGGCCCTCGAGCAGCAGCTGGCTGGGCTGGGGCACAGCGATCTCGCCCAGGTAGATGTCGCGATCGCCCAGGGCCCAGACCTCGGCGGCGGGCAGCCGGAGGCTGGGGTCGGCCTCGGCCTGCAGGGCAAAGCTCAGACTCCAGAGCTCCTCGCCTTCGGCGGGTGTGTCGAGCTCAAGGCAGGTGCGGGCGGGGGCCACCCGTCCGGCCACCGTTTCGCGCCAGTGGTGGGTCGCCACTTCGAGACGCTCGGTCTCCTCCTCATCGAGCCCGAGTTGGCCATCGCCGGCGCCCAGGGCCCGTTGCCAGGCGTCCAGCAGCGGATCGAGACCTTCGGCCTTGGCCTGAAAGCCGGCGCGCAGCTGGCCGTCGAGCAGGGCTTCCAGAAAACCGGCCACCCGCAGGCGGCCGCTGCCGGGCCGGCGGCAGGCCAGGGCCAGTTCGGGGCTGCTGCCTTCGGCGGTGGCGCAGGTGGCCACCTGGGGCAGGCGGGTGGCGAATTCCTCGAGCCGGTGGCGGTCGTCCTCACGGTTGAGCAGGGGCAGCCAGCGGGCCCGGCCCTCCTCCACCAGCGGCAGGTTGCGGCCGCGGGCGATCAGGCTCAGGGCCCAGCGCTGCAAATGGCTCCACCAGCGCAGGTCGTCGGCCAGTTCGGGGTTGCCGCCCGACAGGGGCAGGCGGCTCAGCCATTCGGCCGCGGCGGCGGGTTTGAGGGCCAGGCCCTCGACCCGCCAGGGCCACCAGTCGACCGTCTTGGGCAGGGGCTGGCCCGCCTGCAGCGGCAGACCGCTCCAGGGTCCACTGCCGCTCTTTGTGCCCTTGGCGGCCTGGCCGCGGCTGGGCAGGGTCAGGGTGGCGGTGGCGGGGCGCAGCGCCTCCGACCACAGGTCGTGGTCGTCGAGCCATTCGGCCAGGTCGTCGACGCCCAGGCTGAACGGATGGGGGCTGACCGCGTTGCTGGGGGTGATCGGATCGGCGACGCGCCAGGTGTCGGCCCACAGCAGCAGGCGGCCACCCGAACCCTCGGGTGGAAACAGCCAGGTGGCATGCAGCAGGCTCATGAACCGTTGGGTTCGGCCTCAGTCATGGCCGAAGGGCAGGCAGCAGGCGGTGCACTCCGCGGAGCAGCAGGGCACTGCCAACCAGGGGGAGCCAGAGCGGCAGCCACCCGCGAAGTGCCCCCATCATCACTGTTGAGGGGCCCCCTGTCACCTGCAATGGGCTGATCAGGCTGCAGATGCCGCAGACGGCGCCGACCAGACCGGCCTGCAGATGGCCGTCTTCGGGGTCGACGCGTTGCAGGTGAAAAGCCAGCAGACCGTAAAAGACCCCGCAGCCGCCGGCGCGTACGGCGCCCTCCAGCCCCCCGCCACCGGTCCAGGCCGTGCCCAGCAACAGCGATTCGCCCAGGGCCAGCAGCAGGGCGGCCATCCCTGCTGCCAGGGCCCAGGCGATCGAGCGCAGCCGCAGTTGCTGCCGCGCGGCTGCCAGGGCGGGGTCAGGCACGGGGGAGGAAGCCTGGGGTCGGTTGGCCACAGAATGGTGCTGCGACCCGCCGATTGTGAGCGTTCATGGCGCACCCCTTTGGTTTTGCTGGCGGTGCGGGTGCGTTAACCATCGCGCTGGCCATCTGCTCGATGCCATCCCAGGGGTTGCAGGCCTCTGAAACCGCCACGGTGCAGGACATCCTCGATGGCGATGAGTTGTACATCAATCGCAAGCCGGCCCGGGTCAAGGCCCGCGCCCAGGCGCCCGAGGTGGTCAGCACGGGTAACAGCCGCGGTCAGCTTGGATTCAGCACGGGCGCTGCGGGTCGCTTGAACCGGTTTTCACTGTTGCGGCTGGGGAGCAGCTGCTTCCTGTTGGAGAAGGGGCAGCTGCTGGTGTCCGGACCGCAGAACGGCTGCACGCGTTCGGCGCGCCTGAGCGTGCGGGGCACCAATTATCTGGTGGAAATCAAAGAGGACGAGAGCTCCGAGCTCACGGTGCTTGAGGGCCAGGTGGCGGTGGAGACCCTCAGAGACGGCCAACCCACAGGGGGGCCGGTGACCACGCTCGAAGCGGGTCAGCGGCTGCGGATTTCGCCCGTGGGTGTTGTACTCAGCCTGTTGCAGTTGAGTGCGGGTGATTACACCAGCATCCTGAGCGGCCCCTTGTTCTCAGGATTCACCACGTCCCTGCCGGCGCTGGGCGCCCTGGAGAGCTACATCCGGACGGCCATGCCCGATGTGGAGCTGCCGTCGCTGCCCGGGATCCCCGCGGCGCCGGTGGTGCCGTCGCTGCCCCGGTTCGGATTCTTTTGAAGCTGAAACCCACCGCTGTTCTGGCCCTGCTGTCTGGTGGTGTGGCCCTGTGGGCGGGGATCAGCGCCGGCTGGCCCGGGCCGCGCCTGCGGGTCTGGGAGCGGCACCTTGAGCAACAGCTGCTGCTGTGGCGTGGACCGCGCCGCCCCCCCCGCGAGGTGGTGGTGGTGCCGATCGACGATGCCAGCCTGCAGCAGGCGGCCTGGTTCGCCCAGGGCGGTGCGGGGGCAACGGTGCCCGCCTGGGCACGGGGGCTCGACACCCTGCCCTGGCCCAGGGCCGCCTATGGCCAGCTCAGCCAACGGCTGCTGCAGGCCGGTGCGGCGGCGGTGGCACTCAATGTCGTGTTCGAGGGGCCCAGCAGTCGCGGCCCCGCCGATGATGCGGCCCTGCAACGGCGGTTGCTGGAGGCCCGGGGCCGGGTGGCGCTGGCCGCCGAGATGCTGGAGCCCGAGGACGATCGCGGCGCCGGCGGCCTCACCCTGGTGCTGCCTGAACCCTTGCTGCAGGCTGCGGCAGGACCTGCGGGCATCGGGCTCAGCAACACCCTAGTGCCTGGCCCTGGCCAGGCCTGGCGCCATCCCGAGGCCTATGCAGGCGGACTGCTGCGCGCGCAGGGGGTGGCGGCACCGCCGTCCCTGTCGAGCACCCTGCTGCGCCTGGCCGGGCGCCGTTCCCGGCAGAACGACGCCCAGGTCCAGCTCAATGTCTATGGCCCCGAGGGTCAGTTTCGCCGGTTGCCCGCCTGGCAGGTGCTGGACCCGGATCGCTGGCGCGGCCATGCCCTGCGGCCGGCCCTGCAGGGGGCCCTGGTGGTTGTCGGTCCTGTGGAAGGCGGTCGCCACAGCACGGCCTTTGGACCGCTGTCGGGTCTCGAACTGCTGGCGACAGCCAGCGCCAACTCGTTGCTCGGTGATGGCCTGCTGCCCTGGCCCCAGGCCCCCTGGCACCGGGCCCTGCTGGCCGCGGCGGTGCCGGTGCTGGCGTCTGCCCTGGCCCTGAGCCGTCGCCGGCTCAGCTGGCGCCTGGGGGTGCTGCTGACGCTGCTGGTGGTGCAGGTGCTGGCGGCGCTGCTGGCGCTGCAGCTGGCCAACCGCTGGATTCCGCTGCTGGCTCCGGCTGGCGCCCTGGTGGCGCTCGGCCTGTTGGTTGGCGGTCAGGCCTATCTGCTCGAGGGGCGTG
Organism: Cyanobacteria bacterium REEB417; assembly: GCA_018970945.1. Lineage (GTDB taxonomy): Bacteria > Cyanobacteriota > Cyanobacteriia > PCC-6307 > Cyanobiaceae > RGUW01. The sequence goes on along the minus strand of JAGWVJ010000038.1, from coordinate 12,605 downwards.
AGCGGCGACGTCTGCGGCGCACCTTTGAGCGTTATGTGGCCCCGAGCGTTGTCGCCGAAATCCTGGCGGATCCGGCATCGGCCCAGGGCATCCTGCGTGGCCGTGTGCTCGAGGTCACGGTGCTGTTCTGCGATCTGCAGGGGTTCACCGCGCTCACCCGCCGGCGCAGCGCGGCCGGCGAGAGCGAGCTGCATGTGCGCCAGCTCAACACCTACCTGGGCGCCATGGTCGATGTGATCGGTGCCCACGGCGGCACCATCGACAAGTTCATCGGCGATGCGGTCATGGCCGTGTTCGGTTCGCCGGTGGGGCGGGGTGCCGAACACGAGGCCCAGGCTGCCGCGCGCTGTGCGCTGGCCATGGGGCAACGCTTGCAGGAGCTCAACCTGGTCTGGAGTCAGGGTGCCGACAACCCTGGTGGCGGCGAGGCGCTCACCCCCCTGGCCAATGGCATCGGCCTGGCCAGTGGCCCTGTGGTGGCCGGGCAGATCGGCAGCCCCCAACGGCTGGAGTTCACCGTCATCGGCGACACGGTCAACCTGGCCAGTCGCCTTGAGGGGCTCACCCGCCAGGTGCAGCGATCGGTGTGCCTGGATGCCCGCACCGCCCTGCTGCTGGCAGGTTGCAGCGATCTGGTGGTGCAGCCCCTGGGCCTGCACCCGGTCAAGGGCATGGGCGAGCTGGAAGTGTTTGCGGTCGGGCCCGCGCCGGATCCACGCGGGAGCTGATCAGGCGGGCGCTCTGACCCTGCTGGGCGATCATGCCCAGATCAGGGTTCGTTCAACAGCGCTGCCATGGCCGCCGCCCCCCGCACCGGTGCTGAGATCCGCGCCGCGTTTCTTGCGTTCTACAAGCAGCGGGGTCACACACCCATGGCCAGCGCCTCGTTGGTGCCAGAGGACCCCACGGTGCTGCTGACCATCGCCGGCATGCTGCCGTTCAAGCCGGTGTTTCTGGGCCAGCAGCAGCGCCCGGCTCCCCGGGCCACCAGCAGCCAGAAGTGCATCCGCACCAACGACATCGAGAACGTGGGCCGCACAGCCCGGCACCACACGTTCTTCGAGATGCTCGGCAATTTCTCGTTTGGCGACTACTTCAAGGAGCAGGCGATCCAGTGGGCCTGGGAGCTGAGCACCGGTGTGTTCGGTCTTTCGCCCCAGAATCTGGTGGTCAGCGTGTTTCGCGAAGACGACGAGGCCGAGGCCATCTGGCGCGATGTGGTGGGGGTCAACCCCAGGCGCATCATCCGCATGGATGAGGCCGACAACTTCTGGGCGTCGGGTCCCACCGGCCCCTGCGGCCCCTGCTCGGAGATCTACTACGACTTCAAGCCCGAGCTGGGCGATGAGGGCATCGACCTGGAGGACGATTGCCGCTTCATCGAGTTCTACAACCTGGTGTTCATGCAGTACAACCGCGACGCGGAGGGCAACCTCACGCCACTGGCGGCCCGCAACATCGACACCGGCATGGGCCTCGAGCGCATGGCCCAGATCCTCCAGGGGGTGCCCAACAACTACGAGACCGACCTCATCTACCCGCTGATCGAAACGGCGCAGGCATTCGCGGGCATCGACTACCGCAGTCTCGACGACAAGGGCAAGACGTCGCTCAAGGTGATCGGCGACCATAGCCGTGCCGTCACCCAGCTGATCTGCGACGGGGTCACGGCGAGCAACCTGGGACGCGGGTACATCCTGCGTCGGCTGCTGCGCCGCGTGGTGCGGCACGGACGGCTTCTGGGCATCGACAAGCCATTTCTGGCGGCGATGGGTGAGGCGGCGATCACGCTGATGCAGGAGGCCTACCCCCAGCTCACAGAGCGCCGCGCAGTGATCCTGGCCGAGCTGGAACGCGAAGAAGCACGCTTTCTCGAGACCCTGGAGCGGGGTGAGAAGCTGCTGGCCGAGGTGCTGGCGGCGGCGCCCAGGCAGATTTCCGGTGAGCAGGCGTTCGAGCTCTACGACACCTATGGCTTCCCGCTCGAGCTCACCGAGGAGATCGCCGAAGAGCACGGCCTCACGGTCGATCTGGCAGGCTTCGAGGCGGCCATGGAGGTCCAGCGCCAGCGGGCCAAGGCGGCGGCGGTCAGCATTGATCTGACCCTCCAGGAGGCGATCGATCAGGTCGCTGGCCAGCTGGAGGCGACCCGTTTCCGCGGCTATGAGGCGCTGGAGCATCCCAGCTGTGTGCTGGCGCTGGTGGTCAACGGTGAACCGGCCCAGCGCGCCAGTGCCGGCGACAGGGTGCAGCTCGTGCTCGACGTCACCCCCTTCTACGGCGAGGGGGGCGGCCAGGTGGGCGATCGTGGCGTGCTGCTCGGTGGCGGCGATCAGACCAGCGTCGATGCCGGCGTGATCGTCAGCATCGAGGGCGTCAACCGCAACCGCAGTGTGTTCGTGCACAGCGGTCGGGTGGAGCGCGGCCAGATCGCCGTCGGCGACCTGCTCACAGCCCGGGTTGACCGGGCCTGCCGGCGCCGCGCCCAGGCCAACCACACGGCCACCCATCTGCTGCAGGCGGCGCTCAAGCAGGTGGTCGATCCGGGCATCGGCCAGGCGGGGTCGCTGGTCGATTTCGATCGCCTGCGCTTCGATTTTCACTGCCCCCGCGCTGTCACGGCCGCCGAACTCGAGCAGGTCGAGACGTTGATCAACGGCTGGATCGCAGAAGCTCACGACCTCCAGGTACAGGAGATGGCGATCGAGCAGGCCAGGGCCGCCGGCGCCGTCGCCATGTTTGGTGAAAAGTACGCCGATGTGGTGCGGGTCGTCGATGTGCCCGGTGTGTCGATGGAGCTCTGCGGCGGCACCCATGTGGCCAACACCGCCGAGATCGGCCTGTTCAAGATCGTCAGTGAAAGCGGCGTGGCTGCCGGCATCCGCCGCATCGAGGCTGTCGCCGGGCCGGCGGTACTGCCTTATCTGAATGCGCGCGATGCCGTGGTCAGGCAACTCGGTGAGCGCTTCAAGGCTCAACCGGGGGAGATCATCGAGCGCGTCGCCGCCCTGCAGGACGAGCTCAAAGCTGCGGCCAAAGCCCTGGCCGCGGCCCGCGAGGAACTCGCCACCGCCAAGGCGGCGGCCCTGGTTGCCCGCGCCGAGCCGATCGGCTCGGCGGCGGCCGGCATGCCCTTCCAGCTGCTGGTGGCCCGGCTCGACGGCGTCGATGGCGCCGGACTGCAGAGCGCTGCCCAGGGCCTGGCCGACCAACTCGGTGAGGGGGCTGCGGTGGTCCTGGGTGGCCTGCCCGACCCGTCAGACCTGGCCAAGGTGATGTTGGTCGCGGCTTTTGGTAAGGCAGTGGTCGCTGCCGGTCCCAAGGCAGGTGCCTTCATCGGCAGCATTGCCAAGCTCTGCGGCGGTGGCGGTGGCGGACGCCCCAACCTGGCCCAGGCCGGTGGTCGCGACGGGGCTGCCTTGGATGGGGCCCTGCAGCAGGCGCGCACCCAGCTGGTCGAGCATCTGGCTTGAGCGGCAAGCTCGCTCCGGCGCGCCTGCAATGGCTCGAGGGCTCTCGGTGCCGGCAGCGTTTGACCCGGGCGAGTCCAGCGAACCCACCGATCGGCTCAGCCTGGCTCAGGCCAGCACGACCCGGTTGCGGCCGCCGTTTTTGGCGGCGTACAGGGCTTCGTCGGCCCTGGCCTGGGTGGCTTCGCCCGCTTCGCCAGGGCGGTGGCGGGCCCCACCGACTGAGATCGTCACCTGCTGCAGCTCATCGCTGCCATTGAGCTGAACCTGCTGTTGTTCGACCGCCTGACGCAGCCTTTCGCCCACCGCAGCGGCCTGGGGCGTCCCGGAGAGCTGGGTCGCCAGCACCAGGATCTCCTCGCCGCCGACGCGCACCACATGGTCGCCGAGTCGGATCGCTGAGGTCAGCGCTTGGCCCACCGCCATCAGCACCTGGTCGCCAGCGGCGTGGCCCCAGGTGTCGTTGAAGCGCTTGAAGTGGTCGATGTCGACCATGAAAAAGTGCAGGCCCCCGTCGCTTTGGCGCTGGGTTTCCAGCAGGGCTGGCAGGTGCTGGCTGAGCCAGGTGCGGTTCTTGAGGCCCGTCAGCTGATCGAACAAGGCCTTCTGCTCAAACGCACGGGCGGCGCTCTCGCTGCCGAGTGCCCGCAGATTCGAGCTGTAGAGCCGGCCGCAGACCGTCTGCAGCATGCGCACGGCGAACCGGTGCGAGCGGTTGGCCAGCTCGAGCAGGGTCTCCCGTTCCAGCTCCAGCAGCCGCGAGGGTTCGCTGGCGATCACCCAGGCCGAGGTGGGACTGCCGGTCAGGGCCGAGACCTCACCGACCAGCTCACCCATACCCACGCTGCCCTCGAGCAGGATGGCGGCGGCGCTGTTGCCGATGTTGCCGGCAAGGACCACAGCGCCGGCGTCAACCTGCAGCAGTCGACACCGCTGCAGCAGCGGTTCGAGCGCCGGAAGCTCGTCGCTGTCGAGCAGGCCGAGGCGTACGGCGTCGCTGCCCTTGAAAGGAACGTCTGGCATCGGTTGGCATCGACCGCTCCGCTATTCCATCCTGGGTGAAGATGCACGCCTTGTGATGGTCGTGACCCACCGTTTGCCTGGCAGAGGCTTGGTAGCTCTGGTTGGCTTGATGGTGCTGGCGGTGCCTCTGGTGGCCGTCGCCCAACCCGATCTGCGCAACACGTTTCCAGGGCGACGCATCGGAGGCGGAACCCGGGGTGAGTGCAGCGCCCGACTGCTGGCCCATCTGGTGCCGGGCAGCAGCGTGTTCGCTCCTGGCGCCGCTGCCACGATCGGCCTGCTCGAAGGTCCCACCGCCCAGCCCCGGCCACTGCAGCTGAGCTTCAGAGCGCTCAACGCTGCCGGTACCGCTGCTGGGGCCCAGGGTCAGGTCAGCAGCCGTGACCTGCCGGCCGCATCTGCGGGCGTGGTGCTGCTGACGATCCCGCCGGTCAAGACGGCCACGATCTGGGAGTCGGGCTACCGCTGTGAGGAGGGCAAGGCCGCTGCTGACAGTCTTGATTTTGTGCAGAGCGCTTCGCCGCCGGCGGTGAGTCTGCTGGTGAGCGATCCCCAGGGCGACGACAAGACCGTGGCGGCGGCCTTGCGGCAACTGCGCAGCCAGTGCGGCAAAACCGTGGCCACCGCCAGCGTGGCTCAGAGCTTCGGCCTGAGCGATGCGGTCACATCTGAGTGGCCCCAGCAGCTGCCGGTGCGATGCCCCTGAGCTCCCAGATCTGCAGCGGCTCGTGGCGCCCTTTCACGTGAAGGCTGCCCCAGTCGTTCCAGATCAGGCGCTGGCACCAGTGCCGTTCCTCGGCACTGGCCTGCTCGAGCAGCAGGTCGCGGGTGGCGCTGGAGACCAGCACCCGGCAGAGGTTGTCGTGGCGGGTCTTGTCGATGCTTTCGAGCCGTGAGGCGCAGTTGACCGTGTCACCGATGACGGCATATTCGAGCCGTTCGCTGCTGCCCATCGAACCGGCCAGCACCGGGCCCGAATGCACACCGATGCGCAGGGCCATGGCCGGTTCTCCGTCGGCCTCCAGCTCGGCGTTGAGCTGCTCCATGCCCTGCTGTATCTCGAGCACGGTCTGCACCGCCGCCCGGGCGTCGGCGGCTGGGCTCACACCCACCGGTGCGCCGAACACCGCCAGAAAGCCATCGCCGGTGAACTTGTTCACCATGCCGCCCCGGCGGCTGATCGCCGGCACGCAGTAGGCCATGCCGCGGTTGAGCCAGTTGAGCAGCTCGGCAGGTGCCAGCCCCTCAGACACCGTCGTGAAATTGCGCGTGTCCGAGAAGATGGCGGTCACCTCAAGCTGGCGTCCCTCGAAGCGGCCATCGCTGAGCAGGGCCTCGCGCTGGTTCCAGAGCTGGTTGGCCACCGCGGGTGAGGTGGTCTGGCCCAGCAGCCTTTGAATCTGCTGGCGTTGCTGCTGGGCCAGGGCGCCGCGCCGCAGCAGGCCGGTGCCGCCGAACAGCAGCAACGCCACCAGGGGCTCGCTCAGCTCCAGCCAGAGATGGCCCAGCAGCAGCAGGCCCATGGCCGCGGTGCTCCAGGCCAGCAGCAGCAGCACCAGCAGCAGCAGACCGCGGCGGATCGGTGAGACCCGCTCGGCCACCAACGCCGCCAGCAGAGCCGTCAGCAGCACGATGGCATTGGTGAGCGCCAGGCTTGAGCTGCGGATCTGCGCGCCACCCAGCCCCTGCAGCTGCAGCAATCGGTTGGCGTGGATCTCCACCCCCGACATCAGCTGTTGCGAGGCGCCGGCGCGAAAGCGGGTGTGTGGCACTTCGAACAGGTCGCGCAGCGTCGGGGCGGTGCTGCCGATCAGGACCGTGCTGCCGCGCACGGCCCGGGCCGGCACCCGGCCCTCGAGCAGCTGCTGCAGAGTCCACTGCCGAAAGCTGCCCGGTTGTGCAAAGGTCAGCATGCGCTGGTAGCCGGCGGCATCGAGGCCGTAGTAGCCGCCCGAATCGGGCCCCAGCCAGTTGGTATCGGTCTGCCCTTTTTCGATCGCAAGGCGCTGGCGGTTGTGACCCTGCAGCGTTTCCAGCAGACGCATGGGCAGGGTGACAAACGCCTCCTCCTGGCCGCTCACATGCACCAGGTCGCGGCGCACGACGCCGTCGACGTCGATCACCAGATCGTTGTAGCCGCGTTGGCGCGTTGGTGTGCCGGGGATCGGTGCGATCGACTCGGCCACGTTGAAGATCGATACCAGCTGTGGGGTTCGCTGCACCGCGTCGCGCAGGCACTGCTGCTGCGCGCCCACACCCTTGTCGCGGTAGATGTCGAGCCCGATGGCGCGCACCCCGTCGGCGCTCAGGCGATCGATGGCGCGGCACAGCAGGCTGTCGTCGATCGGCCAGCCGTAGGTCTGGATGTCACTCTCGCTGATGCCGATCAGCAGGATCGGCAGGGTGCGGGCCGAGGGAGCCGGCCTCAGGTAGGTGATCAGGTCGTAACTCAGCAGGTTGACCGATTCGAGGACCCTGCTCAGTTCCAGTGCCCACAGCACAAGGGCGGCCAGGCCATAGCTGGCCATCACCTGGGCGAGCGCGGTGGCGCGGCGGCGGCGGATCACGAGCTGTGAGCAACAGATGGTGCTTTCACAATGGATGTCGTGCCCCACCCTGGCAATGCAAGGCAACCGCATTGACAGGCCTGTCACCGCTGTTCAGATTTGCTGGTGTGCCGTCTATTGCCCACAGGCCGGGCACCCTGGAGATTGCCATGGCTCAACCGATGATCATTGCCACCCACAGTTATCGGGGGGGCACCGGCAAGTCGAACGTGAGCGCCAACCTGGCACTGGAGCTCGCCCGCAGCGGCCACCGCGTCGGAGTGATCGACACCGATCTGCCGTCGCCCGGCGTGCATATTCTGTTTGCCCAGGATCAACCGGCCACCACCGTCAACGGTGTGCTGTATCGCCACTACGGTGTCGACAAGGCAATGATCGATGTCACGCCCGCAGAGCTCGGAGGTGAGGGTCGCATCTGGTTGCTGGCCGGCAGTCCCAAGCCCGGCGACATTGCCCAGATCGTCAAAGAGGGCTACGGGCTCGAGCAGCTGATCGATGTCTACCGTGACTTCGGCAAGGCGGCAGACCTCGACTTTCTGTTTGTCGACACTCACCCGGGCATCAACGAGACAACGCTGATGTCGATCACGGTGGCCGATCTGCTGCTCATGCTGTTGCGTCCTGACCGGCAGGACTACCAGGGCACCGCCGTGACTGTTGATGTGGCGCGCAAGCTGGGTGTGCCAGCCCTGAGGTTTGTGGTCAACAAGGCGATCACGAGCCTTGACTGGCCCAACCTCAAGACCACGATCGAGCAGACCTATGGCGACCAGTGTCTGGCGATCCTTCCCCAGTCCGATGAAATCATGCGTTATGGCGGCAGCGGTCTGTTCTGCCTGCAACAGCCCGATCACCCGCTGTCGGTGACCCTGCGTGAGGTGGCCCAGGCCGTTGCGGCCCTGCGGCCGGCGTCCTGAACTGCAACGACCTGTTCTTTCGACACGCTGTGACATGACTGTTGCTCTGAATGCTTCAACCTGGCTGTTGGCCGCCGCCGCCCCAGCCGGTGCTCCAGCCTCCGGGTATGCCGACAAGGCGGCCAAAGCCGCCAGCCATGCCGCTCCCACCCTGCCCGAGGAGCTGGGGCTGGCGTTGCTGCTGCTGGCTGTGCTGGCGGTGGTGCTGCGCGCCCGGCCGATCCTGGAACTGCTCGAGCACAGCGACAACCGTCAGCAACCCAAGGCGCTGCGCTGGCCCACGGCATTGCGTTCGTTTTCGGGTGGTCTGGCGGCCGCCTATGTGCTGCTGCTGCTGCTGCCTGAGCTCAGCGTGATCAACACCGAGCTGCATGGCCCGCCGGCGGCGGCTTTCAGCCTGGCCCTGCTGGGTCTGCTGATGTTCAAGGGCATCCAGCACTACTGCCTGCAGCAGGCCAATGCCGCCAACGCCGCCATGGGCGAGTGGAAGTTTGTCGGCGTCAAATCAGCCGAGAAGCGCTCCAATTTCGCCATCAATCTGGGGGTGTTCACCGGGTACTCGGCCCTTGTTCTGCTGACCATGCCGTTCCAGTTCAGCCATCTGTCGGGCTGGATCTCCTCACTCCTGTACCTGGTCACCTTTGCCTTGCATCTGGGTTTTGATGCCCTGGCGGTCTGCGAGGAAGATGAACGACGCTTTGCCGCCCTGGCGCCCAAGTTGGTGGTGCCGGTGCTGGTGCTGGCCGCTGTGCTGGCGGCGGCCGGCACCCTGCCCAACGTCGTGCTGCTGGGTGCCTTCTCGCTACTGGGCGGCATCGTGATCTACAACGTCTTTCGGGTGGAGCTGCGTAAACCCGAAGAGACCTCTTTCCTCTGGTTTCTGGTGGGCTCGCTGGTGTTTGCCCTGCTCAACGCCTTCACCCTGCGGGCTGGCGCCCACTGAGGGAGTCCCCGGATCTCACTCCCCCCGCAGCCGTCGCCTGAGGTCGGCCGAGTTCTGCTGCAGGGTCTGAAAGCTGCTGGCGCTCAGGATTGATTCCACCTCCTGGGCGGCCCGTTGGTGGTCGATCTCCAGGCTGAGGGTGGCGATCGTCGTCTGCAGTTCGGCTTCGCGCTGTCGGACCCGATCGAGCATGGCCCGGAAGGCTTCTCGGGCGGCCTTGACCGCCGGGTCACCGCTGCCGCTGCTGTTGATCAGTGTCTGCACGCCGTCGTAGTCGCCCTTGGCGACCAGGGCGGTGAGATGGCTGAAGTCGTGAATGAAGCGCACCATGTTGCGGGCGCGCTCGCTCAGGATCAGCACCAGCGCCTGCCGGGCCTGGGGATCGCCGTCGATCAGCGCCATGGCTTCGCTTCGGCCCATGCCAATCACCAGGGCGCCGTTTTCAGCAGCGCTGCAACTGGCCGAGCGGGTCGCCTCGCCGAGCAGAGACATCTCGCCGATGACGGCTCCTGGGGCCAGCCGCGCCAGTTCGATCACATCGCCCGAGGGGTTGCGGATCGTGATCCGCAGCGTGCCCTGCTCGAGCACATAGGGGCCATCGCTGACGTCGTTGGCCTCGAACAGCACCTCACCCGGCTGCAGCTGCACGGGTCTGCCCTGGCTCTCGGCCCCCTGACGCAACCGCTGCTGCAGTTGTTGGCGGGCCTGATCAACGTCGGGGGTTGCGCCCATGCCGTCAGCCTCAGAAGCGGTACTGCAGTTTGGTGTACACGCCGCTGCCCAGCAGCCAGTTGCCCCAGATCGGGCGCTCCTCGGTCTCGAACGGACTGACCCAGCCCAGTTCAAGGGCCCATTGCCGGCTGGCAAGCCAGCGCATCAGCACCCCGGTGCTGCCCACGGTGTCGTTGACGGTGAGGCTCGGTCGCTGGGTCCTGATCCCGCCCGAGCCGATGAAGGGCACCAGCTGCAGCGCCTGCCGGGTGTCGGTCCAGAAGGTCCAGGTGAGTTCAGCGGTCCAGAGGTAGCCGTTGTCGCCGCTGATCAAGGTGCCGGGCAGGCCCTTGAGGCCGGTGTCACTGCCCAGGGCAAAGCCCATGTCGGGGGTGAGCGGGTTGAAGGCCAGCTGGCCGGCCCCCCGCAGGCTCAGCAGCAGCCGTGGCATGGCAAACCAGTTGAGGTTGACGATGCCGCCCAGGGCGCGGGCGGTGCCCGGGTTGACGCCGGCAGTGCCCAGCACGGCCAGCTGTTGATCCGTGCTGAAGCTGGGCATGCCCTGGAGCCCGTAGAGGTTGCCGCTCCAGCTCACGTTGCCGCTGCTGCCGCTCAGGTTGGTGCCGAGGCGGGCGAAGCCGGTCTGGGTCCAGCCGATCGGGCTGACCAGCGTGTCGATGTCGACGCCGGCGAGAAAGGTGTCGCTGCGGTTGCCGCTGATGCCGCCGAACACGCTCCAGCGGAACCGATTGCGTTCCTGAACCACCCACTCGAGCTGGCCATAGCCCTGAAACTGCCGTGTGCTGAGGTCGTGCAGCAGCCCTGCGGCTTCGACCAGGTTGCGGCGGCTGTAACCGAAGGAGCCGGTGAACCGGAGCCGTTCGGCCAGCGGTGCGGTGTAGCTGATCGAGGCGATCGTGGCGCCCAGTTCGGCCTGCTGGTCGGCATTGGCTTCGCCCACCAGCAGCAGGGTGTCACCGCGGGCGATCAGGTCGTTCTTGAGGGCGATGCCCACGGCGCGCCATTCACCGCTGTTGGCGTTGCCGTCGTTGCGCACCGAGACTTCACCGGTCCAGGGCACCGGCGCCGGTTCGACACTCAGGTTGAGCACCGCTTCGGTGGGGTCGCTGCCCAGCCGGCCCAGGTTGCCGCGCACCTGTCCGACCCCGGGAATGCCCCGCAGGGCGATCAGATCCTGCTCGAGCCGCGGCAGGTTGAGCACGGTGCCCACCAGCGGTCGCAGCCGCCGCGTCAGGCTGCGCTCGAGGCCCCCGTCGCTGCTGCGGACGCGTACCTCGGCGATGCGCCCCTCGACCACGTCAAGCAGTCCGGGTTCCGGTTTGGCCCGTACGTAGACGCGGCTGTTCACATAACCGTCAGCGACCAGGCGGGTGGTGAGTGCAGCGGCGCAGCGCCGCAGCCCGTCGCTGCGGCTGCCACCGCCCTCTAGGCAGCCCTTGAGAATGGTCTGCAGCTGCTCGCGGCTGTAGGGGGTGCTCCCCTCGATGCGGGGCAGCTCGGGTTCTTTGTCGGTGGTGCGCTCGGCTGGCCGGGTTGGCTGCTGTGGCGCATCTGGCTGGGCCTGGCTTGGAGCTGTGTCGAGCACGGGGCCCTGCTGGGGCTGGGGCGCCAGGGGCGAGCGCTGCTCAAGCGGCGCCTGCTCCGGCAGTCGAATCGGCCCGGGCTGCAGTGGCGGGGCGATCAGTTGTGCCAGGAGCCAGGGAATCATGGGCGTGGCAGGGCCGTGGTGGTCACCCTGCGGTTGGAGTCATTGTCTCTGCATCAGGGTTAATTTTCACGGCCGCGAGTGCCACAATCATTGTTGGAGGCTTGTTTGTTGCACCGTTAACGCCCTGTCTGAACCTCGCCCAGAGCGTCCCTGGCTGCCCAGGTTGTTGCAGCAAGCCTGGCTGGGCCCCGTGGCAGCGCTGCCGCTGTTGCTGGTGGTTACGCCGGCGCGGGCCCAGGTCAGTGCCACGGCAGGTGCCGGCAGTCTGGGCAGCCTGGTCAATGGGGTTGCCGGGGGCAGCTGTGGCAGCGGCCTGTGTGTGGTGGGTGGCGGCACGGCGGCTGGCAGCAATCTGTTTCACCGTCTTGATGCGCTCAACACCCAGGGGGCGATCAGCGGGGTGCGGTTCGACAACGCCGCCATGCAGAACCTGATTGTCGGCGTCACGAACCCCTACGGCAGTGTCATCGACAAGGCCGTCAGCCTGTCGAACCCGGCCAACTTTGTGCTGCTCTCCCCGGGCGGCATCCATCTGGGCCCGGGCGCCGGCTTCATCGGCGTGCAGCAGCTGGGTCTGTCGACGGCGACCCGCATGGCCATGACCGGCGGCGGCAGTTTTGATGTGTTTTCCACCACCGCCCAGCAGGCGGCGGCCATGGCGGGCGCGCCGCTGCTGGGGGCCAGCAGCCTGCAGGTCGACGCTGCCGCGCGCAGCGCCGCCGGCATTGCGGGCGTGCCGGGCATCGTGGCCCAGGGCATCACCATCACCATCGATCGCGACCTGCTGATCGATGCGGTCGACGGCACCGCGCAGATCAACGGCTCCCAGCTGGCGGTGTTGCCGTGGCAGGGGGTTGGCGGCAGCCTCAGCGTGCTGGGCCGCGAGGTGCTGGTCGAGGGCGCCTCAACCCTGCTGGCCACCGGTCCAGCCGGTGGCGGCCTGATCCAGCTGGGCGGCAGCTGGCAGAACAGCAACCCCGAGGTGCGTCAGGCCCTGCGCACCGCCTTTGGCGCTGAGGCCCTGGTTGATGCGTCAGCCACCGAGCGCGGCAATGGCGGCACGGTGGTGGTTTGGAGTGAGATCGGCAATCCGTTGTCGCTAACGACAGCCCTGGGCACGTTGCATGCCAAGGGAGCAGGAACAACGGGGAATGGCGGCAAAATTGAAACGTCAGGAGCAACTTTATTCAGTCAAGCTCTAAAGGTCGATGCAAGTTCTGGCGCTTTAGGTTTGCCTGGCCTTTG
>JAGWVJ010000067.1 GCA_018970945.1 Cyanobacteria bacterium REEB417 | reverse complement strand
GGGGCTGCATCATCCAGCTGCACCACCACATGGGGGCCGAGGCCGAGCGGACCCGCATCGGTGATGGGCCAGTCCTGCAGCTTGAGCTTGAGGGTCCAGGGGCCCTCCGGCAACACCGTGTTGTCTGCGGGGGCCAGCACTTCGAGCCGCGGGGCCCGTTCGTTGAGGTTGGCGTTGAGCTGTTGCACCGCCCCGGGCGGGGCCACCTCCTGCAGGGAGCCGCTGGGGGCCTGGATGCCGTTGGCCTGGCCGGCGAGGGCCGCTTTGGCCGCGGGGGCTGCTCCGCCACCCTGCCTGCCGCAGGCGGTGGTGGCCAGCAGGATCAGCGACAGCACCACGGCCACCAGGGCCCGCCTCAGGCCCCACCTGGCTGCCGTGACCATGCCGATCCCCCCGATGACCTGAGCGGAACACTGCTGCAAGCATTCTGCCGCGCGATGGCCAGGCGGCGGCAGGCATGTGGGCAATTGCAATAGAAAAGCCCTGCAAATTTGCGCGAATGTCTTAAACAACCCGCCGAAATTCGTGTTTTTTCGCTGACTGCTTGCTGCCTTGAGAGCTCAGTCCCTGACTGGCCCGGTCTCGGATTGAACCTTTGTAACTGCAGGCCCAGAGGGCTCGGATTCCGCTTTTATACTTCCGCCAGCGGTCCCCTCCTTGGGGCCCAAGCTCCAGTCATGGCAGGGGGTTTCGGCTTCGGCTGAACGCCCTGTGACTGGCGCCCATGGGTGCGTTCGGCCCTGGCTTCGGCCCCGGCCCCTCGCCTCCGTGGCTCCACTGGTTGCTTCGTGCGGTTCGCCGCTCGCGGTGCCAGCAGGGTGGACCTCCACCTCGACCCCGTCCCTCGAGGAACGTCTCGATGACCATCAGCCCACCAGAGCGTGGGAAGGCCAAGGCCCAGGTCGACCGGGTGAACAACCCGGCCACCTTCGAACTGTTCGGTAAGCCCGGCCATTTCGATCGCAGCCTTGCCAAAGGTCCCAAAACCACCACGTGGGTTTGGAACCTCCACGCCAACGCTCACGACTTCGACAGCCACACCAGTGATCTCGAAGAGGTCAGCCGGAAGATCTTTTCGGCCCACTTCGGTCACCTGGCCGTCATCTTCATCTGGCTGAGCGGTGCCTTCTTCCATGGCGCCCGCTTCTCCAACTACACCGGCTGGCTGGCCGACCCCACGCACGTGAAACCCAGTGCGCAGGTGGTCTGGCCCGTGTTCGGCCAAGAAATCCTTAACGGCGATGTGGGTGCCGGCTTCCACGGCATCCAGATCACCTCAGGCCTCTTCCATGTGTGGCGGGCCTGGGGCATCACCAACACCACGCAGCTGATGGCCCTGGCCATCGGCGCCCTGGTGATGGCCGGCCTGATGCTCAATGCGGGCGTCTTCCACTACCACAAGGCAGCCCCCAAGCTCGAGTGGTTCCAGAACGTTGAGTCGATGCTCAACCACCATCTGGCCGGTCTGCTGGGTCTGGGCTCCCTGTCCTGGGCTGGACACCTGATCCATGTGTCCCTGCCCACCACCGCCCTGATGGATGCCATCGACGCCGGCAAGCCGCTGGCGCTCAACGGCAAGACCATCGCCACCTACGCCGACATTCCGCTGCCCCACGAGTTCCTCAACCAGGACCTCATCGCGCAGCTGTTCCCCGGCTTTGGCGCTGGTATCCAGGCCTTCTTCAACGGCAACTGGGCCGCCTACAGCGATTTCCTCACCTTCAAAGGTGGGCTGAATCCTGTGACCGGCAGCCTCTGGATGAGCGACATCGCCCATCACCACCTGGCGATTGCGGTGCTGTTCATCGTGGCCGGTCACATGTACCGGACCAACTGGGGCATCGGCCACAGCATCAAGGAGATCCTCGAGGGCCAGAAGGGTGATCCCCTGCTGTTCCCCGCCTCCAAGGGTCATGACGGCCTCTACGAGTTCATGACCACCAGCTGGCATGCCCAACTGGCCGTGAACCTCGCCCTGCTGGGTTCGCTGAGCATCATCGTGGCTCAGCACATGTATGCGATGCCTCCGTATCCCTACATCGGCATCGACTACCCCACCCAGCTGTCGATCTTCACCCACCACACCTGGATCGGTGGCTTCCTGATCGTTGGTGCCGGCGCCCACGCCGCCATCGCGATGATCCGCGACTACGACCCCGCCAAGCACGTGGACAACGTGCTCGATCGGGTGCTGAAGGCGCGTGATGCCCTGATCAGCCACCTCAACTGGGTGTGCATCTGGCTGGGCTTCCACAGCTTCGGCCTCTACATCCACAACGACACCATGCGTGCCCTGGGCCGTCCCCAGGACATGTTCAGCGACTCCGCCATTGCCCTGAAGCCCGTCTTCGCGCAGTGGATCCAGGGTCTGCACGCCGCCGCCGCCGGTAGCACGGCGCCCAACGCCCTCGCCGGCGTGAGCGAAGTGTTCAACGGTTCTGTGGTGGCCGTGGGTGGCAAGGTGGCCGCCGGTCCGATCCCCCTGGGAACGGCCGACTTCATGGTCCACCACATTCACGCCTTCACCATTCACGTGACGGTGCTGATCCTGCTGAAGGGTGTGCTTTACGCCCGCAGCAGCCGCCTGGTTCCCGACAAGGCGAACCTCGGCTTCCGCTTCCCCTGCGACGGCCCCGGCCGTGGCGGTACCTGCCAGGTGTCGGCCTGGGACCACGTGTTCCTCGGCCTGTTCTGGATGTACAACTCCCTGTCGATCGTCATCTTCCACTTCAGCTGGAAGATGCAGAGCGACGTGTGGGG
>JAGWVJ010000066.1 GCA_018970945.1 Cyanobacteria bacterium REEB417 | reverse complement strand
CGGTTCCTGAAGATTGGGCAGCAGGGTGTAAACGGGGCTGACGGTGCGCCCGCGCCAGCTTTCCATGGTGCTGGTGAGCATGGTGACCAGCCGCTCAAGATCTTTTTCCAGCTGATCAGGGTCTGGCACCCCATCACGGAGGCCGTAGGCCAGTTTGCGGTCGGTGTAGATGTCGAAGGCCTTGGGCGTCTGACCGCCGCTGATCAGCACCACCCCGCGGCTGCGCAGGGCATGGCGCACGCCAAGTTCATACCAGACATTGGGGTTGTCGATGCTGATGTCGGCCAGCACCAGGTCGGCCAGCAGCAGCTCCTGGAACATGTCTGAGCGGATGTCACCGGCCCGCTGTTCATCGTCGGCTCGAAATGCCTTGAGGCCGGCCAGGCTCAGGGCAGGACGGATCAGCTTGTCATGCACCACATTGAAGTGAATCTGGTTGCCATCGGCGGTGCTCTTGGTGCCGAAGGGCATCACCACGAAGGCGTGGGGGCGGTTGTCCATGGGGGAGAGGGATCAGCGGTGGAAACCGACCAGGGGCTGCAGCACCAGGGGGCTGAGGGCGGCGAGGCTGGTGATCAGCTCGTCGCTGGGGGAACCGATCAGCACGACCCGCTCGGGTTTGAGCAGGGCCCGGAAACGCTCGGCGAAGCGTTCTTCAAACAGGCGGATGTGCACCATGGCCGCCGCCGAATCGGCATAGCGCTCGAAGATGTGCACGATCGAACCTGAAGGATCCACCGACCACTCATAGCCATGGGTGTCGGGCTCTTCATGCAGACACAGATGGCTCAGGTCTTCAGCCAGCTGCTGCACCTGGGGCAGGTCGTCGGGGTTGATCGTGCATTCGATCGTCCAGGTCACCAGATTGGGGCTTGGGGTAAGGGATGGGGCCATCGTTGGGGGTGCGAGTGCTGCGGCAGGTGGACGACCAGCGGGCGGCGACATCTGCCAAGGCAGTGGTCGTCTGGCGGCGGCCTGCCTCGCGGTCGTCATCATCAGCGTCCTGGCACAGGTTGGAGGCGGCCAGCCACCGGCGGGTGGGTTGTTTCTGTCCACTGCCTGAGTCATAGGTCTCCCCGGTGGCCATTGCCACCCAGCGACCCGAGGCCTGCGACACCACATGGGCGGTGCCCTCGATCACCGAGATCACGGCCCCACGGCGGTTGCCCTCAAAGGCGACTGTGGTGCGCTGGCCTTCCTGGGGCAGCAGCAGGGCATCGTCTGGACCGAGAACATTGAAACTGCAGGCCAGGGTCCCGCCGGTGAGGGGGCGCAGCAACAGCAGCAGCGACTCCCAGCCGCGATGCTGGCGCAGCTGACCGTCGCACTGGGTGAAGGCCACAGACTCGGGGGTCCACTCCCCCGGCCGCACTTCGCTCACCACACCGCAGGAGCCACCGGCACCGGCTGCGGCGTCGCAGTCCGCCAGGGCCTGCTCGCAGGGTGGTGCTGCGGCGCCCCCCAACAGACCAAGGGGGGTGACGGTCGCTGCCGTGCGGGCCACAGCGCCGCTGGCGTTTGTGGCGCTGCAGGCAGAGAAGAAGGATCCAGGCGACAGGTAACCCTGGGCGAGCAGCGGCCCCGCTGCGGCGATGGATGGTCCGTCAACGCGTGTCGGCAACACCCCTGCCGAGCGGCTATCACCACCGCGGATCACCACCCCCGGCGGTGAGCAACCCCGCTGGCCAGCGCCCGACCAGGAGATGAATCCATCCCCCGTGAACACACAGGGCAGCTGCCAGGTGGTGCGGCGTGCCGACCCCACCAGCCGGGCCTCCATGGCCGAGGGAATGGCGGTGAGTTCGGCCCAGGAGCGGCTGCGGGCCGGCACCTCGATTTCAACTCGGTCATTGATCGTTTCCCCAGCCCTGAGCGGCACCGGGAACTGCCGTGGCCGTTTGAGCAGGATGTCGGTGCCCGCCGAGGCGGCGGTGACCTCGGCACCACGCACTGGCACCGCCGGGGCCGGGGCTGCACCGGCCAGCAGCATGGCCAGGCAGAGACCTGTCATGGGCCGACATCGGAACTGAACCGAGGCGGGCGGAGCAGTCATGGATGCGGTGCGGTAACGGTTCGGCAGGTCTCGTCGCGGTCCTGCGCATAGGTGGTGCCTAGCTCGAAGATCCAGAACGCCAGGGGATGGGTGGTCATCTTTTCGGATTCGCCACCCGTCAGATCCCCATTGGCGCGAATGCCAGGGCAACCGGCCGCAGGCTGGTCGACATCCGCGAACAGATGGCAACGGGGCTCGACGGCACGCCAACGGTCGATGATCTCGCGGAACAGCTCACACGGAATCATCCAGGCTTCCTGGTGGTCGTCGATCAGACCATTGCCGCTCGGGTCGGCACCGGCGGCCTTGGGGTCATAGACGATGGTGGCGGTGAGTCGCAGGGCTCCGGGCGTGAAGCGCTGATGCATGGCGCTGTAGTCGTCGATCACCTCTGTGCGGGGCCCGCCGAATCCACCGCGGCGGTGTCCTGCCGCCAGCTCGGCCGACAGCTGCGGCAGGGCCAGGGGGGCCGATGCCTTGCGCAACAGGGTCACCACCTGGCGTTCGGATGTGCAGAAGGTGTCGGCGTCGGCCATGGTGCCCCCACAGACCGGCAGCCGGTTGGGATCGGCGGCCTGCAGCACCTGCCAGCGGTGGCTGTTCAGGGCCTCCAGCGCTGCGCCGATGAGCCATGGCGGGGCAAACGGGGCCTGGGCGAACAAGGCCAGGGTGCGGGCCTTGACCAGGGGGATGAGGGCCACGAGGGCC
>JAGWVJ010000065.1 GCA_018970945.1 Cyanobacteria bacterium REEB417 | reverse complement strand
GCCGCGTGGGGCTTCACTGACCCCTAGGGCTGTCCGCGATCCGCCATGGCCAACGGCGGTGCGCACGGGACCCCGCAGCAGTGCCGGATGGACCAGCAGCTGCTCAATGCCCTCCAGGCAGGCCACGATTTCCACCAGCCGCGCATGGTGATAGGCAAACGAGGCAATGGCGATGCGACCACCGCTGGCAGCCGTGCCATGGCGGCCCCTGAACGCCACCAGCTCGCGGTCGGCCCAGGGGGTGCCAATCACCGTGCACACATTGAGCCGGGCCAGGGGGCCCACCCGGTAGAGGCCCTCGGGATAGCCCAACGGCCTGTAGTAGGGAAATTTGAGGGCGCTCCAGTCTTCGGTCCTCTCAGCCAGCTCCGCGATGTCGTCGTGATCGCAGAGACCGTCGGCGACGACGCGGCCCAGGCTGTCGACCAGGCGCAGCGAGCCATCACCGCAGCACCAGCGCCCATCGGGAGCCACCAGCGCCAGAAACAGCGACGGGAAGCTGCCAAAGCTGGCCAGTTCGCGCTGCAGCGGCCCATCGAGCAGGGGCACGAAGCGGTCCAGCGCCAGTTGCACCGAGGCCCGCGCTTCGGGCAACTGCTGCAGGATCCAGCGCCGGGTCGTCTCGGTGATGCCCGAGCGCACCCCACCGGGCACCACCCAGCCGGCATGGATGCGACGACCGGCCAGCCGCTCGATCAGCTCCTGACCGAACTGGCGCAGGCGGATGCCGGCGCGGGCGAGCTCAGGATCGGCGGCCATCAACCCGAAGAGGTTGCGCCTGGCCGGGTCGCTCTCCCAGCCCAGCAGCCAGTCAGGACTGCTGAGATGGAAGAACGAGAGGGCATGGGACTGGCTGATCTGGGCCAGGTTGAGCAGGGTGCGCAACCGCTGCGCCGCCGGTGGCACCACAGCCCCCAGCAAACGGTCACCAGCCCGGCCCGCCGCCAGCAGATGGCTGACCGGGCAGATGCCGCAGATGCGCGCCGTCAGGGCGCCCATTTCGCCATAGGGGCGCCCCAGGCAGAAGGACTCAAAGCCCCGGAACTCATCGACATGGAACCGGGCCTGGGCCAGCCGACCGTTGGTATCCAGTTGCAGGGTGATGCGGCCGTGGCCCTCGATGCGGGTGAGCGGGGCCACGGTGATGGTGCGCCCGGCGGCCAGGGGCAACTCCGCGCCGCTCATCGCTGCAGCAGCGTCTCCAGCGCCGCACGAATCGCGGCTGCCGTCGGCGGACAGCCTGGAATGACACCGTCAACGGCGATCACCCGGTGCAGGGGCAACACCCGGGGCAGCAGGATCGGGTCGGTGGGGACCCTTCCCTCGCCGTCACTGAGGTGGCGGTAGGCGCAGTCAAGCGCCTCCCCTGCCGACTGCTGCACGCCGGCACCGCAAAGGTTGCGCAGGGCCGTCACGTTGCCCAGGGCAGCGCAGTCACCCAGGGCGATCACCACAGTGGTGCACGCCCGCAGCTGCAGGGCCAGCTCCAGGTTGTCGCGGTTGGCGACCGCCCCCTCAACCAGGCATACATCGACCTGCGGGGGGTAGATCTTGCAGTCGCTCGCCACCGGTGAGTAGACGATCTCTGCCAGATCGGCGAGCACAAAGAGCCATTCGTCGAGATCCAAGAGCGACATGTGGCAGCCGCTGCAGCCCGACAGCCAGACCGTGGCCAGACGCAGCCGGGACCCCAGGGTCATGGACCGGTCTCCTTGACCACCAGTGCCCCGGTGGGGCACACCTCGACGCACAGTCCGCAGGCGGTGCAGGCCTCGACGGCACCCCAGGGCTGATCGAACCCGGCGATGATGCGGCAGTGGCTGCCGCGGTAGCCCACATCCCAGACGTGGGCGCCCTCAAGCTCGTCACAGGCGCGCACACAGCGGGTGCACAGAATGCAGCGGTTGTGATCCAGCACGAATTGAGGGTGTGAGGCATCCACCCCCCGCCTGGGCAGCTGCTCGCTGACGCGCAGCTGATGCACCCCCAGGGCCTCGGCCAGATCCTGCAGCTCACAGGCACCATCGGCCACGCAGACCGGGCAGCTGTGGTTGCCTTCGGCCAGCAACAGCTCGATCAGCAGCCGCCGCTGCTGCACCAGGGCGTCTGTGGTCGTGCGCACCACCATGGCCTCAGCGGCGGTGGTGTGGCAGGCCGGCAGCGGCCGCTCACTGCCCTGAACCTCCACCAGACAGAGGCGGCAGGCGGCCACGGGAGTGAGCTGCTCGTGGTGGCAGAGCTGTGGCAACCTCAGCCCCACCGTGGCGCAGGCGGCCAGCAGAGTGGTACCGGCTGGCACGGCGACCCATTGATCGTCGATCTGCAGGGTGATCACGCTCATGCAGTGCGGTACTCCTCGCCGAAATGGCGCAGGGTGCTGAGCACCGGATTGGGGGCCGACTGGCCCAGACCACACAGGCTGGTGCTCTGCACCAGGGCACAGAGCTGCTCGAGCCAGACCCGATCACCGGCCCTGGCCCGCCCCTCGCAGAAACGATCGAGAACTTCGAGCAACTGCACCGTGCCGGCACGGCAGGGCACGCACTTGCCGCAGCTCTCGGCCGCACAGAAACGCACGAAGTAACGGGCCAGGGCCGGCATGGCGGTGGCGGCCCCCAGCACGACCATGCCGCCCGACCCCAGCCGCGCCCCGAGCGCCCTGAGCGAGGTGTCGGCCAGTGGGGTGTCGAGGGCCGCCGCCGGAATGCAGCCGCCCGAGGGGCCACCGGTCAGAACCGCCTTGATGCCACGATCGGCTCCGTCGGCTCCGTCAGCC
>JAGWVJ010000064.1 GCA_018970945.1 Cyanobacteria bacterium REEB417 | reverse complement strand
CGAATTCGAGACCTTCTACACCAAGAACATCCTGCTGAACGAAGGTCTGCGCGCCTGGATGGCCCCCGCTGACCAGCCTCACGAAAACTTCGTCTTCCCTGAAGAGGTCCTGCCCCGTGGAAACGCCCTTTAATTCCGGTCTGATTGCGGTCGGGGGCAAAGACCTCGACTCCACCGGCTATGCCTGGTGGGCTGGCAATGCACGTCTGATCAACCTCTCAGGTCGTCTGCTGGGTGCCCACGTGGCCCACGCCGGTCTGATGGTGTTCTGGGCCGGCGCCATGATGGTGTTTGAGGTGAGTCACTTCACCTTTGACAAGCCCATGTACGAGCAGGGGCTGATCTGCATGCCCCACGTGGCCACGCTGGGTTACGGCGTGGGCCCCGGCGGAGAGGTCACCGATCTCTATCCGTTCTTTGTGGTCGGTGTGCTGCACCTGATCAGCTCGGCCGTGCTCGGCCTGGGCGGCCTGTATCACGCCCTGCGCGGCCCCGAGATCCTGGAGAATTACTCCACCTTTTTCTCCCAGGACTGGCGCGACAAGAACCAGATGACCAACATCATTGGTTATCACCTGATTCTCCTGGGGGTTGGCGCCCTGCTGCTGGTCTTCAAGGCCATGTTCTTCGGCGGGGTCTACGACACCTGGGCTCCCGGCGGCGGTGATGTTCGCCTGATCACCAATCCGACTCTGGATCCCGGCGTGATCTTCGGCTATCTGACCCGCGCCCCCTTCGGCGGCGAGGGTTGGATCATCGGGGTCAACTCGATGGAAGACATCATCGGCGGCCACATCTGGGTCGGCTTGATCTGCATCTTCGGTGGCATCTGGCATGCCGTGACCAAGCCCTTCGGCTGGGTACGTCGTGCCTTCATCTGGAACGGTGAGGCGTATCTGAGCTACAGCCTGGGCGCCCTGAGCCTGATGAGCTTCGTGGCTTCGGCCTACATCTGGTTCAACAACACCGCTTACCCCTCGGAGTTCTACGGCCCCACCAACGCCGAAGCCTCCCAAGCCCAGAGCTTCACCTTCCTGGTGCGTGACCAGCGTCTGGGAGCCAACATCGGTTCGGCCATGGGCCCCACCGGTCTGGGTAAGTACCTCATGCGCTCACCGACCGGCGAGATCATCTTCGGTGGTGAGACCATGCGTTTCTGGGACTTCCGTGGCCCCTGGCTGGAACCGCTGCGCGGCCCCAACGGGCTGAGCCTCGACAAGCTCCAGAACGACATTCAGCCCTGGCAAGTGCGCCGCGCGGCTGAATACATGACCCACGCTCCCAACGCCTCACTGAACTCGGTGGGCGGCATCATCACCGAGCCCAACTCGGTGAACTTCGTGAACATCCGCCAGTGGCTGGCCGCGACTCAGTTCGTGCTCGCCTTCTTCTTCCTGGTGGGGCACCTCTGGCACGCCGGCCGCGCCCGCGCAGCCGCTGCTGGTTTCGAGAAAGGCATCGACCGCAAGGCCGAGCCCACCCTGGCCATGCCTGACCTCGACTGATCATCAGTCCCCAGGCTGCTGACCGCACCCAGCCAAGCCCCCGCCCCACGGCGGGGGCTTTTTGCTGAGCTGCCGCCAAACCGGCGATCCCTGGGCCGTGCCATTGGCAAGGTTCTGATCGAGATGTTCAACTGAGGCCAGGTTCCAGGCGCCCGGGCTCGGCCCGGAACCATTTGGTGATCACATACTTGCGGCCGCGATCGACCGGCATCGCTTCATGCAGGGTGGCCTGATTGGGACTGCCATCGGCATGCAGGTTGTTCCACGCCAAGGCCAGGCCCGCCGTCGGCATGAAGCGCCGGCCGATGGGCTTGAACACGGTTGCACCGCCGGCTTCGACGGTGTTGAGGTAAACCATCAGGGTCCAGGTGCGTTGCCCGCCGAGGCGGGTGTGTTCCTCGAATTCGACCGTGCCGGGTGTGAACCAGTCGGTGTGAGCCTTGAAATATTGACCCGGGTCATAGCGCTGTCCCTGCAACGGTTCAGCCAGGGCGGGGTCAACGCCCACCAGGGCAGCAAAACGGACGTCGAGGGCGCGGGTCAGGGCAGCATCAGCGCTGGCCAGATGGCAGGTGCGGCTGGTGCGGTAATCGCTGGGACCGAGGGTCACGGTCGATGGCACCAGCGCCGCATCGATCGCCGCCATCACGGCAGTGCACTCGTCGGGGCTGAGCAGATCCGGAATCTCGTAAATCTGGGCCCGATCGGTGTCGAGCCGCCAGGCCCGGGGCCGATGGTCAGGGTTCGTGAGCGGGGCCTGGGCCATGGCCTGCCAGAAGCCCGCGTCTGCAGCGGCGACCACACCACGCGGCAAGAGAGCCAGCTCAGGGGTACCCAGTTCCAGGGCAATCGCCATGGGATCAAAGCCTTCATCGGCTGCACGGCGATAGAGCACGGCACGGTCACAGCCCCGATCGCGGTTGAGCCGCAGCCAATCGCGCCAGTCGTCGCTCAGCGGCCGTGCCAATGCCAACCCCAGCTCGCCATCAGCTTGGCATCACTACCCTGGTGAATCCAGGTGTAGGCAACGGCGATTGGGGCCCAGGATCTTTGTGCAGATCGCGAGTTACCGCGATCCCCAGCTGGGAGCAACCCTGCACGACCTGATCACCAAGGCGGCCGACCCACAGCGACTGCACTTCGGCATCTGCCTGCAGCTCGATCCGAGCGATCAGCAGAGCTGCGGCCAACCCTCACTGCCCCAGGGTGCAGCACTTCAAGGTGCACAGCTGACGCTCGATCAGGTTGCCGCCAGCGCCAGCCAGGGCGTGTGCTGGGCCCGGGCCCGCACCCAGAGGCTCTGGCAGCACGAACCCTTCACCCTGCAGATCGACAGTCA
>JAGWVJ010000037.1 GCA_018970945.1 Cyanobacteria bacterium REEB417 | reverse complement strand
GCTGAGCTGCCGGAAGACGATGATCTCGTCGAGGCGGTTGAGGAACTCCGGCCGGAAGTACTGCTTGAGCTCCTCGTTCACCAGCGAGCGGATGCGGTTGTACTGGGTCTCCTCAGCGTCGCCACCACCAAACTCGAAGCCCAGGCCGCCGCCACCCTTCTCGATGACCTTCGAACCAATGTTCGAAGTCATGATGATCAGGGTGTTCTTGAAGTCGACCGTACGGCCCTTGGAGTCGGTCAGACGGCCGTCTTCGAGCAGCTGTAGCAGCAGGTTGAACACGTCGGGGTGGGCCTTCTCGATCTCGTCGAACAACACCACGGTGTAGGGACGGCGTCGCACCGCCTCGGTCAGCTGACCGCCCTCGTTGAAGCCCACATAGCCCGGAGGCGAACCGATCAGCTTGCTGACCGTGTGGCGCTCCATGAATTCCGACATGTCGAGGCGAATCATGGCCTCTTCGCTACCGAAGAAGTAGGCCGCCAGGGACTTGGTGAGCTCGGTCTTGCCGACGCCGGTGGGGCCGCTGAAGATGAAGCTGGCGATCGGGCGGTTGGGGTTCTTGAGGCCCACCCGGGCGCGGCGGATGGCGCGCGACACGGCCTTGACAGCCTCGTCCTGGCCGATCAGGCGCTGGTGCAGGGTCTCCTCCATGTTGAGCAGCTTCACCGACTCGCTCTCGGTGAGCTTCTGCACCGGTACCCCGGTCCAGGAGGCCACAATGTGGGCGATGTCCTCTTCGGTGACAACCGGAGCCTTGTCGGTATCGGCAGCTTCGGCACCGGCCACCTCGGCGACGGCGATAGCGGCCGTGCCGGCCTCGTCGGCCTGGGGCGCAGCGGGCTCGTCGTCCTTGCGCGTCTGCAGGATCGAGCGGATCTGCTCGCGCAGCGCAACCTCCTTGTCGCGCAGCTCACCGGCTTTGGTGAAATCCTGCTCCCGCACGGCGTCTTCCTTGTCTTTCTGCACAGCGCGCAGCTGCTTGTCGATCTCCTTGGCCGCCGGGGGCAGCTTGGAATTGAGCAGGCGCACACGGCTGCCGGCCTCGTCGATCAGGTCGATGGCCTTGTCGGGTAGGAAGCGGTCGGAGATGTAGCGATCCCCCAGGGTCGCCGCAGCCACCAGGGCCTCATCGGCGATCTTGAGACGGTGGTGGGCCTCATAGCGCTCGCGCAGGCCGCGCAGGATCTCGATCGTGTCGTCGACCGAGGGCTCGCCCACCATCACCGGCTGGAAGCGACGCTCCAGTGCGGCATCTCGCTCGATGTGCTTGCGGTACTCGTCGAGGGTCGTGGCGCCGATGCACTGCAGTTCGCCACGGGCGAGCGCCGGCTTGAGGATGTTGGCGGCGTCGATGGCACCCTCGGCGGCACCGGCTCCGATGAGGGTATGCACCTCGTCGATCACCAGGATCACATTGCCCGCGCCCCGGATCTCTTCCATGATCTTCTTGAGGCGCTCCTCGAACTCACCGCGGTATTTGGTGCCGGCCACCAACAGGCCGATGTCGAGGGTGAGAACGCGCTTGTCTTCAAGGATGTCGGGCACATCGCCACTGTTGATCCGCTGCGCCAGACCCTCGGCGATGGCGGTCTTACCGACGCCGGGCTCTCCGATCAGCACGGGGTTGTTTTTGGTGCGGCGACCCAGGATCTGGATGACCCGCTCGATCTCGTTCTGGCGGCCCACCACCGGGTCGAGCTTGCCGTCGGTGGCCTGCTGGGTGAGGTTGCTACCGAACTCGTCGAGGGTGGGGGTCTTGGTGGATCCTTTGCCACCACCACCACCGGCGGCGACCTCGGCGGTCTCGCCGAGCATGCGGATCACCTGGGTGCGCACCTTGGCCAGGTCGACGCCCAGGTTTTCGAGCACCCGCGCAGCGACACCCTCGCCCTCGCGGATCAGGCCCAGCAGCAGGTGCTCGGTGCCGATGTAGTTGTGCCCGAGCTGGCGGGCCTCTTCCAGGGAGAGCTCCAACACGCGCTTGGCGCGCGGTGTGAACGGAATTTCAACCGCCACGAACCCGGACCCGCGGCCGATGATCTTCTCGACCTCGACGCGGGCGTCCTTGAGATTGACCCCCATCGACTTGAGCACCTTGGCGGCGACGCCGGTGCCCTCGCCGATCAGCCCGAGCAGGATCTGCTCGGTGCCCACGAAATTGTGGCCGAGGCGGCGGGCCTCCTCTTGGGCCAGCATGATCACCTTGATGGCCTTCTCGGTAAACCGCTCGAACATGGCCCAGGCCAACGCTTGATGGCTCCAACCTATCAGGGTTGGCAGGGGTGGTGTGAATTGCGGCGCAAGACGGGCAGAAGCGCTGCCGCCACAGGCGTTATGCGGCCAGTTAGCAACACGCGAAGGCCCAAAAGTGGGGGGTTTAATCGACAGGAAATGCCGGTTTCCCCTACTCCCCAGACTGCGATCTTGCGGGAAGCCTGAGCCATTGGATCAGGGCGTCGTCGCCATTGCGGTAGTAACCGCGACGAACCCCTGCGCTCTGAAAACCCAGGGCGGCATACAGGCCCACAGCGGCGGCATTGGCGGCGGCGACCTCCAGCGTGGCGTGGACGGCACCGGCCCCAACCCCTCGCTGCAACAGCGCCGACAACGCCAGTCGCCCCAGTCCCTGGCGGCGCTGGCCTGGGTGGGTGGCCACCAGGGTGATGTGCAGCTCATCGACCACAAGCCAGCCGCAGGCCATGGCGGCCAGGCGCTCGGCCTGCCACACTCCCACGCCTGGCCGCCGTCCGTCGGCCAGCTCGGTGCGCCACTGGGTCTCGCTCCACAGACCGCCCAGGGCCTCCTGATCGAGGGCCCGGCAGGCCTCCAGGTCGGCGATGGTCAACTGCCGCAGCGACGGATTCCGTACATTCATGGGCTGACCTTGTGCGGGCCGCGATTGTCATGGTGATCTCCAGCCAGCCTGCGGCGCTGCCCGCCATGTTTGAACAGGACCAGGACCTGCACAGTCCGAACCGCAACCTGACCCCCCTGGGCACGACCCTCGATGCCCATGGACGCCTGCAGGTGGGCGGCTGCACCCTGAGCGAACTGGCCCGCACCTACGGCACACCGCTCTACGTGCTCGACGAGGCCACCCTGCGGGGTACCTGCCGTGCCTACCGCGAGGCGCTTCAGGCCCACTATCCAGGCCCCTCGCTGGCCCTGTATGCCTCCAAGGCCAACAGTTCCCTGGCCCTGAGCGCCCTGGTGGCCAGCGAGGGACTGGGGCTTGATGCGGTGTCGGCCGGCGAGCTGCTGACGGCCCTGCAGGGGGGCATGCCTCCCGGGCGGATCGTGCTGCACGGCAACAACAAATCGGCCGAGGAGCTGGCCCTGGCAGCCGGCGCCGGCGTCACGATCGTGGCCGACAACTGGCGCGACCTGGAGCTGCTGGCCGAGCTGGCCCCCGGTCTGAACGCTCCGGTGCAGCTGATGCTGCGCTTTACCCCCGGCATTGAATGCCACACCCATGAGTACATCCGCACCGGGCACCTCGACAGCAAGTTCGGCTTTGACCCCGACCAGCTCGAAACCGTGCTGCGCCACCTGCAGGGCTGCAGCTGGGCCCGCCTCAACGGCCTGCACGCCCACATCGGCTCCCAGATCTTTGAGCTGCAGCCCCACCGCGACCTGGCCGGGGTGATGGCCGATGCCCTGGCCCTGGCCCGCAGCCTGGGCCATCCGGTCAACGATCTCAACGTGGGAGGCGGACTGGGCATCCGCTACGTCGCCAGCGACGACCCGCCGAGCATCGACGCTTGGGTGCAGACTGTGGCCGAGGCCGTGGTTCGGGCCTGCCAGGAGCGCGCACTGGCACTGCCGCGGCTGCTGTGCGAACCGGGACGCTCCCTGGTGGCCACCGCCGGGGTGACCCTCTACAGCGTCGGCAGCTGCAAGGAGATACCCGGCATCCGCACCTACCTCTCGGTGGACGGAGGCATGAGCGACAACCCGCGGCCGATCACCTATCAGTCGCGGTACACCGCGGTGCTGGCGGACCGACCCAACGCCCCCGCCGGCGAGACCGTGACCGTGGCGGGCAAGCACTGCGAATCGGGCGACGTGCTGCTCAAGGATGTTGCCCTGCCGCCGGCGGTTCCCGGTGATGTGCTGGTGGTGTTCGCCACCGGTGCTTACAACGCCTCGATGGGGTCGAACTACAACCGCATCCCCAGGCCTGCGGCCGTACTGGTCAGCAGTGGCATCGCCGAACTGGTGCAGCGCCGTGAACAGCCGGAGGAGCTACTGCGCTACGACGTTGTGCCAGCGCGCCTCGCCCCGATAACCTGAGGGTCGACACTCACGCCGGATCCCTTGAGGGATCGGCACCCTGGCCATCGACCTGCGTCTGCTGCTCGACCTGCTCTGTGCCGTGGGCCTGGGTGTGCTGTTGCTGGGACGGGTCACCGAAGCCCGCACCCTATGGCTGCTGCGGGGCTACCTGATGCTGGTGGCGCTGGCCTGGGTGGTCCAGCGTTACGCCAACCTGCCGCTCACCAGCAAGCTGGTGGATGCCCTGGTGCTGGCCTGCAGCCTGGCCCTGGCGATTCTCTGGCAGGGGGATCTGCGCCGGCTGATGGAGCTGCTGGGCACCGGCAGGCTGCGGGTGCTGGTGGGAGATCGCAGCCGCGACCAACTGGCTTCGGGGGCGGTGGCGACCCTCAGCGAAGCGGCAGGACGGCTCTCGCAACTGCGCAGAGGTGCCCTGATCGTGATCGATCTTGGCAGCGATCTGCGCCCCGAGGATTTTCTCAATCCCGGTATCGCCATCGACGCCCAGCTGTCGGTGGAGTTGCTGCTCAACCTCTTTGCCAGCGACACGCCGCTGCATGACGGCGCCGTGCTGGTGAAGGGCAAACGCATCCTGGCGGCGGGCGTGATCCTGCCGCTGTCGCGGCAGGGCATCAACCGCTATGGCACGCGCCACCTGGCGGCGCTGGGGCTCACCGAACGCTTTGACCGCTGCCTGGTGATCGTGGTCTCCGAGGAGACCGGCACCCTGTCCCTGGCCAGCCAGGGCCGACTGGAGCGCCCGATCACCAGCAATCGCCTGCACGACCTGCTGAGCGAAGCCCTCGCCTTGCCCGCAGGGCGTAGCGTATCCAAGGACACGCCGGAACCCCGCGGATGAGTCGCGCCCTGGCGACCACCAGCACCCTGAGCCAGCAAGCGCTGCCCGCCGGGCTCGATCCGGCGCGGCTGCCGGCCCATGTGGCGGTGATCATGGACGGCAACGGCCGTTGGGCCAGTCGCCGCGGCCTGCCCAGGGTCATGGGCCATCGCGAAGGGGTCGAAGCGCTCAAGCGCACGCTCAGGCTCTGCAGCGACTGGGGCATCGGCGCCCTCACCGCCTACGCCTTCTCCACCGAGAACTGGAATCGCCCCGGGGAAGAGGTCAGCTTTCTGATGGCGCTGTTTGAGCGCGTTCTGGCGCGGGAGCTCGAGGCCCTCGAGCGCGAGCAGGTGCGCATCCGCTTTCTGGGTGACCTGGATCCGCTGCCGAGCGGCCTGCGCGCGCTGATCGCCAACGCCACCGCCCGCACGGCCGGCAATGGCGGCATCCATTTCAACGTGTGCACCAACTACGGCGGACGCGCCGAACTGGTGCACGCCGCCCGCCGGCTGGCCGAACAGGCCGCCAGTGGAGAGCTCGACCCGGCCAGCATTGACGAGACGCAGTTCGCCGCCCAGTTGCACACCGCCGGCGAGCGCGACCCCGATCTGCTGATCCGCACCAGCGGTGAGCTGCGCATCAGCAACTTTTTGCTCTGGCAGCTGGCCTATGCCGAGCTGCACATCACCGATGTGCTCTGGCCCGATTTCGACGCACGGGCCCTGGTCTCGGCGCTGCTCGACTACCAAAACCGGCAGCGCCGCTTCGGCGGTGTTGATCCGGGAGTTGGGGCACGTGTTCAAGCCTGTGTTGAACCGGATGTTGAACCGGGCGTTGAACCCGCCGCACACCAGCCTTGACGACCACCCCGACCCAATCCCAGGCCAGCCTGCGCCACGACTGGTCCATCACCGAGATCGAGGCTCTGCTGGCGCTGCCGTTGATGGATCTGCTGTGGCAGGCCCAGGCGGTGCACCGCGAGGCCAACCCCGGTTACCGGGTCCAGCTGGCCTCGCTGCTGAGCGTCAAGACCGGCGGCTGCGAGGAGGACTGCGCCTACTGCCCCCAGTCGATGCACCACAGCAGCGATGTCACGGGGCACAGCGATCTCGCCCTGCAGGTCGAGCCGGTGCTGCAGCGGGCCCGTGCCGCCAGGGACGCCGGCGCCGATCGCTTCTGCATGGGCTGGGCCTGGCGCGAGATCCGCGATGGCGCCCCCTTTGAGGCGATGCTGGCCATGGTGCGTGGCGTACGCGCGCTCGGCCTCGAAGCCTGCGTCACCGCCGGCATGCTCAGCACCACCCAGGCCCAGCGGCTGGCCGAGGCGGGGCTCACCTCCTACAACCACAACCTCGACACCAGCCCCGAGCACTACGACCGGATCATCAGCACCCGCACCTACCAGGAGCGGCTTGAGACCCTGCAACGGGTGCGCCAGGCCGGCATTTCGATGTGCTGCGGCGGCATCATCGGCATGGGCGAAAGCCTGCGCGATCGCGCCTCGCTGCTTCAGGTGCTGGCCAACCTGGACCCCCACCCCGAAAGCGTGCCGATCAACGCCCTGGTCGCGGTCGAAGGCACCCCCCTCGAGGCACTGCCGCCGGTCGACCCACTCGAGCTGGTACGCATGGTGGCCACGGCCCGGATCCTGATGCCCAGCAGCCGGGTGCGCCTCAGCGCCGGCCGCGAGCAACTTGGCCGCGAAGCCCAGATCCTGTGCCTGCTGGCAGGGGCCGATTCGATCTTCTATGGCGACACCCTGCTGACCACCGGCAACCCCGCCGCCGAAGCCGACCGGGAGCTGCTGGCCGCCGCCGGAGTCACCCCCTGGCAGGGTTGACGATGGAGCCATGCCCGGCACCTGGCTTCCAGGTGGCAGCCTTCTACCGCTTCAGCGCCCTGTCCCCAGCAGCCCTGCCGGCGCTGCGGGATGAACTGCACGGCCTCGCCTCCGGCATCGCGGTGCGGGGCACGATCCTGCTGGCGCGCGAGGGGGTCAACGGCACCATCAGCGGTCCCGAGGCGGGCGTGCAGCGGGTGCTGCAGCGACTCCGGCAACTCGAGGGCATGGAGCCCCTCGAGGCCAAGCTGGACTGGGCCAACCAGCAGGCATTCGCCCGGCTCAAGGTGCGGATCAAGCGTGAGATCGTCACCATGGGATGTCCCACGGTGCGCCCGACCGAGGGGGTGGGCACCTATGTGCCACCTGCGCAGTGGGACGCCCTGATCAACGACCCCGACACCCTGGTGATCGACACCCGCAACAGCTACGAGGTGGCCGTGGGCAGCTTCAGGGGGGCGATCGACCCGGGTACCGAGAGCTTCCGCGCCTTTCCGCAATGGGTGGAGCAGCAGCTGCGTCCCCTCGTACAGGAGCGCCAGCCCAGGGCGCTCGCCCTGTTCTGCACCGGCGGCATCCGCTGCGAAAAGGCCACCGCCTACCTGCTGCAACAGGGCTTTGCGGGAGTGCATCATCTGCAGGGGGGCATCCTGCGCTACCTCAAGGAGATCCCTGAGGAGCGCAGCAGCTGGCAGGGCGAGTGTTTTGTGTTTGACCAGCGCGTCACGGTCAACCACCGGCTCGAGCCGGGTAGCCACAGCCTCTGTTTTGCCTGCGGCCTGCCCCTGCCACCCGAAGCACGGCAACATCCCGCCTACCGCGAAGGAATCAGCTGCCACCACTGCATCAACCGCTTCAGCGACAGTGATCGGGCTCGCTTTGCCGAGCGGCAACGTCAGCTTGAGGCCCAGCGCAGGCCGATAGCCGGAGCTGGGGTGCCGGTGAAACCATGAGCAACCGGAGGAGGACGACAGCCGTTCTTGGACTCGTGCTGATCCTGGTGTTGGGATTGGGGATCTGGCACCGGGAGCAGTTCAAGCCGCGCCAGCAGCCCCAGCAGCTGTTGACGGCCAAGAATCAGTTCGTGCAGCTTCCATCCTTCGCGGCCGCCGCCAGCGGCGCGAACGAGAGCAACAAGCCACCTCAGGTCATCAGGATCGGCATCCATATCAGCAACATCTACAACGTTGAACTGGCAACACAGACATTCATGTCCAACGGTTATTTCTGGCTGCAGTGGCCAGAAACTGTTCAGCAATGGATGGATGCCAGCGAAATCGAGCCGCGTCAACTGATTGATTTTCCCAACAACATCGTCTCCTACGACTTTCTCTACGAGCCGATGTTGAAAGCCCCCAGGATCCTGGTGGATGGCAGCCGAGAACAGGCCTTCAGATTCTCAGGCCATTTCTGGACAGAAGAACTTGATTTCCACCAATTCCCCTTCCAGACCATGGAAATTCCGATTCGCTTTGAAATCGCTCAGGAAGAATTCGCCCTCAATGGTCCAACCCCGATCAGCCTGGTTGCCGATGCGGAGCAGTCCGACCCGATCGGCAGCCTGATCGACATCCCAGGCCTTGAATTCAAGGGAGCCCGACTGGATCCCTTCCTACATCGCTATTCCGACGACTCAAGTTTCGCAACAGCAAACAACCGCAAAGCCTTTTCCCAGGTACGCATCCTGACCGTGTTCAACACCCATCCGATCACCGCAATCGGTCAATGGCTGATTCCAATCCTGATCGTGATGCTGACAGTCTTCGTAGGACCCGCCGTATCTGCACGCCTCAGTGACGCCAGGATCGCCATTCCTTCTGCTGCCCTGCTGACTCTGGTGGTCATGCAACAGTCCTACGAAATCACAATTCCGCAACTCAGCTATCTGACCTTCCTGGACCTCGTGTATTTGTGGTGCTACACCGTTACAGTTGCACTTTTCATCCTCTTCGTTTGGAGCGCGAATCAATGCGCTTCCATCAATGCTGAAAGCCCAGGATATGAGCAGAAGCTGGGGGCGGTCACGGCACGCATCAATCGAATAGACCGGCGTTTTCAAGCCA
Source organism: Cyanobacteria bacterium REEB417 (assembly GCA_018970945.1). Taxonomy (GTDB): domain Bacteria; phylum Cyanobacteriota; class Cyanobacteriia; order PCC-6307; family Cyanobiaceae; genus RGUW01. Next base: position 8,935 of record JAGWVJ010000037.1, on the reverse strand, counting down.
CCAGCCTTGTGGCCACCATCCTGTTCATGGCCTGGGCCTACTTGCGCTGAACCGTGCACCCGCCTGTTCTCTACAGCTTCAGGCGCTGTCCCTTTGCGATCCGGGCCCGTCTGGCCCTGGCTGCCAGCGGCCTCCAACCCGGAGCCGACCTTGAGCTGCGCGAGGTGGCCCTCAAGGCCAAGCCCCCCGAACTGCTGGCGACCTCGTCCAACGCCACCGTGCCAGCGCTGGTGCTGGGCGCCGCTGGCGATGGCAATGCTGGCGATGGTCAGCCAATCGTGCTGACCGAAAGCCTGGCGGTGATGCAGTGGGCACTGGAGCGTCAGGACCCGAGGGGCTGGTGGCAGGACCGTTCGGCCGCTGAACACCAGGCCATCCACGCCCTGGTCGCCCAGAACGACGGCCCCTTCAAGCACCATCTCGATCGCTTCAAATACGCCAGTCGCTATGGCACCGCTGGCGTTTCAGAACGGCACAAGCACCGCCAGGCAGCCCTGGTGATCCTGCGCGGCTGGAACCAGCGGTTGCTGCACGGTGGCTGGCTTCTGGGCGGGCAGCCGTCACTGGCCGACTGGGCCCTGCTGCCCTTTGTGCGGCAGTTCCGACTGGCCGATCCCTCGGGGTTTGATGCCGAACCCATGCTGGTTGCCCTGCAGGCGTGGCTGCAGCGCTTGTCGGCCAGTGCTGAACTGCGCGCCGTGCTGGAGCCGCCCTGGGCAGCACGCTGGCCGTGGCGCTCACCCGGCTGGCTGTATCACCTGGCCCTGGCCCGCGACTGGCAGGCCGCCCGCGCCGAGGGCGCGTACTGCCACGCGACCCGGGGGCGCACCCTGGGCGAGGTGGGGTTCATCCACCTGAGCGACGCCCACCAGGTCGAACCCACCGCCAGGCGCTTCTACGGCGATCTACAAAGCGGCGAGGTTGTAGTGCTGCACCTTGAGCCGGACCGGCTGGCCGCCGCGGGGCTTGACGTTCGCCATGAACCCGCCCCCGACAGCGGCGAGCTGTTTCCCCATCTGTATGGCGGAGCGCTCCCCCTCTCGGCTGTGCTGCTGGCCGCACCCTGGCAGCGGTGAACAAACCCGACGGGGCCGCCTGGCGTGCCAGAGAGAGGGAGGGAGAGAGCCGATGTGTCGCCATCCGCCACCATCGGTCACTACGGATTGCTTCCTGCCCCTAACTGCCGTGACCTGTCGCTATCTCTTGCTTTCTGCCGTCGTCTGATGCCATGCGTTGCCGAGGAGTCACCTGATGCGCGCGCCAGATCTGCACCAGCTGGAGAGCCAGGCCCGTCGCCGCGACCTGCTGCTGCGATTGAATGTGACCAAGGTTGCAGGGCTGGTCTGGACCCTGCGGGTCGGCGTGGCCAGACGCCAGAACACTGGCAGCCCAACCCCACAAGGCCCAGCCTCGCTGGTGCTGCTGGGCGAACTCAAGGGCTGGGCCCTGCCCAGCCATGGGGGCCTGCGGCTCGACACCATGCGGGTGCAGGGCGGCAGCGGATCAACCGCCGATGTCGGGCTTCTGATCTGGGCCGCGACCTTCGCCTGGGCCCAGGAGGCGACCCCTTGCCGCCAGGCCACGCTGCTGGCGATTCGTGACAACGACAGCCAGCACCGCCGGCTGGTGCGCTACTTCAGACGTCTGGGCTTTGCGCCCCTGCGCGAGCTGGGGGCGGGGCCCCTCGATCTGGCGCCGCGACTGCTTTGGGGCGGGGCGGGACTGCTGATGCGGGGCGATGTCAACGAAGGGCTGGCACGCGCCTGGCGGCAACTTCAGTCGCCCGCGTGATAGCTGCTGCGCACCAGCGGCCCGGAGCGCACCTCGGCAAAGCCCAGCTCGCGGGCGATCGCACCCAGTTCATCGAACTCCTGCGGCGTCCAGTAACGGGCCACCGGAATGTGGGCCAGCGACGGGCGCAGGTACTGGCCCAGGGTGAGGCGCTGACACGCGACCGCCCGCAGATCGCGCATCGCCGCGATCACCTCGTCGCGGGTTTCGCCAAGGCCCAGCATCAGCCCACTCTTGGTGGGGATGGGGGGCGCCAGTTGCCGGGCCGCCGCCAGCAACCCCAGCGAATGGCGGTAGGTGGCACCGCGGCGCACTTCGCCCTGCAGGCGCTCGACCGTTTCGAGGTTGTGGTTGAAGCAGACCGGTTCGGCCGCCAGCACGGCTGCTAAGCGTTGCCGTTGCGCCGCCAAGGCCTCGGTTTGATCGCGATGGCCGCCCCAGAAGTCGGGGGTGAGCACTTCAATCGCCACTCCGGGGGTGCGCCGGCGGATCGCCGCCATGGCAGCGGTGAAGAGCGAAGCGCCATGGTCGGGCAGATCGTCGCGGGCCACCGCCGTCAGCACCACATACGACAACCCCAGCGCGGCTACGGCACCGGCAACCCGCTCGGCCTCTGCCCCGTCCGAGGGTTCGGGCGCCTGACCCTTGTCGACCTGGCAGAAGGCGCAGCTGCGGGTGCAGATCGAGCCGCCAAGCAAAAATGTGGCAGTGCCGGCCGCGTAGCACTCGGCACGGTTGGGGCAGCGGCCCTCCTCGCAGATGGTGTGCAGCCTCTGCTGCTTCACCACCCCCTGCACCCGCTCCAGCTCGCTGGCGTTGCCGATGGGCGAGCGGATCCAGCTGGGCAGACGCTCGGCCGGTGCGATGGCGCTGTAGCGGCTGGTTCTGCCGATGGGTTGGCTGCCGGCGGTTGGCGCCATCGGCTTACTCCACCGCGCGGCGGCCCTCAAACGCCCGCGCCAGGGTCACTTCATCGGCGTATTCGAGCTCGCTGCCCATGGGCAGGCCGTAGGCGATGCGGCTGACGGTGGTGAACGGTTTGATCAATCGCGCCAGGTACAAGCTGGTGGTGTCCCCCTCGACACTGGGGGTGAGGGCCAGGATGACCTCGCTGATCGGTGAATCGCAAACCCCGGCGCTGCCCGGATCGCCAACAGCGGCATCATTGCCAGGGTCGGCACCACCGCCGTCATCGCCCCGATCGTTGCCCGCCCCAGCGACGCGACGCACCAGGGGTTGGATCTGGAGCGCCTCGGGGCCGATCCCATCCATGGGGGAGATCAGTCCGCCCAGCACGTGATAGCGCCCCTGAAACTCCCGGGTGCGCTCCAGCGCCAGCAGGTCGCGGGAGTCAGCAACAACGCAGAGCTGGCCGTTGCGGCGCTCGGGATTGCGGCAGATCTCACACAGCGGCTCCGCCGACAGGTGAAAGCAGCAGCGGCACTGGCCCACCTGGCTGCGGGCCGCCAGCAGGGCATCCGCAAAGGCGCGGATCTGGTCTTCGGGCTGGCGCAACAGGTGCAGCGCCAGCCGCTGGGCGGTGCGCGGTCCGATGCCGGGCAGGCGCTCGAACTGGTCGATCAACCGTGCCAACGGGCGCGTGAAGCCGCTCAGGGTTCCGCCGCAGATGCTCCGACTCTAGGGAGAACGGCCAGGGGACCAGTCTTCCCAGGAAGCCACGGTCCAGAATGGCTCCGGCCAACTGTTGTGCGCCCATGGGTCTGCCCACCTCCCCGAACCCGTTGCCCCGTCTGCGGGCCCTGCTGGCGAGCCTGCTGCTGGGCGTGGTGTTGGCCAGCTGCAGCGCCGCCGCAGCCGGCCTCAACAGCTTCCAGAGTCCCGACGGGCGCTATGCCTTTCTCTACCCCACCGGCTGGACCCGGGTGCAGGTGAGCGGCGGCCCCCAGGTGGTGTTTCACGACCTGATCAACAGCGACGAGACCCTCAGCCTGGTGATCTCCCAGGTCGACGGCGACGACGACCTGAGCCAGCTGGGCAGTGCCGTGGCCGTGGGCGAGCGGCTGCGCCGCACCGCGATCGCCCCCGAGGGCAGCGGCCGCGAGGCCACGCTGGTCGAGGCACGCGAGCGCGACGAAGCCGGCCACACCTTCTACGACCTCGAGTACAGCGTTCACCTCGCTGACCGCGACCGTCATGAGCTGGCCACCGTGGTGGTCGACCGCGGCCGGCTCTACACCCTGGCGGCCAGCACCAACGAGGTGCGCTGGCCCAAGGTCAAGGAGCTGTTCGACCAGGTGATCCGCTCGTTCTCGCTGCTGGTTTGATCACGGTCATCGGGGCTGGCCTGGCGGGCAGCCTGCTGGCCCTGGAACTGGCCGAGCGCGGCCTGCCGGTCCATCTGCTCGACAGCGGCCGCAGCGACACCGCCACGGCCCTCAGCTACGGCCTGTTGGCACCAGCGGCCGCAGGCGGCTGGAAACGGCTGCAACAGCGCCATGGCGATCTGGGCCTGGGTCGCCGCTGGCTGCAGCTGGGCCCAAGGGGCCTTCCCCTGCCAGGCCTGCAGGTCGACCCGCAGCGCTTTGCAAGCGGCGTTGCCGCAGCGCTGCAGCGCTGTGGGGTGCAGCGACTGACCCAGCAGCTGCACGACCCCGACGCCCTGGCGCCGCTGCTGGCCCGGGGCCCCGTGGTGCTGGCCTGCGGCGGCGGCTGCCGCCGCCTGGCGCCCCAGCTCGATCGGCGGCTGCGTTGCAGCTGGGCCGGGATCCTGGAGCTGCCGGCTGGCCTCAGACCCGCCTGGCCGCGGGGCCTGGCGCGCCTGCCCGAGCGCTTCGAACGCCAACGGCTCGAACAGCAGGCGGCAGACCTGCAGCAGGAGTGCTGGATCGTCGATGGGGGGCTGGTGCCCTGCGGCGAGCGCCTGCTGGCCGGTCAGATCACCCTGGTGCGCCCTGAGCCCGATCCGGGCCCTCCGCCCGAGCCGGCCCTGATGGAGCGACGGTTGCGGGCCGAGCTGGCCCGCCGCTGGCCCGGGCTGGCCGACGGCCCTGGGCACTACCGGCAGGCAGCTGTGAGCTTCTGCAGCGATGGGGTTCCGCTGGTGGAGCCCGCTGGCGAGCGCCTGTGGGTGCTGGCGGGTTTCAGCGGGGCCTTCGCCCAGCTGCCGGCAGCGGCGGCGGCACTGGCGGCCCGCATCAGCGCCCAGGCTGGCTGACAAGCACGACCGACTGTGGGAAAATGGGTGCCATGACGGCAGGACTCTCCAGCGATCCAGCGCCACAACCCCAGGGGCTGAAGGGTCGTCTGCTCAGGCTGCAGCAACGCTGGGAGGGCCTCAGCGACCATGACCAGGTGGGGGTCTGCCTGGGGGGCATGGGTGGCGCCATCGTGCTGTGGGCGCTGTTCTGGCCGGTGCCCACCGAAGTGATGGGCAAGGGGGTGCTGATCTACCCGAACAATGCCGGTGTGCTCAACGCCCGCGCGGGGGGCCAGGTGCAAAGCATGGCCGTGCGCACCGGTGACCGGGTTCGCAAGGGCGACGTGTTGATGCGCCTGTACCTGCCGGTGCTCGAGAAGCAGCTGGCCCAGCAGCGGGGCAACCTGGCCCAGCTGGAGCGGCACAACCGCGAACTGACGTCCCGCGATGCGCTGCGGCTGAGCACCGAGAAGACCGCCCTCGACACCTCCCTGGCCAAGCTGCGCGATGACGCCAGGCGCTACCGGGCCCTGCAGAGCACCTACAGCACCCAGCTGCGCAACCTTGACTGGCTGACCCGTCGCCAGGTGGTGGCGCCACTGTCGAGCACCGTGGTCGGCGCCCAGCAGAACCTCACCAGCACCAGTGTCAGTCTCGACGACACCAAGACGCAGGAGAAGAACCTGCTCACCAGCTATCAGCAGGTCAAGCTCACCATCGAGACCCAGGCCCTGCAACGGCGCTACCAGATCGACGATCTCAAGCGCCAGATCCGGGTGACCGAAGCCCAGATCGCCTACGACGGCACGGTGACCGCCGAACGCGACGGCACGGTGCTCGACCTGCAGGTGATTCCTGGGCAGACCGTGGGCACCGGGCAGCGGCTTGGCACCATCGGCCGCCCGGCCCAGCCCGCCGCCACGGATGAACCGCTCAAGGCCGTCGCCTACTTTGACCCGGCCGATGCCCGGCGCCTGCCCCTGGGCCTCGAGGTCGAAGTGGTGCCGGGCTGGAACCAGCGGGGCCGATTCGGCGGCATCATCGGCCGGGTTACCCAGGTGTTGACCCTGCCGGCCACCTCCGATGACATCTCGACCACCATCGGCAACCCGCAGCTGGCCCAGGAACTCACCAAGAACGGCCCGGTGATGCGGGCTGAAGTCGAACTGGCCAGGAGCGGTAGGGGCCCCAACGGCTACCGCTGGACGCTGTCGGGCGGTAGCGGTGTGTTTCCGGTGCGCGATGGCCTGACGGTCTCGACCCACGCCTACGTGGAATGGCGCACGCCGATCACCTATGTGTTGCCGGGACTCCGCTCCCTGACCGGTGGTTACCGCAGCCTGCGGATCGACCGGCTCTGGGACCGCCCCTTCCTCAGACAACCCGACACCCTGCCGTGATGTTCCAGCGCCGGCCCGCGATCCGCAACCCGCTGTTGCGCCAGGAGCTGCCCTGGCTGATCGGCGAAGGGGTGCTGCTGCTGATCCTGTTCAACGCCAACGCACCCGAACTTTGGTTCTGGCTGGTGGTGCTGCTGGTGATTCTCGGCTACAGGGTCGAGCGCTGGTGGTCATCACGCCCGCGTTAAGGCCTGCTGCCAACGCAGTTCGGTCTCGTGCAGGCTGCGCTCGAGCTGGTTGAGCAGGTTCAGGTGGGTAGCCAGCTGCTGCAGTTCGGCTGTGGCCAGGGCCTGCTGGCTGGGTTCATCCACCCAGGTGGTCAGGTTCTGCGGCACCCACAGCGGCAGGGGGGGATCGGGCAGTGCCTGGGGATTGCGCAACAGATGCTCGCGCCAGCGGGCCATCCGCTGTTGCATCGCCAGCACCCGCTCGCTCAGGCGCACGGCCAGGCCGCGCAGGGCCGGCCGCTGCCAGCCAAGGGTGCCCAGGCGCTGAATCCCATCCAGCACCAGAATCAGGGTCTCGCAATGGGCGTCAAAGGCTGCCCACATCTGGGCCACCGGATGCTCGCCGGCGGCGCTGCCGAGCTCCCGCAGCGCCCCACCGCGTTGGCTGCGCAGACCCAGCATCTGCTCGCGCAGCTCCCGCACTAGGGGATCACCCCCTCGTCTCGGCGATGGCCGGAGCAGATGGTCAGCGAGCACCACACCCAGGCGATCGAGCAGATCCAGCAGGCCCTGGCGCTGGGCCAGGCGGGCGCGGGATGGCCAGAACAGACGGATCGACAGCAGCGCCAGGAAAACGCCCAACGCGGTCCAGATCAGCCGCAGCGGCAGCCAACTGTCGAGCTGGGTGTTGTGGGCGAGCCATCCCACCACCACCACAAACAGGCAGACGGTGTAGCCCACCCTGAGCCGCAGCGCCGCCGCCAGCAGCTGGGCCAGCAACATGGCCAGGGGTAAGCCCACCACCATCGGCAGCCCCTTGAGCGCCGGGTAGGCGATCAGCACGATCACCGCGCCCAGGGCCGTGCCCAGCAACCGCTGGCGCCCCAGCTCAAGGGTGTCGCCGTAGCTGCCGACGCTGACGCTGAGCACCGCCAGGGAGGCGTAGTAGCCATCGGCCAACCCTGTGATGTGAGCGAGACCCTGCACCACGGCCACGGTCAGCACCAGCCGCAGGGTGGACTGCAGGGGCGTGGTGGACGACGCGATCGTCATGGCACCTGGCGCAGCAGGGCAGCCCGCAACAGCTCCTGGCTGCGCAGCAGGCTGCGCAGCTGCTCGAGCTGCAGACCGATCGCCAAAGGCTGGAGCTGGGCGACATCGCTGGAGCGACTCCAGGCCAGCCACTGCTCAGGCGCGGCCATGGGCCAGGGTTGGAGCTGGCCCCCGTGGTCGGCTGTGGCCAGCCACTGCAGGCGATCGAGCAACTGCTGCTGCAGCGGCGTGCCCGGCAGCGGGGGCAGGCTGCGGATCTGGGCCTCGAGCAGGATCCACTGGCGCAGGACCTGACGCCAGAGCAGCGCCAGCTGTCCCCAGCGGCGCAAAGGGCCGCGGGCCAGCTGCTGCAGGTCCTGAATCGGAGGCAGGACCTCGCTGGTGTGCAACACCGCCGATGGCGCATCGCCGGTCTCGAGCCAGCGTCGCAGTCCCTGCAGCTGGGTCTGCAGGCGGCGGCTGAGCCATTGATCCAGCTGGCGCACCTGCATCTGGGGCTGGGGAGGCCAGACCACCCAGGTGGCAAACAGCGCCGCCGCCATGCCGATCAACCCGGGCACGATGTAGTTGACCAGCAGCCGCATCTCAAAGCGCTCGCACTGGCAGAACGTCAACATCTCCCAAACGGCCAGGTTGGCCAGGCCGATGCCCCCGGCCATGCCCAGGCCCCGGGCCACCAGCCCCGTACAGAGCAGGGCGATGCTGAGCATGAACCAGCCGTTGGAGAACGGGTAAAGCACCAGGGCCACGACGACACCGATCACGATCCCGGCAACCTGCTGCAAGGCCTGACGACCCGGTCGGTTCTGCCGGTCGTTGACAAACAGAACGGCGGCGAGCATTCCGTAGGTCAACGTGCTGGCCCGCCCGCTCCAGTGGGTGGCGGCGATCGTCAGGGCTGACGCCAGCGCCACCCGCAGGGCATTGCGCACCGCCGGATGAAGGGGCTGCAGGACGGCCATCGCTGCAGATCAGGGCTGCTGGACTGGGGCCAGCTGCAGCTGGGGCCGCAGGGGGGCCACCGGATCGCGGGGCATGGGCAGCAGCTCACGCAGCATCTGGGCATAGCTGATGTTGACCCCCACGGTGGCGTTGAGACGGCTCACCAACGCCCCGATCAGGCGCTCCTGGGTGTTGGAGAGGTCCAGCTCACTCGACAGTCCGGCCTGGTAACGCAGGCGCACGTCGCGAAGGGCCTCGAGGGCCGCCGCCAGGCCTCGCCGGGCCGACGCCAGCTTGGCGAGGCTGGCCTCATGGTTGAAAAAGGCCTGCTCGAGCCGCAATCGAATGGCGTTGCGCTGCTCGGCGAACTGCTGGGCGGTGGCATCGGCCTGCCTGGCGAGCGAACGGGCCTGGCCCGCCGTGGT
>JAGWVJ010000007.1 GCA_018970945.1 Cyanobacteria bacterium REEB417 | reverse complement strand
AGGCCTTCATCCCTCACGCGGCGTTGCTCCGTCAGGCTTTCGCCCATTGCGGAAAATTCCCCACTGCTGCCTCCCGTAGGAGTCTGGGCCGTGTCTCAGTCCCAGTGTGGCTGATCATCCTCTCAGACCAGCTACTGATCGAAGCCTTGGTAGGCCCTTACCCCACCAACTAGCTAATCAGACGCGAGCTCATCCTCAGGCGAATTTCATTTCACCTCTCGGCATATGGGGTATTAGCGGCCGTTTCCAGCCGTTATCCCCCTCCTGAGGGCAGATTCTCACGCGTTACTCACCCGTCCGCCACTAACCCGAAGGTTCGTTCGACTTGCATGTGTTAAGCACGCCGCCAGCGTTCATCCTGAGCCAGGATCAAACTCTCCGTTGTAGATCAAATCCTCTTGGTCGGTTCAACCCCATTCCAGTTCAGCTCTCGCCTCACCACTCCTGGGTTTCACCTCAGGCTCTCGCCTGCCTCAACTTGACTTGCTCGTCACCCACTGCCCTAAAACCTCTCAGCTTTAAAACCGTAGTTGGAGCCTCCTTCGTTCAGAAGGGTTCAAAGAGTGCTATCAGAAATTTCTTCCCTCCAGTCTCTCCCGAATCTCAGATCCGGTCGCACCACCCTCAGACTCCGGCTTCCAGCAAGCTCCGCTCTCGTGAAAAAGCAAACCTCACCACCAGAACCCTCAAGCAGCACTCGCAGCTTCCGCTGCTGTCTTTCTTGACGGGACCTCACACTCTCACTGCTCTTTCGCTCCCTCCTCACCCTCAACAGGTCCCAACCTCAGCTCTCGCTTCGGCTCATCCCCGTCTCAGGTAACTCAGGCGCCAGTGAAAGCGATCAGTTCCTAAACGTTTCAGTTGTCCAGGTGCCTCCACCACACAAACTCAGCAGCCTCAGCTGCCTCGCTCTCCCCCTCTCGGAGGGTGGTGGGCGTCGCCTCCCGGCGACTTCCAAAACCTACAACATCGGCGGACGCATCCCCCTGGGTTGTAAGCCCTGCGCGCCGCCTTTCCAGGAACCGCGCAGACCAATAACAATAGCACAGAAGCTCAGCAAGCAAGACCGCAACGTTGACGTATACCTGGCTCAGCAGGGGATGTCAGCCGCTCAGGGCTCGACCAAGGCGTTGGCCCAGGGCAGAAAGCGCTCCAAGGTGGCGTCCTGGTCGGCGGCAAGCAAGGGGAAGTCGACCTGGGCCAGATCAAGACCCGAAGCCAGAGCTTCAGGTGAAGCCCTGAGCCAGCGCAGGCTGCAGCGCAGCTCTGTCAGGACCAGCCAGGCGGCAGCCAGATCCCAGATCTTGGGTGTGGCCTCGAGGGCGGCGACGGTCTGCCCCATGGCCACACTCACCAGGTTGAGGCTGGCCACCCCGAGCATGCGGATTTTGCCAGGGAAGCGCTGGTCGGGCAGCTTCTGCAGCACGCCGATGGACCGGCTGCACAGGGAGGCGCATCCCGCCGGATGGGGCTGCAGCGATGGCGCCTCGAGGAACTTGCCATTGCGCCAGGCTCCCTGGCCAAGAGCCGCAACGATGCGCTGGCGCAGCGGAGGCACATCGAGAATCGCCAGCACCGGACGCCCCTGTTCGAAACGCGCCATCGAAATGGCCCAGTAGGGAATGCCCGCTGCAAAATTGGTGGTGCCATCGAGGGGATCCACCACCCAGTAAGCCGGAGTCGTGGGAACGGTCTGCAGGCCTTCCTCGCTGAGGACGCCTTCGCCGGGATAGAGACGGGCCAGGCCATTGACCAGGGTCTGATCGCTCCATCGGTCGCAGGCGGTGATCAGGGTGCCGTCAGCCTTGAAATCGGAGGACATATGGCCGAAGTCGGCACGCTGTCGCTCACCCACCTGATCCAGCAGCTCTGCCAGATCGAACCTCAGCGGTGGCCGTGGGGAAGGGGCGCTCATCCAAGCTCCAGGGCCAGCACTTTGCTGAGACTCACACCCGTATCCTCCCTGAACCGGCGCAGGTTGAGTCGTGCGAGCAGCACCAGGGCCAGGGAAGCCACCACCATTTCAACCACCAACACCAGGGCAAAGGCAGGAAACGGATCCTCACCCAGCTGGAGACGGCGCTGCAGCTGTTGGGCAAGATCCAGCAATCCGCCGCCGAACACCTTGCCGAGCGCGCGGGAGAGCGCCTGGGCCAGCCCCCACACCCCGACGAACGTGCCGGCGGCCCGGGGCAGGGTGAGGTCAAGCATCAACACAAGTGCGCTGTTGGTGCCGATGCCCGCCGCCAGACCAAACAGCAGCAGCACGGCGTTGAGAAGGGGAACCCTGCCACTGAACCCGCAGAGCACCAACAGGCCCAGGGTGACCACGATCAACTGGCAGCCGAGGCGTGCCGCAGCAAGCTTGCCGAGCCTTGGCACGAGCCAGATCCCTGCCAGCAACAGGCCTGCCAGGGTGCCCACACCCCAGAAAGCGTTGAGCGAGGCCGTTGCCGCGATCGGCATGCCAAACACCTGAGCGCCGTAGCTTTCGAGGATCGGGTCCTGCAGAAACAGCCCCAGGGTGAAGCACATCAGAAAGGCGAAGAACACCAGCACCTGGCGGCTGCTGGTGATCAGGGTCCAGGACTGCGCCAGGGTGATGGCGTCATCGCGCCCAGGCGAGGGGGACCCATCGCCGGCCCAGGTGTGCAGCCTGCCGCTGGGTTCGCTGCCAGTGGTGGCGACCAGGGTGAGCGCCAGCACCGCCACGGCCACCTTGACCATGAAGCCCAGCAGCGCCGGTTCAAGCAGGGCCGGATCGGTGACGCCATCGAGGCCTTTGAGGCTCACCGCGATCAGGATTGCGCCGATCACGATGCCCACCGTGAGCATGCACCAGATAACCCCCACGGCTCGGGGTCGCTCGGCTTCGGTGGTGCGATCGATCACCAGCGCCAGGTAGGGCGTGGTCGCCATCGAGATCGAGAGCCCATACAGCGCAAACAGGCCGCAGAGAGCACTCACCCCCAGGGCTAGGGGGATGGAGCTGCCCGCGTCGAGCAGACGCCCTACCGCAAAGATCAGCGGCACCGAGGCCACTGAAAAACAACAGAACAGCAGTGTGCCCAGCCAGATGTAGGGGAGGCGGTACCGTCCGGCAATGGGATGGGCATCGCTGATCTGACCAAACAGAATCCGGGCCGGCGCCACGAATTGCTCAAACGCCAGCGCGCCGCCCACGAGCAAACCGGGGAACGCCAGCTCGGTGATCATGACCCGGTTGAGCAGACCCGAAAAAATCACCGCAAGGCAACCCAAGCAGCCCTGAAACAGGCCGAGCCTCAGGGTTGCGGCAAGACCGAGTCCCCGCACCAGTTCAGTAGATGGCCTTGGCGGCGTTGCAGGCGGGCAGCAGCGGTGGCTGTTCAACCGGAACCTTGGAGGTGCCTTCCAGCAACGGCTTCACAGCAGGCAGGGATGGCGGGGTGCACAGGGCGATCTGATCGAGGCCCGTGCGCCGGCGCAGCTCGGCAAGGCGCTTGTTGTAGTCACTGATGGCATTGGAATGCCGCACCTCGGCGTTGGTGAGATCGCGCTGGTTGTTGACGACTTCCCGCTGGGTGGTGACGCCGGCCTCCAGTCGCAGACGAGCCAGACGCAAGGCTTCGCGGGCCGAGAGCACCTCGCGGGCTGTGGTGGTCAAGTTGCGGTTGTTCTTCTCGAGCTCGTAGAAACTGATCTCGACATCGCGGCGGATCTCATCGCGGCGCTGCGCGAACTGATAAGTGAACTGCCTGGCCTGGGCCTTGGCAGCCCGGGACCGCGCGGCGGCCGCCCCACCGTCAAAGATGTTCCAGGTGACACCGAGACCGATGGAGTTGTCGACGTTCCAGCCCTGGCTGCCGGGCAGGTCGACAATAACGTTCTGGTTGCCCTGGTAACGGCCGGCGGTCAGGGTGTTGAAGACGTTGAGAAACGGTTGCACCGCTCCGAGAGCCTGGTTGGCGGTGCTGTTGGCGATCGAGATGTCGAGCAGGGCCTGGTCGAGCTCCTCGCGGAAGGCAAAGGCAGCGATGATGCTCTCCTGCAGGCTGGGTTGCCAAGTGCCCACGACCCGGGCCGGGTCCTTGGCGGTGGGTGTGACCTGCTGGGGCAGATCCAGCAGGGCGGCCAGGGTGCGGCGGGCAATGGACTGGCCCGCCAGCGACTCGGTCAGCAGCTGCTGATCACGCGCAAGCTGGGTCTCGGCTTCGAGCACCTCCAGCTTGGTGGCCACACCGGCCTGGTAGCGGGCGCGGGCGTCCCGCAGGCTGATCACCGAAGCCCGCACCGACTCCTGGCCGATGCGCACCGAATCGTCGCTCTGCTGCAGGGTGAAGTAAGCGACATCCACCTGCAGGCGCAGCTCCCGCAGGGCGATGAGATAGGCGTCCTTAGCCTTTTCAAAGGAATCGCGCGCCGCCGCGATGGCGGGCACCCGCTGGGGGTTGATCAGGGCCCACTGGGCCTGCACGCTGGCCCCGTAGAACCAGCGGTTGGAAGTGGTCGGGCCGTCGGGGGTGAATTGATTGGAATCGCTAAAAAACTGCTGACCACCGGTGTAGGAGGGCAGCGCGTTGGCGTTGATGTTGAGGGTGGGATACCAGAGGGAAATCTGGGCCCGCAGGTTGTTCTGGGCCTGATCGACCTGGGCGGCGATGGCCTTGAGGTTGGGGTTGTTGACTTCGGCGAGGTTCTCGGCCTCGAGCAGGCTGATGGGCCGCAGCTCGCGGATCTGCACCTGAACGGGCTTGGTGGGCAGCGCCAGGGAGGCGGGTGCGGCAAGATCCCTAACCTCGGGCAGCAGCTGGGTGGCCGCCGGCGGCAGCACCGAAGGGTTCGCCTTGGGGCGACTGCCCTTAACCTGGGGTGCCAGGGGCAGGGGTTCGGCGGCGACCGTGCCCGAGTGCGGGGCACCTGTCCCCGACTGCTCGGCCCAGGCTGCAAGGGGGGACGCCACAGCGCCCATCAGGCAAAGAGCAGCCAGCGATCGCCGCACGAATCCAACGCACGAATACTGGCGCAGCTTACGGAAACTTCGCCGGATTGCGGATGCAGGCGGCCACCAGCTCCTCTGCCCCGCCGATCACCTCGATGGGAACAGGCAACCGTTGCTCCAGCTCGGCCAGGGTCAGATCGTCGAGAAACACCGGGTCGCCCTGGCGCAGGGTGACCGACGGCAACAGCAGGCGATCGCCCAGATCCTGGCCCGCCAGACCGCTGAGCAAATCGCTGCCGGTGAGCAGACCCGTCACCACCTGCTCCTGCCCCCAGTAAGGGCTGGGCAGGGCATGGAGGCCCAGCTGCAGACCCTCGATCCGATTGAGGCGGGCCACTACCGGCGCCAGGGCATCGCCCACCAGGCGACCCACCACCCAGCTGAGCCGCCTGGGCCGCTCAAGCCGCAGGGGCAAATCGGCCGTGGCACTTTCGAGCTGCTCCAGAAAGGCTCGGATGCTGCCCACACCGTTTTCCTGCTGGGGCAGATCTTCGTAGGCCGAGCGCGACGGCAATGGCAGACCGGCGATCAGATACCACTCGTCGGACAGCCAGGCGAAGCGACTGCCCAGCCGCTGCTGAAACCCCTGCTGCAACGGCTCGACCGCAGCGATCACGGCCCGGGCCGCGGCCCGGTCAACGGGCACCAGGCCATCCCCCGGCGGGCGAAAACGGGTCAACCCCACGGGCACCACCGCCACCGAGAGCACGGCCGGCCACTCGCCACCTGCAAAACCGGCCAGATCGGTGAGGGTGCGCAGCAGGGCAGGGCCGTCGTTGAGTCCGGGGCAGACCACCACCTGGGCATGGATCTGCAGATCGCGCTGATCAAACCAGGCCAGCTGCTCAAGCAACTGACCCGCACGGGGATTGACCAGCAGGCGACTTCGCAGATCGCGGTCGGTCGCGTGCACCGACACATACAACGGTGAGAGCCGCTGGGCCTCGATGCGCTGCCAGTCGGCCGTGGTGAGGTTGGTCAGGGTCAGATAGGAGCCGTAGAGGAAGCTGAGCCGGTAGTCGTCGTCCTTGAAATAGAGGCTGCGGCGCCGGCCTGGGGGCTGTTGGTCGATGAAGCAGAACGGGCACTGGTTGTTGCATTGCTTCAGACCGTCGAACAGGGCCTCGCTGAAGCCAAGGCCCAGACCGTCATCGGCATCTTTTTCAAGTTCGACCACATGGCGGGTGCCGCCGGAGTCTTCAACCTCGAGCGTCAGGTCTTCGTCGCAGCAGAGCATCTGCAGATCGATCAGATCGCGCGGCCGTCTGCCGTTGATGCTGATCAGGCGATCGCCAGGCTGAAAGCCCAGCTCCTCACCGATCGAGCCGGGTTCGACACTGACCACCAGTGCCGGATCAGGCTGGCGCTGGGGTCCCGCCAGCTCAGCGGTGGCAAGGGCAGTGGAGGGTTCGTTCCACACGGGCCGGGGCAGCGTCCTGGGTGAAGGGCCTCACCCCACTGTGGCGCCCGAGCCGCCCGCCCGCAGCCACAGCAGGATTCCCATGCCAAACAGCAGCCGATAGGCCACGAACACCCAGGTGCCATGGCGCTGCAGGTAGTGCAGCAGCCAGGCGATCGCCAGCCAGCTGACGATCCCAGCCGACAGCAGCCCGACCAGCATCGGTAGCGGCCCGCCATTGGCCGAGGCGGCCAGGGCCTCCTTGAGCTCGACCAGGCCGGCCAGGGTGATGGCCGGCAAGCCCAGCAGAAACGAAAAGCGCGCTGCCGCTGGGCGCTGCCAGCCATCGAGCAGCGCCACCGTGAGGGTGCTGCCGGAGCGCGACACCCCAGGCACGAGCGCCAGGGCCTGTGCCAGGCCCACCAGCAGGCCGTCGCGCGCACTGACCGCGTCGAGGGAGCGGCGGCGCCGGCCCACCATCTCGGCCAGGGCCAGCAACAGGGCCATCACGATCGAAACAATGGCAATGCTGGCCATGCTGCGCAGCAGCGATTGGTCGTAATCGGGCAGCCAGCGCTTGATCGCCAGGCCCGCCAGCACGATCGGCACGGTGCCGATGGCCATCGCGATGCCAAGGCGGGCCGACGGATCGGACCACTGACCATGGCGTGCGGCCCTGGCGATGGCCCGCCCCACCTGCCTGAGGTCGCCCCAGAAGTAGGCCAACACAGCCACGATGCTGCCCAGCTGGATCACGGCGGTGAAGGAGACGCCGGGATCGCCCCAACCGAGCAGAACGGGCACCACCTTGAGATGGGCCGAGCTGCTGATCGGCAGAAACTCGGTGAGCCCCTGCACGATGCCCAGCACCAGGGCGCGCCAGCAGGACTCGAGCAGCCCAGGAGCGGCGGCAGTCACGGCCAGGGAAGTCATGGGCACAGGCTCACTCAGAAACGTCACGGCCAGCCACGTCTCAGCCAGATCCGTGGCGCCGGGCCAAACCCTATGGCGGCAGAGCGCTTAAGGTTGCGCAACGTTTTCTCAGTTTTGGTGATCGGCGCCGCGCCCAGCCTGCTGCCAGCCCCGAGGGGCCTGGCCCTGCCCAACCGGCTGAGCCTGGACCTGGTCGCCGCCCTGCTGGTTTGCCTGCCGGTGTTTGTGCAGGCCCCGCTGGTGCACAGCCATCCACTCGTGGCGACCCTGCTGACGGTGCCCCTGCTGGGTACAGGCATCGTGCTGGGGCTCAGCCCATCGGCGCAGCGCGCCAGGGCCGGCGCCTTGCTGGTGGGCTTTGCGGGCAGCTGGCTGTGCGGCAGCCTCTTCTGGGGCTGGTGCCGGCTGCACCCGCTCTGGCACCTGCCGATCGAGGCGCTGGCCCTGCCCCTGGCCCTGGGGGGGCTGCGCAGCCGCTGGCAGCTGGCGGGGAGCTTTTACCTCGCTTCGCTGCTGGGCACCGCAGCCACCGATGCGTCCATGGCCCTCACCGGGCTGATGCCGCTGTGGCCCGCGGCCCTGGCCGCCGAAGCGGGCCAAGCGGGCGCCCTGCTGCAGGAAGCCGCCCTGCGCCTGCTGACGCCGCTCAATTTGGTTCTCATATCTGGATTTGCCGCGGCCCTGCTAGGCGTCGGCCTGGGACTGTGGAAGCGGGGGGCGACCGCCCGACTGGCCGCAGCCACGGTGATCACAACCCTTCTGGTCGACGCGCTTTTTGTGGCACTGGTGCTGATCGCCCCGCGCTGGAGCGGACTGATCTGAAGATCTGCAAAAGCCTGCCACCCAGCGTAGGTTGAAGGAGAGGGATGTCTGTAACGTTGCCTCACGCCCCTTGGAGTGTCGCGATGAAACGGCTGGCTGCCTGGCTCATGGCTGGACTCGTTCTGTTCTCTCTGCTGTGTGTGCTAGTGCTGCCTCAGGCCGCCTTTGCCGCTGAGCGCCGCAACATCGCCGATGACAAGATCGCCGAGCGCGCCGGCAAGATCGACCTGAACAATTGCTCGGTGCGCCGCTTCCAGGACTTTCCCGGGATGTACCCGACCCTGGCGGGCAAGATCGTGCTCGGTGGCCCCTACAGCAGCGTCGATGATGTGTTCAAGCTTGATCTGACCGATCGCCAGAAGGAGCTGTTCGAGAAATACAAGTCCAATTTCACCGTCACGCCGCCTGAAGTCGCCCTCAATGAGGGTTTCGACCGCATCAACGACGGCCAATACCGCTGAGGCCTAAGCTCGGCGCCACGTCGCCGGCCGCCGGTTCTACCGGCGGCCGTTGTGATGGCACCTGAGCACAATCCCACCTCTGGCACCCCCTGGGATGTGGTGGTTGTCGGCTGTGGTGCTGCGGGGCTGATGACAGCCCTTGAGCTACCGCTGTCGATGCGCGTGCTGTTGATCAGCAAGGACGGCTCGCCCCGCTCGGCCAGCCGCTGGGCCCAGGGCGGCATCGCCGCTGTGACCCTTGCCGAAGACAGCTTCAGCTCCCATGCCGACGACACCCTGCGGGCCGGTGCAGGGCTGTGTGATGCCACAGCGGTCGACGTGCTCGTGCAGGAGGCTCCGGGCTGCGTCGCCCGCCTGCTGGACCTGGGCATGGCCTTCGACCACGACGACGGCGAGCTGAGCACCACGCTCGAAGCTGCCCACAGCCACCGCCGTGTGCTCCATGCCCAGGACCGCACCGGCGGCGCCCTGGTCGACGCCCTGGAACGGCAGGTCCTGAGCCGCCCGAATGTGATCCAACGCAAGGGTGTCATGGCCCTGCAGCTGTGGATGGACCAGGGACGTTGCCGCGGTCTGCAGGTGCTCGATGGCGATCAGGTCGGCTGGCTCAGCAGCCAGGCGGTGGTGCTGGCCAGCGGCGGAGGCGGCCATCTGTTTGCCCACACCACCAATCCGGCCCAGGCCAGCGGCGATGGCCTGGCGATGGCCTGGAAGGCCGGAGCGGTGCTGCGGGACCTCGAGTTCGTGCAGTTCCATCCCACCGCCCTGATGTTGCCGGGAGCGCCGCACTTTCTGATCTCTGAGGCGGTGCGTGGGGAGGGGGCGCGCCTGCACGATGCCGCCGGCCGCAGTCCGGTGGCCGGGCTCGCCGGAGCTGATCTGGCTCCCCGCGACCAGGTGAGCCGCGCCCTGGCGCGAACCATGGCCGCCCAGGGCGTCGACCACGTCTGGCTCGACCTGCGCCCGGTGGGCGAGCAGCGGCTCCAGGCCCAGTTTCCGACGATCCTGGGCCGCTGCCGGGAGCTCGGCCTGGAGCCGCTCAACGGTTCGATCCCGGTGGCGCCTGCCGCCCACTACTGGATGGGGGGCATCGGCACCGACCTCCATGCGGCCACCTCGATCGCAGGGCTCTAC
Organism: Cyanobacteria bacterium REEB417; assembly: GCA_018970945.1. Lineage (GTDB taxonomy): Bacteria > Cyanobacteriota > Cyanobacteriia > PCC-6307 > Cyanobiaceae > RGUW01. The sequence goes on along the minus strand of JAGWVJ010000007.1, from coordinate 59,203 downwards.
GCCGTCGGCGAAGTGGCCAGCACCGGCGTGCATGGAGCCAACCGGCTGGCCAGCAACTCCTTGATGGAGTGCCTGGTCTTTGCCCGACGGCTGGCCCGGCATCTGACGGCCAACCTGCCCTGCGAAGCCATGGCACCGCCACCACCAGCCGTGGCCGGGCCCGACCTCGCCCCAGCCGGCAGGGCGAGCGACAACAGCTACCTGCAAGCGCTTCAGCATGGGCTGCGCCAACTGTGCTGGAACGCTGCAGGGGTGGAGCGGCGCGCCGACCTCATGATTCGGGCGCTGGCCCAGGTGAGGCAGCGACGGCAGGAGCTGGAGCAGTGGCCCCAGCTGCGGCAGCTGAGCCGGCTGGAACCCTGCACCGGACTGGCCGTGGGGCACGAATCCAGGACTGGATTGCGGGCGCAGGTCGACCTGCAGCACCGACTGGTGCTGGCCGAACTGCTGATCGGGGCTGCCCTGTTTCGCTCTGAAAGCCGCGGCGGGCACCACCGCACCGATGCGCCGGCCAGCCAACCCTTCTGGCAACGCCACACCCTGCAGCAGATCGGCCGGGCGATCGCGACCGGAGCGGTCAGCTGATCGCAGTACTCAAGTTGGCAGTAGTCAAGTTGGCAGCAATCAAGTGGGCAGTGCTCAGTTGGAAGCCACACCGGTTGCAGGGGTCACCAGCTGATTGAAGCCAACCAGGTTGGCAAGCTTCTGCAGGGGTTTGACGCCCGAATCCACCGTGCCGTTGATCTCCCATGAGGGGTATCCCTCAATGCCCTTGCTCTGGCAGAGCTCCGCCTGACTGTTCTGTCCATCGGGGGCGCACTCGATCACCTTGAGGCGCGACGCGGCCTCCTGGCCGAACAACTGCTTCTGTTCGTGGCAATGGGGGCACCAGTAAGCCGAGTACATCACTGCTCCACTGGCTGTGAGCTTGTCGGCCAGAGCCAGGCTGGTCGGCGTGCTGACCGTGGTGACGGGGTTCGGAGCCCCCCTGGTCGTGAGCACAGCCGGACGGTTGATGGCTACAGCCCAGCCCAGGCCCAGCACAGCCACCACCAGGGCCACCAGGATTCCCCTGAACAGCAACTGACCGCGGTCCGGCCAATCACCCTGCAACAGGCTGAGCACCCACAGGGAGAGGCTCAGCAGGGCCGACAGGATGCAGAACGGGCAGCAGTCCCGAATTGCGAAGACCATCACCCCGACCAACACCAGACTGAAGACCGCCATGGCTGTGCTCAGCACAAAGGCCCCCCAGCGGCAGGGAGCCAGCACGGCAGGGCTCTGGGCCACCAGCGGCGACACCGCCAGCAGCAGCATGGCCCCGTAGGCCAGCAGCCCGAACAGCGACAGGGGCTGGCCCAGCAGGCTGCCCCAGGCACTGGAGAGCACTTTGTCGCAGCCGTTGCAGCCGAAAAAGCCCTGGCTACCGCAGCTGAGCGCACCCAGCACCCCCCACGTGTTGAGGGTGATCGAGCCGGTATCGATCACCCCGATGGTGGCCAGCACGGCCATCACCACCCGCACCCAGCGGGGTCCACTCTCAGGCCGGCGGCGCTGGGAGCTGAGGCGCTCACTGAGGCGACTGGAGGTCACGCGCAAGGCATCGGCGGTGTCCTGATTCTCGCAGCAGCCGTCCCATAGGGTGGAATCGGCTTCTGCCGACAGCCCAGCTGCCATGACCAAGCCAACCGTGGCCTTTGCCCACTTGGGCTGCGAAAAGAACCGGGTGGACACCGAGCACATGCTGGGCCTGCTAGCGCAGGCCGGCTATGGCGTCAGCGCCGACGAGAACGACGCCGCCGTTGTCGTGGTCAACACGTGCAGTTTCATCCAGGACGCCCGCGAAGAGTCGGTGCGCACCCTGGTGGAACTGGCCGAGCAGGGCAAGGAGCTGATCATTGCGGGCTGCCTGGCGCAGCACTTCCAAGAGGAGTTGCTCGACAGCCTGCCTGAGGCCAGGGCGATCGTCGGCACCGGCGATTACCAGCACATCGTGAGCGTGCTCGAACGGGTGGAGGCCGGCGAGCGCGTCAACCAGGTGAGCGCCAACCCAACCTTCGTGGGCGATGAGCACCTGCCCCGGTACCGCACCACCAGCGAGGCGATCGCCTACCTCAAGGTGGCCGAGGGCTGCGACTACCGCTGCGCCTTCTGCATCATTCCCAGACTGCGGGGTGACCAGCGCTCCCGCACGATTGCGAGCATCGTGGCCGAGGCCCGGCAGCTGGCAATCCAGGGGGTCAAGGAGCTGGTGCTGATCAGCCAGATCACGACCAACTACGGCCTCGATCTGGCGGGTAAGCCCCAGCTCGCCGAGCTGCTGCGCGCCCTCGGAGAGGTGGAGATCCCCTGGATCCGGGTGCACTACGCCTACCCGACCGGACTGACGCCCGAGGTGCTGGCGGCCTACCGGGAGGTGCCCAATGTGCTTCCGTACCTGGATCTGCCACTGCAGCACAGCCACCCCGAGGTGCTGCGGGCGATGAACCGCCCCTGGCAGGCCGATGTGACCGCAGGCGTGCTGGCGCGCATCCGCGCGCAGCTGCCCGAGGCGGTGCTGCGCACGACTTTCATCGTGGGCTTTCCCGGCGAAACCGAGGAGCACTTTGAACACCTGCTCGCCTTTGTGGCCGAGCAGCAGTTCGACCACGTGGGTGTGTTCACCTTCTCGGCCGAGGAAGGAACCCCTGCGGCAGACCTCCCTGATCAGGTGCCGGCCGAGGTGGCGGCCGCGCGCAAGGACCGTCTGATGGCTCTTCAGCAGCCGATCGCCGCCGCACGCAACGCGGCCTGGGTGGGCCGCATCGTCGATGTGCTGATCGAACAGGAGAACCCCTCAACCGGCGCGATGCTGGGCCGCTGCGCCCGCTTCGCCCCCGAGGTCGACGGCGAGGTCCGGGTGCTGCCCGGCGAGGGCGGCCTCTGCGCCGCCCCGGGCGCGATGGTGCCGGTGCGGATCACCGCAGCCGACACCTATGACCTGATCGGTGAGGTTGTCGGTGCCGGGGCGATGGTGAACGACGCACTCGCAGCAAGGCGGGTCAGCACTTGATTCACCCCTGGCTGAGGCGCCATCAGCGCCTCACGTTTCTGCTGGCCTCGGGACTGAGCACGGCTGGATCGTTTGCAGGAATCACGGCCAAGGGCTGGATCCTGATCCAGGGCAATGACAATCCGCTGGTCCTGGCCCTGCACTTCGGCGCCCTGGCCCTGCCGTCGCTGGCGGTGAGCGGCTTCGCCGGGGTGTTAACCGACCGGATGGGCAGCGAGGCCATGTTGATCAGGGCCCAATGGGGCCTGTTTGGCGCGGCGGTGCTAGGCGCGGTAGCGATTCCGCTCACCACAGGGCAGCTGCAGGTGGGTCTGTTGTTGCTCAGCACCCTGTTGATCGGCATCGCCAGCACGTTTGAGCTCACCGCGCGCAGCAAATACTGCGCCCTGCTGATCGATGAACCCGCGCAGCTGGCCCCCTATCTGGCCAGCTTCTCGGTGGTGTTCAACGTGGGCAAGCTGGTGGGTCCGCCCCTTGGTGGCTGGCTGCTGGCGCTGAGCGGACCCACCACCGCCCTGGCCCTCGATGCGACCACCTACCTGCTGCCGATCGCCACGATCGTGTGGCTGCTGCTACCCAACCGAAGCGCCGAACAGACCAGCCGCAACGAGGGCAAGCCTGGCAGCGAAGCCACCCTGCAGGCGGCCTGGGATGGCTGTGGAGCCGTGTTGCGCCATGTGCTGCAGTTCACCGCCGTGGCCTGTCTGGTGGTGTTCTTCCATCCCGGCCTGGCACCGCTGATGGCCAGGCAGGTGCTCGATGGCAGTCCGCAAGCCCTCGGAACGTTCACCGCGGTGCTGGCGGCCGGAAGCATCAGCGGCGGCCTGGTGCTGCAACGCTACAGCCGCTGGCTGAGCGGCAGACCCGGCTTGCTGCTCGGCGGCTGCACCCTGATCACCGGACTGGCCCAGGTGGGACTGGGCACCAACCGTGGGGCCGCAGCCGGACTGGTCATGACGTTTGTCATTGGCGTGGGCACCGCCAGCCTGCTGGCAGGGGTCAACCTGATCGTTCAGGTGGGCTCAGCCCAGCGCATACGTGGCCGCATGGCAGGCCTCAGCCAGATCGCGTTTCTGGGGGGCGGAGGCCTCAGTGGGCTGGTGGCCGCCCTGATCACCCTCGCCTGGGGCCTGAACGCCTGCCTGACCCTGCTGGGCAGCCTGGGGATCGGCTTGGGCGCCCTGGAACTGATGCGCCGCGGCGGTACGCGCCTGAGAGAACCTGAGGCGCTCAACTGAAGCCCGGGCAGCCGGCCTGAATGGGCACCAGGTCTGACGCGTCGAGCGCTCAGATCAGCTTGATGCCGCGCAGCACGACGGTGGCCATCAACGCAGTGGCCAGGCCACCACCCACCAGTGCCAGATAGATCGCAACGCCCATGGCAGATCTCAAGAAGCGAAGGCCATTACAGCAGACCTGCGGCCCGGCAGGGCTTCGCTTGGATCACCTAGGGTCAAGAAGGTTCCTTTTGAGGGGGAAGCTTTCGCCGCCAGCTCCGGCGACGCGATCTCCAGCAACGCGACCTCCAGGAATTCCCCCGTCCCCAAGCCCTGCAGTCGCCCTCAGAACAAGCCCCACACCGTTCGCACCACTTCCTCCAGCTGACGCGCAAGCGCTCTGGCCCGCCCAACTGACGCCCGCCTCATGCGCACGCTCTTCATCTATCCGGAGTTCCCGAAAACCTTCTGGAGCTACGAAAAGATCCTGGAGCTCGTGAACCGCAAGGTGCTGCTGCCGCCGCTGGGACTGGTGACGGTCGCCGCCCTGCTGCCCCAGCGCTGGGAGATGAAGCTGGTCGACCGCAACGTACGCGAGGTCACCCCTGACGAGTGGGACTGGGCTGAGCTGGTGGTGATTTCGGGGATGATCGTGCAGAAGGCCGACATGGCCGTGCAGATCGCCCGCGCCAAGGAGCGCGGTCTGCCGGTTGCCGTGGGCGGTCCGTTCGCCAGTTCGACCCCAGATGCTCCCGAGCTTCAGCTGGCCGACTTCAAGGTGCTCGACGAAGGAGAGATCACGCTGCCCCTGTTCATCGAAGCGATCGAGCGGGGCGAACGGGCGGGGCGCTTCAGCGCTGAGGGCGAAAAACCCGATGTGACCGCCACACCGGTACCGCGGTTTGATCTGCTTCAGCTCGACGCCTACGACTCGATGAGCGTGCAGTTCTCGCGCGGTTGCCCGTTCCAGTGCGAGTTCTGCGACATCATCGTGCTCTATGGCCGCAAACCGCGCACCAAGACCCCCGAGCAGCTGATCGCCGAGCTGCAACGGCTCTACGACTTGGGTTGGCGGCGTTCGATCTTTCTGGTCGACGACAACTTCATCGGCAACAAGCGCAACGCCAAACTGCTGCTGCCGGCCCTCAAGTCCTGGCAGATCGAGCACGGCTACCCGTTCAGCTTTGCCACCGAAGCCTCGGTGGACCTGGCCAGCGACGACGAACTGATGGAGATGATGGCCGAATGCCGTTTTGACTCAGTCTTTTTGGGCATCGAAACCCCCGATGCCGCCAGCCTCGAAACCGCGAAGAAACTGCAGAACACCCGCAGCTCCCTTGAGGAGTCGGTGGACCGCATCGGCAGCTACGGCATCCGCGTGATGGCGGGTTTCATCATCGGTTTTGACGGCGAAAAGAGCGGTGCGGGTGATCGCATTGTCGAGTTTGTGAGTCGCACCGGCATTCCTGCGGCGATGATGGGCATGTTGCAGGCCCTGCCTAACACCGGTCTGTGGCACCGTCTCGAGAAGGAAGGCCGACTGATCCAGGACAAGGACGCCGCCAAAGGAGTCAACCAGACCAACCTTCTGAATTTTGTGCCGACCCGTCCGATCCGCGAAATCGCCAATGAATACGTCGATGCCTTCTGCCGTCTCTACGAGCCCCACGCCTACATCGACCGTGTCACGCACTACTACATGAAGATGGGCCTGCCCCGCTGGCAGCAGTACGTGCCGGCGGCCTTCGGCAAGGCCTCCCTGCCCGCCTGGACCGACGTACGCGCCCTGCTGATTGTGATCTGGCGCCAGGGCATCAAACGTGACACCCGCTGGCGCTTCTGGCGCGCCCTGCTCAAGGTGGGACGGCACAACCCCGGCGTGCTCGAACAGTTTCTCGTGGTCCTCGCCCACAACGAGCACTTCCTCGAGTACCGCTCGGTGGTCACCCAGGAGATCGGCGAGCAGCTGGCCGCGCTACCCCCCGAGGAGCCTGCGGCCCCGGTGCGTCAGCTGCAGCCGGTCTGATCCGGTTGCCTAGCCGTTCAATCCTGGATGTAGTCAGCACCCTGGAGCAAGCACTGTTCGGCACGCTGCAGTTCGCGGCCCAGATAGAGGGCATGGTCAAGCCGGCTCAATGGGTGTGGCCCGTCTCCTTCGGTGAGCTGGATGCCCAGCTGCTTGGCGCTGGATGCCCGCCAGATGGCGAGTGGCCGCCGCGGCCCAGCCCCGCTGCAGCTGAGCACGCTACCGGTCTCAGGATCGGTCGCAAGGCCACGGTCGTCGATGCCGTTGCCGTAGTGCTCAACCACCAGCTGGGCGGCCCCATGGTCGACCCTGATCAGGAAGTACCCCTCTGGATCCAGGGCAATGAACCGTTGCGACAAGCGGGCGTCCAGCTCAGTGAGCTGATGCTGCTGCTCAGGGTTCAGGGGTTGGGGCATGGGGTGGATCGTAAGCAGCCGTGAACGGGAGCTCGGCGTTGATCGCGTCGACCTGCGCCAGCATCTGTTCGTTGGCCCCGGGCAACCACTGCTGCAGAATCGCGGCGAAACGCCGGTCGCTCCAGCGATGCAGGCTGATGCGCGGCTCGGCCACAAAGCCGCGGCGGCGTTTGTGACTGCCACCTGCGCCCGGGTCAAACCGGGTGATGCCCTGCTCGATCGCCCACGCAATCGGCGCGTAGTAACAGACCTCGAAATGGAGGTTCTCGAGCTCCACGGCACTGCCCCAGTAGCGCCCCCACAGTTGGTCGGCACCGCGCACACATAACGACATCGCCAGCGGATCGGCGGCGGGGCTCGCGCCGCTGGGATGGGCGGCAAACAGCACCAGATGCTCGCGCAGGTCCCTGGCAGCCGCTTGAAAGAACGCTTCGGTGAGGTATTTGCTGCCCCAGGGACCCCAACGGGCACAGTGCATGGCATAGAAGTCATGCATGCGGGCGAGCAGGGCCGGCGGGATCGCGTCACCGGCCAGCGGTGTGACCGTCAGGCCAGCCGACTCGACGGCCCGACGCTCACGCTTGATGTTGCGTCGCTGGTTGGCGTTGAAGCTGGCCAGATAGTCCTCAAAGCCCGTAAAGCCCGGGTTGGTCCATGTGCTCTGCTGGTTGAGCCAGAGCGCACAGCCCGCGGCTTCGGCCAGGGGCGCCCAGGCGGGATCGACATAGAGAAAATTGACGCTGAGGATGCCGTGCTCGAGGCAGAAGCCATCGATCAGCTCGAGCATCAGCGCGGTGAGCTGGGCGGCGTCCTCAGCCGGATCGATCCAAAAGCGGTAGCCCATGACAGGGCTCACCGGACTCATGCCCACCAATTTGGGGTAGTACTGCAGACCAATCCGTGCCGCGAGCTCGGCAAAGCTCTGGTCAAAGACGAACTCGCCGTAACTATGACCCTTGAGATACAGCGGGGCCACCGCTACGAGCTGATCGCCGCGCCAGAGGCCCAGGGGGCAGCTCTGCCAGCCCTGTTCCGGCACGATGCTGCCGCTGCTCTCGAGCTGCCGCAACCAGCGCCAGCGGTAGAAGGGCAACGGCGCCGGGCTGCCGCAGGCGGCGGCCAGCAGCCGGTCCCACTTCGTTTCGGGCAGATCGGCCATGCCCCGGTGCCAGCGGGCCTGCAATGCAGCCATGGGCAGGCCGGCAGCGATGGTGCCGGGCCAAACTAACCAGAGCTTCAGCCCCGATGGTCCATTGGTCTGCCCGGCCGCTGCAGGCCCTGACAACCCTGCTGCAGACGGTATTGATTCAGGTTGTTCTGATTCAGGTCGTCCTGATCCGTGGGGCCCAGGCCTCACTGCTGCGGCCAGTGCTGGACCTGCTGCGGCCGCAGCTGGAGTGGAGGCTGAGCGAGGCCTGCGTGCGGCAGTTGGCGGGCGGCAATGATGGTGAGCTGGCGGCCCGGCTGCAGGCACCCTGCCAGACGATTGCCGCCCCCATCAGCCGTTGCCTGATCGAGGAAACCGATCGCTCCGGCAGGAGCCTGAGCGTGATCAGCGACCTGCTGGCCGGCCGGTTCGGCGACGACAGCGAGCGGGTGGTCAAGCGCTGCCTGGCGCGGCAACTGGGCCTGGAGGCCGGCAGCCTCGACCAGCTGCCCCTGCGGGAGCTGTTGCTGCGCTACAGCGCAGTGCGGCCGTAGCGCAGCAGCACCTCGCCGTCGCCGAGGTGCTGCTGGTGCTCGAGCTGCCAGCCAGCCTGGCCGAGGGGCAGCCGGGTGGCGGCAGGCACCCAGCTGTGGGGGCCTGCCAACAGCCGTGGGCAGAGGGTGAGCTGCATCCCATCGATGCAGTCGGCCTGCAGCAGACCGGCAGCCAGCTGGGCTCCGCCCAGCACCACCAGGCGCCTAAGCCCCTGCTCCCCCAGCACGGCGAGGGCCTGCGCCCAGTCGCGCCAGGGCAGATGACGGGTGAACCCCGGCGGCCGACCGGAGCCTGCCGGGGGCTGCAACAGCCAGCGCTCGACGGGCTGGGCAAAGAACGGCAGCTCAGGCGGCAGCTGACCGCTGCGGCTGACCACGATCGCCACCGGTTGGGCCGCGCTCCCCTGGCTGCGACGCTGCAGCTGCAGGTCGGGGGCCTTGATCAGACAGGTGCTGCCGTGCAGGCGCAGGGTCTGGGCGCCGATCAGGCAGCCGTCGGCCCAGGTCAGGGCCTCCTCCAGCGCCCGGCGATCGCCCTTGCCGCCCAGCTGGGCAGGCCCCCCGTGCGCCGGGGCCAGCCGACCATCGAGGCTGATCGCCAGCACCAGCCGCGTCTGGGGTCTCAACGAACCGCCCTCAGGAGACCAGCGCAGCCTCCAGGGCCTGGGGCATCAAATCCAGCTGGGGAGTCTCGGCAAAGACCTCGGCGGCGTTGTTGGGGCTTTCCTGCAGACGCACCTTGTGCAGACGCGCACCCGTAGCAGCGACCGGGGCGCTGAGGATGTCGGCGATGTGCAGGGCGATGTTCTCGGCGGTGGGCACACAGCTGGCGAAGTGGGGCACATCCTTGTTGAGGAAGGTGTGGTCAAACGGCTCGACCACCAGGTCCTCGACCAGCTGCTGCAGGGCCGCCAGATCACAGACCATGCCGGTACGCGGCTCGATCTGGCCGCGCACGGTCACATCCAGCAGGTAGTTGTGGCCATGGCCGTGGGGCCGGGCGCACTTGCCATAGATGGCCTCATTGTCGGCCTGGGAGAGCTCTTCGCGGGCCAGGCGGTGGGCGGCGGCGAAGTGGGTTCGGATCGAGACGAAAGCTTCCATGGTGTCGCCGAGGACATCGGCCCAGAGGGTTTCAGATTCGTAAAGGCGGATGCCCACCACGGGCAGATGGGTCACCAGACGGGTCCAGATCACCCGCGCCAGGGCCTCGGTGGTGGGCAGGCTGCCCCCGGGGAGGCCCAGGTCAAACTCGGGCCACACACCGTTGAGACTGCGAAAGTCGAGCTGGGCGGTGATCTCGGACTTGATGGCGTGCTTGACCTCCGAGAGGTTGAGCACCATGCCGTTGGCATCGAGGGGCCCGGCCATCGCCACGATCAGCTCGTAGTTGTGACCATGGCCTGGGGCCTGACTGCAGGGACCGAAACGGGCCCGGTTGTCGTCGTCCGAAAGTTCGGGCAACCAGTACAGATGGCTGGCGCTGAACCGGGCGCGGCGGGTGATCAGGCAGGGCCGGCCGCGGCCGTGGGGGGCTCCTTGGGCCGTCATTGCCGTCCTTGAAGAACGGCCATCCTAGAAAGTGCCCAGAACCCCTGCCGAGCACGCCTGGTGACTGCCGAGCCGATCGACGCCGCTTCTGAAGCCTCAGCGCTGCGCCGCCGCCTCGAAGGCCTCAACCTCTACCTGGTGGGCATGATGGGCGCCGGCAAGAGTGCCGTCGGGCGACCGCTGGCCGATGCGTTGGGCTACCGCTTCGTCGATGCCGACACCGCCATCGAAGCGGTGGCCGGTCGGCCGATCCCGCAGCTCTTCGCCGAGCAGGGCGAGGCCGGGTTTCGCGACCTCGAAACCGCGGTGATCGGTCAGATCGCAACCTGGCACTCGCTTGTGGTGGCCACCGGCGGGGGTGTGGTGACCCGTCCCGAGAACTGGGGACACATGCGCCAGGGGGTGGTGATCTGGCTTGACGCGCCGGCAGAGCTGCTGCTGGCTCGGCTCGGCGCCGACCCGACCCCACGCCCCCTGCTGCAGGGCGACGACCGGGAAGCCCGGCTGCAGGCGCTGCTGCAGGAACGCAGGCCGCTGTACCACCAGGCCGACCTGCAGATCTGCCAGAGCGATGAATCGCCCGCCACCGTGGCCGCGCTGGTGCTGGAGGCCCTTCCAGGGATTCTCAAGAGCCGCGGTGCCCCCCCCGAGGGCGGCGTGGTGCTGCAGGACAGCGACGGCCAACTGCTGCAGTCGTTCAATTGAGCCCGCCCGCCTCAGCCCCCCGGCGGCTCCAGCCGCACTGCAAACCACTGCACCACCAGACCCGGCTCGAGCTCCAGTTCACAGGCCGTCTCGAGCAGGCGCTGGGCCCGTTGCCCGGTCCCGGCCAGGTGGCGCAGGTCGGCCGGCGGCTCGGCCAGGGTGTCGAGCCGGCCGACCAGCCAGTGCAGGGTCTCGTCGGCGCTGAGAATGCGCTCGGCCCCACCGGGCTCGAGCACCACGTAATGATCGAGCTCACGCAGCAGCGGATCAGACATGACGATGGCTCTGATGGGATCCATGTTGGCCCTGCTGCTGACCGTGCTGCCGCTCAACGTGCTGCCAGCGATTGTGCTGCCAGGGCGGGCCGCCAGCTGGCCCGACTGGCATCTGCCGGCCCCGCTGCGGCCGAGCGGCAGGGCCGATCTGGTGTACCCCAGCTGGTTTGCCGGCTCCTGGATCGTCAGCAGCGACGACGGCACCTACCCAGTGCGGTTCGCGCCGCGCGCCGATGGCACGGTGGTGGGTGAGCGGGCCTTCAACGCCGCCTCGGTGGGCCGGGCGGTGCTGGGCGACGCGCTGCTGAGGGTCGACAACGACCCGGCCAACCCCAACCGTCAGCTGGCCGCCCTCAAAGACGACCTGCTGCTCGAATCGACCGTGGTGGCACGGCGCAGTGAAGCTCCAGCGACCGGGGCCGAGTTCTTGGCCGATGAACTGGCGCTGCAGGTGCTGCACCAACCCGGTGCACCGCCCCGGATCAGCCGCATCGAAACCCTCAGCCGCTACCGGCTGCAAAACGACGGCAGCATCGACGGGGAGCAATGGCAGGCCACCTATGCCTCCCCGTCCTCAGGAGTGGCGGCGGAACCACTGCGCAGCGCCCATTGGCAGCTGACGCTCACACCAGTCGCTGCACCAGGCGATCACGCCAGCTGAACAACGGCTCAAGCAGCGGGTTGTCGCCCAGACCCGGCACCACCAGGCCCTGGGGCCGCAGCCACGACAGCTGGGCCGCCACCGCCAGATCGGCCAGGCTCAGTGACGGGCCCACCAGATAGGGCTGCAGGCTGACCAGGGTCTGCAGATTCTCCAGGCTGCGCTGCAACTGGAGTCGTTCGCCACTGCCGAGCAGCGATTCGCCCAGGGCCTCGGCAAGGCCGCCGAGGCCGGCGGGCACGGCCGCCACCAGCTGCTTCAGCGGATTGGGCGTGGCCGCCGGCAACAACACGGCCCGCAACGCCGGATCTCCGGCCGCGGCCTGCACCAGGGCCAACCGCACACCGGAGGCAAGGGCGGTATCGGCCCAATCTTCGAGGAGCAGCGCCCGGGCGCGCAGTTCAGGGTCCGCCGGCAGCAGCGGCGGCTGGGGATGCTCGCGCTCCAGGTGCAGGGCGATCGCGGTGGAATCGGCGATGACGGTTTCGCCATCCACCAGCACGGGCACCTGACGCTGCCCCGACAGCTTGAACAGGTTGATCTGGCCAACGCCGGGCGTGACTTCGACAATCTCGTGCTCGAGCCCCTTGAAGGCCAGCATCAGCCGGACCTTCTCGCAGAAGGGGGACTGACGAAACTGATGCAGCTGCATGCCAACAGGACCTCAAGGGCGGCAGAGTAGCCAGGGAGACCAGGCGACGATGAAGGACTTCTTTCTGAATGTGACGCGTTACCCGCGTTATCTGGTCGCCTTTGGTCTGGGGGTGGCCAATTCGGTGTTTGAACCCCTGGCCGCTCGGGCCAGCAATCCGGTCACAGCGATCGCCCTGATCGGCGCAGGCGTCAGTGGCCTGATCAGCCTGTCACTGGTGCTGCATGCCATGGTGAGCACAGCACCGTTGACATAAGCCATGGCACAGGGCCGACGGGTCGAGCGGGTGGCGGCCCTGATCCGCCGCGAAGTGAGCGAGTTGCTGCTCAGTGGCATCAAGGACGAGCGGGTCAGCCAGGGCATGGTGAGCATCACCCATGTCGACGTGGCAGGCGATCTGCAGCACTGCAAGATCTTCGTGAGTGTCTACGGCAGCGGTGATGCCCCGCAGCAGGCCCTGGCCGGACTGCGCTCAGCGGCGCCCTTTGTCAAAGGCGAGCTGAGCCGGCGTCTCAAGATGCGCCGCACCCCCGAGGTGGTGTTCGTGCTAGATCGCGGCCTCGAGCACGGCACCACGGTGCTGAGCCTGCTCAACAAGCTCGAAGCTGAACGCGAGCAGAAGGGCGAACCGGGCGAAGGCGGCCTTGCCTTCAGTGACTGAGGGAATCGTGCCTGACGGGATCGTGACGTCCGGGGCCTGCGGGAATGGTGAGCTCGAAGCCCTGATCGCCTCCCTGCTGGTGATCCGCGCCAGCGGTCACCTACTCGATGGCCAGCGGCGCTACCCCCAGTGGGAGCTGTCCAATGGCGAGCTCGAATCGCTGCTGAAGCTGGGTGTGGGCGGGGTAATCCTGCTGGGGGGCAGCGCCGCCGAGCTCAGCCTGCGCTGCCGGCAGCTGCAGGGCTGGGCCTGGGGGCCGCTGCTGCTCTGTGCCGACGTCGAAGAGGGGGTCGGCCAGCGCTTTGAAGGGGCCAGCTGGCTGCCACCACCGCTGAGCCTGGGCCAGCTGCATGCCCGCAATCCCGATCAGGCCGTGGCGCTGGCCCACCGCTATGGACGCTGCACCGGCCGCGAGGCCCGGGCCTTGGGGCTCAACTGGGTGCTGGGGCCCGTGTGCGATGTCAACAACAACCCCGCCAATCCTGTGATCAACGTGCGGGCCTGGGGTGAGACCCCCGCGGTGGTCAGCGCCCTCACCCGGGCCTTCAGCACGGGGCTGCAGGCCGAAGGGGTGCTGGGCTGCGCCAAGCACTTTCCAGGCCACGGCGACACCAGTGTCGATTCGCACCTGGCGCTGCCGGTGCTGCACCACAGCCACCAGCGGCTGGCCGACGTGGAGCTGCCGCCCTTTGCGGCCTGCATCGACGCCGGAGTCGCAGCGGTGATGACGGCCCACCTGATGCTGCCTGCCCTCGACGCCGAGCGCCCCGCCACCCTCTCGAAGACGGTGCTCACCGACCTGCTGCGGGGGCAGCTGGGGTTTGACGGCCTGGTGGTCACCGACGCGCTGGTGATGGAGGCGATCAGCCAGCGCTACGGGGCCGGCGAGGCGGCGGTGCTGGCGCTTGAAGCCGGAGCCGATCTGGTGCTGATGCCGGCCGATGCCCGGGCCGCCCTCGCCGCCATCGCCGCTGCCGTGGCCAGCGGACGCCTGAGCCACCAGCAACTCGCGATCAGTGCCCAACGGCGCCAGCGGGCGCTGCAGCGCGTCTACGAGCAGCAAAGCCCCACGGCAGCCAACCCCGAGCATCTGGAACCCGACACCCAGCTGGCCCAGGCGGTGCTGGAGCTGAGCCTGCAGCGCCAAGGGGGCCGCCTGGCCGGCGCCCCAGGCATCAATCTGATTCGTCTGGAGAGCTGCCTGCAGGCGCCCCAGGCGGTGCCCCGGATGCCGGCGCTGGAGCTGCCGGCGGACCAGGGCTTCAGGGCTGTGCTGCTGGAGCCCCGCAGCCCCAGCCCCTGGAGCGATGCGCCCGAGGCACCGTTGAACCTGGCCGCACTGGGCGCGGGGGCGGTGCTGCTGCAGCTGTTTGTGCGGGGGAATCCGTTCCGCGGCTCCAGCGCCGCCCGCGAACCCTGGGCCGAGGTGGTGATGCAGCTGCAGCGGCTAGGGCGGCTGGCGGGGCTGGTTGTCTACGGCAGCCCCTACCTGTGGCAGAGCCTGCAGACGGTGCTCGAACCTCGGATCCCGGCGGCCTACAGCCCCGGCCAGATGCCCCAGGCCCAGACCCTGGCCCTGCAGAGCCTGGGCCTGGGCCCGGGTTTCGGCGACACTGGGGCCGACAACGATGTCTGCAGGGACTTCACCGACTGAATACCCAGCCGCGATGCTCAGCCTCTCGATGATCGTGCGCGACGAAGCCGAGCGGCTGGAGCGCTGCCTGGCCTCGGTGACGGGATTCGTCGACGAGATGGTGCTGGTCGACACCGGGTCCAGTGACGACACCGTGGCCATTGCCGAACGCTGTGGCGCCGTGGTGCACCACGTGCCCTGGCCAGGCGACTTCGGCCCGGCCCGCAACACGGCCCTGTCGCACGTCAGCGGCGACTGGGTGCTGGTGCTCGATGCCGATGAGGTGCTCTGCGACCAGGCCCGCGAGCCACTGCGGCAGTTGATGGCCGATCCCGATCTGCTGCTGATCAACCTGCTGCGCCATGAACTCGGGGCGGCGCAGGCCCCCTACTCCAATGTGAGTCGCCTGTTTCGCCGCCACCCTCAGATCAGCTGGAGCCGCCGCTACCACGCCATGGTCGACGACAGCGTCGGGGCTCTGCTGGAGCGGGAACCCCACTGGCGGATCGCCGACTGCCCGGTGCCGGCCCTGCTGCATGACGGCTACCGCCCCGAACTGCTGGCCAGCGGCCAGAAGGCCCGGCAGCTGCGGGCTGCAATGGAGGCCGAGCTGGCCGAGCGTCCCGGCGATGCCTATGCCGCCGCCAAGCTGGGGGCCCTCGAGATCAGCGAGGGGCAGCGTGAGCGCGGCATCGCCCTGCTGCGCCAGGGGCTGGCCCAATGCCCGAGCGAGGCCCATCCCGAGCGCTATGAGCTGCTGCTGCACCTGGCCCTGGCCGAAGACGGCCGAACAGCTGAGACGCTGTACCGCCAGGCCCTGGAGCTGCCGCTGCCCCCGCGGCTGACCCTGGCGGCCCGCCTCAACCTGGCCGCCCTGCTGCTGGAACACGGCAACCTGGAGGAGGCCGCTGCCCTGGTCAGCGGCGGCGCTGAGGCGGCACCCGAGCTGGCGCTGCCGTGGCGCAGTCTGGGTCTGATCGAGCGGCGCCGCGGTCGCCTCGGCGAGGCCATCCACGCCTACCGCCGCAGCCTGAGCCTCGAGCCCGATCACCCCGAAACCCATCAGAACCTGGCGGTGGCCCTGCTGCTGGGCGGCGAGATCGACGGGGCCCGCGCCGGATTTGTGCAGGCCATCAGCCTGTTGCAGACCCAGGGCCGCCACGGCGAGGCGGTGGCTCTGCGCCAGCAGGCCGGGGCCATGGTGAAGCTGAATGGCTGAGGTGAAGCTGAATGGCTGATCTGCCCCTGGCGGGCTGCTGCATCGGCGTCACCCGGGCCGAAGGCCAGGCCGGCGAGGCACGCCGCCTGTTCGAGCGGGTGGGCGCCCGGGTGATCGACCTGCCGGCCCTGGTGGTGACGCCCCCCAGCGACTGGGGCCCAATCGACGATGCCCTGGCCGAGCTCGACAGTTTCCACTGGCTGTTGGTGTCGAGCAGCAATGGCGCTGACGCGGTTGACGCGCGGCTGCGGCACCGGGGCAGCAGCCTGGCCCACAGGCCCCCCGGACTCAAAATCGCTGCGGTGGGGCGCAAGACCGCCCAGCGACTTGAGGAGCTGGGCGCCCCGGCTGATTTTGTGCCACCCGCGTACGTGGCCGACAGCCTGATCGAGCACTTTCCGTGTTCGGCCTGGGGCCTGCGCCTGCTGATCCCCCGGGTGCAGAGCGGCGGCCGCAGCGTGCTGGCCGAGGCCTTTGGCGAAGCCGGTGCGCGCGTGGTGGAGGTGGCGGCCTATGAGACCGGTTGCCCCCCCTGCCTGCCCAGCAGCGCTGTGGCAGCCCTTGCAGGCGGCAACCTCGATGCCCTCACCTTCAGCAGTGCCAAGACGGTGCACCACACCGTCAGCCTTCTGCACAAGGCCTTTGGCCAAGACTGGCCCGACCTGCTCGCCCCCCACGGCGGCCGACCCCGGGCGCTGGCCCTGGTGTCGATCGGCCCGCAGACCACCAAGGCCTGCCTGGAGCTGCTGGGCCGGGTCGATGCCGAAGCCACGCCCCATGACCTGAGCGGCCTGGTGCAGGCCTGTATGACAGCACTCAGGAGCGAGCGTCGAGGCTGACGGGCACCGACCGTCCCGACACCCTGAGAATCAGCTGACCGCGGGCCACGTCAATGCCCCCCACGGCCCAGCCCGGGGGGAGCAACGGGGTGGTTCGACCGCCGGCATCGCCGACCCGCAGATTGCCCGACTCGCTGCCGTACTGCACCAGGGCCTGGGCCCTGCCCCGGCTCAGGATCACCCCTTGAAAGCGGAAACCCACCGGCAGGGGGGGCTGGGCAGCACCGCCGGGGCCGCTGGAGGTTCCCTGCACCGGTAGAAAGGGATCGAGGCGGCCAACCGGCTGCGCCGTCACCACCTGCTGGGGTGTGGGCAACGGCGTCAGCCCCGTGGGTGCGGGCCCGCCCGCAACATCACCAGCGGACACCGCCGATCGGGGCAGTGGTGGCAGGGCAGCCGGAGGCTGCAGGCTCGACTCAGGCCGGCCCTGGCAGCCCGCCAGCAGCAGGGGCAGAGGAAGCGCCAGCATCGCTTTCGACCAGGTCGCGGAAACGGTCAAGATTCGCCTGCAGTTCCTTGGTGACGATGCCCCCAAGGATGGTCGGTTCCATCAGCGGCGCAAGGGCCGCCGGCAGCTCGTAGCTGACGCTCAGTTTGACAGCGGTGCAGCCCCCATCCTGGGGGTAAAAGCGCACAGCCCCCTTGGTGGGCAGACCGCCGACCGACTCCCAGTGGAGCTGCTGGGCTTCGACCCGCTGGGTGATGCGCGCTTTCCAGTGAAAGCGAAAGCCCTGGGCCGCCAGGGTCCAGTCGGTGAGGTCGGGATCATTGGGCAGCGTGACGACCGATTCGATCCAACGCATCCAGCGCGGCATCGCCTCGAGATCGCTCCACACCGTCCAGACCAGCTCCACCGGAGCCTGGATCTCGGTCGTCACCGAATGCTCGAGCCAGCGTCCCATCTCAGGCCACCGCCGCGTTACTGGCCAACCGGGCCGAGCGGCCCAGAATCGCCGCAGCCGCCAGGCGTCCGCTCATGGTGGCGCCCTCCATCGAATCGATGTAGTCCTGCTTGGTGTAGCTGCCAGCCAGGTAAAAATTGCTCACCGGCGTGCGCTGGTCGGGGCGATAGGGCTCCATGCCGGGGGCTTCGCGGTAGAGCGACTGGGCCAGTTTGACCACATTGCTCCAGACCAGCGTGAGGTTCCTGGCCGATGGGAACAGGGACCGGACCTGGGCGTCGGTGTGGGCAACGATGTCCTCGGTCTTTCTGGGAATCCAGGGATCGCCGGGTGTGAGCACGCACTGCAACAGGGAACCCAGACCCTCTTTGCGGTAGTCCTCGGGACTGGCCAGGGCCAGGTCGGCAAAACAACTGAAATCGGCATCGGCCGTGTAGAGAAGGTTATCGAGGCCGCTGGGATGGCTCAGGTCATGGCGAGCCGCCTGGGCGGCGGGGCTGTCGCCCATCTCGGTGACCCAGCCGTCATAACGGAGCTGGACCGTGGCCACAGGCACCGCCTCAAGCGCAAAGATGCGCTCGAACAGGGGCCAGCGGCGCCACGCCTGCGGAATCATGCGCTGGATGCCGGGCACGTCACAGGCGGCGAGGTAGGCATCGGCCGTCGCCGTGATCTCGCCATCGGGGGTGCCCAGCTTGAGGCCGCTCACCTTGGTGCCGGGCTGGCCATCGGCACCCGGAGCACCCTCGTCAAACAGCAGCTCGCTGACGCGGTGGCGCAGATGCAGGTGGCCGCCGCGGGCGGTGATGTAGTCAAGGATCGGGCCGGTGAGCCAGCGGTGGGGCGAGCCCTTGAGCAGGTTGAGCTTGGAAGCCTCGGTCTTGGCCGCGAACATCATGAAGATGGTGAGCATGCAGCGGGCCGAGATCGCCTGACAGTCAATAAATCCCAGGGCATAGGCGATCGGATTCCACATGCGCTTGATGCTCTGCTCGCTGCCGCCATGGCCGACGAACCAGTCCTGAAAACTGACACTGTCGAGAGCGCGGATCGTCTTCATCGCCCCCTCGTAGTCGATCAGACCGCGCACGATCGGGCTCGTCCCCAGGGCCAGGGCATTGCGCAGCTTGTCGATCCAGTCGAGCTGGGGGGTGGTGAAGAAGGCCTTGAGCCCGTTGAAGGGTGCCCCCAGGGCAAAGCGAAAATCCAGCTCACGCAGGTCGCCGCCGGTGTTGACAAACAGATGGGTGTGAACCTTGGGCAACAGGTTCTCCCGGGCGCCGACCTTCTCGAGCAGGGCAAACAGATTGGCGTAGTTGAAGAAGAAGACGTGCAGGCCCATCTCGATATGGTTGCCATCGGCGTCCTCCCAGCTGCCCACCTTGCCGCCCATGAACGGCCGAGCCTCGTAGAGGTCAACCTGGTGGCCGGCATCGACCAGATCGACGGCCGCCGCCAACCCGGCCAGACCCGCACCCACGATGGCGACCCGCATGCCCTGACCCGCAAACAGTGGCCCGACTCTATGGAGCGGCGCCCCGCGGCGGGGTGGCATGGCTCAGCGGACAGCGATCGAGGGCTTCAGACCCTGCCGATCTGAACACGAAAGATGGGCAGGACAGGCAACACCCCACCTGCCTGCCTAGATTCGCCTCTTGGATCAAGGGTCTGTCGCCATGGCTGCTGATACTTCTGCAATGGCTGGTGGCGCTGCAATCGCAGACACCACGGCAGTTGCTGACACCACCTCAGATGCCAACACCATCGTGATGACTGATGTTGCAGTCCCTGACGCCATGGCAGCCACGGAAGCAACGGCCACGACCCCCGCTCCCACCTTCACGGCGAGAGATGGCAAGGGCATTCAGATCTCCGAGCCAGCGATGAAGCAGCTGGCCAACCTGATGACCCAGCAAGGATCCGGCAAGGTGTTGCGGGTGGGCGTGCGCTCGGGCGGCTGCAGCGGCATGAGCTACACGATGGATTTCATCGACAGCAGCGCGATCCGCAGCGACGACGAGCGCTACACCTACGAACCGGCCGAGGCCCCCAGCTTCGAGGTGGTCTGCGACCCCAAGAGCCTGCTGTACATCTACGGCATGCAGCTCGACTTCTCGAGCGCCCTGATCGGGGGCGGTTTCAACTTCACGAACCCCAACGCCAGCCAGACCTGCGGCTGTGGCAGCTCGTTTGCGGTCTGAGCCCCGCCGCGACCCATCCCGGCGTGGGACCGACGTGGGAATCTGATGCAACAGACGCGATCCGCGCCTGCCCGATCAGCCCCCCCGTCAGCCATGGCCGACAACGCCGCCCCCGACCAGACCTCGGCCTTTGAATCTGCCCTGCAGCGGTACAACCAGGGGGCCGAGGCCTCGGAACTGATCGACGCGTTCGAAGAAATCGCGGCCCAGAACCCGCGGCAATCGGCAGGCTGGACCTGCCTTGCCTGGTTGCAGCTGCTCGACAACCGCCCCCTGGAAGCCCTGCGCTCGGCGCGCACAGCCGTGCGACTCAGCCCCCAGGACCCCCAGGCGCGCATCAACCTGGCGCTGGCCATGCTCGAAACCGGCGCCAAGGGGGTGCGCGAGCACATCGAGATCGTGCACAGGGTGCTGGCGATGGCACCTGAGATGGCGGCCGAGATCAACGACTCGATCGCCGATGGCCTGCAGCGCAAACCCGGCTGGGCCTCCATGATCAAGATCAGGGCCTGGTTGCAGAGCTGAGGCCAGCACGAAGGGCTGGGCTCAGCTCTGCGCACCTCACGGCTGCAGCTGCTCAAGCAAGGCCTGGGCGATGGCGCGTGAGCCGCCCGGTGGGCCCACCCGCTCCAGGCCGCACTGATGGCAGAGCTGGGGAAGGTCCGAATCGGCCAGCAGCTGCAGGATCAGATCGGCTGCGCCATGGATCTCACGGGTGCCGGCGGGCTGGCTCCCCACCGTGAACACCGCCTCGCCCAGAAGTCGCATTTGGGCTTCGGCAAAGGCATAGCTGAACTGGGGGCCGCGGCCCACCAGCTGCACGACGGGCTTGCCAAGCCCCACAGCCTGCTCGACCGCCGTGCCTGCCATGCCCAGCACCAACCTGGAGCGCCGCAGGATCGTGGCAAACGCATCGCTGCGCAGCAGCACCCGCACGGCCCCCTTGACCAGGGCCCCAGCCTCGGCGCGCCAGCCAAGGGGGAGCAGCAGCTGATCGAGTTCAGGCCCGGCGGTACCGGGCACCACCGCCGCTTCAAAGGCCCAGGGCTGGTCGGGGGCGATCTGCACCAGCCGCTCACACACCAGCAGCATCAGGGCCAGGTTGGCCTGGGCCTCGGGCTGACGGCTGCCGGGCAGCAGGGCCAGGGTCAGGGTCAGGGGCTCCACGAGAGCCATCTGGGCCCCGGATTCTGGCTGCGTGGCGTCCGGCCCCGAAGCCAGGGGGTCCATGATCGGATAGCCCAGAAACCGCGCCTTGGCGAGCCCCTGATGCTGCAGATCGCGGGCGGTGAAGGCATCGCGGGTGAGCACCGACTTCACGGCGCGGCGTTGGCAGAGCCAGCGGGTCAACGGGCTGAGCCGCAGGCGCCCCTCGTAGTAACTCGAGGTGGAGACCAGAAAGACCACCGTGGGGCGCCCACTGAGCCAGGCAAACAGCAACGGCACATGGTCGCCGACGCTGAGCACCAGACGAAAGCGGCGACCCGAAACACGGGCCGCACGGATCTGGGCCAGGGTCTGGCCGATCAGGCCTGCGGCCAGATCCCGCCACAGATTCCAGCCCTGGTAGACCATGCCACCTGAGGGCAGATCGCGCCCCTGCACCAGCAACGGCAAACCGCGGCGGCGGTAGGCGCCACCACCGCCCACGATCGGCAGGGCGGCCAGGACAAGACCGGGGGCCAGCGCCTGAAGAGCCTCGGCGATCAGCCCGCCGTTGACGTCTTCGCCATGGCCGTTGCTGATCACCAACAGATCCCCGGCTGGGGCGCGGGCCTGGTCCAGATCTGCTGCCGCTGCCCCCACGGAATCCCCGTCGTGTCCGGCGAGCTTAGGGAGCCTTCAGAATCGGCCCACACCCAGGGATGAACCATGCTGCAACGGCTCAAGGGAACGCTCGACACCCTGCTGGTGATCGATGTGTTCGTGGTGATCGCCGGGGCCCTTTGGTTTGGGGTGGCGGTGCTGCTGCACAGCCGCAGCATCGATGCCCCACTGACCCTGTTTCAGACCCTATGGGAACCGCTATTCACCCCGGCGATCGGGTTGCTGATGGCGGCCGCCCTGCTCAACGGGGCTGTGGGCTGGTGGCAGCGGCGAGCGCAGCGCTGAGCGCGGCGAACTGATAGCGGAACCCCTGCTGCTCCAGACGCTGGGGCAGGACCTGCTGGCCCTCCAACACCACCTGAGCCCCATCACCCAGCAACAGCTGCAACAACGGTCCCGGCACCGGCAGCAGGCTGGGCCGACCCAGGGAGCGCCCCAGCGCCGAGGCAAAGGCGGCCATTGTGGCCGGTTCGGGGGCTACGGCGTTGTAGACCCCCTGGTAGGCAGGATCCTCCAGGGCCGCAGCGATCAGACGGCACAGATCATGGCGATGGATCCAGCTCATCCACTGCCTGCCGGAGCCGACCGGCCCCCCGAAGCCGGCGCGAAACACCGGCAGCATCTTGCCCAGCGCTCCACCATCGGGCCCCAGCACGATGCCAATGCGCAGCTTGACCACCCGGCAGCCGGCGGGAGCCTGGTCGGCGGCGGCCTCCCAGGTCCGACAGATCTCGGCGAGATAGTCGCTGCCCGACGCGCTGGTTTCGACGAATCGCGCGCTGTCACTGCTGCCGTAGTACCCGACGGCCGAACCATTGATCAACACAGCCGGCGGCGACGCCAGACGGGCCATGGCGGCCGTGAGGTGGGCGGTGGTGTGCACCCGGCTGGTCATCAGCAGGGCCCGATGGCGCGGGGTCCAACGCTTATCGGCGATCGGCTCACCGGCCAGGTTGATGACGCCCTCGGCCTGCCGCAGGGCCTCGTCGAGGCCGTTGTGGCCCCAACTGGCGGCGTCGGCCGGATCGAGGTGCAACACCGATAGACGGGTACCGGCCAAACGCTCGAAGGCCTGCGGATTGCGGCTCACGAGCGTGAGCTCATGGCCCAGTTCGAGCAGGTAGGGCACCAGTTCGCGCCCCACAAATCCCGAACAGCCGAGCAGCAGCAGGCGCACGCTTGATTTCCCCGGTTCGCTTCAGCCTGGCGAGGCTAGGCCCAAGCGGCGGGCGGTGGGCACCAGGGCAAACCCCTGAAGCAGCAGCCCCAGCAGCACCACCGCCAGCGCCAGTGCGGGCATGGCCCGGCCCCAGGGCGTGGAGCCTGCGGCCGCCTGGATCGCAATGGCGATCGGAACCGCACCCCGCAGGCCCGCCAGGGTGATCAGCAGCTGCTCGGCCCTGTCAAACCCGGCCCGCCAGAGCATCGACTGCACCATCAGCCAGCGCACAAGCTGCAGACCGACGAGCAGCACCAGGGCCCAGCCGATGGCTAGCACGGCCTGGTCGGGATCGACCACCAGGCCCATGCACAGGAACAGCAAAAGCTCGGCCATCTTGGCGAAACCGCCATGGGCCTCCTCGAGCAGGCCGCGGTCACACTGGGCGCTGTTGCCCAGCACCAGACCCGCCACATAGGCCGCCAGGATGCCGCTGCCCCCCAGCAACTGGGTGGCGCCCACCAGCAGCGCGAGCACGGCAAGGCTGAGCACGGCCAGCTGCGCATTGCCCGCCTGGCGGTTGCGCTGTGCCAGAACCTGCTGGGCCACGCTGCCGCCCAGAAAGCCGAGCAGGCCTCCCAACAGAAACTGCCGCAACACTTCGATCACCAACGAAGCACCGGTGGCCGATTCATTGCCGCTGGCCATCGCCATTGCGACGCCGCTCAACACCACGGCCACCGGGTCATTGAAGGCCGATTCGCATTCGATCAGGTTCACGAGCCGGGCCGGCAGACGGCCGGCCAGCGGCCGCAGCAGGGCGATCACCGCCGAGGCGTCGGTGCTGCACAGCATGGCACCCACAAATAGTGCCAGGGGCAGGGTGGGCGTGATCTGAAGCCCTGGAATGGTGCCCAGCAGCAGCACCAGGACCATCATCAACAGGGCGGTCAGCCCCGAACCCAGGGTGGCCAGGCGCACGGCGGGAGCCAGCACCGGACGGATCTGAGCCCAGTTGGTGGTGAGCCCACCGAAAAACAACACCAGCACCAGGGCCACCTGGGCCACCTGATCGGCCTGGTACAGGCTGAGCAGGGGTGGCGGCTGGCCCGGGACCGCCTGAATGCTGTTGTCGGTCAGCAGGCCCAGCAGCAGCACCAGCAGGATGCCGGGCACACGGATCCGCTCAGCGATCTGATCGAGAAAGGCGGCCACCAGCAGCAGTGCACCGAAGATCGCCAACATCAGGGCCAGGGTGCTGCTCATGCCGCCGGGCTCGGATACCGATCGCACTGGAGCGCGCCACGTGCACCAAGGCGTGTAGCAGGGGTCCTAGCCTGGCCCAAGACGGCTGAAGCCCACCGACGCGCCATGACTGAATCTGCTGCTGCTGCGCCGGCACTCAAAAAGGGAAGCCTGGTACGACTCAGGCAACAAGCCTATGCCGGCAGCCTGGAGTCCAGGGCCAGTGACAGCCTGGTGCCGGGCTACGCGCTCGAAGGCCCTGGCGAAATTCTGGCCGTACGCGGCGAGCATGCCCAGCTGCGCTGGCGCCGACCCGTGCCCGATGTCTGGCTGCGTCTGGACCAGCTTGAGGCCTATCCGAGCAGCTGACGGCGTTCGAGCTGCAGGTCGGTGCGACGCCGCCGGGCCTGACGCAGCATCTGCCGCCCATCGTGCAAGTAGGAATCGACGTAACCCATGGTGTAGCGCTCCAGCTCGACCAGGGCGTCCTTGACCAGGCTGAGGCAGTGGTATAGCGACAGGCCAAAGGCCTGTGCCTGCAGCGGACACGCCACCGCCTGAAACAGGGTCTCGACCTTCTGCACGCGCCCCTGGCTCTGCTCGAGGAACCCGCAGAACGCCTCCATCAGGGCATCGTCGTAGGGGTCGGCGGCCAGGGCCCGGATCTGGCCTTCAAATGGATTGATCACCTGACCCAGAAGTCGGTCAATCGGACCATAGACCTGCTGCAACCAGTGCTCCAGCTCGGCCTCGCCGGCAGCCGCCACCGGGCCCCGGCGACGACGTGCGGTTGCAGATGCACCGTTTGCTGACGCGGCGGTTGCGGCAGTGCTGCCGTGGCCCTGGTCATGGGCGCGGCGGCGCTCACCATCGCCCAGCACCTCCCAGGCGGCATTGAGGGCCAGCATCGCGGCAGCCTCGCCGCCGGCATCGGGGTGGTGCTGTTTGACCAGAGCCCTGTAGGCAGCCTTGATCTCGGCCGCGCTGGCGCTCGGGCTCACCCCCAGCACCGCATAGGGGTCGCGGGCAGCGGCAGGCAGGCGCTGAGACACCGTCGGGCGGCACGGCTGGAGGATCCCTCCCATCCTCCCCTGCAGGGCATGTAAAAACCCGGCTGGAAGACCAGCCGGGCAGCGTGAGAAGGAGAAAAAATTGAGGAGGAGGAGAACCAGTGGAGGGATCCGGCCTTGGGCAGGATCCCTCGCGCTGATCGTGATCAGAACCTGAAGGTGGTCTTCAGCAGGGCACCGAAGGCATTGAGGCTGCTGGGCTGGTAGAACTGACCACCGGCCTGGCTCAGGTAGAAGATCGCAGGGGTAACCGAAATGTTGTCGGTGACCTGGAACTTGTACCACCACTCCCAGGCGAAGTTGCCGTCGTTGGGGGTACCGCCGAGCTGACCCACACCGGCGGCGTTGGTAGCCGTGATGAAGGGGGCCTGGCCGAGTGCCATACCGGCACTGTTGCCCTTGACAAACACGTCAGCCCACTGCAAGCCGATGTACCACGACTGGGCGGTGGTGTTGATGCCTCTCACGCCATTCTGGGAACCGGTGTAACCGGTGATGCCCCAACCGGTGCTGATCGAGGGGAACCAGCTCGCGGTGGTGGGTGACCAGTAGGCGCTCAGCGCGATGCTGTTGGCACTCAGACCGCCCTGGTTGGCGATGATGAGATTCTGCAGGCCACCAGAGCCCAGGTAGTTGAAGGCACCGGCCTGGATGTTGGAGTAGGCAACCGCTGCGCCCCAGTTGGAGGCGGCGTAGCCGAGCTGGGTGGTGAAGGTGCCACCGCTGGAGCCGTTCAGGATGCCGCCGCTAGCGTTTTGGGTGAAGTTGGAACCACCGGTGTTGGGGTTGCCGTTCTGACCATTGGCAGCGGTGTAGTTGACACTGAAGTTGACACCCGAGGGGTCCTTCCAGAACAGACCGGCACCGGCACCCAGATTCAGGTTGTAGGTCTGGGGCGATCCGGCGTAGGTGAACACGTCGAGGACGGTGTCAGCCGGGTAGGCGCTGGGCCACATGGCCAGCATGTCGTCCTGGCGGACGCGGGCACCAAAGGTGGCCGTCCAGTTGTTACCGATCGGGAACTGATAGAACAGGCGGTTGATGCCCACCGAGTTCAGGTTGCCCGGGGTGGCGGTGTCATCGAAGAAGGCCTCCATGCCGGTGAGGCTGGTGGGACCAACGCCGAAGAAGGGCGAGTTGTCGGCATTGGCGGCCCGCAGGGTGGTGCGCAGCAGGTCCTTGCCGGTGAAGCTGGTGTCGAAGTTGAGGCGAACGTCGTAGTTGAACGACACGGCGTTCAACAGAGTTGCACCCTGGGTGGTGGTGTTGGTGGCGGTGTTGACACCGTTGCCGCTGTAGCTCACGCCGCCGAGCACCATGGTGGCGATGCCCTTGAGCTTGGTGGTGGTGGAGAACTGCTGAGCCTCCAGCACACCCACCTTGGCCTCCAGACCATCAACACGGCCCTTGAGGATGGCGAGCTCCTTCTCGAACTCGGCCATAAGCTTCTTGAGCTCGTCGGTCACTTCAGAGACGCGATCGAGGCAGGCATTGAGCAGCGCAGCAGCTTCAAAGCGGGTCATGGCGCGGGCGCCCTTGTAGGTGCCACCGGGGTAGCCAGCGACGCAGCCGTAACGCTCGATCAGGTTGCTGAGAGCCTGATAAGCCCAGTCGGTGGGCTTGACGTCAGAAAACTGAGAGATGCTGGTGACTTGCTCTTCGGTGGCGTACTTGTTGACGCCAACGAGGTTGAGCTCAGCGGCGCTGGCGACCATGGGGGTCAGCAGTCCGAGAGCCGCAGGAGCAACCAGAAGTTGCTTGAAGAGTTTCATGGGTCCTCACACAGAGAGTTGGCGCAATGCGCCTTCCGGACTCTCGGGTGATGTGACCGGGAACACAAGTTCAGCTGTGCCAGAAGCCACAATGTCCCCTGCCGGTGCAGCCCGATGGTGGTGAATCCTTGACGAGCTCCAGTGCTGTGCCGGCCCGAACCATGCCCACAAGAGCGGTCCGCTGGGCCGTGCTGCTGGCCCTGCCGCTGATCGTGAGCCTGGCACCCCGCAGCCTGATGGCCCACGACGAGGGCTTCTATGCCCTGCAGGCCCGCTGGATCGTGGACAGCGGCGACTGGCTCACCCCCCGGAACTGGGGCCAGCCCTTCTATGACCGCACCATCGGGGTGCAGTGGCTGATCGCAGTCGCCATGCGCCTGTTAGGCCAGAACCCCGTTGCCGTGCACCTGCCCGGCTGGCTGGCAGCCGCAGGCAGCGCGGCGCTGGCCTGGCAGCTGAGCAAGCGGTGGCTGACGCCAGCCGTGCTGGTGCTGACGCCCCTGTGGTTCAGCTATGCCCACCTGGCCACCCAGGACATGCCCCTGCTGGCGCTGGAGCTGCTGGGCCTGTGGGGGCTGTGGACCCGGCGGCCCTGGGCGGCGGGTCTGTGGCTGGGGCCCGCCTTTCTGATCAAGGGCTTCATGGTGGCACTGCCGCTTGTGGCGCTGCTGCCGCTGCTGCTGCTCGAGCGGCGAGCGCTGTTGCGGCAACCGGGCTTCTGGGCGGCCCTGGCGCTGGGCTGGCTGCCGGCGGTGCTGTGGCTGGGCCTCAGCGTCGCTGAGCACGGTCTGGCCACGGTCAGCCTGCTGTGGGGAAAACTGCTGTGGCTTTCGGGCCCCACGGTGTTTGCCCAGGGACCGCTCTATTACCTCTGGAACCTGCCGGCCAACACGGCACCCTGGGGCCTGCTCGCCCCCGCCGGGGCGGTGCTGCTGCTGCGGCGCTGGCGGCGGGGGGAGCTCCCGCGCGAGGCGCTGCTGCTGTGGCTGGGCTATCCGCTGCTGCTGTTGCTGCTGCTGAGCTGTTTCAAGACGAAGACGCCTTACTACGGCCTGCAGCTCACCCCGTTTGTGGCCCATGCCGCAGCCCAGGCCCTCGACGGGCTCCGCCAGCTGCGCGGCGGCCCCTGGCGGTGGTGGCGGCTGCCGCCGCTGCTGCTGGGCGGGGGCCTGCTGCTGACGGGGGTTGCAGCACCGCTGCCGGCCACGGGAAGCCTGCCGGCAGGCTGGCTGCGGGCTGCGGCCCTGCTGCTGGGAGCCTGCTGGCTGGCCAGCGGCTGGCAACCGCCGGGACAGCGCCGCTTGGCGCTGTGGCTGCTGGGACCTTACGGGGCCCTGGTGTGCCTGCTGCAGGGGGGCGTGTTCATCGACCACAGCCCCCAGGTGCGTCGCCAGCTGAGCGACCCCCTCGTGGCGAGCGCACTGACCAGGGGACCCGTGCACTTTCTGGCGACAGGCGCGGTCGACGACGACGCACAGAAACAGCAGATCTTGCTGGCCCTGGGCGCGCCCCAGTTGGGGGCGCTGCACACGGCCCCCGAGACCGTGCCACCCGGGGTGGCAGTGTGGCAACTTCAGGGCAGCAGCTGGCAGCTGCACACGGCATGGTCAACCCCCTGAGCCTGGAGCGCTTCCAGCAGCGCAACAGCACCTACTACAGCGATCTGCGCAGGCTGCACCGTCAACTGGTGGCACCGGGCCTGCGGGTGCTGCAGATCGGCTGCGGGCTGGGGGATCTGCTGGCCGACCTGGAACCCAGCTGCGGCGTGGGCCTGGAAGCCGATCCCCGGCTGGCCGCCGCCGCCCAGGCGCGCCACAGCGGGCTGCGCATCGTGTGTGGTGCCGCCGAAGACATCAGCCCGGCGCTGCTGGGCGAGCCCGAGCCGTTCGATGTGATCGTGCTCAGCAACAGCCTCAACACGCTGGCCGATGTGCAGGCCGTGCTGGAGCGCCTGGCGGCCTTCTGCCACAGCCGCACCCGGCTGCTGATCAGCTTTCACAACTGGCTCTGGCAGCCCCTGCTCAAAGCCGCCGAAGCCCTGGGTCAGCGCCGCCCCCAGCCCCCCGAAAGCTGGCTGACCCCGGGCGATGTGACCAACCTGCTCGATCTGGCGGGCTGGGAGGTGCTCAAGAGCGGCCAGCGCTGCCTGCTGCCGCGCCGCATCCCCCTGCTGACGACCTTGGCCAACCGCTGGCTCAGCCAGCTGCCCCTGCTCGGGCGCCTGGGCCTGACCCACTGGCTGGTGGCGCGCCCCACCGCCCTGGCCAAGCCGCCCCTGCCCAGCGTGAGCGTGGTGATCCCGGCCCGCAACGAGGCGGGCAACATCGCCAAAGCCCTTGAGCGGCTGCCGCGGCTGGGTCGCAGCACCGAGGTGCTGTTCGTTGAGGGGCACTCGACCGATGACACCTGGCAGACCATCCAGCGGGTCTGCGCCGACTACCGGGGTCCGCTGACCCCCAGGGCCCTGCGCCAGAGCGGCCGCGGCAAGGCCGATGCGGTCTGGCTGGGGTTTGAGCAGGCCACCGGTGAGGTTCTGGTGATCCTCGATGCCGACCTGACCGTGCGGCCCGAGGACCTGCCGCGCTTCATCGCCGCCCTGGCCGAGGGGCGCGGCGAATTTGTCAACGGCTGCCGCCTGGTCTATCCGCGCAGCCATGCCGCAATGCCGCTGCTGAACACCGCCGCCAACCGCTTTTTTGCGGCGGTGTTCGCCTGGCTTCTGCGCCAGCGCATCAAGGACACCCTGTGCGGCACCAAGGTGATCTGGAAGGCCGACTACGAACGGCTCAAGGCGGGCCGGGCCTTCTTCGGCGACTTTGACCCGTTTGGTGATTTCGACCTGCTGTTCGGTGCCAGCAAGCTCAACCTCAAGATCGTGGAGGTGCCCGTGCGCTACCAGGAGCGCAGCTACGGCAGCTCCAACATCGCCCACGTCAAAGAGGGACTGATCCTGGCCCGCCTGTGCCTGGTGGCCGCCACCAAACTGCGCTTCACCCCTTGAAGGCCCTGGTGCTGCTGGCCGGCGGCCTGCTGGTCTACGGCCTGCTGGGGCTGCTGCTCGGCTGGGGCCAGGTGAGCCAACAACTGGTGGCGGTGGGGTGGCCGCTGTGGCTGCTGGCGGCGCTGGTGGTGGCCACCGGCTACGGGCTGCTGTTCGTGCGCTGGCAGCTGCTGCTACGCGGCCTGGGGCACCCGCTGGCGGCCAGGCCCAGCGGGGCCATTTACCTGGCGGGGCTGGGGCTGATCGCCGCCCCCGCGCGCAGCGGCGAGGCCCTGCGGGGGCTGTGGCTGCAGCGGAGGCACCAGATTCCGCTGCGTATCGGCGTGGCCGCCACCGCCGCCGAGCGGCTGCTGGATCTGACGAGCGCCCTGCTGCTGCTGGCCTGGGGCCTGGGGCTGGCCCAGCAACGCGCCGCCCTGGCGCTGGTGCTGCTGGCCCTGGGGGGGCTGGCCTGGCTGTTCAGCCATCCGAAGGCCCTGCGCCGCCTCGAGCGGGCCATCGGCCTGCTGCCCCTGGGGCGCCGCTGGCACGGGCTGCAACGGGTGCTGCGCGAGGGCGTTCAGGCCCTGGCCGCGCTGCGGACCCTGCTGCTGCGGCCAGTCCCCCTGGCCTGGGGACTGCTGCTGACCACGGCGGTGTGGCTGTTTGAAAGCGCTCTGGTGCTGCACCTGTTGCACCAGCTGGGTGCGACCGTGAGCCTCGAGCAGGCGACCGTGCTGCGCACGGCCACCAGCCTGGGGGGGGTGCTGTCGCTGCTGCCGGCCGGACTGGGCACCAGTGAACTCACGAGCGTGGGGCTGGCGGTGCTCTACGGGGCCGGGCAGGGCACGGCCCTGGCGCTGACCGTTGTGCTGCGGCTGGCCACCCTGCTGCTGCCCAGCGCCGTTGGCGCGATGAGCCTGGCGCTGCAACCCGATCTGCAGCGGCTGCGGCGATGACGCCCCTGGTGCCGCTCATCCTGCTGGCCGTGGCGCTGAGGCTGCTGGGGGCGCTGCTGCGACCGGTCTGGGTCGACGAGGCCGCCAGCGCGATCTTCACAGCCGGCAACAGCAGCTGGATCACGCCACAGAACAGCCTGGTGTCGTTGTCCGACTTTGTGGCGTCCCTGCGCCTGGTGGAACCAGGCCAGTTGGTGCAGGCCCTGGACCACCTGCACCGCGAAGACAACCATCCGCCGCTGCACTTTGCCCTGGCCTTTGTGACCGCCCAGCTGCTGCAGGAGCCCGGTGCCGTGTTGCAGCCGCTCACGGCGCGGCTGCCGGCGGTGCTGTGCGGCAGCCTGGCGGTGCCGCTGCTGCACCGCGCGGTGCTGGCAGCCAGCGGCGAACGGCGCGCGGCCAGCCTGGCAGCGGCGGCAATGGCCGTGTCACCGCTGGCAGTGGCCATGGGGCTGGAAGCCCGCCACTACGCCCTTGCCACCACCCTGGTGTGCGCGGCCCTGTGGGCCCTGGCTGCCGGCTGGCGCCACCAGCAGGAGGGCAGGCCCTTGCCGTGGCGCCTGCCCGCAGGCTGGCTAACACTCAATCTGCTGGGCCTGTTCAGCCACCACCTGTTTGTGCTGTGCATCGCATCGCAGCTGATCACCGTGGTGGTGTTGGCGAGCCTGGAGCAACGACGCCTGAGCTGGCCCGGGCGTCTGGCCCTGGCTCCAGGCCTGTCGCTGCTGCTGGCGGCGGCCTGGCTGGCCCTGCAGGGCGCCGGCGGCGGCGCCGATCAGACCGCCTGGCTGGCGCTGGATCCCCGCCAACCCCTGCAATGGCTGCTGATGCCCGTGCAGCTGCTCGTCACCGCCCTGTGTGCCGTGCTCGCACCGGGAACCAGCCTGGCCCACCTGTGGCAATGGCCATTTGTGATCGCCGCCGGTGCGGCCACCCTGCTGGGCCTGCTGGCCCTGGACACCATCGTGTGGCGAGCCGGCCGGCCCACGCCCCTGCTGCTGCTGTTCAGCGTCAGCAGCCTGGCCCTGCTGCTCGGGGCCAGTCTGATCAGTGGCAAGGATTTCAGTCGGGCTCTGCGCTACGGCTTTGTGTTTGTG
This sequence comes from Cyanobacteria bacterium REEB417, assembly GCA_018970945.1. GTDB lineage: Bacteria > Cyanobacteriota > Cyanobacteriia > PCC-6307 > Cyanobiaceae > RGUW01. Next base: position 27,383 of record JAGWVJ010000007.1, on the reverse strand, counting down.
CCCGGGGTGCTGGGCCTGCTGGCGGTCGCCGCCAGCCAGGCCCAGGGCCGGGGCCGGGGCCGGGGCCGTGTTGTACCGGTGTTGCTGGGTTGCAGCCTGGTGTGCTGCCTGGCCGTGGCGGCCGGCGTGGCCCTGCCAGCCAGCTACAACCCCGAACTGCTGGTGCAAGAGATCCAGATGCAGTCGCGTGAACCGATCGTGCTGGTCTTTCAGGAACGCCCCGTGCCCGATGGTCAACCGCTGATCGGCTACGAGGGGCTCAGCATCGCCTGGCATCTCCAGAGCCATCCCGAGCAGGTGCGGCAGCTCAGCCGCGGTGGGGCACAGCCCCGGCTGATGCTGTTACGCAGCGATGGCACTAGCCCAGCTGAGGGGATTCAGCAGATCGAACGGCTGCAGGGACCCTTCGATCTTTGGATCATCAACGCCCATGGCGCGGTGTCGCTGGCGCTTCAGCGATCCGACTGCCGCCACCAGCGTTACGCCAGCGGCGGAGGCCATCTGCATGACCATTACCGCTGCAGCCCATGACACGGGATGCATGCCGGTGCTGCGAGCAGCCTCCGGGCAAGCTGCGGCACCCGGCGGGCAATCAGAAACAGCACGGCGATGACATAGGCCAGCACCGCATTGGCATTAAGAAAGGGCGGCAGAAACAACGGCATCAGGATCAACCAGCGACCCAGCCGTGACACAGACGGGTAAAGGTAAAAGAACAGTGGCAAATACCAGACCAGGCCCATGATCCAGGCGAGGGGATTGAACAGATTGATTAGGTTGAGAACGGCGTAGTACCGCAGATCTGACGGTGCCCCCCTGGCTGTCAGCAACAGCACAGCGCTGAGTCCCAGACCGCAGACGAATGCCCCTCCAGTGCTGTTCTGGAACAGCGGATTCATGAACCCGTTGGTGAAGTCATGGGACAGCAGCAGGCCATTGCCCTCGTGCGAGCGGGCCAGGCGGCCCAGGTCGATACCCTGACCATGCAGATCGATCGGGTTGGCTGCGGTGATCTGACCGAACAGCTCGGGCAGGGTGCGCTGCCAGAAATGGCCATACACCTGCTGCCCCAGCAGGGGCAAGGGCAGCACAAACAGCACCACGGCCCACACCAGGGTCCAGAGGACCAGCCGCCAACGGCGTCGCGCCAGCCAATCCAATAACACCACAAACGGAAAGATCTTGAGCGACCCCGCCAACGCCAGCAGGCCCCCGGCCAACCCCTGACGCCCCGGGCGCAGCGCGAGCCAATAGGACGCCAGCACCAGGGCCACCATCAACGGATCGATCTGGCCCCGCTCGACCATGGCCAGCACCGGGAAACTGACCCCGGCAAACAGCAGCGCCTCACCGGGCAACCGCCAGCCGCTGCGCCGCACCAGTTGATACGCGATGCCAACCAGCAACAGCCACATCAGCAGACTGAACAGCACCTTGCTGACGACGTAGGGGGCTAACGCCAACGGGGCAAACAACAGGGCCGCCAGCGGTGGATAACGAAAGCCTGAAGTGGCGAAGGCCTCAGCATTGATGGGGGCATAGAAGTCGGGCCGCGTTCCCACATGGTTGAGATAGGGATCCAGCCCCAGCAGCACCGCTTTGCCCGCCAGATAGAACGCGCGGAAATCGATCTGATAGCTCTCCAGCGCCAGATAGACCAACAGCACAACTGGCAGCCCATAGGGGCCGTACTCGCTGAGGAATCGGCGCAGCGAGCCCTTTTCGATACCTAATGGACCGGCGGTCGGTTGCCCTGAGATCGGTTGCCCTGAGATCGGTCGCGGTCGATCAGCCATCCAGCCCAGGCCAGTCGTCAAGAACCGTAGAAGCGAGCTGCTTGGGGCCGTTGGTCACAGCCCGGCATTCAGCGCCAACAAAAAGCCCCCTATTGGGGGCTTTGGACAGTGCGAAATCGTGGATGGTGCCCTATCTGATCAGAGAGCGTTGCCGCGGGGCAGGACCTCTTCAGGGAAGACGAAGTTTTCGTGAGGCTGGTCAGCGGGGGCCATCCAGGCGCGCAGACCTTCGTTCAGCAGGATGTTCTTGGTGTAGAAGGTCTCGAATTCGGGATCTTCTGCCGCCCGGATCTCCTGGCTGACGAAGTCATAGGCCCGCAGGTTGAGGGCCAGGCCGATGATGCCGATGCTGCTGGTCCACAGACCCATCACCGGCACGAACAGCATGAAGAAGTGCAGCCAGCGCTTGTTGGAGAAGGCGATCCCGAAGATCTGGCTCCAGAAACGGTTGGCGGTGACCATGGAGTAGGTCTCCTCTTCCTGGGTGGGCTCAAACGCCTTGAAGGTGTTGGAGCCTTCACCGTCCTCGAACAGGGTGTTCTCGACGGTGGCGCCGTGGATGGCACACAGGAGTGCACCGCCCAGGATGCCGGCCACGCCCATCATGTGGAACGGGTTCAGGGTCCAGTTGTGGAAGCCCTGCAGGAACAGCAGGAAGCGGAAGATCGCCGCCACCCCGAAGCTGGGTGCAAAGAACCAGCTGCTCTGGCCAAGGGGGTACATCAGGAAAACGCTGACGAACACCGCGATCGGGCCTGAGAAGGCGATGGCGTTGTAGGGGCGGATGCCGACCAGACGGGCAATCTCGAACTGACGCAGCATGAAGCCGATCAGGGAGAAGGCACCGTGCAGGGCCACGAACGGCCAGAGGCCGCCGAGCTGCACCCAGCGCACGAAGTCGCCCTGGGCCTCAGGGCCCCAGAGCAGCAGCAGGGAGTGCCCCATGGCGTCAGCCGGGGTGCTCACCGCAGCGGTCAGAAAGTTGCAGCCCTCCAGGTAGGAGCTGGCAATGCCATGGGTGTACCAGGAGGTGGCGAAGGTGGTGCCGGTGAGCCAGCCGCCCAGCGCCAGGTAGGCGGTGGGGAACAGCAGGAGCCCTGACCAGCCCACAAAAACGAAGCGGTCGCGCTTGAGCCAGTCATCGAGGACGTCGAACCATCCCCGTTGCGGCGCGCGCCCTACAGCGATCGTCATGAAAGGGCTTCACGAAGCGTTACATGGCGAATGGTACGGGGTGAAGACCGCCCAGCGCGCGACAGCCCTGGGCCATTCACAACATTTGCCAATAAATGAGTACAAGTGCCTACGGCTCGGGCGGGGCCCTCCGTTCGCCAGAGTGGGAGCAGTCAGGCCCAGCGCCCAAGCCGATGTACGTCGTTGAGCTCTCGATCAAACTGAGCCCCATGCCCCTGGCGGTGCAGCGCAAGGAGCTGTCCGACGCCGAAGGGCTCTATCACCACATCAAGGGATGCCTGGAGAGCGGCCAGCCAGCCGTGCTTGAACTCACCTGCGAAAAAGAGGAGCACAAGCGCGTGAGCCTGCTCAGCAGCGAGATCGTGGCCGTGCAGCTCTACGAGAAATCGGCAGCCGGCGGGGGCGGCAAGCGGCCCGGCTTCAGCTTTGACAACTGAAGCCATCTCCGCTGGGGCAGCGCAGTCACCCATCCTGCAGGCCACCAACCTGGGCTTCAGCTGGGCGGGCGGCAGGGTTGCGTTATCGGGATGCAACCTGCAGATCCCGGGCCAAGGGCTGTGGATGCTCGTGGGCGGCAACGGCAGCGGCAAGAGCACGCTGCTGCGACTGCTGGCCGGCCTGCTGCAACCCAGCACCGGTGAGATTCATTGCAGCAGCCGCATGGCGCTGGTGTTTCAGAACCCCGACCACCAGCTGCTGCTGCCGAGCTGCAGCAGTGACCTGCAGCTGTGGCTGCCCTGCGATCTGAGCCTGGCGCAACGGCAGCAACGGGTGCGTGAAGCCCTGGCCCTGGTGGGGCTCGAGGGCCTCGAAGACCGGCCGATTCACACCCTCAGCGGCGGCCAGAAACAACGGCTGGCAATCGCCGGCGCGGTGGCCAGCGGGGCCGGGCTGCTGCTGCTCGACGAACCCACAGCACTGCTCGATCCCGCCAGCCAAGACGAGATCCTTGCGTTGATCGCCAGGCTCACCAGAGCCCGTGGGGTCCGGCTCGCAGCCCTATGGGTGACCCACCGACTGGAAGAACTGAAGCACTGCGATGGTGCTGCGCTGATGAGCCGCGGCCAGGCAGGTCCGTGGCAGGACGGTACGGCCCTGGCACGGGCCTTGCCCAAGGGAGGGGCCGAAAGGTAGGGTCTTGCGGTTCCCGAAAGGGCAACATTCCTCGGTAGCTCAGCGGTAGAGCGGTCGGCTGTTAACCGATTGGTCGCAGGTTCGAATCCCGCCCGGGGAGTTTTTCAGTCAAAACTGCAACAAAAAAGCTTGAAGAGATTGTGAAGATCTCTACCTCATGTCCCTTGATGTTGCTGCAGGGTTACAGCGTTAAGACCAGGGAGATGGTGCACTGTGACTGGCATCTGAGCCGCAAGACCCGATCAGGCCCTGCGCAGGGTGGAGGTCCCGTGTCAGGCCTGCCTCACCACCTGCCTGTCACCGGCTCCCGAAACCGGATCGCAGCGGGGACAATGGACGTCATCGCTGCAGTGCCATGAAGCCCGGCATCCTGCTGATCGAAGACGACGGCGACATGCGCGAGCTGGTGGCGGGCCATCTCGAGCATGGGGGCTTTGCCGTGCACCGCGCCGAGGACGGCATCAAGGGCCAGGCCCTGGCGATGCAGGTCAACCCGGATCTGATCCTGCTGGATCTGATGCTGCCCAAGGTCGATGGCCTGACCCTGTGCCAACGCCTGCGGCGTGATGAACGCACATCACGGATTCCGATTCTGATGATCACGGCCCTGGGGGGCACCAAGGACAAGGTGAGCGGGTTCAACTCGGGTGCCGACGACTACCTCACCAAGCCGTTTGACCTCGAGGAGCTGGTGGTGCGCATCAAGGCGCTGCTGCGCCGCAGCGAGCACACGCCTCAGAGCAGCAAACACAATGAGATCCTCAGCTACGGCTGCCTGACCCTGGTGCCTGAGCGGTTCGAAGCGATCTGGTTCGACCAGCCGGTGCGTCTCACCCACCTTGAATTCGAACTGCTGCACTGCCTGCTGCAGCGTCACGGCCAGACCGTGGCCCCCTCCCTGATCCTCAAGGAGGTCTGGGGCTACGAGCCCGACGATGACATCGAAACGATCCGGGTGCACGTGCGGCACCTGCGCACCAAGCTGGAGCCCGATCCGCGCAAGCCCCGGTTCATCAAGACCATCTATGGGGCGGGCTATTGCCTTGAACTGCCCAGTGACGAACAACTGGCCGACCTGATCCCCCTGGTTCAGGCCGCGCGGGAGCGGCTGGAGCAGGCCAAGGCCTGCTGAGCCAGATCGAGCAGGGCAACCTCCCAGGCCAACCTCGGCTGCACGAACGCCAACAGATGGCCGCGCAGGCGGTTGAGCCGTTCGAGCATCTCGCGGCCAAAGCCGCTGCGCCAGAGCAGCAGCTGCCACCACTGCACGACCCATAGCTGTTGCTCGCCCTCGAGGGCATCGCTGATCTGGCTCGCCAGCTGCAGGAGCTGCAGGGGCGGGCAAGCGGCCAGCGCACCGGCCTCGGTGGCGAGCTGAACCAGGCTCTGGCGCAGCTCCAGTGGCAGCAGCTGCCACTGGCGACGGTGCTCCAGCAGCGCCCCCGGTGAACCTGCCGCCAGCTCCAGCAGCTCGGCCGAATCGTCCGCCTGCTGGGACTGGTGCTCTGATGCCGCATCGCAGCGATGCAGCACCCGCTGCAGCTCGGCGGGCGCGAGGCGGGCAAACGGAATCAGCTGACAGCGGGAGCGGATCGTGGCCAGCAACTGATCGGGTGCCTCGGTGATCAGCAACAGCAGGCCATCACCGGGCTCCTCCAGAGTCTTGAGCAGGGCGTTGGCAGCGGCCTCGGCCATGGCTTCGGCGCCATCGAGCACCACCAGACAGCCGCGCGCCTCCACCGGCCGGCGGCCCAGGAAGCGGGTTACCTCACGCACCTGGTCCAGGCGCAGCTGGGGCGGGGTGCGGCGACTGACCCCCTCGTCGGCGGCCTGCGATTGATTCACCAATCGGCCCTGGTGGCTGTAGGTGGGCTCCACCCACAGCAGATCCGGATGGTTGCCGTCGGCCAGGCGGCGGCGGATGGCGCCATCGCCGGCAGGCCCCGCCAGCACACCCTCCAGAAAACGCAGGGCTGCCAGCCGACGACCAACCCCGTGGGGACCCGCCAGCAGATAGGCGGGGGCCACCCGGCCGCGCTGGAGGCTGGCCTCCAGCAGGGTGACCGCCTGCACCTGGCCGATCAGATCGGCAAACAGAGGCCCTGCAGCGCTCATGCCGCCCGGGGGGGTTGGGCCGCCCCAAACCGCTGCTGCAACGCCCGGCGGCAGGCGGCACTCACCGGCTCGGGAGCCTGGTCGGCAGCGATGGCCTGCCAGCCGCGCTGATCGGCAAGAAGGGCAAAGCCCTGATGCACCCGCGCCAGAAACGCCTCGCCGCCAGCCTCAATGCGATCGGGGCCGGCATCACCATGGCGATCACGGCGGCGGCGGCTGGCCTCGGCCAGGGGCAGGTCCAGCCACAGGGTCAGATCGGGCACCAGGCCAGCGGTGGCGATCTGCTCCAGTTGGTCGATCAGGGCCAGGGGCAGGCCGCGGCCATGGCCCTGATAGGCGGCGGTCGAGCCGCTGAAGCGGTCGCTCAGAACCCAATGGCCTGCGGCCAGGGCCGGCGCGATCAGCTGCTGCACGTGCTGGGCCCGATCGGCCGCATAGAGCAGCAGCTCGGCCGTGGTCTCGGGTGCCGCGTCGCCTGGGGGGTGCAGCAGCAGCTGGCGCAGGGCCCGGCCCAGGGCCGTGCCGCCGGGCTCGCGGGTCACCACCAGCTGACAGCCGGGCGCGAGCAATCCCGAGCCCGGCAGCCAGGCGGCAAGCGCATCGAGCTGGGTCGACTTACCGCAGCCATCAATGCCTTCCAGCACCACAAAGCGGCCGCGCACATCAGGGTCCAGATCGGACGCCATCTTGAAGCAGCAGGGCGTTAACCACCACAGTGATCGAGCTCAGGGCCATGAGCAGCGCCGCCAGCGGCGGGGTGAGCAACACCCCGAACCGGGGCAGCAGCACGCCAGCTGCAATCGGAATCACGATCAGGTTGTAGCCAAAGGCCCAGACCAGGTTCTGACGCACCTTGGCGAGGGTGGCGCGGGCCAGCCGGATCGCCTCCACAACCCCCTCAAGACGATCGCCCAGGATCACCAGATCGGCCGTGTCCTGGGCAACCTGGGTGCCGGTGCCCACAGCAATGCCCAGGTCGGCAGCGGCGAGGGCCGGGGCATCGTTGATGCCGTCGCCGACCATGGCCACCGGGCCATCGGCGCGGCGGTCCTCGAGCAGGGCCAGCTTGTCTTCGGGCCGCAGCTCCCAGGCCAGCTCGGCCGGCTGCAGACCCAGGTCGTGGCCCAGCTGGGCCACGGCCGCACGGGCATCACCGCTGAGCAGACCCAGCGCCATGCCAAGGCGACGCAACTGGCCCACGGTGGCGCCCGCATCGGCGCGGGGCTGGTCGGCCACCACCACCCAGCCCAACAACCGCTCGCCATGGGACACCGCCAGCAGCGAACCCGGCTGGGGAGCAACATCCACAGGTATGGCCACCTGCTGCTGCGCCAGCCAACTGAGCCGGCCCACACGGGCCACCATGCCATCGACCAGGCCCTGCACCCCCTCGCCCGCGACGGCCTGCACCCCACTGGCTACCAGCGGCGTGAGCCCGCGGCGGAGGACCTCCTGCTGCAGGGCGTGGGCCAGAGGATGGCGGCTCTGGGCCTCCAGGCCCGACGCCAGGGCCAGCAGGGCATCGGCAGCTTGGTTTTTGGCAGCGTGGTCATCGCTGTTCAAGGGCTCACCGTCTGGACCGCACGGGACCACGGCCGTGACCAGGGGGCGGCCCAGGGTGAGGGTGCCAGTTTTGTCGAACAGCACGGTCTTGAGCTGGGCAGCCATTTCGATCGCATCGCCACCGCGGAACAACAGACCGCGGCGGGCTGCCAGGCCTGAGCCCACGGTGATCACCGTGGGGGTAGCCAGGCCAAGGGCGCAGGGACAAGCCACCACGAGCACGGCGATGGCCAGCTGCATCGCCAGGGCAAGGGGCGACGATGCATGCTGACCCAACACCCCATGACCGCCATGGCCCATGGCGCCCTGATCCATGGCGCCATGGGCCGGCAGCAGCACCTGGGGCCAGAGGCGGCAACCCCACTGCCACCAGAAGAGAAAGGTGGCGGCTGCCAGGCTCAGCACCCCTAGGCTGAAGCGGCCCGCCACCCGGTCGGCCAGGCCCTGGATCGGGGCCTTGCGGGACTGGGCGCGCTCTACCAGGGCCATGATCCGAGCGACGGCACTGTCGGCACCGCTGCGCAGCACCTCGAGCTCCAGCACCGCTTCAAGATTGAGACTGCCGGCCGCCAGCTCGACACCCATGGCCGCCTCGACGGGCAGGGGTTCACCCGTGAGGGCAGACACATCGATGCTGCCCCGGCCCTCGCGCACCACCGCATCAACAGGCACCCGATCGCCGGGAGCCAGGAGAATGCGATCGCCGGGCCGCAGGCCGCCCACCCGGAGTGGACGGGTCAGGCCAGGACCCAGCAGCAGCTGTGCGGTCTCGGGCTGCAGCTGCGCCAGTTGCTCCAAGGCCCAGCCGGTGCGGTAGCGGGCACGCTCCTCCAGGAACCGACCACTGAGCACGAAGCCCAGCAGCATCACGGGCTCGTTGAAAAAGCAGGGCCAGCCGCTGGCGGGCCATAGCAGTCCGACCACGCTGGCGAGATAGGCGCTGGCCAGACCCACACCCACCAGGCTGTCCATGCCCGGCACGCCATGGAGCAGGGCCCGGCCACCGTTCACCAGGATCGGCCGGCCTGGCCCGGCCAAGGCAACGGTGGACACCAGCGCATGCAACCAGAGGTCGCCGAGCAGGGCGGTGGCCGGGGTTGCCGGCAGCTGCCCCAGCATGGCCAGATGGCCCAGGCTCGAGACCAGCACCAGGGCCAGCGCTACCACCAGTTGCCGCCACTGCTGCCACCAGTTGCGCTCCTGCAGCCTGCGCAGGCGACTGGGGGCGTCGGCGTCCTGCTCGTCGCGCGGATGGGCAGCGAAGCCGAGACCCTGTAGCGCATCAATCAACCGCGGCAGGGCTTCGCCCGGGGCGGCCTGCAGATCGATCCAGGCGGTCCGGCTGAGCAGATTGACGCTGGCTTCGCTGACGCCCGGTTGCTCGAGCAGCTTCTGCTCGACGGCGCGCACGCAGCCGCCGCATTTCATGCCCTCGATCTCGAGCAACAGCGTCGACACGGCAGAACGCCAATGGAACCCAGGCTAGTGGGATTTGCCGATGGCGATCAGCGCCGGCTGACAGACGGCAAGATGGGCTGACCAAGGACCGCGCGGCCGCCGCGCCAGCACCCGTGCCCCGCTCGCAGCGCAACGACAACTTCATCGACAAGAGCTTCACGGTGATGGCCGACCTGATCCTCAAGGTGCTGCCCACCAATCGCCGCGCCAAGGAAGCCTTCGCCTACTACCGCGACGGCATGAGCGCCCAGGCCGACGGCGAGTACGCCGAAGCCCTGGAAAATTACGAGGAGGCCCTCAAGCTCGAGGACGACCCCAATGACAAGGCGTTCATCCTCTACAACATGGCACTGGTGTTCGCCTCCAATGGCGAACATGGCAAGGCCCTCGACCTCTACGGCCAAGCCCTGGATCTCAACGGCAAGATGCCCCAGGCCCTCAACAACATGGCGGTGATTCACCACCACCTGGGTTCACTGGCCGAAGAGCGGGGGGATGCCGACGAAGCCGACCGCCAGTACGACCAGGCCGCCGAGTTCTGGGGCAAGGCGATCCGCCTGGCTCCCAACAATTACATCGAAGCCCAGAACTGGCTCAAGACCAGCGGCCGCGGCAGTGTCGACGTGTATTTCTGAGCGTCCGGATCGCCCAGCGGCCAGCTCATCGGCTCCACAGCACGACGCCGACCAGACCTGCGATGCGCTGTTGCGGGATTCCACCACTGTTGCTGACGATGGATGAGCTTGGGGAGGCCCTGTGATGGCCTTTGGGAGACACTGCGACGGGTGGCATGTCATCGCGCCCGCAGGCATTGGCGCTGATTGCCTGTCATCACTGCCAATGCGCGCACCAGGCACTCAGGCCTGGTCGTCGGCAGGGTTGACCCCCAGAGCCGCCACCAGGGCCTCGGCAATGCTGCCCGCTTCGAGCAGTTGCAGTCCCAGGCCTGCCGCCACGGGCCCCAGGCCGCTACCACGGGGCACCACCGCCCGGTTGAAACCCAGCCGCGCCGCCTCGCCCAGGCGCAGCTCGAGCTGGCTGACCGGCCGCAGTTGGCCCCCCAGCCCGAGTTCGCCGATCAGCACCGTGCCTGAGGGCAGGGTGAGATCGCGGTAACTGGCCACCACCGCCGCGGCCACGCCCAGATCTGCCGCCGGCTCCTCGACTTCGAGGCCGCCGGCGACCGCCAGGTAGCAGTCGAACCGCGACAGCGGCAGACCCAGGTGCTTTTCAAGCACCGCCAGGATCTGGTGCAACCGGTTGACGGCGATGCCGGTGGCGCTGCGGCGGGGGCTGGCATAGCTGGTGGTGCTGACCAGGGCCTGCAGCTCAACCACCAGGGGCCGGGTGCCCTCGCAGGCCACGATCGTGGCGGTGCCGCTGCTGGGTTCCTCGCCTCCCAGAAACAGCTCGCTGGGGTTGCTGACCTCGGCCAGTCCGCGATCGCGCATCTCGAACACCCCCAGCTCGTGGGTGGCACCGAAGCGGTTCTTGACCGCACGCAGCAGGCGGTGGCTGGCAAAGCGATCGCCCTCAAAGGTGAGCACCGCATCGACCAGATGCTCCAGCACCTTGGGCCCCGCCAGCGCACCCTCCTTGGTGACGTGGCCCACCAGCAACAGTGCGGTGTGCTGCCGCTTGGCGATGCGGGCCAGGGCAGCGGCGCATTCGCGCACCTGGGCCACCGACCCCGGGGCGCTGCTGAGCTCACCGTCGTGCAGGGCCTGGATGCTGTCGATGATGGCCACCGCCGGCCGCAGGCTCTCCAGCTCCTGCAGCACCAGCTCGAGGTCGGTCTCCGAAAGCAGCTGCAGGTCGGCCTGAGCCTCACCGGCGCCCGCCCGTTCAGCCTCGGCCAGACGGCGCCAGCGCAGCTTGACCTGCTGGGCCGACTCCTCGGCACTCACGTAGAGGACCGAGGTGCGGGCTGCCATGGAGCGGGCGCTCTGCAGCAGCAGGGTGCTCTTGCCGATGCCGGGATCGCCTCCGAGCAGCACCAGCGATCCCGGCACCAGGCCACCCCCAAGCACCCGGTCAAGCTCGCCGTAACCGCTGGCCAGCCGCTGCAGGGGTCGCTCGCCCACCGCCGCCATCGGCTCTGACCGGCGTGCCTGGGCTGGCGCCAGCGCCGCATCGGGGGCGGCCACAGGCCGGCGTCGACGCTGATCGACCGCAAGTGGTGCAGCCTGCTCGACCAGGCTGTTCCAGCTGCCACAGCTGCTGCAACGGCCAAAAAACTGGCGCGTCTGGGCGCCGCATTCGCCACAGACAAACAGGGAGGTGGTCTTGGCCACGGGCTGGCGACGCAGAGGAGTTATGAAGAAAGGCTTCGTTCGGTGAACGAATGCCCCCTCCGCCCTTTTCAGTAGATCGGGTCCGTTGTAACGCCACGCCGCCGAAATGACGGCTTCCGCCACGCCAAAAGAAACGATCCTTGTCGTCGACGACGAGGCAAGCATCCGCAGGATCCTTGAAACCCGCCTGTCCATGATTGGCTATCGGGTGGTCACGGCCTGCGATGGAGAAGAGGCGCTCGAAGCCTTCCGCCAGTCGGAGCCCGACCTGGTGGTCCTCGACGTGATGATGCCCAAACTTGACGGCTACGGCGTCTGCCAGGAGCTGCGCAAGGAGTCCGATGTGCCGATCGTGATGCTCACGGCCCTGGGCGACGTAGCCGACCGCATCACCGGTCTGGAGCTGGGGGCCGACGACTACGTCGTCAAACCCTTCAGTCCCAAGGAACTGGAAGCCCGCATCCGCTGCGTGCTGCGCCGGGTCGACAAGGAATCGGTGCCCGGTATCCCCAACTCGGGGGTGATCAGCGTCTCCGACCTGCGCATCGACACCAACAAACGCCAGGTGTACCGGGCCGACGAACGCATTCGTCTCACCGGCATGGAGTTCAGCCTGCTCGAGCTGCTGGTGAGCCGCTCGGGAGAGCCCTTCAGCCGTGGGGAGATCCTCAAGGAGGTATGGGGCTACACACCCGAACGTCACGTTGACACCCGGGTGGTGGATGTTCATATCTCCCGGCTGCGCTCCAAACTGGAGGACGATCCGGCCAATCCCGAGCTGATCCTGACGGCCCGGGGCACCGGCTATCTGTTCCAGCGCATCGTTGAACCCCGCGAACACGCCGTTGCCTCCGAAGGATCCTGAGCCCAGCGGCAGCCAGGCCCGCCGCAGCAAACCGAACCGCACGATCCGCCGTCTGGTGATCTGGTATCGCCGTAATGCCGCGGTGACCAGCCTGGTCGACACGGCCACCTCGGCCGCCGGTGCTGCTGGAACGGTGGCGGGCTCGGTGGTCTCGGGCGCCGGTTCGGTGGCCGGATCCGTGGTCTCAGGCGCCGGCAGCGTGGCTGGATCAGTGCTTGAGCCACTGGTCTTCGATCCCCTCAGACGACTCCAACGGGGTCTGGGCGGTCCGGGCGAAGAGAACCCGATCAACGATGCCGACCGGCTCTGGGTCGCCGTCGATGGCATGGGAGGTGATCACGCCCCGGGGCCGATTCTTGAAGGCTGCCTGCAGGCCGTTGAACGCCTACCCCTGCGGGTGCGATTCGTGGCCGAGAGCGAGCCGCTCGCGGCCGCCGTGGCCGCCATGGACCTGGGGGAGCCGCTTGACGAGGCCATCGCCCGGGGCCTGATCGAACTGGTGCCAAGCGGCCCTTCGGTCGGCATGAACGAAGAGGCGACGGTGGTGCGCAAGAAGCGTGACGCCAGCATCAACATGGCCATGGATCTGGTCAAAGACGGCCAGGCCCTGGCGGTCTATTCGGCCGGCAACTCCGGTGCGGTGATGGCTTCAGCCATCTTTCGCCTGGGCCGGCTCAAGGGCATCGACCGCCCGGCCATCGGCGCCCTGTTCCCCACCAAGGACCCCGAGCAGCAGGTACTGGTGCTTGATGTGGGCGCCAACATGGATTGCAAGCCCGAGTGGCTGCTGCAGTGGGCCCTGCTGGGCAACATTTACAGCCGCGACGTGCTGCAGGTGGGCCAGCCCCGCGTCGGCCTGGTCAACATCGGTGAGGAGGAGTGCAAGGGCAATGACCTGTGCCTGCGCACCCATCCGCTGCTGGCCGGCGAAAGCCGACTGCAGTTCGCCGGCAACTGCGAAGGACGGGACATCCTTTCGGGCGCATTCGACGTGGTGGTGTGCGACGGCTTCACCGGCAACGTGCTGCTCAAGTTTCTCGAGAGCGTGGGCAGCGTTCTGCTTGATGTGATCAAGGCCGAACTGCCCCGGGGCCGTCGCGGCAAGGTGGGATCGGCCTTTCTGATCGGCAACCTGCGCCGCATCAAAAAGCGCCTCGACCACGCCGAACACGGCGGGGCCCTGCTGCTGGGAGTTGATGGCGTCTGTGTGATCGGCCACGGAAGCAGCAAGGCCCTGTCGGTCCTGAGCGCCCTGCGGCTGGCCCATTCAGCCGCCAGCCACGGAGTGATGGAGAACCTGCACGCCCTCACCAGAGCCGCCTGTGGTTGACTGAGCCCAACCACGCATGGTCTGTGAGCGCGCTGGCACCCGGATCCTTGCTGCAGGGCATGGCCCTCGTGGGCTCGGGCAGCGCGGTGCCCTCGACCCGTCTGAGCAACGAAGCGCTGAGCACCCGGGTCGACACCAGCGACGACTGGATTCGCAGTCGCACCGGCATTGGGGCCCGGCGCATCGCCGGCCCCCACGAAGGGCTGACCCAGCTGGCCAGCGAGGCGGCCCAAGCCTGCCTTGACCAGGCCGGCTGGCGCGCCGATCAGGTCGACCTGATCGTGCTGGCCACCTCGAGCCCCGACGATCTGTTTGGCACAGCCCCTCGCATCCAGGCAGCGCTGGGGGCCAGCAACGCCGTCGCCTTTGACCTGACGGCAGCCTGCAGCGGCTTTCTGTTTGCCCTGATCACCGCAGGCCAGTACCTGGCGGGCGGCACGATGCAGCGGGCCCTGGTGATCGGTGCCGACCAGCTGAGCCGTTGGGTCGACTGGGACGATCGGCGCACCTGTGTGCTGTTCGGTGACGGAGCCGGTGCCGTGGCAGTCGAAGCCTGTCCTGCCGAACACACCGGCCTGCTGGCCTTTCGCATGCGCAGCGACGGCAGCCGCAACGCCTGCCTGACCCTGGCTCAGACCCACACCCACACCCCCCTGCTCGAGGGGGTCACGGCGCAACGGGGCGGCTTTGCCCCGATTCAGATGAACGGCCAGGAGGTCTACAAATTTGCGGTGCGTGAGGTGCCGGCGGTGCTCGCCGACCTGCTTGACACGACCGGCATCAGCGCCGACCAGCTCGACTGGCTGTTGCTGCACCAGGCCAACCAGCGCATCCTCGATGCGGTGGCCGATCGCTTCGCGGTGCCCCATGGGCGGGTGCTCAGCAACCTGGCCCACTACGGCAACACCTCAGCGGCCACGATCCCGCTGATGCTCGATGAAGCCGTGCGCGACGGCCGTGTGCAGCCCGGCCATCTGCTGGCCAGCAGCGGTTTCGGCGCTGGTCTGAGCTGGGGTGGGGCCCTGCTGCGCTGGCGCGGCCCCGGGGGACGGGGCTGCTGAGGCTGCACCGTAATCTCCTGCCACTGAACGCAGGAGCCACGGTCCATGGGCAATGCCTGGGTGTTTCCCGGCCAGGGGTCGCAGAAGCCAGGCATGGCCGAGGCCGTGCTGGCGCTGCCCGGAGCCCGCGACCGCTTTGCCGCCGCCAGTGACCTGCTGGGCCGCGACCTGCTGGCGATCTGCGCCGGCGATGGCGACCTCAACGACACCCGCAACACCCAGCCGGCCCTGTTCGTGCTCGAGAGCCTGCTGGTCGATGGGCTACTGGCCCAGGGCCGCGCCCCCCAGCTGGTGGCCGGCCACAGCGCTGGTGAGCTGGTGGCCCTGTATGCCGCCGGGGTGTTTGACGCCGCCACCGGCCTGCGGCTGATCCAGGCCCGCAGCACCCTGATGGCGGCTGCTGGCGGTGGCGCCATGACTGCCGTGATGGGCTTCGATCGGGCCCAGCTCGAAGATCTGGTGGCGACCACCGAGGGTGTGGTGATCGCCAACGACAACAGCGAGGCCCAGGTGGTGATCTCGGGCAGCCCCGAGGCCGTGGCAACGGTCAGCAGCCAGCTGAGCTGCAAGCGGGCGATTCCGCTGGCGGTCAGCGGCGCCTTTCATTCACCATTCATGGCCGAGGCGGCCGCGGCCTTTGCCGAGGTCCTGGCGGCCGTGCCCTTTGGCGAAGCCAGGGTGCCGGTGTTGAGCAACACCGAGCCGACCCCGGAAACCAGCGGCAGCGCGCTGAAGGCGCGGCTGACCAGCCAGATGACCAACGGCGTGCGCTGGCGAGAAACCATGCAGCGGCTGGTCGCCGAGGGCATCGAGGTGGCCGTGGAGATCGGCCCGGGCAATGTGCTGAGCGGCCTGATCAAGCGCAGCTGCCCCGGCATCGCCACCGCCCAGATCGCCAGCGCCGCCGATCTGGGGTTGTGAAACAGGCCGTGAACCGACCGGTCAATGCCATGAAACGGGTGCTCAGGCGCCGCAGGCGCGCCGACCCCCCCGCCCTGCTGAGCACACCCAGGCCCAGCCTGACCTACCGACTGATCAGCTACCTGCTGGTGTTTCCGATCTACCGGCTGCTGTTTCGCGGGCGCACCGGCGGCAATGCCAACGTGCCCCTGGAGGGCCCCCTGGTGGTGGTGGCCAACCACGGTTCCCACCTCGACCCACCCCTGCTGGGCCATGCCCTGGGCCGGCCGGTGGCCTTCATGGCCAAGGCCGAGCTGTTCAGGGTGCCCCTGCTGGGGCCGATCATCCGCGCCTGCGGGGCCTACCCGGTGGCCCGCGGGGCCAGCGACCGCGAGGCGATCCGTACGGCCACCGACCGCCTCGACGAGGGCTGGGCGATCGGCGTGTTCATCGATGGCACACGCCAGAGCGATGGCCGCGTCAACGACCCCCAGGCCGGCGCCGCCCTGCTGGCCGCCCGGGCCGGCGTGCCGCTGCTACCGGTAGCGATCGTCAACAGCCACAGGGCCCTGGGAACGGGCTCCAAACGGGCGCGGCTGGTGCCGGTGCACATCCGCATCGGCACGCTGATTCCTCCGCCTGCGAGCCGCAGGCGGCCCGACCTCGACGCCGCCACCGCCGCCTGCCAGCAGCAGATCAATGCTCTGCTGGATCAAGGGCTGATCCGGGGGAGCGAACCGCTGCTTGCCCCCCCAGCCAGGGCGGCAGGCGCTCTGCCGCCCACCAACGCAGGTCAAGGCCCGTGAACACCCACAGGGCTGAACGCAGGCCGTCGCGCCAGATCTTGCTGGCGGGTTCCTGAATGCAGCGATCGAGGCAGCTCACCGGAACCGGGGTCAGCTTGATGCCACGGCTACCGGCCACCAGCCGACCGACCAGCAGGGCACGCTGCATGTGATCGCTGCTGGTGACCAGGAAGGCGTGGCGGATGCGGGCCCGCCGCAACTCATCGACCAGGGAGGTGAAGTTGGAGACCGTGTCCTGGGCGCGGTAGTCCAGCAGCACCTGCTCCCGGGGCAGCCCCTCGCGCTGGCTGAACAGCCAATGGGCGTACTCGGGGTTGCTGCCACCGCTGACCACCACCGGCAGACCCCGTTGGCGGGCCAGCTCGGCAGCCGCCTGCTCGCGCGCCACATCGCCTCCCAGCACCAGGATCATCTGGGGCGCCGGCGGCGCCGGCCACCACCAGCCGCGCGAGAGCCACAGCAGCACTCCACCACCGGTGGCGACCACCAGAGCACGCCAGGAGAGGCGGCGACGGCGCCGCCGGGGTCTTGCGGGCCTCTTTGCTGGTCTGGCACGACGAACGGCCATCAGGGCTCGACGGGGCTGGTCGGATAGATCGGCAGCACGGTCTGCCAGGCGGCAGGGGCGGCCCCGCGGGCGGCACTGATCGCCAGCAGCCCGGCGACATCAGCCGGGATCTGCACCACCGCCTCAGCCCGGGGGCCGGGGGGCAATGCGCTGCCGGCCGCAAACAGGCGCGGCCGCGCCAGCTCGCACACGGCGCCGCCCTGCTGGGGGTCGGGGCCATAGAGGCCGGCCACGACGCCGCGGCGGGGCAGGGTCTGGCCGAGCCAGGTGGCCTCGTTGAGCCCCAGGCGGGAGGCCACCAGCTGGAAGCTGCTGATGCCATCGAGGGGTACCTGCAGCTGCTGGGCCAGGGTGCGGGCCAGCACCACCGTGAGCCGGGTGCCGGTGAAGCTTCCCGGCCCGGTGGCCACCGCCAGCCGGACCAGCTCACCCCAGCGGGGTGCCGGCAGCACGGTTTCGAGGCAAGCGATCAGCTGGTTGGAGAGGCCGCGGCCCAGGTCAAAGGCCTCCAGGCGGGGCGGTTGATCGGGACGCGCGAGATCGAGCAGGCCCACCCCCAGCACCGGGCTGGAGCTGTGCAACGCCAACAGCCAACTCATGAGGGCACCGCCTCGCCGGGGCGCAGCCGCAGCCAGTGACCCGGCTCGCGCTGAAAGCTGGCGCAGGCACGCACATCCCACTCGACACCGGCGGCGCCATCGCCCAGATCCCTCACCTGCACGTGAATGCGGGGATCAACCGGCACAAAATCCGGTGCTTCACAGAGGTGGACAACACCATGCTGGCGCTCCACCGCGTGGTAGGCCTGACAGCGGTCGAGCCAATGGCAGTCCACGCAGATGCACATGCGGCCGCAGCCATGCCAGGAGCCCATTGTGCCGGCAGAGCCCTCCGCAGCCACCCAGCTGTGGCAACGGCTCAACCCTCCGGCCTGGCCCCTGCCCCTGAGCGCCCTGCCAACCGGTAGCGCGCTGGTGGGTGGCGCCGTGCGCGACGCCCTGCTGGGCCGCCTGGCGCCCCAGCCCGACATCGACGTGGTGGTGCCTGGCGGGGCGATCCCGTTGTGCCGCAGCCTGGCGCGCCGGCTGGGCGGCAGCGCCGTGGTGCTCGATCAGGAGCGCGACATCGCGCGGCTGGTGCTGCAGGGCTGGTGCTTTGATCTGGCCGCCCGGGAGGGCGATTGCCTCAGCGTCGACCTGCAACGGCGCGATTACAGCGTCAATGCCATCGCCCTGCCTTTGGCTCCCGGCGCCCCCCTGCTCGACCCCACTGGCGGGCTGGCGAGCCTGCAGCGCCGCGAGCTGGTGGCCATCAGCGAGGCCAACCTGTTGAGCGATCCGCTGCGGCTGCTGCGGGGTCTGCGACTGGCCAGCGACCTCGGGTTCAGCATCGCCGCCGAAACCTGGGGCTGGATCGCCCAACACCGGACCACGCTTCAGGCGGTGGCGGGGGAACGGGTGCTGGCCGAGCTGCAGAAACTGGCCTGCGCCCCAGACGGCGCCCACGGCCTGGGGCAGGTGCTTCAGAGCGGTCTGCTCGACCCGTGGCTGGGCCCTGGGATCGCGCTGCATGACCCCCTCGCCAGGCTCACGCCCGAGGGGGCCCAGGCCCTGGAGCTCAACGCGGTCGAGCAGGCCTGGGCCCTGCCGTTGGCCCGGCTGGCCTGCATCGCCGATGGAGCGGCCCTGGGACGGCTGCGCAGCAGCCGAGCCCTGCAGAAGCAGGTGCAGCAGCTGCGCCAGCACTGGCAGCGGCTGGCCGGCCGCGCCCCAGCGGCCCTGCAGGAGTGCGAGCGCCTTGCGCTGCACCGCGATCTGGAGGCCGATCTGCCGGCCTTGTTGCTGCTGTTGCCGGCAGGCTGCCGCCAGGCAGAGCTGCTGTCCCGTTGGCGCAACGCTGATGATCCGCTCTGCCATCCCCGTCCGCCGCTCGATGGCCACCAGCTGCAGCAGCAGCTGGGTCTCAGCGCAGGCCCCCAGCTGGGGCAGCTGCTGACCCATCTGAGCCAGGAACGGGCGTTCGGACGCCTGCCTGCCGATGCCCCAACAGCCGGGGTGCTGGCCCTGGCCCGGCAGTGGCTGGACGAAAACGGCCCTGCAGCACCCAATGCGACCCGGCGCCGTGATTAACTTTGTGGCGCAAAGGCGTTGAAGCAAGACAGCCCGCCCCAGCAGTTCCCATTGTCTTTCCCCCATGAGCGTTCGTCTCTATGTCGGCAACCTGCCGACCGCCTTCGATGCCAAGGAGCTTGAGGCTCTGTTTGCCAACGTGGGCGAGGGGGTGCGTTTCAAGGCCGTCAATGACCGCGACACCGGCGCCTGCCGTGGCTTCGGCTTCGCCAATGTCGACGACGCCAAGCTCGCCGACGCCGTGATCGAGCAGCTCAATGGCAAGGACTTCGGGGGCAATGCCCTGCGCATCGAAGTCTCCGAGCGCCGCGACGCCCGCGCTGGCGGCGGCGGCAACGACCGTCGCAGCCCGGGAAACAACAACCCCGTGGCCCGCAAAGCCGTCAACAAAGTGGTCCACGCCGACAGCGTCGACAGCGAAGCCCCCGACCCCCGCTGGGCCGGCGAACTGGCCAAACTGAAGTCGCTGCTGGCAAACCAAACCGCTGCCGTCTGACCTGCTGCTGTCTGATCCGCTCCTGACGACCTGGCAGGGTCTGGATGTCGCCTACGACAGCCTGCCAGGACCTGCTGCAGACGCACCGCGGGTGTTGCTGGTCCATGGCTTTGGCGCCAACCGACGCCATTGGCGCCACACCCTGGCCCCCCTCAGCGGGGTGGCCCACGTGTGGGCCATTGACCTGCTGGGCTTTGGAGCCAGCAGCAAGCCACCCTCGCGGCTTAACGGCGAGATGCCGCGTAGTGGCGCCGTGGCCTACGGCTTCGATCTGTGGTCCGAGCAGCTGCTGGCCTTCATCGACACGGTGATCGCACCCAGTGGCCCGGAGACACCACTGCATCTGGTAGGCAATTCGATCGGGGCCGTGGTCTGCCTGAATGCGGCACGGCTGTTGCGGGCACGCGGCACCCCTCCAGCCGGGGTGATTCTGATCGACTGCGCCCAACGCACCCTTGACGACAAGCGTGCCGGGCAGCTGAGCCCCTGGGAGCGGAGCACCCGGCCCCTGGTGAAACAGCTGGTGCGTCAGCGCTGGCTACTGGCGGCCCTGTTCGGCAGCCTGGCCCGGCCATCGGTGATTCGCCGGGTGCTGCAGCGCGCCTACCCCAGCGGCGCCAACATCGACGCCGAGCTGGTGGAGCTGCTCTATCGGCCCAGCACAACAGCCGGCGCCTTGGAGAGCTTCCGGGGCTTCGTCAACCTGTTCAACGACCACCTCGCACCCGACCTGCTGGCCGAGCTCGGCCGCCATGCCGACGCACCGCCCGTGCGGCTGCTGTGGGGGGCAGCGGATCCCTGGGAAGATCCGGCCGAGGCACGGCAATGGGCGCACGACCACAGCTGCATCGTGGATCTTGTGGTGCTGCCTGGGCTCGGCCATTGCCCCCACGACGAAGCTCCTGGGCAGGTCAATCCGATCCTGCAGCGCTGGATCGCAGCACCGGATCGCAGCAAGCCTCAGCGCACCTGAGCCACCACAAACGACACCGGCAGATCCAACAGCTTGCCCGCCCTCGGCACGTAAGCCCTCTTGTTGAAGACGTCATAGTCGTGCTGCTCGATCACATCGAGAATGCCGCGATAGAGCCGCAACGAGGCCCAAACCGGCCAGCGGGCGTCGGGTGCCAGCCAGCGCACACCGGCCTCACTGCGGGCAAACCAGTCGCGGGCCCGATCAACCTGAAAACGCATCAGGGCGCGCCAGTTGTCGTTGAGGGTGCCGGCCAACAGTTCGGGCTCGCTGTAGCCGAAGCGCTGCAGATCCTCGAGCGGCAGATAGATGCGGCCGCGGGCGCGGTCCTCGCCCACATCGCGCAGGATGTTGGTGAGCTGGTTGGCGATGCCCAGGGCCACCGCCGCCTCCGAGGTGTCGGGCGCATCGCTCCAGGGGGCCGAGGTATAGGCCGCATCCACGCCCATCACCTCCTGGGTCATGAGCCCGACGGTGCCCGCCACCCGGTAGCAGTACAGCTTCAGCTCCTCGAAGCTGGCGTAGCGGTGCTGGCGCAGATCCATGCGCTGCCCCTCAATCATGTCGAGGTAGGGCTGGATCGACTGGGGATAGCGCTCAAGGGTGTCGGCCATGACGCGATCGAGGCCGTCGCGCACCTGGCCGGCGAACAGCTCCCGGGTGCGCGCCTCCCAGGCATCGAGCCGGGACGACAGTTCTTCGATCGAGCGTCCCTGGGCTTCGGCGCTGTCCATCAGCTCATCGGTGCGACGGCACCACACGTAGATCGCCCAGATCGCCCGACGCTTGGCCGGCGGCATCAAAAGGGTGCCCAGATAGAACGTCTTGGCCCATTGGGCCGTTTCCAGCCGGCAGGCTTCAAAGGCCTGCTCCAGGCTGGGCAGGGGGGTGGCCGCTGGATGGCCCGCGATCGCCATCAGGCAGCCGCCAGAGCTGGGGCCGCCCCAGCCGGACGGCTGCTGGCCAGGCCCCCCGCCACCGCCTGGGCGCACTGCTTGCCGCTGAGCACCGCGCCTTCCATCGAGGCCAGGTAGCGCTGCATCGTGAAACAGCCGGCCAGGAAGAAATTGGGGATCGGCGACGCCTGATCGGGGCGCAGCTGCTGGCAACCGGGCACGGTCTTGTAAACCGACAGCGGCGTCTTGACCACGATCGCCTTGCGCAGAGTCGCCTGATCATCACCGGTGAAGTGCATCGGGAACAGGCGCTTGAGCTCCTCCATGGTGGCGGCGACGATGTCATCGTCGCTGCGCCCGATCCAGTCTTTGGCAGGGGCGAACACCAGCTCCAGCATGGAGCGGTGGGGATCTTCGTATTCGCGGCATGTGTTGCTCATGTCGGCATAGACGCTGAGCAGGGGGCTGCGGCTGAACAGCAGGTGGTCGATCTCGGTCAGCTTGCGGTCGAACCAGAGGTGAATGTTGATCACCGGCACGCCGTTGAGCCCATCCAGTTTCTGGAAATAGGGCAGTTGCTTCCAGGGCTCGGGCAGCAGCAGCTTGAGCGGGTCTACCGGCATCGCGCTGACGTAGGCATCGGCTGTGGCGGTGAAACCCTCCTTGCCCTTGATGCCAGCGATCCGGAAGCCGCTGACCGTGCCATCAGGGTTGAGTGTGATCTCGCGCAGCGGAGCATCAAGATGGACCTCGCCACCGCGGGCGGTGACGTAATCGACGATCGGCTGGCAGAGACGCTGCGGAGGGTTTCCGTCAAGGAACGCCATTTTCGAGCCATCGCTTTCCTGCAGGAAGCGGTTCAGCGCCGTGAGCACCACCGTGCTCGAGATCTCGTCAGGATCGATGAAGTTCAGCGCCTTGGCCATGGCGATGAACACCTCGTCGTTGACCCGCTCCGGGATGTTGTGGAGTTTCAGCCACTCGGTCCACGAGTACTTGTCACAGTCCTCGACATACTGCTGGCCGCGCAGCATGGCCGGCACCAGACCCAAACCGAAACTGATCTTCTCGGCCCAGGTGAGCAGGTCGTTGTTGCCCAGGATGGCCGCCACCCCGTTGAACGGAGCTGGAATGTCCGGGAAGTCAAAACGGCTGTAGGTTCCCGGCGTCTCCTTTTGGTTGAAGATCATCGAGTGGCTCTTCCACTGCAGCCGGTCTTCGATGCCGAGTTCGGCAAACAGCTGGCGCATGTTGCGGTAGGCGCCAAAAAAGATGTGCAGACCGGTCTCGTACCAATCCCCCTCGTCGTCCTGCCAGGCCGCCACCTTGCCGCCCAGCACGTCGCGGGCCTCATAGACCACCGGCGTGTGTCCGGCATCGCACAGGTACTTGGCACAGGACAGCCCGGCGAGGCCGGCTCCAGCAATGGCGATGCGCATGGGTGTGGAGAGCCGGGAAACCGAGGGCAACCTTAAAAGGCTGGCCGGCATAACCGCCCTGCCGAAGCGGTCGGGCTTCCTAAAGTTGAGACCCAGCCTGCCAGCATCACTGCCGATCGCGGCAGCACCCTCTCCATGTCAGACGCCACGCTGCTCAAGAGCACCACGCGCCACATCCGCCTGTTCACGGCGCGCCTCGACAACGGCAATCTGGTGCCCGACCCGGACCAGCTCACCCTCGATGTGGATCCCGACAACGAATTCCTCTGGGATGACCCCACGCTGGCGCTGGTGCAGCAACGCTTCAGAGAGCTGGTCGATGGCCAGGCGGGCGGCGAACTCAGCGACTACAGCCTGCGCCGCATCGGCTCCGAACTGGAGGGCTACCTGCGGGAGCTGCTGCAGGCCGGCAAGCTGCGCTACAACCCCGACTGCCGGGTCCTGAACTACTCGATGGGGCTGCCCCGCACCCCCGAAAACCTGTGACGCGCTCGCGCTTCGACCGACGCGGCTACGACAGCCGCAATCAAGAGAGCCGCAGCTACGACAGCCGTAGCAAAGACAGCCGCAGCTACGAGGCCCGCGACTACGACGAGCGGGGCTATGACCAGCGGGGCAACGGCGGTCGCGGCGGCACTCCGCGCGGCGGCGGGGGCCCTGGCGGAGGGCCGTCGCTGCCGTTCAACGTGGGGACCATCGCGATCCTGGCGGGTGTGCTGGTGGTTGGCATCGGCATCGGCACCGGTATTTCCAGCACCACCCAGGGCGATCAGGGCAACATCGCCAGCTCCCAGCAGCTCGACATGGCCGTACCCGATCCCGAGTTCTGCCGCCAATGGGGGGCCAGCGCCTTTGTCATGGACATCGAGCTGTACACGACGATGAACCCCAGCTCCAGCTTCGTGACCCAGCCGGCGCTCAAGCCAGGCTGCGTGATCAGGCGCGAGAACTGGAGCGTGCTGCAGAAGGAGGGGGCCGTGACCGCTGAGCAGATGCGTCAGTGCAAACAGCGCATGAACACCTTTGCCTACATCGGCTCCATCAAGGACAAACCGATCGTGCGCTGCGTTTATCAGACCGACACCAGCGAGAACAAGTTCCTGACCAAGGGCGTTGCCGACGACACGGTCGGCATCACCCCCGAAGCCGACCAGTTCTGAGAGTTCTGAGGCCTAGCTCTCCTGCTGGGCCTGCTGCTGCAGCTGGTCCTGCTGCAGGGGCCGGCGCAGGGGGCTGTCGGGGCTGGCGAACACCGGCAGGATCTCGCGCCTGAAGGCCTCGGCAGCGCGTGAGCAGTACCGCGCCGGGTGGGTGATCAGCTTGAGCTGACGCCGCACCAGAAGATCGGCCATCTGGGGCCGGTGCACGCTGCCGGCCGAGAGCTCGCGCTCGATCGACACGACCGGCAGGAAGGCCGCGCCCAGGCCGCTCTGCACCGCGTTCTTGATCGCCTCAAACGAGTTGAGTTCCATCTCGATCTTGAGCCGGCTCACGTCGAGGCCGGAGCGGGCCAGCAGCTGGTCAACCATTTTGCGCGTGGTCGACTGGGCATCGAGGCAGACAAAACCCAGCCGATACAGGTCGTCCTTGGTGAGCTCGTTGAGCCGGGCCAGCGGGTGCTTGACCGGCAGCACCAGGGCCAGTTCATCGCTGGCGTAGGGCACCACCTGCAGCTGCTCACCCAGTTCGCTGGGCAGCTCGCCGCCGATGATCGCCAGATCGATCTGACCGTTGGCCACGCTCCAGCCGGTGCGGCGGGTGCTGTGCACCTGCAGCTGCACGGCCACATCGGGGTACTTCTGCCGGAACAGACCGATCATGCGCGGCATCAGATAGGTGCCGGTGGTCTGGGAGGCACCCACCACGAGCGACCCTCCCCGGAGATTGTGCAGATCGTCGAGGGCGCGGCAGGCCTCCTGGCACTGGCTGAGGATGCGATCGCAGTAACTCAGCAGCAGGTGACCGGCCTCGGTCAGCTGGGCCTTGCGCCCGCCACGGTCAAACAGCGACACATCGAGCTGCTTCTCGAGATTCTGGATCTGCAGGCT
The DNA here is from genome assembly GCA_018970945.1 of Cyanobacteria bacterium REEB417. Taxonomy (GTDB): domain Bacteria; phylum Cyanobacteriota; class Cyanobacteriia; order PCC-6307; family Cyanobiaceae; genus RGUW01. Next base: position 2,318 of record JAGWVJ010000007.1, on the reverse strand, counting down.
GACCGCAGGCTGGGTCACATACAGGCTGTCAGCAGCCTTCTTGAAGCTGCCCTCGCTGGCGATCGCCCGCAGGATGCGCAGCTGATCGAGGGTGAAGGGCAGATCGGCCATCGCGCTGGGGAACCAGGGTCGCCCGAGGGCGGTGAGGCAGACGTTCACAAACTCTAGGGGGCCCGGTCGGTCGCCAGAATCACCAGCTTCACAAGCCCTTGCAGAGATCACCATGGCCAGCTCCCTGCACCACAGCAGCTGGGTGATGCTGGCCCTGTTGGTCGCCTTTGCCGTCCTTCACAGCGGCGGAGCCTCGCTGCGGGCCTGGGGCGTGGCGCGCCTGGGGGAGCGGGTCTGGCGGTTGCTGTTTGCCGGGATCAGCATTCCCTCGGCTGTGGTGGTGATCGGCTATTTCCTGGCCCATCGCTATGACGGGGTGCGGCTCTGGAACCTGCAGGATCAGCCCTGGATCGTGCCGCTGGTCTGGACCGGCACCGCGATCAGTTTTCTGTTTTTGTATCCCGCCACCTACAACCTGCTCGAGATCCCGGCGGTGCTCAAGCCCCAGGTGCGGCTCTATGCGAGCGGCATCATCCGCATCAGCCGCCACCCCCAGGCGGTGGGCCAGATCCTGTGGTGCGCCACCCACCTGTTGTGGATCGGCAGCAGCTTCATGGTGGCGGCCTGCGTGGGGCTGATCGGCCACCATCTGTTTGCCATTTGGAACGGCGACCGGCGCCTGGCGAACCGCTTTGGCGACGCCTTTGCCGAGCTGAAAGCCAGCACCTCGGTGATCCCGTTCAAGGCGGTGCTCGATGGCCGCCAGACCCTGGTGCCGGGCGAGTTTCTGCGGCCCGCCCAGGTGGGCATCGCCATCGCCGTGGGTGTCTTCTGGTGGGCCCACCGCTTCATCGGCACCGGGGCCACAGCGTTTTCACGCAGTGCGCTGGCCCACTGGCTGGGTTGATCGCAGGGGGCCTGCATGGCCCGCCGAAACGCTCCAAAAACTGGCGTGAAAGCTGGCGTTTTTTTGGAGTGCGGCCCAGCCCCGATGGACGCAACACTGTTGCGAGCCTTGCAGCAGGTCCTGACAGAGATCAGGGCCTTTCGCACGAGGGTTCCTAGACTCGCCCCACCCCCTTTTCATGGGAGCACCGCCGGATGCCATCCGCCGCAGAAGTCGCCTGGTTGATCCCGGTGCTGCCCCTGATCGGCGCGGCGATCACGGGCCTGGGACTGATCAGCTTCAACCGCACGGTCAACCGCCTGCGCAAGCCTGTCGCCTGGCTGCTGATCAGCTGCGTGGGTGCCGCAGCCGTGCTGAGTTTTGCCGTGCTGGCCGAGCAACTGGCCGGGGCCGCTCCGACGGAAGTGCTGTTCAACTGGGCCAGCGCCGGCAGCTTCAACCTGCAGATGGGCTTCCGCGTCGACCCCCTGGCGGCGGTGATGCTCGCCCTGGTGACCACCATCGCCCTGTTGGTGATGGTTTACTCGGATGGCTACATGGCCCACGACAAGGGCTATGTGCGCTTCTTCACCTATCTGGCCCTGTTCAGCAGTTCGATGCTGGGCCTGGTGATCAGCCCCAACCTGCTCGAGATCTACGTGTTCTGGGAGCTGGTGGGCATGTGCTCCTACCTGCTGGTGGGCTTCTGGTATGACCGCGATGGCGCCGCGAATGCGGCCCAGAAAGCCTTCGTGACAAACCGGGTCGGCGACTTCGGCCTGCTGCTGGGAATCCTGGGTCTGTTTTGGGCCACGGGCAGCTTCGGTTTTGAACAGATCGGCTCAGGCCTGCAGACCGCCGTGGCCAATGGCACGGTGCCCGGATGGGCCGCCGTGGCCCTGTGTCTGTTCGTGTTCATGGGGCCGATGGCCAAATCAGCCCAGTTCCCCTTGCATGTGTGGCTGCCCGACGCCATGGAGGGGCCCACGCCGATCTCGGCCCTGATCCATGCCGCGACGATGGTGGCGGCAGGGGTGTTTCTGGTGGCCAGGCTGCAGCCCCTGTATGCACCGTTCCCCGAGGTGCAGGCCACGGTGGCCGTGATCGGCACCATCACGTTGGTGCTGGGCGCCAGCATCGCGCTCACCCAGATGGACCTCAAGAAAGGCCTTGCCTACAGCACCGTGAGCCAGCTGGGTTACATGATGCTGGCCATGGGCTGCGGCGCACCGGTGGCGGGCATGTTCCACCTGGTGACGCACGCCTTCTTCAAGGCCATGCTGTTCCTGGGCTCGGGCTCGGTGATCCACGCCATGGAAGAAGTGGTGGGCCACGAACCGGTGCTCGCCCAGGACATGCGCCTGATGGGCGGCCTGCGCCG
>JAGWVJ010000006.1 GCA_018970945.1 Cyanobacteria bacterium REEB417 | reverse complement strand
TCCGCAAAATGAAGGACGCCGCCATCTCCATCGCCAACGATCGCAACGGCATCACCCCCGGTGACTGCTCCGCTCTGATGAGCGAAATCGGCACCTACTTCGATCGCGCTGCCGCTGCTGTGGCCTGAGCCCATCGCCTGAGCTCAGCTTGATTAACAGAGCCCCCGAAGCAGCGTTACATCTGCCCGGGGGCTTTTTTCGTGCCTGCCGTGCCTGGCCCTGGAGGATTCACACGCCCAGAGGCGTCGCCAGACAGCTGAGCTGCAGTCCTGCAGCCTGAGCATCGCGGCAGAGAGCCTGGCGGGTTGCGGCACTCAACCGCAGGGAACCTGCGGCGATGCGATCCCAGGCGCTCGGCTCAAAGTGGGTCTGCAACCACAGCAAGCCCAGGATCGAGCGGGGCTGAAGCAGATAGGCACCATCCAGTTCAAGCAGCACCAGATCCACGGAGGGGCAACAAAAAGCTCCCCCCATTCGAGTGGGGGGAGCGATCGGCTGGTGTCGCCGTTGCAACCGATTGCCCGGTTGATCCGTACGGAGCAATCAGGCCTGGTTGACCTGATCGGCGGCATAGGCAGCCCGTTGGTGGTAGACGTGACCGCGGTAGTGGAGCTCTTGGCTGGGATCCACCGGAGCCGCCTCATGGTTCAGGGGTGCCTCGAAGTGCTGACCCCTGTAGGTGTGCTCCACGGGGGTGGAATCGAGGTGCTCGTGGGTGGCGTTGTCGTAGCTGACGCCGCGGTACTGGAGTTTGGTCATGGAATCGGGCCTCGAAGAATCGGGTTTGTGGGTCCGCTTCGTGGGAAGGAGCGTTGCTTCGCCTTGCGGTGGGCTACTTCCGATGAGCCAGGGCCCGGTAGGCGGCTCACCCAACGTTTTGTCCTTCGGAGCAAAAATAGCGCAAGAAAAATGTTCATAGCGAACATATTGCCCTTTTCATCACATACTGCAAAGGAGTTATGTATCAGCACAGACTTTGGCTCCCCAAAGAGCAAGCCAGGCTGGCTCGATGCCAGGAGGAACTTTTAGGTTTCGTATCAACGGCAACCGCATCGGGTTCCGATGTCACAAATCATCGATTCATCGGCGGATCTTGCCGCCGGCCACACAAACGCTCGACATGACCGTTGCCTCCCCGCTTCCGCGGCGGCGCCAGCCGAGGAGTCTTCAGCAGGCCAGCCTGCTTGAAGCCCCTGCGCTGCTGATGCGCAAGATCCGTGGACTGACCTCGTCCAGAACCCTCGCCTGGCTCGCGTGCGTGCCGATCGCCCTGTTCGGCCTGGGTCTGTTCAACCTGGCCGCCCATGCTGCTGAGCTTCCGGAACTGACACCGGCCTTCCTGGCCAACAATCTGTTCCTGTTCATCTGCGCCATCCTGGTGATCTTCATGAACGCCGGCTTCGCCATGGTCGAAGCGGGTATGTGTCGTCAGAAGAACGCTGTCAACATTCTGGCCAAGAACCTGATCGTGTTTGCCCTTGCGGCGACGGCCTACTGGTTCATTGGCTACAAGATCATGTACAACGCCAGCTGGGTGATTCCTGGCTGGTTCAAATTCGGTGGCCTGTTCTTTGACCCGACCGTGACCCCTGAGATGGTTACCGAGGGCTCATTGGTGCCGAGCGTTGACTTCCTCTTCCAGTTGGCCTTTGCTGGCACCGCCGCCACCATCGTCTCGGGCTTGGTGGCCGAACGCATCAAGTTCGGCGAGTTCATCATCTTTTCGCTGGTCCTTGTCGGCGTCCTCTACCCGATCTCAGGCTCCTGGCAGTGGAACGTCGGCGAGGGCTGGCTCAACAAACTGGGCTTCATTGACTTTGCCGGATCCACCGTGGTGCACTCTTTGGGTGCATGGGCGGGTCTTGTGGGAGCCATGCTGCTTGGGCCCCGTCTCGGCAAGTTTGTCGACGGCAAACCGCAGGCCATTCCCGGTCACAATCTCGCCATTGCCACCCTGGGCTGCCTGATCCTGTGGATCGGCTGGTACGGCTTCAACCCCGGCTCCTGGCTGTCACTGGCCCCCGAGGTTCCTTACATCGCCGTGACCACCACGCTGGGTGCTGCCGGCGGTGGCATCGCTGCCACGCTGTTGAGCCAGTTCACCGGAGGCAAGCCCGACCTAACCATGACCATCAACGGCATCCTGGCGGGCCTGGTTGGGGTCACTGCCGGTTGCGATGCCTTCTCGATGCCGTCGTCCTGGGTGGTCGGCTTCATCGCCGGAATCTTGGTGGTGTTCTCGGTGGCCATTGTCGACAAGCTCGGCATCGATGATCCCGTCGGTGCTTTCTCGGTGCATGGCACCTGCGGCATCTGGGGCACCCTGGCCGTGGGCCTGTTCAACATCGATAAGGGCCTGCTCACCGGCCACGGTTTTGCCCAGCTGGGCTTCCAGATCGTGGGTGTGGTGTCCTTCGCCATCTTCGCCATCGTGACCAGTTGGATCGCCTGGTCGATCATCGGCGCCATCTTCGGTGGCATCCGTGTCACGGAAGCTGAAGAGAAAGAAGGCCTCGACATCGGCGAGCACGGCATGGAGGCCTATCCCGATTTCGCCTCTGCGAAGTAGGCCCTCGTAGACAACCACCAGGCACCCACTCCCCGAGTGGGTGCCTTTTGCGTGGGAGCGAACTGACTTGCGGGACCTGGGTGCCGAAGGGCTGTTTCTAAGCAGAGGGGCTGTTTCTAAACTGAACACCGACGGTCGAGCTCCCTGGTGCCACGACGAACCCGGCGGGTGCACGCGCCGATCCTTGCGCTGGCGGCCCCTTTGCTCGGTGCCGGGCTGGCCTGGGCCAACGGCAACGAACCACCCCAGGCACAGCTGGCGCCAGAATCCCTGAGGCCAGAGCCGCAGCCGCTGCACCATCAGCCTCCCCGCAGTTTTGATGCCTCGCTCGACGACCTTGTGCGCCAGGGGGTGGTGACACCCCACGAGCGCGCGCGGTTTCGCAACGGCTCGATCAACACCCCCTTCGATGTTCCGGCACACCGAGAGGCCTGCAGCAGCGGGGCCCTGTCGGCGCAGGAATGCCGAACCGGCGTGGTGCTGCGCTGGCGCGGCCGCTACGGCGGCGGCGAAGGCGTCGCCGGCTCTGTGGTGGAGCGACTGGGACGGGATGGGCGGCCCTTGCCACCGCTCACGGTTCCGGTGTCAGCCCTGTTGGCCGGTGCTAGCGGCAACTTCAGGCTCAGTGACGTGTTTGCCGTGACGCCGCGGCCGGCGCCGATCCTGGGAAATGGCAACCGCAGCCTGCTGTTTCCCCTGATCGGATCCGCCACCACCAGCAGCAGCTTCGGCTGGCGACTGCATCCGATCCTGGGCAACTGGCTGCTGCATGCCGGCAAGGACCTGGCTGCCCCTGAGGGAACCCCCGTTGTGGCCGCCCTGGCTGGCCGGGTGATCAGCAGCGGCCTGGCCGGTGGCTACGGCCTGGCGATCGAGCTGGAACACGATCGCCCCCGCCGCCGCACCCTCTATGGCCACCTCAGTGAGCTCTATGTGAAAGCGGGCGAACGGGTGCGCCAGGGCGAGGTGCTCGGGCGCGTCGGCAGCACGGGGCTCAGCACAGGCCCGCACCTGCACTTTGAGCTGCGACTGCCGGGCAGCGGCGGCTGGGTCGCCGTCGACCCCGGCGATCTGGATCCCGGCAGCGGCGGGCGCGGCGGTGATGCGATCGCCCTGCTCATGGGTGAGTTACTTCGGGTGTTGCAGCGGCCGGCCCAAAGCTGAGCCGGCAGCCAGGACGGACGATGTGCTGATCCCACAGGTCAAACAGGCCGAAGCCTCGGTGCTGGCGCCCTACGCCAGCACACCAGGGCAACGGCTGCTGCAGACAGCGATCCGTTTCTGGGCTTCGCCGAAGGGCTCGAGCTCTACGGGGAGCTGTGCGGCCGGGTGCTGGCCAAGACCCACGCCCGCTCGGGCGATCGCATCGCCATCGCCGTCCTTCTGGACGCGGGGAAAGCCTTCGACCAGGCGATGGAGAGCGATGCCGTGGCCTACGCCGACCAAGCCGAGCAGGACGACCAGCTGCTCCTGAACACGATCAGGGAAGGTCGGCTTGAGGCCAGCCTGCTCTCATGAGCAGGTTCGTTGAATCTTGATCGGTGCTGAGGCACTCAGTTGCTGGCGATGCGGCCGTCACGAAAGTGGATCACCTGCCGGGCACGGGCCGCCACATCGTCTTCGTGGGTCACCATGACCACGGTCATGCCGCTGCGGTGCAGGTCGTCGAAGATGTCGAGGACCTCGGCGGTCGTGCGTGAATCGAGGGCACCGGTGGGTTCATCGGCCAGCAGCAGGGCCGGATTGTTGATGATGGCCCGGGCGATGGCAACCCGCTGCTGCTGGCCGCCCGAAAGCTGATTGGGTCTGTTGCCCAAGCGCTGCCCAAGACCCACCCGCGTCAGGGCGTTGCGGGCACGTTCCTGACGTTCCTGATGGGGAATGCCGGCATAGATCATCGGCAGCACCACATTCTCGAGAGCAGTGAGATGGGGCAACAGATGAAACTGCTGAAACACAAAACCGAGCTCACGGTTGCGTAGATCGGCGAGCTGGTCATCGTCGAGAGTTTCCACCTCAACGCCATTCAGCCGGTAGCTGCCGGAGGTTGGCCGGTCCAGACAGCCCAGAATGTTCATGGCCGTGCTCTTGCCAGAACCCGAAGCGCCCATCACCGCGATGTAGTCGCCCTGGGCGACCGACAGGCTCAGATGATCGAGGGCACGCACCTCGGCATCGCCGCTGCCATAGGTCTTGCAGACATCTTCGAGGCCAGCGACGCGGGCCATGGTCAACCCATTGGGGCCAGACCGGTCGCCGCTGCGGCGATGGACCGCTGCAGCATGGGGGTGCCGGTCACTGCCTCACCGGCCCACGAAAACAGGGGATTGGAGAGAATTCCGCCGACGGCTGTGACCACGACGCAACCCACCAGGGCAGCGCGCAGGGCAGGCATGCCCCGCAGGTTCCAGCGCAACTCTGGGTAAGCCTTCACCACATCGGAGGCATCCTGGGGCTCTTTCACCACCATCATCTTGATTACCGAGATGTAGTAGTAAATCGAGACCACCGAGGTCACCAGGCCGACGACCACCAACAGATACTGGTGATCGGCCCAACCGGCGAAAAAGAGATAGATCTTGCCGAAGAAGCCCAGCATCGGCGGAATACCGCCCAACGACAGCAGACACAGGCTCAGGCCCAGGGTGATCAGAGGATCCTTCTGATAAAGGCCTGCGTAATCGGAGATGCGGTCGGAACCGGTGCGCAATGAGAACAGAATGATGCAGGCAAATGCCCCGAGATTCATGAACAGATACGCCGCCATGTAGAGCACCATGGCCGCGTAGCCGTCTTCGGTGCCACACACCAGACCGATCATGACGAACCCTGCCTGGCCGATCGAGCTGTAGGCCAGCATGCGCTTCATCGAAGTCTGGGCCAGGGCCACCACGTTGCCCAGCACCATGCTGAGCACCGCCAGCACGGTAAAGAGCAGCTTCCACTGCACTGAGAAGCTTTCGAAGCAACCCACCAGAATCCGCAGGGCCAGAGCAAAGCCAGCGGCCTTGGAGCCGACCGACAGGAACGCCACCACAGGTGTGGGCGAACCCTCATAGACATCGGGCGTCCACTGGTGAAAGGGCACGGCGGCGATCTTGAAGGCCACAGTCGCCAGCACGAAGACGAGAGCCAGGGCCGCCACCGGGGTGGCGCTGCTCTGCAGCGCCAGGGCCACGGCATCGAGGCCCGTCGAACCACCGGTGAGCCCGTAGAGCAGGGAGGCGCCGTACAGGAACACCGCTGCCGCTGCCGATCCGACCAGCAGGTACTTGAGCGCGGCTTCCGAGCTTCGGGCATCGCGCTTCATGTAGCCCGCAAGCAGATAGCTGGAAACCGAGAGGGTTTCCAGCGACACGAAGATGCTGACCAGGTCGGTGGAGCCGCACAGGAGCATGGCGCCCAGAGTGGCTGCCAGAAGAATCGACGCGTATTCGCCGATCGGTGTGCCGCTGCGCTCCACATAGCGCCAGCTCAGCATCAGCGAGATCAGGGTCGATGCCGCCACAACCGCCCGGAAGGCGATGGCCAGGTTGTCGGCCAGGAACGACCCGAGAAAGGCGGGTTCTGCAGGGTTGTTCCATTGCAGGGCAAGCAGCACCAAGGCACCACCCAGGCCGCCGTAGCAGATCGGCGGCACCCAGCGGGCCGCGGCCTGTTCGCCGGCCAGATCAACCAGCAGGCTCAGCAGCAGCGCCACCAGCACAGCCGCTTCGGGTGCGATGGCATCCGCATGGAGCTGCAGCGACAAGGTGCTGAAATTCACCGGAAGAGTTGCCAGCATTGCTCGCTGCGACTGTAGCTGCGCTGCCAGGCACTTCAGTCATCGGGGCCGGGGCTCGCGCACAGGGCGCGCCGATGCGATAAAGAGGGAAGCGGTTCACCGCCTCAGCTGTGGGTCATACCCTCGTCATCGTCGAAAGCCCCACCAAGGCGCGCACCATCCGCGGCTTTCTGCCCAAGGACTTCCGGGTGGAGGCCTCGATGGGGCATGTGCGCGATCTGCCCAACAACGCCAGTGAGATTCCAGCGGCGTTCAAAGGGGAGAAATGGGCCAACCTGGGCGTCAACACCACCAACGGCTTCGAACCCCTCTACGTGGTTCCGAAGGACAAGAAAAAGGTGGTCAAGGAGCTCAAGGACGCCCTCAAGGGTGCCGACCGGCTGCTGCTCGCCACCGACGAGGACCGCGAAGGCGAATCGATCAGCTGGCACCTGCTGCAGTTGCTTGCCCCCAAGGTGCCGGCCAAGCGCATGGTGTTCCACGAGATCACCAAAGAAGCCATCAGCCGGGCTCTCGAACAGACCCGCGAGCTCGATATGGAACTCGTGCACGCCCAGGAGACCCGGCGCATCCTTGACCGCCTGGTGGGCTACACCCTCTCGCCCCTGCTGTGGAAGAAGGTGGCATGGGGTCTGAGCGCCGGCCGCGTGCAGTCGGTGGCGGTGCGCCTGCTCGTGCAGCGTGAGCGGGCGCGCCGGGCCTTCCGCAGCGGCAGCTACTGGGACCTGAAGGCCAGGCTCGAGCAGGCGGGTGGCGGCTTTGAGGCCAAGCTCAGCCACCTGGCCGGCGAGCGGATCGCCGGCGGCAGCGACTTTGACGAGAGCACCGGCGCCCTCAAGGCCGGCAGCAAAGTGCGGCTGCTGGCCGAGGCTGAGGCCAGGGCCCTGCAACAGGCTGTTGAAACGGCCCCCTGGCGGGTGGCGACGGTCGAGGAGAAACCAACGGTGCGCAAGCCGGTCGCACCGTTCACCACCAGCACCCTGCAGCAGGAGGCCAACCGCAAGTTGCGCCTCTCGGCGCGCGAAACCATGCGCACAGCTCAGGGGCTCTACGAACGCGGCTTCATCACCTACATGCGCACCGACTCGGTGCACCTGAGCGAGCAGGCGATCGGTGCCGCCCGCAGCTGCGTGGAGGCCAAGTACGGCCAGGATTACCTGAGCCCGGCCCCCCGCCAGTTCTCGACCAAGGCCCGCAACGCCCAGGAGGCCCATGAAGCGATCAGGCCCGCCGGCGAGAGCTTTCGCGACCCTGCGGGCACCGGCCTGGACGGCCGCGATCTGGCCCTCTACGAGCTGATCTGGAAGCGCACCGTGGCCAGCCAGATGGCCGATGCCCGCCTCACGATGCTGAGCGTCGATCTCGAGGTCGCCGGCGGCGCCCTGGGCACCGCCAGCTTCCGGGCCAGCGGCAAGCGCATCGATTTCGCGGGCTTCTTTCGGGCCTACGTGGAGGGCAGCGACGATCCCGATGCGGCCCTGGAGGGTCAGGAGGTGCTGCTACCCGGCCTCAAGGCCGGCGACAGCCCGGCCTGCAAGGGCGTCGAGGCCCTGGGCCACCAGACCCAGCCACCCGCCCGATACAGCGAGGCGGCCCTGGTCAAGATGCTCGAGAAAGAAGGTATCGGTCGGCCCTCGACCTACGCCTCGATCATCGGCACGATTGTGGACCGGGGCTACGCCACCCTGCAGAACAACAGCCTCACCCCCAGCTTCACGGCGTTTGCCGTCACGGCCCTGCTCGAGGAGCACTTTCCAGATCTGGTGGACACCAGCTTTACCGCCCGGATGGAGAACAGCCTCGACGAGATCTCCCATGGGCAGGTGCAGTGGCTGCCCTACCTGGAGGGCTTCTACAAAGGCGAACAAGGTCTCGAGACCCAGGTGGCCCAGCGCGAGGGCGACATCGACCCAGGCGCCTCGCGCACGGTCGAGCTCGAGGGCCTGCCCTGTGTCGTGCGCATCGGCCGCTTCGGCGCCTACCTCGAGACCAAGCGGGTGGCCGACGATGGCACCGAGGAACTGCTCAAGGCCAACCTGCCCACCGAGATCACCCCGGCCGATCTCGATGCTGAGCGCGCTGAGCTGATCCTCAGGCAAAAGGTTGACGGACCCGAGTCGCTCGGCGAAGACCCCGAAACCGGCGAGCAGGTCTACCTGCTGTTCGGCCAGTACGGTCCCTACGTGCAAAAGGGTCAGGTCAGCGACGAGAACCCCAAGCCCAAGCGCGCCTCGCTGCCCAAGGGCGCCAAGCCCGAGGAGCTGAGCCTCGAGGACGCCCTGGGGCTGTTGCGGCTGCCACGGCAGCTGGGCGAACACCCCGATGGCGGCAGGGTGCAGGCGGGCCTGGGCCGGTTCGGCCCCTATGTGGTGCACGACAAGGGCAAGGGCGAAAAGGACTACCGCTCGCTCAAGGCCGAAGACGACGTGCTGGCCATCGGCCTGAGCCGCGCCCTCGAGCTGCTGGCGATGCCCAAGAAAGGTCGCGGTGGGCGCACCGCCCTCAAGGACCTCGGCATCCCTGAGGGGGCCGACGAGGCGGTCCAGCTGTTCGATGGCCCCTATGGCCTCTACGTCAAACAGGGCAAGGTCAACGCTTCGCTGCCTGAGGGCACCACCGCCGAGACCATCAACCTGGAGCAGGCCGTCGAACTGCTGGCCGCCAAGGCCGCCACCGGCAAGGGCAAAGGCCGTGCCAAGGCGGCCGGCGGCACCACCCGCAAGGCCGCCGGCAGCAAAGCCCCGGCCAAGCCCGCCGCCAAGAAGCCACCCGCCACCACCAAGAGCGGCCGCCTCAGGGCAAGTGCGGTGCGGATCGTCCGCGCCGCCGACAGCCCATGATTCGCCGGCACCCAACCCGTGCGGCGGCGGCGCTTGCGGTCCTGCTGCTGGGAGGCTGCAGCGGCACTCCCCTGGGGGACCGGCTAGCCAGCAGCTTTTCGAGCGCACCCCAGATTGAAGACCAGCCTGCAGACCAGCCCGCACGCCAACCCGGCACGCCGGCAGCAGCGGCCAGCCGGGCCAAGCCGACGGCCGCACAGCCCCCAAGCCCTGTGGGGGCTCGAGTCGAGGCTGCGCGTCCGGCAGCAGCCCCCAGCCGCACCATGGCACCGGCGCCCTACCGGATCACCATCCGGCTGCCGAGCGGAGACCCTGCGGCGCCGGCCGAAGTGGTCACCCAGGCCCTGCGGGCCGCGGGGGTTCCGTTTGAAGTCGAAATGATCGAGCGCATCACACCCGGAGCCGCCGGCAGCGGCGCCCCTGCAGCGGCGCCGCTGCCGGTACCGGCTCCAGCACCGCGCAGCCGCTGACGCGATGGCCCCCCAGCCCCTGAGCCAGCGCCAGGCGCGCCAGCTGACCGAAACGGCCTATCTGGCCGCGGCCACGGCTCTGCTGTGGATCGCCCTGTATTACCTGCCGGTGGGCAGTCCCCTGTTTCGGCTGGCGCTGCCCCTGCCCCTGGCCCTGTTGCAGCTGCGCCACGGCGGGCGCCAGGCCCTCGAGGGTCTGGCGGTGACCGGCCTGCTGCTGCTGGCCCTGATGGGCCCCATCCGCGGACCGCTGGTGGTGTTTCCCTATGGGGCCCTGGCCCTCTGGCTGGGCTGGTGCTGGCAGCGGCGCATCAGCTGGTGGTGGAGCTGGGGTGTCGGCAGCGTGATCGGCGCTGCGGGCTTTCTTGTGCGGGTGGCGGTGCTCTCGGTGCTGGTGGGCGAAAACCTCTGGGTGGTGATCACCGCTGCCGCAGCAGGGCTGCTCGAGCGGGTGCTGGGTCTGGTCGGACTCGCCAGCGGCATCGAACTTCCCCAGGTGCAGCTGGCCGCCGTGCTGCTGGTATGGCTGCAGAACGCCATCGTGGTGCTGGCGCTGCACGCCGTGGCCTACTGGATCTTTCCGCGACTACGCAGCCCGATCAGCGAACCGCCGGCGGCGCTGCGGGCGCTGGTGGCCCTCGACCCCCTGTGACCGAGCTGGCCGGGCGCTGGCAGCAGGTCCGCCCCCTGCTGCTGCTGGCGGCCACGGCCACGGCCGAGGTGCACGGCATCTCGGCGGCCGGTGCCACGGCCGCCTCCCGGCGCCAGACCGCGGCCGCCGATGCCGAACTGCTGCTGCTGGGGCCCCAGGCGCCGCGGTCCCAGGCCTTACCGCCCCTGCCTGCTGGCGTCAGCCCTGCCCTGATCAGCCATGTGGGGCTGCGGGAACTGGGCCTGCTGCCGCGCACCCTGGTGGTCGACCTGGGTTGCCCTGTGGCACCCCGGGTACCCCACGTACGCCTGCCTGCCCCCGAAGCCGGTGGGACGGCCGCCTGTGTGAGCACGGGTGCCGCCATGCCGATGGCACGGGTTCGTGCTCTCGTGGAGCGGGGACGTCGCTGGGGCCGCAGCTGGCCCGCCGGTGACCCCCTGCTGCTGGCCGAATGCGTCCCGGGTGGAACCACCACGGCCCTGGGCGTGCTGGAGGGCCTGGGGATCGCCGCCACCGGGCTGGTGAGCGGCAGCCTGCGGCAGCCGGTCCATGGACTCAAGGCCACCCTGGTCAACCGCGGCCTGGCGGCAGCCGGCCTGGGGCCGACACCCGATCCGGGGGAGGAGGCGCACCGGGACCCCATCAGGGTGCTGGCGGCCGTGGGCGATCCGATGCAGGCGTTGGCGGCCGGCCTGGTGCTCGAGCTGGCCGGACGGGGTGCACCGGTGCTGCTGGCCGGTGGCAGCCAGATGGCGGCGGTGCTGGCCCTGACCCTGGCCCTGGCACCTGCGGAGCGGCGCAGCGCCATCGCGGCGGCGGCTCTTGTGGCCACCACCGCCTGGGTGGCCAGGGAGCCCGGCAGCGATCTGTCGCTGCTGCTCGTGCGCATCGGTGCGCTGCTTGGGGTGCGTGCCCGACTGGCGGTCACCGGGCTGCGATTTGACCGATGTCAGCACCGCGCGCTGCGCGACTACGAATGCGGCTACGTCAAGGAAGGGGTGGGTGCCGGCGGCGTGGCGGTGCTCTGGGAGCTCAGCGGCCGCCCGGCCCTGGCCCTGGCCGAGGCCTGCGATGAGGCCTGCAGCCTGCTGGCCTGAGCGCTCAGACACCCTAGGGTCAACCTTTGCCTTGGCCGCCGTGCTCAGCCGCCGCCAGTTGCTGGGCCAGGGTGCGGCCCTGCTGCCACTGGCGCTGCTGGGTGGTTGCGCACGCGGCGCCGGCCCAAGGCTCCTGGCCTGCAAGGGGGCGTTGCCCAAGGCCTGGCTGGCCAGCCTGCCCAGCCCCTGGAGCCTGCAGGACGTCGAGCGCAGTCAGCAGATCGTGGCGGCCGCCCGTGATGCCGACCTGCTGCAACTCAGTGACGGCTGGGCCTCGAGCCTCCCTCCAGCGGCGCTGCAGCCGCTGGGTGCCCCGGCCTTGCTGGCCCGTCTGGCCGCGGCTGCCGGGCCGGTCAGCCGCCTTTACGGCCCGCCCCAGAGCCAGGCACTGGCCTTTCCCTGGGCGTTCAGCCCCTGGGTTCTGGCCTTGCGCAACCGCCCGGACCTGCTCGATCGGGCCCGCCGGAGCTGGGATGTGCTGCTGGATCCGAGCCTGAAAGGGCGCCTGGTGCTGCCCTCGAGCCCCCGCATCAGCATCGAGCTGATGGGGGCCGATGCTGATCGGCTGCGGCGGCTGCGCCAGGCGGCCCTGGCCTACGACGAGGCCGATGGCCTCAACCTGCTGCTGCTGGGCAGGGCCAGCGCTGCCGTGTTGCCGCAGCAACGGCTGATCCCGCTGTTGCGCCAGGACCCCCGCCTCCAGGTGGTGCTTCCCGCCACGGGTGCGCCCCTGAGCTGGCAGGTGATGCTGAGGCCCGCCCGGGCGACCGCCCCGGTGCCGCTGACCTGGCTGGCCCGGGTGCTGCAGCCGCCCCTGCTGCCCCGGCTGCTGGCCGCGGGCTGGGTGCCGCCCCTGCCCGCGGACGAACTGCAGCAGGCCCTGCGGACGCTGCCGGGGTCCCTGGCAACGCTGCTGCTGCCGCCTGAAGCCGTGCTGCAACGCTGCTGGAGTCAGCCGCCCCTGCCCGCAGCCCAGCGGCTCGCCTGGCAGACCCTCTGGGATGCGGCTGCCCCCTGAGGCCTGACCGACAGCGGCCTAGTCGTCCCACAGACGGCGCCCGGGGCGGGCAACCAGGCGCCGGTGGGTGTCGGCCAGCAGCTGGGGAATCGGCAACTGATGCGGACAACGGGGCAGACAGGCACCACAGGCCGCGCAGGCCTCGGCATCAACCGTTTCCCACCAATGGCCGGCCCGGTTGATCAGGTTGTAGCGCTCCTGGGCAAACCCCTGCAGACCATGGCCAACCGCCAGGTTGCGCAGCCGCAACAGCGCCGGGATCGGCACGTCATTGGGGCAGGGCAGACAGGCGCGGCACTGGCCGCAGCGCTCGTCACCAAGTCGCCCACGGCCGGCCGCCTCCAGACGAGCCAGGGCCTGGTGCTGGGCAGGACTGAGCCAGGGCTGCCGGGGGCTGGTCGCAGCGGCGATGGCGTTGGCCATGGCCAGATCGCTGGGCTGGGACGCCCCCAGGGTGAGGGTCGAGATCCCCTGATCAAGCAAAAAGCGATAGGCCAGCTCAAGCGGATGGAAGGGGGCGCAGTCGGCGAGCAGCGCGGCCGGCGGGTCGAAGAGGCGGCCGCCCTTGTCGGCCGGCGAGATCGCCATCACACCGATGCCCTGGGCCAGGGCAGCGCGGGCCAGCGGCAGCCGCTCCTGGTCAAACCAATGCAGGTGCAGGCTGCAGAAGGCAAAGCGGCCGCTGGCTAGGGCCCGCTCGATCAGGGATGTGCAGCCATGGCTGCTAAATCCGATCTGGCCCACCAGGCCTTCGCCGGTGGCCCAGGCCAGAAAGGCCGCACCTGGGCCGTCCAGAGCCCAGTCGAGGTGCTCGCTTCGGTTGATGCCGTGCACCGCCAGCCCGTCGAGACGGGCCACCCCCAGTCGCCTGAGCATGGCCCGCAGCTGGTCCTGGGCCGTGGGCAGGTCAGGCCCGGGCAACAGCTTGCTCGTGATCAACCAACCGCCTGCCGGAACGACCCCCTCGCGCTCTAGCCGGGTCAGGCCCTGGCCGAGAAAGGTCTCGGCAGGCCCATAGGCCGCGGCGGTCTCGATGTGGTTGAGGCCGGCGGCCACGGCTGCGCGCAGCACACTCTCCATCTGGGCGGCGCTGTCGATGGCGCGCATGGTGCCCAGCGAAAAGGGTGAGACCGCCGGCAGGCTGCCGAAACGGCGCCAGGGCAACTCAGCCACCAGGGTCGCCGGGGGTTGCGGGCGGGGTGGGCGGTTCGCCCTCATCGGCCTGCGGTGCAGGCTGGGGCTCGGGCTGGGCCTTGCTCAGATGCCGTACCAGCTCAGCGGGTGAGGTGCTGTCGAGAAAGCGACGAAAATCCTCACGGTCTTCGGCATCGGCCTCGGCATCGACCGGAATCGACGCATCGGCCACCACCTCCTCGAGCATCCAGATGCCACTGCCGGTTCGCAGGGCAAGGGCGATCGCATCACTGGGACGGGCATCAAGCTCCTGCTGCTGGTCGTCAGCCGGGCCCATGAGCTTGAGCACGGCCCGGAAGGTGCTGTCTTCGATGGTGTGCACGATCACCCGCTCGAGGGTGAGCCCGCCGGCGGCCAGCAGGCTGGCCATGAGGTCGTGGCTCAGGGGCCTGGGGGGCATCTGCCCACTCATGCCCGCCAGGATGTTTTGCGCCTGGGCCTGGTCGATCCAGATCGGTACCTGGCGACGGCCCGAAGGATCCCGCAGCAGCACGATCGGGCTGCGGCTGGCCGCATCGAGGGCGATGCCGGCGACGCTCATCTCGACCATGGCCGTGGTGCGTCTGCTGCCTGATTATGGCCAGCAGTGGAACGGAGCGCCGCAGCCATGTTCACCGGTCTGGTGCAGGCCATCGGCACCCTGCAGCGCTGCGGCAGTGGTGTGCAGGTGATGTGGCCACCCCACGAAGGACTCAACACACCACTGAGCCTGGGAGACAGCGTCGCCGTCGACGGGGTCTGCCTGACCGTGGCCGACCTGCTGCCCCATGGCTTCAGAGCCGACGTCAGTAACGAGACCCTGGCTCGCAGCACCCTGGGCGCCAGGGCACAGCGCGGCGAACCGGTGAATCTGGAGCCGGCCCTGCGGCTGGCCGATCGCCTAGGCGGCCATCTGGTGAGTGGCCATGTCGATGGTCTGGGACGGGTAGAGGCGATCGCCAGGACCGGTGAATCCTGGCGGCTCGAACTCAGCTGGATCGACCGGCACTACGGCCGCTATGTGTGCGACAAGGCCAGCGTGGCCGTCAACGGCATCAGTCTCACCGTGGCGGGCAGCGACGATCAGGGCTGTCGCTTCTGGGTCGCGGTGATCCCTCACACCTGGAGCTGTACCACCCTGCATCGGCTACGGGTGGGCCAGGTCGTCAATCTGGAAGCCGACCTGCTGGCCAAATACGCCGAACGGCTGCTGCAACCCACGGCTGATTCAGTGGCCAACACCAAGCTCAACCAGGCCTGGCTGCAGGACCACGGCTGGAGCTGACAGCGCCACGGGCCATGACTACGGTTTGGGAAGTGCGTCTGCATTGTCATGGCCTCCGACCTTGAACGTGAACGGGCCACCATCCAGGGGCTGCGAGCCTTCACCATCGGGGAAGGCATCGTGCTGCTCGTACTGGGGATCCTGGCCCTGGTGTTCCCGATCATTGCCTCGGCCTGGATCACCGTCGTCGTGGCCATCGCCTTCCTGGTAGGAGGCATCATCGGCTGGATCAGCAACCTTTCACGGGCTCGGCGTCTCAGCCGGCTGCACTGCTTCTGGCGACTGGTCGCCTCGACGCTGTTCGTGGTGATTGGCCTATGGATCATTCAGCAGTTCAGCACCGGGCCCCTGGCGGCGGGGCTGCAGGTGGCAGCCCTGGCCTATGCGGTTGGAATCGTGTTTCTGGTGGACGGAATCGTGGCGATGATCGTCGCGTTGTCACACACCGAACGCAACGGCTGGGGATGGGGACTGGCCAATGGTGTGGTGACACTCATCCTGGGCATCCTGATCCTGACCATGCAGGGTGTGATGGTGCTTCAGGTGCTGGGCATTCTTGTGGGGATCAGCTTCCTGTTCAGCGGCATCGACCTGCTGGCCTTCAGTGCCGCCTTCCACCGCGCCGAAGATGCCTGAGGCTGGCAACTCAGGCGTTTAGGAGTGCTCGTCGTGCTCGATCGGCGACAGCCAGATCGAACCTGTTTCCTTGTGCAGTTCGATGCGGAACTCCTGCCCGGGCTCCAGTCCCATGCGCCGGGTGTAGGCATGACCGATCAGGAGATTGCCGTTGCCATGCACGCGGGTACGGAATTCAGCCTGCCTCCCCTTGCTGCCCCCTCCTGCTCCGGCCGGTAGCGCCGAAGGCATGACGTAGCCCTTGGCCTCGACCAGCGCCCGATAAAAACTCTTCTTGAGCAGCCGGCCACTGGGACCCACGTAGCCGCAGGCCCTAGCAATCTGATCTTCAGGTCTGTTGCTCAGGGATCGGGCCTTGGCCAGCAGAGCCTGACCAACCAGCATCTGTGAACCTACCGAGGCTGTGTTGTCACTCTCCAGTGCCATGACGTGCCGGTTCTGTGGAAACTGAAAGCAGACACTGAAATTGTGCCCATCCCAGGTACAGATCGGCAAGGGGATGGGGAAAACAGGATCATGATCTGTGCTGTTCAGCGCGATTGAAACCCTTCGGGATCGATCAAAGCAGATAAAGGATGCCGTAGAGCACAACCCAGATCCCATCCACGAAGTGCCAGTACAACTCTGCAGCCTCAAGCCCGAAATGGCTGGCGGCGTTGATGCGACCACCGGGGCGCGCCTGCCAGTACACCACCAGGATGCAGATCACACCCAGGGTCACATGAAGACCGTGGAACCCGGTCAAGGCGTAGAAGGTGCTGGCAAAGAGGTTGTCGCGCAGGCCGAAGGGCAGGCTGAAGTACTCCACCATCTGCCCCGCCAGGAATGCGGCCCCCAGCGCCGTGGTGACGAGCAACCAGGCCTGGGAACGGGTCATCTGTCCAGAGCGGCACGCGACGCCGGCCCTGTGAAAGGTGAAGCTGCTGACCAGCAGCAGCACGGTGTTGATCGAAGGCAACAACAATTCCAGTTCATAGCTGGAGCCCTCCGGCAGTGGATTCACCGCCTTGAAGGTGAGGTAGGCAGCGAAGAAACCCGCGAAGGTCATGCCGTCGGCCACCAGGAAGGTGGCCAACCCGAACAGCCGGTGATCGGCGTGGGATCCGTGGGACTCGTCCTCAGAGGCGGGGAGTACGACGGAAGCGGACGTGGTCTGGCTCAGGCGGGTGTCCATGGTCGTGTAGTGGAGGGTGGCATGGCTCAGGACTTGCCCGATGACCAGAGATCACGGCCGCTCAGGCCGCCGAGATCCATGGCACAGGTGTGTTCGCCATACCCATAGGGCTCGGTGACCAGCGGCGCCTCTCCTGCCCAGTTCTCGACAGGCGGCGGTGACGTGGTGAGCCATTCAGGGGTCAGGGCCCGCCATGGGTTGTCGCCGGCTAGCGGTCCTGACACGGCGGTCAGCACGACGTTGATGACTAGGGGCAGGGTGCTGATCGCCATTAACAGAGCCCCGACGCTGCTGACCTGATTCCAGGTGGTGAATGCGGGGTCGTATTCGGCGACCCGGCGGGGCATGCCGTTCAACCCCAGCCAGTGCTGGGGAGCAAAACAGAGGTTGAAGCCGATGAAGGTGAGCAGAAAGTGCAGCCGACCAAGATCTTCGTTCAACAAGCGACCGGTGAACTTCGGATACCAGTGGTACAGCGACGCGAAGATCACGAACACCGAGCCACCGTAAACGATGTAGTGAAAATGCGCGACAACGAAGTAGGTGTCATGCACATGAATATCAAACGGCACTTGAGCCAGGGCTACGCCGGTGATGCCGCCGAACACGAAATTGAAGATGAAGGCGCAGGAAAACAGCACAGCACTGTTCAGAGCGATCTTGCCGCCCCAAAGGGTGGCAAGCCAGTTGAAGAACTTAATTCCGGTTGGAACGGCAATGAATGATGTGGCAATCGTGAAGAACAAACGCATCCAAGGAGGCGTGCCACTGGTGAACATGTGGTGGGCCCACACGATCAGACCCAACACGACAATGGCCATGATCGAATAGACCATCGTGGTGTAGCCAAAGAGGGGCTTTCGGGCATGGACCGGCAGAATCTCACTGACAAGACCAAATGCAGGCAGCACCATGATGTAAACGGCTGGGTGCGAATAGAACCAGAAGAGATGCTGATACACCACCACGTTGCCACCGAGCGCAGGGTTGAAGAAGCCTGTATGCGCGATGATGTCAAAGCTGAGCAGGATCAGGGTTCCAGCGAGGACTGGCGTGGAGAGCACCACCAGGATGCTGGTCCCGAGCATGGCCCAGCAGAACATGGGCAACTGCATCATCTTCAGGCCCGGACGCCGAAGCTTCAGCACGGTGGCGATAAAATTGATCCCTCCGAAAATTGAACTGCCGCCCAGCAGCAGGACACTCAGAATCCAGACGATCTGACCGGCTGCGGGGGTGGTGAGGCTCAGAGGTGGGTAGGCCGTCCAGCCCGATTGGGAGGCGGCACCAGCGATAAAATAACTGCTGATCAACAGAATTCCAGCCGGTGGAATCAACCAGAACGCCACGGCATTGAGACGGGGAAACGCCATATCACGTGCCCCCACATAGAAGGGAATCAGATAGTTGCCGAAGGCGCCATTGACCACCGGTACGATCCAGAGGAAAATCATGATCGTTCCGTGCAGTGTCAGCACCTCGTTGTAGGTGTCGCGTCTGACGAAGTCAGACAAGGGACTGGCCAATTCAGTGCGGATCACACCGGCCAGCGCACCACCGATGAAATAGAAGAGAAATCCGCAGACCAGGTACTGGATCCCGATCACCTTGTGATCCAGGCTGAAGCTGAAGTACTTCAGCCAGCCCTGGGGCTGCAGGCTCTGTTCAAGCTCGGCTGGATTGGCGATGGTCATGGGGGAATTCAGAATGGGGCGGAGCAGAAGATCGGCTGACCATCAACGGTCAGGAGAACGGCGCAGCCGCTGCCTGGGCCACCTGAGCCGGTCGATTGCTCTGCAACCAGGCATCAAACCCATCGGGCTCATGCACCACCACGTTGGAGCGCATGCCTCCGTGGTACGGGCCACAGAGTTCGGCACACACGATGGGGTACGTGCCGACCCTGGTGGGGGTGAAGGTCAGCAGGGTTGGCTGCCCGGGGATGACGTCCTGCTTAAGGCGGAACTGGGGAACCCAGAAGGCGTGGATCACATCCTTGGCCTCCATGCGCAACTGCACGCTTTGCCCGAGGGGAACGTGCAGTTCACCGGCGGTGATGCCGCTATCGGGGTAGTGAAAAATGAAGGCAAACTGCATCGCCGTGACCTCCACCGGCAGCACGGCAGCGGAATCGTTGCTCTGGCCGATGCCACCCCAAATGCGCTCCTGCCCGTCGGGGTCGTCCGAAACCTGCTGGGTCAGCGACGCTTCGTGGACCATGGCCGCCATGGCGGTCTGGTCATGGGGGCTGTGGTCATGGAACGAGGCCATGCCTCCCATGCGCTCATAGATGTCGTAGCTGTAGATACCGACAAACAACACCACAACGGCCGGGATGGCTGTCCAGACAATCTCCAGGGGGAGGTTGCCTTCGATGGCCTGGCCGTCACCACTGTCGCCGGGACGTCGCCGGAATCGCACCAGGCTGTACAGCAACAGCCCAACGATTCCCAGAAAGAGAATCGTGCCGATGCTGAACAACACCTCGAACAGGGCGTCGTAAACCGGTGCGTTAGCGCTGGCATCAACGGGCAGCAGCCGCACGTTGTGGCCGATCCATAACCCTGCCAGGGTCAGGGCCATGCCGATCAGCAACGTGACCAGGGCAGAAGGAATGGCCATGGGTGCAGACCCGACGAGCCGTCGACACCACGTTATGGAGATCGCCACGCCTGGGCGGATCTGATGGGGATTTGCTCGCGAATTGAGATCAATCAGCAACCACCCGCGCGCCCGGCATGTTTCAACTCGCGCACCTGGCGGACCTCTGGGTCGCAGATCAGAACCCAATGGCTAGCTTGACGACCTCATGCACAGGAGCCGTGCAGATCCGCTGGAACGAGCAACGGCTGACACACCAGCTGGCCTTGCTGTGTGCCCACCTGGTGGTAGCCCTGGTGGCGCTGGTGGGTATCGGGGGCGCCACCCGCGTGATGGAGGCGGGGCTGGCCTGTCCCGACTGGCCCCTCTGCTACGGCTCCCTGTTGCCCGGAGGCCGCATGAACATGCAGGTGTTTCTCGAGTGGTTCCACCGCCTCGACGCCTTTGTGGTGGGCGTGGCCCTGTTGGTGCTCTGCGTGGTCAGCCTTCTTCAACGCCAGAGGCTGCCAGGCTGGGTGCCCTGGCTTGGCGCCATGGCTCTGGTTCTGGTGGCCATTCAGGGGGGCCTCGGTGCGATCACCGTGCTGGCTCTACTGCCCAGCGTGGTGGTCACCGCCCATCTGGCCATGGCGCTGCTGCTGGTGGTCGTGATCAGTGCCGCCAGTCAGCAGCTGCTGAGCGTTGATCAGCCTGGCCGGCAGGCGCAAGGCCTCGGCTGGGTTTGGGTGCTGCTGGCCGGAGGCAGCCTGGTTGCGGTGCTGGCCCAGTGCCTGCTCGGCGGCGCGATGGCGACCCAGTGGGCTGCCGAACGTTGCCTGGCGAGTGGTGAGGATTGCCAATGGCTCGCAGCCCATCGCCATCTGGGTTCGATCGCCGCGGTGGCGGTCGCCGTGCAGGCGGTGGCAGCTCTGCGGATGCCCGTGAGGCCCCTGGCGCGTGGTCTCAGTCTCGCCGCTGCTGCCCTGGTGCTGGGCCAACTGGGTCTTGGCCTGACCAGCTGGCATCTCCAGCTCACAGCGCCCCTGGTGACGGTCGCCCACCAGGTTGTCGCGGCCTTGCTGGTGGCCGTACTCACAGCCGGCATCAGCCGGGAGGTGGCCCATGGTTAGTGCAACGCTGGCCACCACGGCACCGAACTCGCCTGCAAAGGTGAGCTCAAGGCCCCGCCTGCCCGCCTGGCTTGAAATCGCCAAGCCGCGCCTGATCCCCCTGCTGCTGGCCACCACCCTGGGAGGCATGGCCCTAGCCGAGGGATGGCCTGGCAATGGCTTCACCATCACCCTGACCCTGCTGGGCGGAGCCCTGGCCTCGGCTGCGGCCGGCATCCTCAACTGTCTCTGGGAGCAGGATCTCGACGGGCGCATGCAGCGCACCAGCAGCCGGGCCCTGCCCAGTGGTCGACTGGCCCAGAACGCCGCCTTTGCCATGGCGATCGTCCTGACCCTGGCCTCTGTGCTGGTGCTCTGCCTGGGTGTGAACCCCCTGGCGGCCGCGCTGTCGTTGCTGGGATTGTGCAGCTACGTGCTGCTCTACACCGCCCTGCTCAAACCGCGCACTGACCAGAACATCGTGATCGGCGGAGTGGCCGGTGCCATCCCCCCACTTGTGGGAGCTGCCGCTGTCAGCGGTCACCTCACCACCGCAGCCTGGTGGCTGTTTGCCCTTGTGATGGTCTGGACACCGGCTCACTTCTGGGCCCTGGCGCTGCTGCTGCGCGACGACTATCGCTCCGTGGGGATCCCGATGCTGCCGGCGGTCAAGGGCGTGGCCGTGACCGTGCGGGCCATCCGCACTTATGCCTGGCTGACGGTGGCGGTGAGCCTGCTGGGGATTGTGATGCTGCCCAGTGGCGGACTTCTATACGGGGTGCTGCTGATCCCCTTCAACGCCAGGCTGCTGCAGCAGAGCCACGCGCTCAGCCGCAATCCTGATGCCGCAGCTCCGGCACGGGGGATGTTCCGCTGGTCGATTTTCTACCTTTTCGGCATCTGCCTGCTGTTGGTGCTGGCCCGCACACCCCAGGCGGCCTCGCTGCAGCTGGGTCCCTTGATGGCCCTGCTGACACCGGCCGGATCCCTTTAAATTCGAGCAAGTGCAGCGATCGGGAGAGGCTTCGGTTTGAGCGTGGGCTTCATCGAGTTGCAGCACCTGAACAAGCGCTACGGCGTTGGCCGCAAGAGCGGATCTGTGGTCGCCCTCGACGACCTCTGCCTGAGCGTCCCGGAGGGTTCCCTGTTCGGCCTGCTGGGCCCCAACGGAGCCGGCAAAACCACCACCCTGAGAATCCTCTGCACCCTGCTGTCGCCCGACAGTGGCAGCGTCAGGGTGGGCGGACGTGATGCCCTCGCCGATCCCCGCAGCGTGCGCTCCCTGCTGGGTTATGTGGCTCAGGAGGTGGCGATCGACAAGATCCTCAGCGGCCGCGAACTGCTGCAGCTGCAGGGTGACCTTTACCACCTGCCGCGCAGCCGGCGCGACGGCCGCATCGACGAGCTGATCGCCCTGCTGGGCATGGAGGCCTGGATCGACCGACGCTGCGGCGGCTATTCGGGAGGGATGCGACGGCGGCTTGACCTGGCCGCAGGTCTGCTGCACTGCCCCCAGGTGCTGGTGCTCGACGAACCCACCGTCGGCCTCGACATCGAGAGTCGCAGTGCCATCTGGACGGTGCTGCGGCAGCTGCGCGCTGCAGGCACCACCGTGTTGCTGAGCAGTCACTACCTCGAGGAGGTCGATGCCCTGGCCGACCGGCTGGCCATCATCGAAGCCGGGCGCGTCATCGCCTGCGGTTCTCCTGCGGCACTCAAGGATGCCCTCGGCGGTGATCGGGTCACCCTGCGGGTGCGCGAATTCAGCGACGAAAACGAAGCTCTGCAGGTTCAGGCACTGCTCAAGGGCTGCCAGGGGGTGCGACAGGTGGTGGTCAACCGGGCCCAGGGCTTCTCCCTGAACCTGGTGATCGAGCACGACGGGGTGGTCGAACAGCTGAGGCGTCAGCTGGCCGAGGCCGATCTACCGGTGTTTGCCCTCGCCCAGAGCCGCCCCAGCCTCGATGATGTGTATCTGCAGGCCACGGGCCGCACCCTGATGGATGCCGAACTGGCCGTCGCGGGCAACCGAGACGCCAAGGCCGAACGCAAACAGAGCATGCGCTAAGCGATGACCAGCGCCAATCCCCCCCTGACCAGCAGCTCCAACCCGACATCGGCCCTGGCCGAGATCACCCAGGAGACCCTTGCCCTGACCCGGCGTCTGTTCGTGCAGCTGGCACGCCGCCCGTCGACCCTGGTGGCCGGCGTGCTGCAACCGCTGATCTGGCTGGTGCTGTTCGGCGCCCTGTTTGCCAATGCCCCCGCCGGCCTGTTGCCCGGCGGCATGAGTTACGGGCGTTTCCTGGGAGCCGGGGTGATCGTGTTCACGGCCTTCAGTGGTGCCCTCAATGCGGGACTGCCGGTGATGTTCGATCGCGAGTTCGGCTTTCTCAACCGCCTGCTGGTGGCTCCACTGCGCTCACGCAGCTCGATCGTGCTGGCCTCAGTGCTGTACATCACCACGCTCTCGCTGGTGCAGAGCCTGGCCATCATGGTCACCGCTTCCCTGCTCGGCTATGGCTGGCCAGGCGCGGCCGGGCTCCTGCTGGTGCTGGTGACCCTGCTGCTGCTGGTGTTTGCCGTCACAGCCCTGAGCCTGGGCCTCGCTTTTGCCCTGCCGGGGCACATCGAACTGATCGCCGTGATCTTTGTGGCCAACCTGCCGTTGCTGTTTGCCAGCACGGCCCTGGCACCGCTCAGTTTCATGCCGCCCTGGTTGGGGTGGCTCGCGGCCCTGAATCCCCTTACCTTCGCGATAGAACCGATTCGATCTGCCTACGCGGGAGATCTGTCCCTGGCTGCCGTGGTGCTGGAGGCTCCCTATGGAAATCTCACCACCGCCACCTGCCTGGGACTTCTCGCCGCCCTGGCCGCCGGATTGTTTCTGGCGATCCGCCCTCTGCTGGATCGCAAGCTCTCCTGACATCTGCAAGGAAGGCCGTGCCCGATCCTTATGTTTCTGACCTGCCGGAGCGTCCCGATCCGCAGGTTCTGCTGATTGATGCCGTGATCAACCGCCAGGACGACCTGGCGGCTCGGTTGGCCCAGCAATGGGTTCACCGCCGCGGCTGGAGTGACCTGGCTGCCTTCATCGACCACGGGCTGCTGCGCACGTGCGGTCAGGAAGGGGTCGCATGGCTGCGTCAGCAGATGCAGAGCAACCCCAGCGACAGGTCGGCACCTGAACCTGAACCGCGGCCCTCGATCGGAATCCTGTTTCAGCAGGCCTTGGACGAGGCCCTGGCACCGATCCGCCCCGATAGCCACAACGCCGCCAGCGCCAGCAGCGACCCCTGGGAGCCCGCACCACAGCAGCAACCAGCGCGTCAACCGGTGTTGACCAAGGTGCCCGCACCCCGCCCTGCCGACCTGGCCGAGCTGCGCTCCTGGCTCCACTGCGATGCCGCCTGAGATGGGCACCACCCTGATCGCCTCGGGCCTGATCGTCTCGGTTCAGGCTCCGCAAGGCTCACCCCTGCGAGCTCCCGAGGTGATCGCGGCGATGGCCGAAGCCAGCCTGGCCAATGGCGCCTCGGGGGTCCGACTGGAAAGCCCCGAGCACATCGGTGCGGTGCGACGCCGCTGCCCCGAGGCCCTGATCATCGGCCTGTGGAAACGCACCTTTGCCGACAGCCCCACATACATCACCCCGGGATGGCAGGAGATCAAGGCGGTGTGGGCCGCTGGCGCCGATGTGATCGCCCTCGACGCCACCGAACGACATCGCCCCCAGGGGCAACAACTGGCTGAGCTGGTCGCCCGCGCCAAAAACGAGCTGGGGGCAAGGTTGATGGCCGACATCGACAGCCTGGCCAACGGTCTGCGGGCGGCCGAGCTGGGCTGCGATTGGGTGGGCACGACCCTATTTGGCTACACCGAAGCCACAGCAGGCCACAAGCCCCCCGCCTGGGACCTGCTGCCCCCCCTGCGGAGTGCCCTGCCGGCGGCGGTGCCGCTCATCTGCGAAGGGGGAATCGCCAGTGCTGAGCAGGCCCGGCGGGCGATCGATCTGGGGGCCGATGCGGTGGTGGTGGGAACCGCCATCACCGGCATCGATCTTCAGGTGGCGGCCTACAACAAAGCCCTCGGCTGATCGCCGAGGGCTTTGAAGGCGAGGGAGCGGCAGGTCGGATCACATCATGCCGGGCATGCCCATGCCGCCCATGCCGCCCATACCTCCCATGCCACCCATGCCATCCATGCCACCACCGGGAGCTGCGGCAGCCGGGGGCTCGGGCTTGTCGGCGATCACCGCTTCGGTAGTGATCAGCAGGCCCGCGATCGAGACCGCATCCTGCAGGGCCAGGCGCACCACCTTGGCCGGATCGAGAATGCCGGCGGCCAGCAGGTCTTCGTAGACCCCTGTGGCAGCATTGAAGCCCTTGCCCAGGCGCTGAATCTCGGCGGCCACCACCGCACCGTCGGCACCTGCATTGCTGGCGATCTGGCGCACGGGCTCGCTCAGGGCACGCTGCACGATCTCGACGCCGGTGCGCTCGTCACCGTGGAGCTGGGCGGCCAGACCATCCAGGCCGACGGCCAGCTCCAGCAGGGTGGTGCCCCCACCGGCAATGATGCCCTCCTCGATGGCACAGCGGGTGGCGTTGAGGGCGTCCTCAATGCGCAGCTTGCGGTTCTTGAGCTCGGTCTCGGTGGGGGCCCCGACCTTGATCACCGCCACACCTCCGGCGAGCTTGGCGATGCGCTCGTTGAGTTTCTCCTTGTCATACTCGGAATCGGTGGCTTCCAGTTCACGCTTGATCGAAGCCACCCGATCGCTCACGGCACCCTGGTGATCCCCGCTGGCGACGATCGTGGTGTCGTCTTTGGTGATGGTGATCGTGCGGGCACCGCCCAGATCGGCCAGGGTGACCTTGTCAAGGGTCATGGCCCTGTCTTCGCTGACCAGGGATGCACCGGTCAGGATGGCAATGTCGGCCAGCATCGCCTTGCGGCGATCGCCGAACCCTGGGGCCTTGACGGCCGACACCTGCAGCACGCCACGGTTCTTGTTGACCACCAGGGTCGCCAGAGCCTCACCGTCGATGTCGTCGCAGAGGATCAACAGCGGCCGGCCGCTGCGGCTGACGGCCTCGAGCACAGGCACCAGATCGGCCACGGCGCTGATCTTGCGATCGGTGACCAGCACCAGAGGGTTCTCGAACACGCACTCACGACGGTCCTGGTCGGTGATGAAGTAGGGCGAGGCATAGCCACGGTCAAAGGCCATGCCTTCGGTGACTTCAAGCTCGGTGGCCAGGCTCTTGCTCTCCTCGACGGTGATCACCCCGTCGGCGGACACCTTGGCCATGGCCTCGGCGATCATCTGGCCGATCTCGGCGTCGCCTCCGGAGCTGACCGTGGCGACCTGGCGGATGGCATCGCCGGCCACCCCCTGGGCACGGGCCCTGAGACCATTCACCACCTGGGCCGCGGCCTTCTCCATGCCCTTGCGCAGCACGATGGGGCTGGCACCGGCAGCCACGTTGCGCAGGCCTTCGCGAACCAGGGCCTGGGCCAGCACGGTGGCGGTGGTGGTGCCATCACCGGCGGTGTCCTTGGTCTTGGAGGCCACCTGCTGCATCAGCTTGGCGCCCAGGTTCTCAAAGGGATCCTCAAGCTCGATCTCCTTGGCGATGGTGACGCCGTCGTTGACGATGTCAGGGGCGCCGAACTTCTTTTCCAGCACCACATTGCGGCCCCGGGGTCCGATGGTCACCTTGACGGCATCGGCGAGGGCGTTCACGCCGCGCTCAAGCGCGGCACGCGACTGGTCAGAAAAGCGGATCAGCTTGGCCATGGGCCCGTTCAGTAGAGCGGTCTGGCCACAGGGTCCCATGCCGAGGCGACCGTTGACTGGTGGGGAAAGCCGAATCGTGGGACGCCCAGGGCCTGCGGGACGCGCACCGGGCCGATAGGGTCAAGCCATGGAGGATCTGCTGCAGAACGCCCTGGAGAGCGCGGTCGAAGACGCCATGGGGCCGACCATGCCAAACGCCAACCCCCTGGTGTTCATCCTGATCACCGGCGTCGGCCTGGCCATGGCTCTTGTCTATGTGCCGATCCGTCTGTTTCTGACCCTGACGGCCCGCAGCCGGCGCCTGCGTCTGCTGCAGCGGATCAGGCAGCTGCGAGATGAGCTGAGCACCTGACTCCGCGCATCGGGGCTCAGCGCATCACCATGCCACCGTCAACCTGCAGCACCTGGCCGGTCATGTAGGCGGCTGCGGGGTCGGCAGCCAGAAAACGCACCGCGCCGGCCACCTCGGCCGCGCTGCCCATGCGACCCAGGGGGATCGACGCCAGGATCGGTTCCTTGTCGAGATCCCTGGTCATATCACTCTCGATGAAGCCCGGTGCCACGGCGTTGACCGTGACGCCGCGGCTGGCGAATTCAGCCGCCGTGCTGCGGGTCAGGCCGATCACACCGGCCTTGGCGGCGCTGTAATTGGCTTGGCCGGGGTTGCCGAACAGGGCCACCACCGAGGTGATGTTGATGATGCGGCCGGCCCGCGCCTTGAGCATGCCGCGACTCACGGCACGGGTGCACAAAAACACGCCGGTGAGGTTGAGGTCGATGACGCTCTGCCAGTCACTGGTCTTCATGCGCATCAGCAGCCCGTCGCGGGTGATGCCGGCGTTGTTGACCAGCACATCCAGGCGGCCTTCGCGCTCCAGCACCGCCTTGACCATGGCCTCGACCTGGGTTTCGTCAGCGACGTTGGCCTGATGGCTCCAGGCCTTACCGCCAGCCGCCTCGATCTGGCAGACGACGGCCGCCGCCGCCTCGGGCGAACTGGCGTAGTTGACCACCACCGTGGCACCGGCTGCTGCAAGCTCAGCGGCGATGGCCGCTCCGATGCCGCGGCTGGCGCCGGTGACCAGGGCGACCTGACCCAACAACGATGGGGAGCTGGTAGTCATGGCACATGGCGGCTTGGATCTGGCGGCGATCGTATGCCGCCAGCGCGTCCACCGACCCCGTGCGCCCTACTCGCGCATCGTGTCGATGCTGACCAGGGCCCGGCCCAGCAACGCGGCAAACGCCGCCAGTTGGGCCTGGCTGCCCATCACCACCAACAGCTGCCCCGGCGCCAGGGTGACTTCGCCACCGGGATTGGCCAGCAGGCTCGGTTCATCGGGCGTGTACGAGCTGCCCCGGTAGATGTAAGGGTTGAGCAGGTTGGGTTCGGGGTTGCGGATCGCCAGCACCAGGGCCCCGGTGCGGCGCCGCAGCTCCAGCTCCGTCAGGCTGCGACCGTTGAGCTCGCCCAGGCGCACAGGATCCGCTGACAGTCTGAACTCCTCGACCTCACAGTCGGTGCCGGCCAGCAACTCCATGAAGGTGACCGCCAGGGGCCGCAGGGCGGTGGCCGCCATGGTGCGCCCGCCTGCCACATAGGGACTGACCACCTGGTCAGCACCGGCCTGGCGCAACTTGCGGGCCGCCTCATCGCTGTCGGAACGGGCGATCAGGCGACAGCGGGGAGCCAATCCGCGGGCGCTCAGCACCACATAGAGATTGGCGGCATTGCTGGGCAGCGCCGCCACCAGGGAACGGCAACGGTGGATGCCGGCCTCCACCAGGGTTTCATCGAGGGTGGCATCAGCCATCAGTACGGGCAGGCCGGCCTCCTCAGCCGCCTGCCTGCGCTCGGGATCCATTTCGACCACCAGCACCTCGACCCCTTCACGGCTGATCTGATCGCCGATCTCGCGGCCGATGCGGCCGTAGCCGCAGAGGATCACGTGGTCATTCATGGTCTGAACCCAGTTGAGAAAGCGCCTGTGGCGCAGGCGCCTGAAATAGCCCGCCTCCGAGAGACCCAGCAGGCTCTGCACCGACAGCTGCACCACCGCCAGCCCGCCCACCACCGAAAACACGGTGACAAAGCGGCCTGCTGTCGAGAGGGGCTCCACCTCCCCGTA
This sequence comes from Cyanobacteria bacterium REEB417, assembly GCA_018970945.1. Lineage (GTDB taxonomy): Bacteria > Cyanobacteriota > Cyanobacteriia > PCC-6307 > Cyanobiaceae > RGUW01. Next base: position 41,537 of record JAGWVJ010000006.1, on the reverse strand, counting down.
GCCGATGGTGGGGATGGTGATCGCCACCATCCAATAGCAGTCGCCCCAGTCCCAACCCTCGGTGAGGCGATAGCCCAGCGCCGAGAGGTTGACCACGAGCACCAGGGCCAGCACGGGCCGCAACCAGGGGTGACGCGAGCGGGTCGATGGCGGTCGGCGGCGCCGTTGCTGTCCCAAGGGCCATGGCCACGGCATGCGGGTGGGGGCTCAGGTCAGGCCCAGGGCCTGCAACACCTGAGCCGGCGGCAGATCGGCCAGGTCGGCCGGCCCACCCAGGCCGTTGACGCCGGCACGGGTGGGCAGGCTGGCGGCAGGGCGCCCTAGGGCCACCAGGGGCAGGCCCAGGAGCAGGGCCAGTTCGATCGTCAGCGGATCGCTGGCCAACACCACGTCGGCTCCGGCCAGCAGGGCCGCCCGCTGGCGTGCACCCGCCGGATCGGTCGCTGTCAGGGTGCAGCTACGCAGGTTGGGCAGGCGGGCGGCAATCCGTGGAGTCAGCTCCTGCCAGCAGGACGCGGGCCAGTCGGTGCTGCCGCCCCGGGGGGCCAGCAGCAGCAGGGGACCGTCGCCGCCGGGCAACAGGGAAGCAGCCTTATCGATTTCGGCCCTGGGAAGGGTGAGCCTGAAGGCGGCGGCGTCGAGGGTCACGCCCACCGGGCGCAGGTAGGCCTCCAGGCTCTGGGCCGGCCAGCCCCCAACCTGGGGAGTGACCGTTTCAGTAGCCGAAAACCCCTTAGCGGCAAGCCGGTTCGGGATGTGGCTCATCGACAGCATCAGGTCGACCTGACGGCCACTGGCCAGGTTGACGCAGAGCTGAAAATCAGGCTCCCGCACCGACCCCAGCAGGTTGGCCCAGTCGGCCAGGCTGGCCGCCTCGAAGTCGAAGGGAATCACCTTCTCCACGGCGTCCAGCAACCCCCAGCCAGCCGCCAGGCCCGGGGCGCAGACCACCTGCACGGTGGCCTTGAGCTGGTCGGCGACGGCCGCCACGGCCGGCATCGCCTGCACCTGGCGCACGGCATCGCCCGGAATCAGAAACAGGGCGCGCATGGGCGAGGGTCAGGCACGTGGCCTGATTGTATGGAGAGCATCCGGATTGTCTTGTAGCGGTCAAGCCGCGGGGAGGCCAAGCGTGCATCTGCTGATCGCTGCAGCCGGGTCGGGTCGGCGCATGGGTGCCAGCGGCAACAAGCTGCTGCTCGACGTGGCCGGCAGACCGGTGCTGGCCTGGACCCTCGAGACCGTGCTGCGCTGCGAGGTGATCAGCTGGGTTGGTCTGATCGGTCAGCCGGCCGATGAGGTGCCGATCAAATCCATCATCGACGCGGCGGCGCCCGACAAACCGGTGCGCTGGATCGTCGGTGGCGACACGCGCCAGGAGTCGGTGAGCCGGGGTCTGGCGGCGCTGCCGCCCGACGCCACCGGCGTGCTGATCCACGATGGGGCACGTTGTCTGGTCGAGCCCGAGCTGCTGGAGCGTTGTGCCGCGGCCGTGACGGCGGGACGGGCCGTGATCGCGGCCACCCCGGTGACCGACACAATCAAGCTGGTCGACGCCGCCGGCAGCATCACCGCCACCCCCGAGCGCAGCCGCCTCTGGGCCGCCCAGACACCCCAGGGCTTTGGCGTCGCGCAGCTGCGCGACGCCCACGCCCAGGCCAGGCGCGAAGGCTGGGATGTGACCGACGACGCGGCGTTGTTTGAACGGCTGGGGCTGGCGGTCCAGGTGCTTGAGGCCCCGGCCTCGAACATCAAGCTGACCACACCCTTTGATCTCAGGATCGCTGAGGCGGTGCTCAGCCAGCGCTGCCGTCTCTGAGACTCTCAGCACTGGGACTTTCAACGCTGAGGCACCCCGCGCTCGCATTCAGGCGGGCCCTGTGGCCGAGTGGCAGGGCCGCATTACCGGTGTTGCCGTGGCCCACAGGCAAGCCAGCGATCACCGGAATGCCCAGATCGGCCGTGCGCTCGTGCAGCACCTGGGCGGTGCTGAAACCATCCGCCTTGGTCTCGTCGACCTCGGCGTGGTCACCCTCGATGTGGTCGCAGTCGTCGAACCGCCCCAGGGCCAACCCCGCCAGCTGTTGCAGCGCCCCACAGAGGCGCCAGTGGGTCAGCATCCGGTCAAGCCGGTAGGGGGCTTCGCCCACGTCTTCGAGCACCAGGATCGCCCCCTCAAGAGGCGGGCAATGGGGCGAGCCCAGGAGATGGGTCGCCACGGTGAGATTGGCCGCCAACAGGGGGCCTTCGGCCACACCCGGCTGCCAGCACTGCCCCTGCAGCGGCGCCAGGGGCTCACCAAACAGCAGCTGGCGCAGGCGTTCCTGGCTCCAGGCTGGCTCGGACGCCAGGGTGGTGAGCAGGGGCCCATGGATGCCACCTGACAGCCCGCGGGCCCGCTGGGCCCACAGCAGCGCCGTCACATCCGAAAAGCCCAGCAGCCAGCCCGACGGCAGGGCCAGGTTGGGATTCTCGAGCAGGCGTGCCGCCCCCCAGCCACCGCGCACGCAGGCCCACAGACTCGCCGTGCCCTCAAGATCGGCAGCCCGCTGCCGATCCAGCCCGGCCAGGTAGCCCCAGCGCCGTTGCAAGGCGGCATGGGGCTCGGGCTGGAGCCCCCAGGTGCGCAGCACCGCGATGCCGGCTTCAAGCCGCAGCAGGCTCTCGGGCGCCAGGGCCGAACTGGCGGCGACCAGCCGCACCCGATCGCCTCGACGCAGCGGTGCCACTGCAGGAGCCATCACGGAAATCCGACGACCAGGGCCAGCAACAGCAGCGCACCCAGCAGCACCTGGCGGGAAAAATGCCGGCCATAGGCCGAAGCGGGCAGATCGGAGCGCAGCAGTTGCCGCGCCTCGCGCTGCATGCCCGCGGCGGCGACACCCCACAACGGCCAGAACATCGGCGCCACGCCGCCAACCAGGGCCGCCCCGGCAAGGCAGGCGGCGGTGGCGCCGTAACTCCAGGCCACCGCCCCGGGGGCCCGGGCCGCCAGGCTCAGGGCGCTGCTGCGGATGCCGACGCGCGCATCGTCGGGTCGATCAGCCATGGCGTAAACCGTGTCAAATCCGAAGGTCCAGCAGACGGACGCGAACCAACACAGACCCATGGGCCAACCGCCAGCCAGCGATCCCCGCAACGCCGCCCAGGGGATCAGCACCGCAAACCCCCAGCAAAGGGCCAGCACGGCTTGGGGGTAACCGAACCAACGCTTGGCCGATGGATACAGCAACACAGGTGGCAGGGTTGCCAGGGCCAGGCCCAGCACCCAGGGGCGGCTGCCCTGCGGCAGCGCCAGCACCACCAGCAGGGCCAGCAACAGGCAGACCAGCAGCAACAGCACCGCCTCGCCAACGCCCACCCGGCCGGAGGCGAGGGGGCGGGTGGCGGTGCGTTGCACCTGGGGATCGAGGCGCCGGTCCCAGAGGTCATTGGCGATGCAGCCGGCACCGCTCACAGCCAGCCCTCCCAGCACGATCCATCCCAGCAGGGGTCCGGGAGGGGGGCCCGCCGCCGCTAGCCACAGGCTCCATCCAGCCGGGATCAGCAGGATCAAGCGCCCGCTGGGCTTGTGCCAGCGAATCAGTTCCAACCAGGCGCCAGCGCGGCCGGGGAGCATCAATGGCACTCGTCTGGGCGCAAGTTACGCCGGCAAGGCGCAGCTTTGGTGGCAAAGTGACGCCGCCGCTGTGAAGCGATGCCCCAGGCCTCCAACCAGACCCGCCGGGTTGCCGCCATCGACATCGGCACCAATTCGATTCACCTGCTGATCGCCGCGGTCGACCCGGTGCTCGGCAGTTTCAACGTGGTCGTCACCGAAAAATCGACCACCCGCCTGGGTGAGCGCGATCTGGATCGGGGCGATCTATCTCCCGCCGCGATCGAACGCGCCCTGCTGTCGTTGCGGCACTGCCGCGATCTGGCCCTCAGCCACGGGGTAGAACAAATCGTCACGGCGGCCACCAGCGCCGTGCGCGAGGCGCCCAACGGGCGTGAATTTCTCAGCACGGTGCAGGAGCAACTGGGACTGGAGGTGGACCTGGTCAGCGGCCCAGAAGAAGCCCGTCTGATCTACCTGGGTGTGCTCTCGGGCATGAGCTTCGGCGAACAGCCCCACCTGATCATCGACATCGGCGGCGGGTCCACCGAGCTGATCCTGGCCGACGGTCGGGATGCCCGGGTGTTGAGCAGCAGCCGCATCGGCGCCGTGCGGCTGCAGCGGGAGTTCTGCCAGAGCGATCCCCTGCCAACCGAACGGCGCTCCTTTCTGATCGCGTACATCCAGGGGGCGATGGATCCGGCCGTCTCCCAGGTCAAGGCCGCCCTCCAACCCGGCGAGCAGCCCCAGCTGGTGGCCACCAGCGGCACGGCCATGGCCCTGGCGGCCCTGGCGGCTGCCGAAGACCCGAGGCCACCCCTCAAACTGCAGGGATACCGCCTGAGCCGCGAACGGGTTGATCAGCTGGTCAACCGGCTTGTTGCGCTCACCCCCCAGCAACGCCGCGAGCTGCCTGCGCTCAATGAACGGCGCGCCGAGATCATCGTGCCGGGGGCCCTGATCCTGCAGACCACCATGGCCAGCCTGCAGATCCCCGAACTGGTGATCTGCGAGCGGGCCCTGCGGGAGGGGCTGATTGTTGACTGGATGCTGCGCAACCGCCTGCTCGACGACCGCTTCGCGTACCAGAGCACGATCCGCAAGCGAACGGTGCTGCACCTTGCCAGGGGATTCGGCGTCGACCTGGTGCGTGCGGAGCGCGTGGCCAGCCATGCCCTCAGCTTGTACGACCAGACCCGAGGGGTGCTTCACGACGACAACGGTGAGGGGCGTCAGCTGCTGTGGGCCGCTGCCATGCTCCATACGTGCGGCCAGCACATCAACATCGGTGCTTACCACAAACACACCTGGTATCTGATACGTCACGGCGAGCTTCTGGGCTACACCGAGAACGAGCACCTGATGGTGGCAGCGATCGCGCGCTATCACCGCCGCAGCCTGCCGAAAAAACGGCACGAATCATGGCAGTTGCTCGATGGCCGCAACGCACGCCACACCGTGGCGGCGATGGCCCTGCTGCTGCGTCTGGCAGCGGCCCTCGACCGCCGACCCCAACCGATGATCGAGACCCTGGCCGTGACCGTGGAGCGGGCCGCGGGCGACGGTGCCACCACCGTGCACATCGTCCTGCAACCGATCGCCACCGCGGGCAAGGAGCCCCAGCCCGACCTGAGCCTCGAGCGCTGGAGCCTCGAAGCCTGCGGCGGCTATGTGCAGGAGGCCAGTGGCATCGAACTGAGGGTCACGACGAGCCCGGCCCCTGACCTGGTGCCTTCGGCTTAGGCACCGTCCCCTGGGGGGCAGCGGGCCTGAACGCAATCCAGCGGATGTCAGAGACCTTGCCCAGCGGCCTGGGGGCCGCGGCACCCTGGCTCACCATCACCAGATCGGGACGCCCGGCCCGCAGCAGCAGGCCCTCACCCAGGGGGAAGCGCCGCTCCCCCACAAAGCTGCCGCGATAAAGCGGCTCGCCGCCGCCAAGGGGGCGCACCGTCAGCCAGCTGCGCTGGCGCGAGCTGATCAACAACGCGATTGGCGCCTGGGCCTCAGGCTGCGGTGCCACGGCCTTGGGGACAGGAGGCGCCAGCGGGGGCTTGAGTGGCCTGGCCGGGCTGCTCTGCTGCTGAGCAACCTTCAACGGACGCCATAGGGATGGCTGCTGCCACACCACCGTCGCCGCCGCCAGCGCGCCGGCACCCAACAGCAGCGGCGCCAGCCACCACAGCCTGAACCGCGGCCCGGGCTCACCCCAGGGGCGCGAAGAGGACGGGGTGCCGGCCTCGCCCTGGGCATTGGAGGCTGAGGAAGCGGCCAGACGGGCCGCCTGCTGAAACACCTCGGTGCTCAGGGCGGGCTTGAGGGCTGAAAACGCATCACTGGCCCGCAGCGACTCGATCTGGCTGCCGACATCGGCCGCCAGCGTGTCGGCAATGCGGCGGGCCTGGGCCACCACAAAGACGGGCTCAGGCAGACGCGTCAGATCTGCCGCCTCAAAGGCCCGCAGCTGTTCCACCCCCATGTGAAGCTTGGAGGCCAGCGCCTCAAGACTGAGGCCCTGGGCCTGCCGTGCCTGGCTGAGGACCTGGGCCAGTGCCAGCAATTCAGGAATCTCGAGCGGCGGCTCCAGCTGCTGGGAATCGTCCAGACAAGAGGAGTTGTCGTGAATCTGAGAATCGGCCGGCAACGGAGGCCTGTGCGCACTCGCTCACAATTCTGATGACCCCGTCAAGCACGTCGCAGGCAACAGGCCAACGGCCATCCCCGGGGAGACCCCCTGGCGAGGGCTGGAGGTTCCAGACCAGTGGGCGATACTGGATTCGAACCAGTGACCCCTTCCGTGTGAAGGAAGTGCGCTACCGCTGTGCTAATCGCCCATGCCCAGCACCAGCTGGGGATTAGGTCACCTTAAACCACGGCATGGCGGGGTCCTGCGGCAGGCCAGCATGGGATCCAGATCACAGGTGGATGGTGACGCAACGACCAGCGCATCCAGGTGCAGCAGCATTCTCATCGGAAGCGCAGGCCCCTGAAACCGTTGACGTTCTGATCGTCGGCGGCGGTGTCTGCGGCACGGCCCTGCTGTTTGAGCTGGCCCGTTACACCGATGTGGAGCGGGTGCTGCTGGTGGAGCGCTACGAGCAGCTGGCCCAGGTCAACTCGCGTGCCACCAACAACAGTCAGACGATCCACTGCGGCGACATCGAGACCAACTACAGCCTCGAGAAAGCGATCAGGGTCAAGCGAACGGCCGAGATGATCGTTCATTACGCCGAACTGCTTGCGCCAGAGGTGAGGGAGCGCTGCGTGTTTCGCACGCCGAAGATGGTGCTGGGGGTGGGTGCGGCCGAGTGCCGATTCCTGCGGCAGCGGTTCACGACCTTCTCACCCCACTTCCCGGCGATGGAATGGCTGGAGAAGGAGCAGATCGTCGACTGGGAACCCCAGGTCGCCCTCCGCCATGGTGAGCTGCGCAGGGAGGAGCTGGTGGCGATCGGGATCCGCGACGCCTACACCGCCGTCGACTATGAGGCCCTTTCAGCCTCCTTTGTTGAGCAGGCCCGGGCGGCCACCTGTGGCAGCGACCGGCGCCTCGACGTCGAGCTCGGCATGACGGTGGAGCACATCGCGATCGAAAACCACGACGCAGGCCACACCCAGGCCAACGGAACCCCCCAAGACAACACGACCTTTCTGGTGAGACTGCGGCCCGCCAAGGGCGACGGCAAGGGGATTCCACGGCAGGTCAGGGCCCGCCATGTGGTGGTCAACGCGGGCGCCCACAGCCTCTTGATGGCCCAGCAGATGGGCTACGGCCTGGAGTACTCCTGCCTGCCGGTGGCAGGCAGCTTCTACTTCACCCCAGACCTGCTGAGGGGCAAGGTCTACACGGTGCAGAACGACCGGTTGCCCTTTGCGGCGATCCACGGCGACCCCGATGTGCGCGCCCCCGGCAAGACCCGTTTTGGACCCACCGCGCTGCTGCTGCCGATGCTGGAGCGCTACCGACCCGCCTCGTTCTGGGACTTTCTCAAGGTGCTGCGGCTCGACTGGGCCGTGCTGACGGTGTTCTGGCAGCTATTCAAGGTGGCCGACATCCGCAACTACATCCTCAAGAACCTGCTGTTCGAGGTGCCCTGGCTGCGCCGCTGGCTGTTTCTGGCCGACGCCCGCAAGATCGTGCCCGACATGACACTGGCCGACCTCAGCTTCGCCAAGGGATATGGCGGCGTGCGCCCCCAGCTGATCGACAAGCGGCAACGGCGGCTGATGCTGGGTGAGGCCAGCATTCAGGCGCGACCAGGACTTGTGTTCAACGTGACCCCCTCACCTGGCGGGACCTGCTGCCTGGGCAACGGCGCCGCCGATGTCGAAGCGATCGCCAACCGGCTGGGCTGCCGCTTTGACCGCGATCGCCTCGCCGCAGAGCTGTATGGCGAAACGGCTCCCCAGTCGGCCTGATGGCTTACAGCCCGTCAGGACTGCAGGCCTGAACCAGGCCGTGAGGCTGGCCTGCACGGTCTGGGGAATCACGTCCTGAAGGGCAGCAGGTCCAGCTCCCGGCCAAAGTGGTGACCTGCTCCTGGCAATAGCGACCAGCCTTGGCATGGGCCGGTGCACGGCGCAGCTGGGCAGGCTGCAGGCCGCCCCAGGGCGATGCACGGGTTGACGGCCTTGGTCAGGGCCGCGAGCTGGGGGCCGGCCTGGGCAGCCTGGGGTATTCCCAGTGCTGGTGCTGCGATGGCCAGGGCGCCGAACAGCAACGCGCGGAAGCAGTGCTCAACCTTAAGCACCGCCGCGGAACAGGTGATTGTGAGCCGCCGAATAGAGCCTGGAGCGCGCCTCTGCCGTAGCCGCCAGGGCCGGGCTCACCACGTACAGCGTGGTCCTGATCAACCCTTGCTCCCGGCTGGCGGCAGCCATCTCGGCGAGCGGCACAACCTTGATCCATTGGTCGGGCCAGCTGAGGCGATAACCGATGGCCACCGGGGTCTGGGGGGGGTAGTGCAGGAGAAGCTGCTCCTGCACCTCCTCGACATGCCGCGCACTGAGGTACAGACACAAGGAGGCCTGCAAAGCGGCCAGGCGCTCGAGCGATTCACGCTCGGGGGTGCCGGTGCGACCACCCGCCCGGCTCAGCACGATCGTCTGAACCAGACCGGGAATGGTGAGCTCCTGCTGCAGGGCTGCCGCGGCGGCCTGGTAGGCACTCAGACCGGGCACGACCTCCACCGACAGGCCGGCATCGGCCAGCCGCACGATCTGCTCGGCAAGGGCGCCATAGAGGCAGGGGTCGCCGTCGTGCAGGCGCACCACCCGCCTGCCGGCCTGAGCCCGCTCGAGCACCACGGCCATCACCTCCTCGAGAGTGAGGCTGCTGGTGCGGATGCGCTCGCAGGCCAGGGGGGCCATGGCCGCGATCTGGGGATTCACCAACGAGTCGGTCCAGACCAGGACCTCAGCCTGCTCCACCAACCGCGCCGCCCGCAGGGTGAGCAGGTCAGGCGCCCCGGGGCCCGCACCCACGATCCAGACCGGATGCGGGGTGCTCATGCCACCACGCCGCTGGGATCGGGCAACGGGCGACGGCGGCCATAGAGCCACCACAGTCCCAGGGCGCCCACGGCGATGAGAACCAGGCTCATCAGCTGAGCCATGCGCAGCCCACCGCTGCAGAACGGCGGAACCCCCACGAGGCAGAGGGGATCGAGCCTGAGGCCCTCGATCCACACCCTGCCGCTGCTGTAGGCCATCAGATAAATGCAGCTCATGGCCCCGGCAGGCAGCTGGATGCGGCCTCGGCCGGCGGCCCTGAACAGCAGCAGCAGCAGGGCGCAGACCCCAAGGTTCCAGAGCGATTCGTACAGAAACGTGGGGTGAAAGTACAGCTGTGCCAGGAATTCGGGCGGGCGGTTGGCCGCCGGGATCGCCAGCTTCCAGGGCAGGTCGGTGGGCAGCCCAAAGGCCTCGCTGTTGAAGAAATTGCCCCACCGGCCGATCGCCTGGCCCAGGGCCACGGCCGGCACCAGCACATCGAGCAGGGGCCAGAACCGCAGGCGCCGCCAGCGGCAATAGAACACAGTCGTCAGGGTTCCACCGATCAGGGCGCCGTGGATGGCAATTCCGCCGCGCCACACCGCCAGGGCCGAGGGCCAGTCGGCGCTGTACTGGCGCCACTCGAGCAGCACGTAATAAAGGCGAGCACCAACCACGGCACCCAGCACCATCAGGGGGAGCAGATCGGCAATCAGACCAGGGTCAATGCCACGGGCACGGCCCAGGCGTGTGGACAGGACCAGGCCCACCAGAACCGCCGAGGCGATCAGCAATCCATACCAACGCACAGCAAAGGGGCCCAGCTGGAACAGCAGGGGCCCCGGTGATGTGAAGGTCGCCAACAATGGAAATCGAGAGGGGTTCAGATCAGGCCTTCAGCCGCCTGCACCTTCTCAACCTGACGCTTCTTGAGCACCAGCATGATCTGGGCAAGGGCGACCGCACCGAAGAATGCCAGCAGGCCGATGATGCGAACCGGGCTCTGCAGCACGATCTCGGTGTCGATCTGGCCGAATCCGCCCACGTTGGGATCGTTGGTCAGGGCGGTACCGGCCTCGACGCTGTCGCCGACGGCAACCACAAGGGTGGGACCGGCTGGGACCGTCTCATTGACACTGCCACCATCTGCAGTCTTGATTGCCACCACCTGGGCGCCGTTGTCGGCCGGGGTGATCGAGGCGATGGTGCCGGAAGCAGGGGAGGTGTAGACGGTGTTGTTGCTCTTTTCACCGGTGGGGTAGACCTGACCGCGGCCGCGGTTGCCGCCCACATGGATGCTGTATTTGCCGAAGTGGATGGCGCTGTCTGTGGCCGGATCGGGCGAGAGGATCGGGAAGACGATCTCCTGGTGCTGATCGCCAGGCAGGGGGCCGACGATGTAGGTGTTGGGCAGGTCGTCGGAATACTGGGTGTAGTAGATACCAGCGGTCTCTTCCTTGAGCTCGTCACTCATGCGGTCCTGGGGAGCCAGGGTGAAGCCGTCGGGAAGCATGATCACGGCACCCACATTGAGACCGGTGGGGCTGCCGTCGCCTGACACCTGCTGCACCGAGGTGTCGTAGGGGATCTCCACAACGGCCCTGAAGACGGTGTCGGGCATCACGGCCTGGGGCACCTCAACACGGGTGGGCTTTTTGGCCAGGTGGCAGTTGGCACAGACAATCTTGCCCGTGGCCTCCCGGGGGCTGGCGTAATTCTGCTGGGCCCAGAAGGGGTAGGCCCAGCTGGGGCTGGCGGCACTGAACATCACGGTGCAGACGAGGCTCAGGCCGAGCAGGGAACCGGTGAGGGAGGAAAGAAGACGGCGCATGGCAGGGCTGATGGTGGTTACAAAAGATGAGATCAGGCCCACCAGGGCTTGTCACCGGTGCGGAAGTCGGTCTCGCTCCACTGGCTGAGGAACACGTTGTCGTTTTCGACCGACACGTGCGCCAGGGCCAGAGACAGGGGTGCCGGGCCGCGCACCACCTTGCCGGTGGCGTCGTACTGGGAGCCGTGGCACGGGCACATGAACTTGTTCTGGCCACTGTTCCAGGGCACCACACAGCCCAAATGTGTGCAGATCGCGTTGATGCCGTAGCTGCCGATGGCATCGCTGCCCTCGACAATCAGATAGGTGGGGTCACCCTTGAGACCCTGGACCAGGCTGCGGTCACCCTCCTTGTGGGTGGCGAGCCAGCCGCTCGCGGTGACGTTGTTGCCGAGCTCGTCCTTGGCGGTGGTGCCGCCACCACTGCCGGCGGCCCGAGGGGGAATGAAATAGTTCACCACCGGGTACAGGGCACCGAGGGCCACTCCGGTGACCGACCCGAAGGTCAGCAGATTCATGAACTGCCGACGGCCCATCCCGGGCACATCGCCGGCCGAGGAGGCTGCTGGAATCTGGGTCATGCGGGCAGTCCGGAAGCCGGCGCAACGTCGGGCCACATTAGAACTTGCCTTGCCCCGGCCGGGCACCTGTGCCCATGGGGGAGACACGGGCCGCAAGGTTCTGAAATCTGGGCATCGCCAGCACAGCGGTCAAGGCGGTGCCAGGGCATGCGAGAAAGCAGACATCAGCCCGGCCATGGGGTGTTGGTGATTCTTCATGCGAGGGTGAGGGGTGCGGCCCCGCCCACCTGGCCATGGATGCCCCTTTGAGCGCCGGCGAGGTGATCGCCCTGCTGCAGCAGCGCTGGCAGGCCTCCTATGACCTGCAGTTGGTGCAGCGACGGGGCCGGGTCTACCTGCAGGTGATGTGGGCCTATCAGGAGCAGCAGTCCTTCCCCTTGAGCGCCGCTGACTACGAACGCCACATCGGCGAACTGGTGCTGGTGCTCAACAGCCTCGGCGCCGCTGAGGCCGTGCGCCATTGGCTCAGCAGCTGCTCCGATCGGCCACGGCTGGGCAAGGCCCTGTCACTGGCGCTCGAGCTGCCCGCCGGCCGCAGCAGCGAATTTGTGCTCTAGGAGGGACGCAGGCCCTCGGTGAGGGCCACCAGGGCCACACCGATCAGGAACAGTGCGGTGATCGCCCCGCTCAGCAGCAGCATGGTGAGCGGGTCGGTCGACGGTGTGAGCACAGCACCGGCCACGGCCGCCACCAGCACCACCCAGCGCCAGGCGCCCAGCATGCTGCGCCAGCGGACCAGGCCAAGGGCTCCGAGCAGCAGCTGCAGCACCGGCAACTGAAACGCCAGGGCGGTGGCGAGCATCAGCAGCAGCACAAAATCGAGATAGCGCTCGATCGACCAGGCCGGTTCGACCACATCGGCGCCATAGCTCACCAGAAACTGCAGGGCAGCCGGTACCAGGGCCCACCAGGCAAAGGCCAGACCCGCAGCGAACAGCACCGCCGAACCGGCCACGGCCGGGGCCACCAGCCTGCGCTCGCGGCGGGTGAGCCCGGGGAGCACAAACGCCAACACTTCGTACAACACGTAGGGCAGGGCCAGGGTGAGCCCGGCATAGCCCGCCACCTTGAGCGACACCAGCAGAAACTCGCCCGGGGCCAGCTGCAGAAAATGGATGCCATGGGCCGGCATCTCCAGCAGCCGCACAAGGGGGCGCACCAGCAGCAGGCAGCCCGCAGCGGCCACCACCACAGCCACCAGGCTGCGCAGGATGCGGCGCCGCAGCTCTTCGAGATGGTCGACCAGGCTCATCTCCACCTCGGCAGGACATTCGTCGAGCCGGGGCGCGACCCGGATCGGCGGCGGCGGCCCGGTGGCGGTGCCGCTGCTGGTACCTGCCGATGAACCGCCTGGCACGCTGTCGCTGTCGCTCATGGGCTGGCCTCCACCGGCAGGGTAGGGGGAGAAGCCAGCAACGCGGCCGCCTGGGCCGGAACGGCCCAGAGCACGGTGCCACCCCGATGGCGCACCGTGCCGGGTGCCGCCCCTGGAATGCGCTGCAGGTCGTCGGTGGGCACCATCACGACCGCGACGCGCCCGTTGCCGCGGGCACGGCTGAAGTAGGCCGCCAAATCGGCGGCGGCGGCGAGATCGGCATCGCCCCATGGTCCTTCCGAGGCCTTGAGCACCACGTGACTGCCCGGACACTCCTGGGCATGGAACCAGAGGTCGCCGCGGCGAGCCTGGCGGAGGCTGATCCAGGCGTTCTGCCGGTGGTTACGGCCGACCTGCAGGCGCAGTCCCCCAGGCGAGCACAGTTCAAGGGGCTGGGGGACACCCTCGGGCTGGCTGGCGCCCCTGCGCTGTCCCCGGCGCCTGCCGTCACCGGCCACACCGGCGTCGAGCGCAGCCGCCAGGTCGAGAACCAGTGGCGTCAGCACCGCCTCGGAATCGGCCTGGTCGAGGTAGGTGAGGCTGGCCTCAAGCCACGCCAGGCGTTGCTGATGCAGGTCGATGCGGGCCTGCACCGCGGCCACCGAGCGCCGCAGACGTTTGGCCCTGCGGTAAAGCTTCTGAGCCTCTGTGGCCGCCAGCGGATCGCGATGGGCTTCACAGAGCAGGGCATCGGCCTGGCGCTGCAGCGCGTCGGCCTGCTCGCTGCTGAGCAGAAGGCCCTGCTGGACCTCGAGCTGCTGCTGCTCCTTGTGACGCAGCAGCGCCAGGCGCTGTTGCCACTGCTGTTGAAGCCTCAGGTGCTGGCGGCGCTGCAGCCGGTCGCCGTAGTAGGTGGCCAGGCCCATGTTGACGCTGCAGCCGGCGTTCTCTGCAGAGGCCTGCGCATCGATCCAGCAGGCGTCGGCATTCCAGCAGGCATAGCCATCGTCGGTCCTGGCAAAGGCAAAGTGCTGGTGCTGCAGGGCCCCGAGCCAGGCTGACCAGCGCCCGTGCAACCGCTGCCACTGGTCAGCCGTGAGGCTGGCGACCGGTGCTTCGACCAGCTCCGGTTCGACCAGCTGCGTCACCAGGGCGGGGCTGACACCCTGGTAACTCCGCAGCAGCGCCTCGCGCAGGGACAGATCCTGCAACTGCAGGCGGCCCCGCCACTGGGCTAGCGACGCGTCGCGCGAAGGTGCCTCACCCTGCAGGGGCGGCGGGCACTGGTAGGGGTCTCCGGTGGCGATCGGTCGCAGGCGCGAGTGCTGCTGGCGCACCTGCCGCGCTAATGCCACAACCTGACGGGCTTCATCGAGCAGAAACAGGTTGCTGTGGCGCCCCATCAGCTCGAGCACCAACCAGCGCTCGACCGGATCGGAAGGGCGACGGGCAAAGCCGAGCTCGACCACCCGCTCCCAGCCGCTCTGCACCAGGTCCACCAGGGCCAGCCCGCGCAGGCCGTGCTGCAACTGCCGCGCCAGGGTGCTGCCATCGCCCTGGCGCGGCGGCGGCGCGATGGCATGCAGCCTGGGCGCCTCGGCCATCCAGCTGAGCTCAAGCCAGTGGACCCCGTCGAGACTGCGCAGGCCCAGCTGCAGGGCCTGCGGGCTGCCCTGCTGGGCCTTCTCAAAGCGGGAGGGCAACAGCCATGGACGCAGCTCTGCAAGCACCGCCTTGAGGCTGGTGACATCCATGGCCTGGATCCTGGGCAGAGCGGTTGCCAAGGCTCGAAGCCGGCGGGCAAGAGTGACTTCTACTCTGCTGGCAGGTTCGTCCCTGCCTGCCGCCATGCCGATGGCCAGCTCCAGTCTCGGTCGACTCACCGTGATCACCGGACCCAGCGGTGTCGGCAAAGGCACCCTGGTGAGCCGCCTGCTGGAGCGTCACCCGGAGATCTGGCTGTCGATCTCTGCCACAACCCGCAGCCCCCGCAGCGGTGAAACCGATGGGGTTCACTACGTGTTCCTGACGCGATCGGACTTCGAACAGCAGATCGAGGCCGGGGGCTTTCTTGAATGGGCTGAATTTGCCGGCAACCTCTACGGCACCCCACGCCGGCCGGTTGAAGATCGGCTGCAGGCCGGCCGGCCGGTGCTGCTCGAGATCGAACTTGAGGGGGCCCGGCAGGTGCGCCAGAGCTTCCCGTCGGCCTTTCAGCTGTTCATCGAACCACCCTCGCTGGCGGTGCTCGAGCAGCGCATCCGCGGGCGCGGCACCGACAGCGAGGAGGCCATTGCACGACGCCTGGCGCGGGCCCACACCGAGCTGGCCGCCGTGCGCGAATTTGATGCCTCCCTGGTCAACGATGACCTGGAGAGCGCCCTGGCAGCCCTGGAAACCCATATGGGAGTGGCGGCACCTGCAACCGCGAAACCGGAGGCGACTCGAGCGCCCGGGAAGTGAACCATCGAAAAAGCGGCCCCCGGGGACCGCTTCGACAGTCTTGGATCAGCCCGGTGATCAGGGCCTGGTCGCCAGAGCGATGATCAGAGCGGGTGGAACAACAGATCGGGGAAGAACCGGTTGAATTCGATCATGATCCCGGCGGTGACGGTGAACCAGATCGCTGCAAACACCGGGGCGGTGGTGAGAAACTTTTTCATGGGAAAGTCGGCGATGGAGCGAAGCTGAATCAACGGGGGGAGACAGTGATTTTGCCCTCGGCCTCGAGCAGCTTCCCGCCCTTGAATTCGGCCAGGGCAGCAAGGGGCCAGGACGCTGCACCGATCGTGCACTTGAGCGCGAGGGGCAGGTCGATCTGGATCTCACTCATGGCGGCATCCTTACGACCGCGCACCGCAATGATGTAGCTGCGACCGGCCCAGCCGATGCAACCGGCGATGTAGAGGAACGCAATGCCGGGAATCATGAAGTCACCGGCATGGGTCCAGCGACCATCAACGATCAGGTGGGGCAGACCATCAGCACCGCAGACAGCCTGGCTGTACATGGCGAAGCGGGCCTTGGCCTGGTCGGTCTTGGCCGCAGCGGCCCGTTGCTGGAAGCGGGCACTCTCACTGCAGGGGGTGAGACCGGCCACATCGGCGTGGGCTGCGGGAGCCACACCGATCAGCAGAAAGACTGAGAGCAGTGCTGCAAACAGACGGGGAAGAAGACGGCGCATCGGATCGAGCCGCAGGGCAGGATGTCACCAGCGGACAGTAGGGGAGCAGCCCCGATCCAATGCCCACGGTTCTGGCCCTCGAAACAAGTTGTGACGAGTCGGCAGCGGCCGTTGTGCGCGATCGCACGGTGCTGGCCAGCGCCGTGGCTTCCCAGGTGGCCGAGCATGCCCGATGGGGAGGAGTGGTACCCGAAATCGCTTCAAGACGCCACGTCGAAGCCCTGCCGCAGCTGATCGATCAGGTCATGGTCGGCAGCGGTCTGGCCATGGCCGGTCTCGATGGCATCGCCGCCACGGTCACCCCCGGGTTGGCGGGCGCCCTGCAGGTGGCCTCGATCACAGGCCGCAGCCTGGCGCGCTTGCATGGTCGCCCCTTCGTGGGCGTTCACCACCTCGAGGGCCATCTGTGCTCGGCCCTGCTGGGCGAGGCCCCACCCCAGCCCCCCTATCTGGTGTTGCTGGTGAGCGGCGGCCACACCGAACTGGTGAGGGTCGACGCCGCCGGTGCTTACACCCGCCTGGGCCGCAGCCACGACGACGCCGCCGGCGAGGCCTTCGACAAGGTGGCGCGGCTGCTGGGGCTCGGGTATCCGGGCGGCCCGGCCATCGCAGCGGCCGCCGCCGCGGGCGACCCCCGCCGCTTTGCCCTGCCCAAGGGCCAGGTCTCCAGGCCTGAGGGCGGGATCTATCCCTACGACTTCAGCTTCAGCGGTCTCAAGACCGCCATGCTGCGCCTGGTGCGGTCGCTGGAGGACAGCGGCGCGCCGCTGCCCCTGGCCGACCTGGCCGCCAGCTTTGAGCAGGTGGTGGCCGACGTGCTGGTTGAACGCAGCTGCCGCTGCGCCCGCGACCAGGGGCTCGACACCCTGGTCTTGGTGGGCGGAGTGGCCGCCAACCGGCGCCTGCGGACGCTGCTGAGCCAGGCCTGCGCACAGCAGCAACTGCACTGGCACCTGGCACCTCTGAGTTACTGCACCGACAACGCCGCCATGATCGGTGTCGCCGCATGCCAGTGGCTCGGGCAGGGGGGCGACAGCCCGATCGACCTGGGCATTGCTGCCCGCTGGCCGCTCGAGCAGGCGGCAGGGCTGCTGGAACGCCCAGCACCTTTCTGATCCGTTTAAGGTGTCGGTGATCCAGGCTTCAGTGCCATGGCCCCTGTCGAGCAGGAAACGGTTATGGAGCAGGGTCCGGCTATGGAGCAGGGTCCGGCTGTGGAGCGGGAACCGGTGAGCCCCACTGAGCTCAATGCCTGGCGCCGTGGGTTCACACCCCAGGCCGAAATCTGGAACGGTCGGCTCGCCATGTTGGGCCTTTCGGTCGGCCTGAGCGTGCTGCTGATCGCCCGGCTGGCCAACTCCTGAATCAGATGCGGCCCCGCAGGGCCTGCGCCAGTTCATTGGGCCGCAGGCTCTGGGCCAGGGCGTCGTCGGCACTGCAGAGCCCCCCCTCGACCAACCGCTGCAGCGCCTGATTGGCGGTCTGCATGCCGTCGAAGCCGCTGCGACCCATGATCTCTTCGATCGCCTCGAGCTCACCCCGCACGATGTAGTCCTTGCACGCATCCGTGTTGATCAGAATGTCGTGAAAGGCGCAGCGCTTGCCATCGCTGGAGCGCAGCAACCCCTGCGCCACAACCCCCAGCAACACCTCGGACACGGCGCGGCGCATGGCCTCCTGCTCGGCCGGCGGCACCAGACCCAGGATGCGCTCGATCGTCTTGACAGCCGAGTTGGTGTGCAGGGTGCCGAACACCAGGTGGCCGGTCTGGGACGCCTCGATCGCGGTGGCGAGGGTGTCCTGATCGCGAATTTCACCGATCAGGATCACATCGGGGTCTTCGCGCAGCGCCGAGCGCAGGGCCTGGTGAAACTGCCGGGTGTGCTGCCCGACCTCCCGTTGACGCACCAGGGAACGGCGGCTCTCGTGCACGAATTCAACGGGATCCTCGATGGTGAGGATGTGGCGCGCGAGGTTGGTGTTGATCCAGTCGACCATGGCCGCCAGGGTGGTGCTCTTGCCGGAGCCCGTGGGTCCGGTCACCAGAACCAGCCCCTTGGGCCGGGCGGCCAGCTCCTTGAGCACCTCCGGCAGGTTGAGGTCCTCAAGGCTGGCGATCTGCCGGGGAATCAGCCGCAGCACCATGGCCTGGCCCCGCAGCGAATCGAGCAGGTTGAAGCGCACCCGTACGAAGCTGAAGGCGTGGGATCCGTCGTACTCGAGCTCGCGCTGAAACCGATCGATCTCGGCCGGGCTGAGCAGTTCCCGCAGCCATCGCGCAAAGGTCGCGGCATCGGTCACCGGCAGACCGCTGCACAGCATTTCGCCGCGGCTGCGATAGCGGGGCTCCTCGCCGATGCCCAGATGCACATCGGAATGGCCCTGTTCGTGGGCGATGCGCACGATCGCCTCGAGCGCGACTGAGGCGGGAGCTGGGGCAACAGCCGCAGGCGCAGCAGGCACGGACGCAGCCGGGTGGCCCCCCGCCGGGAATGGGCTGGTGCGCGGAAACAGGCTGGGAGACTCCGGCGGCGTCATCGCTGCGGCCAACGGCGGCGGCACCCCAGCTTCGCGCCGCGGCCGGCTCTTGTCATTAGCAGCGTGTCATTGGCAGCGTGTCACGGGCAGAACAGCTTCAGCGGCCTGTCCGATGCTCCAGTCCCATGACACAGTGGCCTGAGCACGGCCGCCACGCCTTGAAGCCCCTTCCCCTGGTGACGATCGTGCTGGGCACCCGGCCCGAGGCGATCAAGCTGGCGCCGGTGATCCAGGCCTTTCAGAAGGATCCCGCGTTCACCACCCGGGTGGTGCTCACGGGCCAGCACCGCGAAATGGTGACGCAGGTCATGGAGCTGTTCGGCATCAGAGCCGACCACGACCTGGCTTTGATGGCCCCCCAGCAGACCCTCACCCACATCACCTGCGCCGCGCTCGAGGGCCTCAAGCAGGAGTTCGCCAGCCACCGGCCGGACCTGGTGCTGGTTCAGGGGGACACCACCACCGCCTTTGCGGCGGCCCTGGCAGCGTTCTATGAGCAGATTCCAGTTGGACATGTGGAAGCGGGTCTTCGCACCGACAACCTGCTGGACCCCTTCCCTGAAGAAGCCAATCGGCGACTGATCTCCCAGCTGGCCCAGCTGCACTTTGCCCCCACCGAGCGCTCAGCGGCCAACTGCCGCGCCTCGGGGGTGGTCGGTGAGATCCTCACGACCGGCAACACGGTGATCGACGCCCTGCTGCTGATGGCGCAGCAGGCGGCCCCGTTTGCCCTGGAGGGCTTTGATGCGGCCCGGCAGCGGCTGATTCTGGTGACCGTGCACCGCCGTGAAAACTGGGGCGAACGCCTGCAGAGCATCGGCAACGGCCTGCTGCAGCTGCTGCATCGCTACGACGACGTGGCGATCCTGCTGCCACTGCACCGCAACCCCACCGTGCGCGAACCGCTGCAGGCACTGCTGGGCGAGCATCCCCGCGCCCACCTGTGCGAACCGCTCGACTACGACCGCCTGGTGGCGGCCATGCGCGAATGCACCCTGGTGCTTAGCGACTCGGGCGGTCTGCAGGAAGAGGCCCCAGCCCTTGGCAAACCCGTGCTGGTGCTGCGCCGCACCACCGAGAGGCCCGAAGCGGTCGACGCGGGCACGGCCCGGCTGGTGGGCACCGATTCGGCCACAATCGTCAACGAAGCTGCGCGCCTGCTCGACGATCCTGCTGCCTACGACACCATGGCCCGGGCCCACAACCCCTTTGGAGATGGCCTGGCCAGCGGCCGCATTGTGGAGGCGGCACGCCATCTGCTCAACGCCCCCTGCGGCTGACCCCGATCGTGACCCAGGACAAGCTTGAGGGGTTGCTGCCTCAGCGCTTCTTCTTGGCCCAGGGCGGCAAGTCGATGAACACCCGGGTTCCCTCTGACAGGCCACTGAGGATCTGGGTGCTGCGGCCGCTGCTCATGCCCAGCTCCACCGGCTGAAACCTGGGCTGATTGCCCTTGTCCACCAGCAGCACCCCAGGGCGGCCGTCTTCGGTGACGACCGCCACGGTGGGCACCAGGGTCTGGGGCGGCACCCTGCCGATCTGAAAATCGATTTCGGCGGTCATGCCGATGCGCAGCTGGGTCATGGGCTGCACAAAGGCGAGTTTGACCTCGAATGAATTGACGTTGTTGGTCTTGATCGCCCGCGGTGCGATCTGGCGGATCCGCGCCGCAAAGCGCTGGTCGGGAAAGGCATCGACCTGCACGCTGGCGGTCTGGCCCAGACGCAGGCGGCCCACATCGCTCTCGGGCACCTTGGCGACAACCTCCAGACCACGGGCCACCTCAACGATCGAGGAGCTGGTGGCCCCCAGGCTGGAGGAAGCGGTGGTGGTCGGCGTCACAAAGGCACCGCGATCGGCGTAACGCTGGCTGATCAGACCGTCAAAGGGGGCCCGCACCACCAGATCATCCTGCTCGACAGCCCGCTGCTGGAGCCGCTCGCGGGCGGCGCTGAGGGCCTCAAGGTCAACCCGGTAGGCCGCGTAGGCGCGGTTGTAGTCATCGGCACTGATGGCGCCGTTGGCAAACAACTGGCGCCGGCGCTGCCATTCGCTGCGGCTGCGCTGCAGGTTGGCCTGGGCCGAGCGCACATTGGCCTGCAGTTCCTGACGGCGGTCGGTGAGATCGCCTGAATCCATGCGGGCCAGCGCCTGACCGCGGCGCACCCGATCCCCTTCATCGACAAACAGTTGCTCGAGAATCCCCTGGCGCTTGGGGCTCACGTTGACGCGCTCGATCGCATCAAGCTCGCCGGTGGCCGAGATCACCCCGGGCAGGCTGCCCCGCTGCGCCAGCACGGTGTAGCGGGCCAACGAGGCCTTCTGGGCGTTGCCGCGGTTCCACTGCATCGCCCCCGCGCCCAGCAGCACCACGGCCGTGGCGCCGACACCGATCCAGAGCCGGCGGCGCTGCCAAAGGGCACGGGCAGGTTGCGCGGGGCTGCCCACGGCCGCCAGGGGTCTGGAGGAGGGATTGGTGGGCTTTGGAGAGGTCAAGGCAGGAATGACCCGCAGGGCGGCTTGCACCAGTCTCGCGGTCGGGGCGGCAGCCTGTGGGGTGGTGCCCCCCGTAGATTCTGGCCATGCTCAAAGCCGGAATCGTCGGCCTGCCCAACGTCGGCAAGTCGACCCTGTTCAACGCCCTGGTGGCCAACGCCCAGGCAGAAGCCGCCAACTACCCGTTCTGCACCATCGAGCCCAACTCGGGCGTTGTGGCGGTGCCTGACCCGCGGCTGCAACAGCTCAGCGACCTGAGCAAAAGCAAGGAGATCATTCCGACCCGGGTCGAGTTCGTCGACATCGCCGGCCTGGTGAAGGGGGCCAGCCAGGGCGAGGGTCTGGGCAACAAGTTCCTGGCCAACATCCGCGAAGTCGACGCGATCGTGCACGTGGTGCGCTGCTTCGACAACGACGACGTGATCCACGTCTCGGGCTCGGTGGATCCGGTGCGCGATGCCGAGGTGATCAACCTCGAGCTGGGCCTGGCCGATCTGAGCCAGGTCGAAAAGCGCCGCGAGCGTCTGTTGAAACAGGTACGCACCAGCAAGGAAGCCCAGGTCGAAGACGGGGCCCTGGCGCGCATCCAGCAGGTGCTCGAGCAGGGCGGCGCCGCCCGCAGCATCGCACTCACAGACGAGGAAGCGCCCCTGATCAAACCCCTGGGATTGCTGACGGCCAAGCCGATCATCTACGCCACCAACGTGAGCGAAGACGAGCTGGCCGGTGGCAATGCCTGGTGCAAGGCGGTGGCCGACCTGGCCGCCAACGAGGGCGCGGAAACCGTCCGCATCTCGGCTCAGGTGGAAGCCGAACTGATCGAGCTGCCTGAGGAGGACCGGGCTGAATTTCTTGCCGGTCTGGGTGTCGACGAAGGCGGCCTGGCCAGCCTGATCCGGGCGACCTACAAGCTGCTGGGCCTGCGCACTTACTTCACCACCGGCGAAAAGGAGACCCGCGCCTGGACGATCAAGGCCGGCATGAGCGCCCCCCAGGCCGCCGGCGTCATCCACACCGACTTTGAGCGGGGCTTCATCCGCGCCCAGACCATCGGCACCAAACAGCTGCTGGAAGCGGGCTCCCTGGCCGAAGCGCGCAACAAAGGCTGGCTGAGGGCTGAAGGTAAGGACTACATCGTTGAAGAGGGCGATGTGATGGAGTTTCTGTTCAACGTCTGATCGTTGAGGTTCTGATTGCAGAGATCTCGAGACCCGTCCTCGTTGCCAGCGCCCCGCTGCTCGACCCACCGGCCTGAACCGACCCGCCTGGGGCTGCCCCAGAATGGCTGCAGCCCAACTCTCCGGCATGACGGTTCAGCAGCCCTCCGGGCCTGACGAAGACATCAGCCAACCCCACGACTTTGCGGTGCAGAAGCAGCTGCACCAGCAGATCCGCAACGATCCCGACTACGACGACTGGGAATACGGCACCGAACCCCTGCCCCAGGAGGCATGGGTTCAGGACAAGGGGTCTGAACCACCCGCCGGTGGTCCAAGCCTGTAGAGAACTTCGGGCGTCTCGTCGAGGTTGTCATCGCCTCCCCCGGCGCCGCTCAGCACCGCCAGCAGGCGACGGCGTTGCTGGCTGGCAATGCGGTTGACCAATGGCAGGCCCAGCAGCACCGCCACGAACAGCAGCAACCAGACGCCGGCACCATGGCCCTGGCCATCGAGCAGCCGACCCGCCAACAGGGGCGCGGCAAAGGCACTGACCGCGAAGCACTGAGAAAACAGCGCCATGGCCAGCCCCTGATGGGCCGGCGGGCTGAGCTCGACCACCGCTTCGGTCGCAGTCGGCAGGAACGCCGCCAGACCCACGGCCAGGGGCACCTGGGCCAGCAGCACCAGGGCCAGCCCCGCGCCGGCGCTGAAACCGCTGAGCGCCAGCAGCAGGGCACCGGCGGCGAAGGCCACCAGGCTGAGCCGCAGGCCCACGTGCACTGGTCGCTCGGCCAGCCACCGCCCGAGGGGCCACTGAATCAGCAGCAGCAACGCCAGCTGCCCCCCAATCAGCAGGGCGCCCGAGGCTTCAGGCAGGCCGCGACGCTGCAGGCTGCCGCGCACCAGATCGAGGGGTAGCGCGCTCTGCATCAGCACCGGCACGGCGGTGGCCACCACCGAGATCAACAGAATCGGCAGCAGGGCCGGCAACCAGCGCCCCCACTGCACGGCACCGCCCGGTTTGCTGTTGCTGGCGCCTCGCCCCGGGGGCAGGGGGGCCAGCAACAGCAGCAGCCCCATCACCACAAGGCAGGCCAGGTCGACGCCGTAGATGCCCCGCAAGGGCCCGATCGCCGCCAGCAGGGCCCCCAGCAGGGCGCCGACGGCGATGCCCAGGGCGTCGGCGGTTCGGGCCAGGGCATACCCCCGCGGCGACCCCAGAGCCCCGGCCGTGGCGGAGACCGCCAGTTCGATCGCCGGCCAGTACAGGCCCATGGCGACGCCCTGCAGCAGCTGGCCGCGCACATAGGCCGCAACGGTGTGGGCCGTGATCAGCTGCAGATCCCCGGCCAGGGCCAACAGCACCGCCAACAACACCGGCAGCGAACAGCGCAGGCCGCGATCCAGCAGCCAGCCACTGGCAAATCGGCCCGCGGTTCCGGCCACGGCAGCCAGTGCCACACCTTCGGTGATGCTGCTGGCACTGAAGTCGGCGCGGTGAAACACCAGGGGCGTCAGATAGAGCACGCCGCCGGCGCCGATGGAACCCACCAGACGCACCAGCGACACCCGGAGCAACGACGGGGGAAACTGGCTCCACCAGGACGCGTGTGTGCTGGCCCCTGCCCGTGCCTCCATCAAGAGCCCACCGCCCCATCGCCGCTGCACTCGCCAGTCTGCTGGTGAGTGGCACGGCCCTGCCGCTGCGGGCAGCCGAGGTGCTTCAGGTGCAGCTCGACGGCCTGAGTGTGCCAATCGACCTCAAGGCGCTGGAGGCCTGGAGTCGGGATCCCGCCCGCGACCGCAGCGAGCTGGGGGTCTGGCTGGGGCTCCTGGATCAACGCAGCCGCAGCACCCTGGTGCAGCTGCTGCGGGAGCCGTTTCTGCGCGACCAGAGCCTGGCCAGCCAGCTGCTTAACAGCTGGACCGGCGAACCGCTGATCAATGAGATCGCCGCCCTGCTGAGCCCAAGCCAGGCCGGGCTGCCGACCACCTCTGCCCCGGAGGTCGCGACGGCAGGCATGCTGCGCCGGAGTCTCGATGACCTGCTGAGCCGCCAGCGGCAGGTGACGCTGCTCGAGCTGCTGCGGACGCTTCCCGCTGAGCGGGTGAGCCTGAAGCTCGACGGGGTGATCGAGCTGGCCCAGCAGTGGCGCCGGCAGCTGGAGCTGCAGCAGCTGGCACTGCGCCGGCTCGATGGCCTGGGGCTACCCCAGCGGCAATCGAGCCCCCTGACCCTGAGCGAACGGCAACGGGGCCCGCTCGTGGCAACGGCGTTGGCCGTCAACCACCGACGTGAACCGTTGCCGCTGCAGATCTGGCCCAGCCAGGGCAGGGTGCGGGGGCCCTGGATCCTGTTGATGCCGGGCCTCGGCGGCAGCAGCGGGCAGCTGAGCTGGCTGGCGGCCAGCCTGGCCCAATGGGGTTGGCCCGTGGTGGTGCTCGACCACCCCGGCAGCAACGAAGCCGCCTTGCAGGCCTCCCTGATCGGCCAGCAGCCACCCCCGGGCAGTGAAAGCCTGGCCCAGCGCCTCGCCGATGGGGAGGCAGTGCTTCAGGCCCAGCGGCAGGGGCAGCTGCCGGCCCTGGGCGCACCAGCTGGCGCGCCGGTGGTGCTCATGGGGCATTCCCTGGGTGGGCTGACCGCACTGATGGCTGCAGGACTCACGCCCGAGGATGGCCTGGGCCGGCGCTGCCGGCAGGCCCTGCGCCGCCTGCCCCTGTCGAACCTGTCGCGGCTGCTGCAATGCCAGCTGCCCCAGGGCCGCAGCGGCCGCCGCCCGGCACCGTCGCCGGGCACACCCGTGGCCGCGATCGTGGCCTACAACGGCTTCGGCAGCTTGCTGTGGCCCAGTCGCGGCCTGGAGGATCTCAAGGCGCCCCTGCTGCTGGTGGGCGGCAGCCTCGACCTGATCACCCCGCCGCTGGTGGAGCAACTGGCCGTGTTCAGCAGCCAGAGCCATCCGCGCAGCCGCCTGGTGCTGCTCGAAGGCGGCAGCCATTTTTCACCGGTGCGGGTGCCGGCCAACGACCAGGCCCTGTTTCGTCTCGGCGATGACCTGGTCGGCATCGAACCACGCAAAGCCCAATCGCTGCTGTTGTTGCTCACCCTTGAATTTCTCAAGGGGCTGGAGCAGCCGCTGCTGCTCTCTCCCCAGGTGCGCAAGCTCAGCGGTGTGCGCGCCCATGTGCTGGATCCACCCCTGGCCCGGCGCTGGGGCCACGCAATCAGAACTCAAGACGGGGATCCAGCCAGGCCACCAGCACGTCGACCAACACCGTGACAGCGACCACCAGGGTCGCCACCACCACCACGATGCCCTGCACCAGGGGGTAGTCGCGCTGGGCAATGGCCTCCTGCAGCCGCGCCGCAACACCAGGCCACGAAAACGTGACTTCGATCAGCAGGGCCCCTCCGATCAGCGAGGCCACAGTGATGCCGGTGATCGTGAGCACCGGCAGCAGGGCATTGGGCAGGGCGTGGCGCAGGATCAGGCGCCGTTCACTGAGGCCACGGCAGCGGGCCGCCTCGACGTAGTCGGAGGCCATGGCGCGTCGCAGATTGAGACGCAGGGCATTGGCAAAGATCCCGCTCAGCAACAGGGCGAGGGTGCAGGCCGGCAGCACCAGATGGCGCAGGGTGCCGCTGAGGTTCTGCCATTGCCCCTGAAACAGCGCGGTGCGCAGGCTGTCGAGCAGGTAGAAGCCGCTGCCGCCAGGGGGCAGCAGGGTGGGCGGGAAGCGCCCCCCCACCGGCAGCCACCCCAGCCAGACGGCAAACACCAGCTGGGCCAGCATCGCCAGCCAGAACGGCGGCAGCGCATAGGTGCCGATGCCAAAGAGGCGGGCGCCGAGATCCACCGCACCCTCGGCCCGGGCAATGCCGCTGAACCCCACGGCCAGTCCCACGAGAGCAGCCAGCAACAGCGCCACCAGGCCCAGTTCGAGGCTGGCGGGCAATGTCTGGCCGATCACCGACCGCACCGGCTGCTGGTTGGTCAGGGAGGTGCCCAGATCACCCTGCAGCAGATCCCGCAGGTAGCCGCCGTACTGATGCCACAGCGGTTGGTCCAGTCCCAGCTGGGCCCGCAGCGCCGCCCGGGCCGCCTCCGGAGCCCTGCTGCCCAGCAGGGCATCCACCGGATCACCCGGCGCCAGACGCAGCAGCAGAAACACCAGGCTGGCCAGCAGCCATAGCATCACCGGCGCCAGGGCGAGCCGGGCCAGCACGTAACGCAACAGGCGGATGGATCGGCTCACGGGCGGTGCAACTCCTGCAGCAGCACCCGACCGGACCCATCAAAGCGGGGCTGGGCCACGCTGGTCTGGACCCAGATGCGCGGCTGCACCAGCCACAACGGCAGGTAGGGGCTGGCGGCGGCGGTCTGACCCTGGATCCGGCGCAGCAGTGCCACGCGGGAGTCCCCTTGGGCGCTGGCACTGCGCCGGAGTTCGGCCTCCAGCCCCGGCCGGGTCCAGAAGCTGCCACTGGCGGCGCTGGAGCCCTTGAGACACCGATCGCCCTGGGACTGGTCACAACCCAGCAGCGGCATCAGGTAGTTGTCGGCGTCGGGAAAATCGCCCATCCAGTCGAGAATGATCAGCTGAAACGCCCCTTCGCCCAGTTGGCGGTAGGCGGTGGTCGATTCCATGCCCTGCACCTTCAGGTCCACACAATCGCCCAGATCGCGCTGCAACAGTGCCTGCCAGGTCAGGGCAAACAGGCGGTCGCTGGGGATGTTGGAGCGGAAGGTGAGCTCCAGAGGCAGGCGCCGGCCCTGGCAATAGCCGGCCTGGCGGTACAGCCTGCGGGCGGCAGCGGGGTCATAGGCGGGCCACGGTTCAGGCGTTCCCCCGGGCAGCACCGGTGGCACCAGCCCCCGCAACGGCGCATTCAGGCCCTGGCTCACGCGCTGCACCAGCCGCTGGCGATCCAGGCTCAGGGCCAGGGCACGACGCAGGCCGACCCCATTCAGGGGCGGCTGGTCGCTGAGCAGGGTCAGATAGCCGATCTCGAGCGCCGGACCGGTGGCCTGGCGCAGCTGGCCGCGGCTGGCCTGGCGTTGTAGCGCTGCCTGATGGTCAAGCTCGAGGCTGGTGGAGAGCAGGCCATCGACCTCGCCGCTCTGCAGGGCACCGAACAGGGCGGTGGAGTTGCCCAGCGCCACCAGGTCAAGGCCCCGGTTGGCCGCGGGGCGCCCCCAGTACCGGGCAAACGGTTCCAGGCGCTGCTGCTGGGGAGTGAAGAAGCTGAGCCGGTAGGGACCGGTGCCCACGAACCGATCGCTCCATTGGCGGCGGCGATGCTGGCGGTAGGCCGAGGGCGACAGCGGCGTCAGATTGATCGCACTGAGCAGCTGGGCCATGGCCCCGAAAGGCCGCTTGAGGCGCAGTTCGATCGTGTGGCTGCCGAGAGCCCGCACGGCCGTCACCCGATCGCCCAGCAGATAGCTCAGCTTGCCGATGGCCAGAAAGCGCTCCAGGGTGAAGACCATGGCGGCGGCATCAAAAGGGGTGCCGTCGTGAAACTGAACGCCACGGCGCAAATCCACCTGCACCCGCAGGCCATCGTCGCTGATTCGGGGCAGGCCGATGGCCAGCCTGGGTTCGAGGCGGCCGTCTGGGGTGATCGCATAGAGCGGATCGCCGATCGCGCTCAGCAGCTGCATGGCTCCGAAGGTGTAGGCCCCGGCCGGATCGACCGTGTCGATCCGGTTGCGACTGCCGATGATCAACCGCTGGGGGTCTCGGCGGGGTTTGCAGCCGACCGTGAGCGTCAGCGCCGACCCGAGCGTCACCGCCGCAGCCAGCATGCGGAGGCGACGGGGCGCCACCGTCAAAGCGTGCGCAGACAGGCGGCCACCGCTTGCACCGCCGGCAGCGCCTCAATCGCGGCCATTGCCGCCCGGAAGGCCGATTCGAGCACCCGATGGGTGATCACCACGATCTCGGCATGGCTGCCATCACCGCCGCCCTGGGGCTGGAACTGCACGATCGACTGGAGCGACACCCCCGCCTCACCGAAACAGGTGCCGATCCGGCCGATGACTCCGGCTTCGTCACTGGTGCGCAACCGCACGTAATTGCGGTGCTGGGTGACGGCCGGGTCTACCAGCCGGCAGGTACGCCAGCTGCCTGCGGCCAGCAGCGGATCGAGCGGGGCCGGCTGACCAGGGAAGCGCCCGCCGCTCACCTGGCGGATGCCGGCGATGTTGAGAATGTCGGCCACCACTGCCGAAGCGGTGGGTCCGGATCCGGCACCAGGCCCGTAGAACATGACCCGGCCCACCGGATCGCCTTCGACCAGGATTGCGTTGTTGACCCCGTGGACGCCGGCCAGGGGATGGTCCCTGGGCACCAGGGTGGGACTGACGCTGACATCGAGCTCGGCCGTGCCATCGGACGCCACACCCACCTGCTCGGCCACGGCCAGCAGCTTGACGCCGTACCCCAACTGGTCGGCATAGGCCACATCGCGGGCATCGAGACGGTCGATGCCGCTGGTCGGAATCGCAGCCCGGGGCACCACACCCCCGTAAGCCAGGGAGGCCAGGATCGCGATCTTGTCGGCCGCATCACCGCCCTGCACATCGGCGGCGGGGTCGGCCTCGGCGTAGCCGAGGCGCTGGGCGTCGGCGAGCACCGCGCCATAGGCAGCACCCTCGTCGGCCATGCGGCTGAGGATGTAGTTGGTGGTGCCGTTGATGATGCCGCTCACCCGCTGAATACGGTTGCCACCGAGTGACTGTTTGAGCGGCTCGATGATCGGGATACCGCCGCCAACGGCGGCTTCGATCAGCACATAGACGCCACGCTGGGCCGCCGCGGCGGCGATCTCCTCGCCGAAACGGGCGATCACGGCCTTGTTGGCGGTCACGACCGGTTTACCAACGGCGATTGCCCGCAGGATCAGCGAGCGGGCCGGCTCGAGCCCGCCCATCACCTCGACCACGATGTCCACAGCCGGATCGTCAACCACCGCCTCCGGATCGGTGCTCAGCAGGGACGGATCGAGGTCGATCGGACGCTGGCGCTGCAGGTCTCGCACGGCCACCCGCCGCAGGGCCAGCTCACCCACCAGCGGATGGCGCCCCTGGGGGGTGGCCAGGATCCGCGCCACCCCGGCGCCCACCGTGCCGAGGCCAAGCAAGCCGATGCCGATGGTCATACAACGGGGACAGACATGGGGCCGATCCTAGAAATCGCCTGACTGCTCGCCGGCAAGGGCTCGGGCCTGGGCCTGCATGGTCCTGAAGATATTGATGAAACCATTGGCCCTTGATGGCGTCAGGCTGGCCTGCAGGCCGGTCCGGGCGATGAAACCGGGATCGACCGCCGCGGCCTGCTGGGGGGTGAGTCCCTCGAGCCCTTTGATCAGCAGGGCCAGCAATCCCTTGGTGATGGCCGCGTCCGAATCGCCCTGCCAGTGGAGCAGGCCGTTGCTGAGCTGGCCGACCACATAGACCTGGGAAACACAGCCTTTGACCTTGAAGACCTCCTGGCGGAACTCCTCAGGCAACGGCGCCAGCCCCTTGGCCAGCCACAGCACGTATTCGTAACGTCGGCGAGGATCATCTGTGCCGGCAAGGCGCTGCACGATGGCGTCAAGCTCGGCGCTGCCGGTGGTCACGTTCAGCCCTGCCCGCGCCGGCTGTGCAGCACCAGGGCACCCACCAGCGCCAGCGCCCCACCACCCCAGGCCAGGGAACCGCGGTCGAGGGGAAGACGGAGCCTGGAACGGGAAACGCGTCGCAGTGGCTGGGCCGTCGCGACCGGCAGTTCGAGATAGTCGCGATGTCCAGGCCCTTGATCCACCCGCAGTTCCCAGGCTGCGTCGACGCTGGCCGGCAACCGGAAACGCAACTGGCCCTGGACATCGGTCTGGCCGACCGCCACGGTCTGACCTCCTGGAGCCACCAGTGTCACAGCTGCTCCAGCGGCAGGCTCACCGGTGCTGAAGTGGCTCTGGAGCACAAGGCCGCCGCCCAGGTCAGACACCCGTTCGAGGCTCGATTCGATGCCATGGGCAACCGCTGGGCGGGACCCAACGGCCATCGCCGACAGCGAAAGGGCTGCTGCAGCCAGCAGCGGGCGGCGCACAACAACCATGGGCATGATCGACAAAGCCGGCATGGGCGTGAACGACAAATCCGGATGCAAGGGTCAAGAGGATTGCCAACGGCTGCGCGGCGACCGACCGGCCTGCACCATGTGCACCATCGAGGTGACCATCATCGAGAGAGCGCCGTTGGCCTGGCTGCGGCCCTCAAGTTCGGCGGCCAGAACCCGCTCAGCTGCCGAGGGAGCCCCTGCACGGGCCGGCTGGGCGGCAGCGGTGGTCAGGGCAAAGTGCTCGGGCACGTTCCAGCAGTGACGTCGTCAACCGATCCTGGCAAAGTCCGTGCCCCTGTGCGATGGCTGTGCACGCTTTGTCAAATCCAGTGGCAGCCGTCGTCATCGAGCCAGCCGTCGAAGGGCACATCCCAGGGATCGGCCGGCAGGGCCTCGCACACGCACGCCGCAGGCAGCACCACCAGGGCCGGCACCCGGCGCCAACCGGGATCGGCACGCAATCGGTCATACCAACCGCCGCCATAACCGAGACGGATCCCAGAACGATCCACGGCCAGGGCCGGCACCAGCATCAGGGCCACGTCCTGATGCTGCAGCGACGGCGCCGCAGCAGGCGGTGCCGGCACACCGCAATCGTCGGGCTCCAGGGGCAGTCCGGGCTGCCACGGCCGATAACGGAGCCGGCCAGCGGCCACGGCGGGTAGCGCCAGGGGCCACGACAGACCCTGCAGCCAGGGCCGCAGGTCAGGCTCATCGATCAGGGGCCAGCACAGACCCACATAGCCCTGGGCCGTCAAAGGCGGGCGCCGGCGCGCCAACAGGTCGGCGAGGTCGACCGCAGTCAGTCGATCCAGCCGCTGTTGCAGTGCCGACCCATGTTCGCGGCGCAGGTCCCGGAAACGGGCGCGCAGCAGCTGTTTGCTCACTGCTGAAACCATTTGCTCCCCGCGGAAACCATTTGCTCAACGCTGAAACCATCCGGTGAGCGCCACCGCCAGGGCATCGGCGGCATCGTCGGGACGGGGCGGTTCGCGGAGATCCAACTCGCGCATCACCGCTTCGAGCACTTCATCTTTGCGGGCATGGCCCGAACCGGCGAGGGCCAGCTTGATCTGCATCGGCGGAAACTCCACCACCGGCACCGCAAAGCGAGCCAGGGTCATCATCACCACACCGCGGGCCTGAACCACGGCGATGGTGGTACTGGAGCGATAGAAGAAGAACTTTTCGACCGCCGCCAGCTCCGGGCGCCAGGCCCGGATCAGCTGGCGCAGATCGCGGGCGATCTCGACCATGCGATCCCCCTCGCTGCGGCCCGCATCGGTTCGGATGATGCCGCAGTCGAGCAGGCGCTGTTGGCGCCCTGCAACCTCGATCACCCCATAACCGACGCGGGCCAGTCCTGGGTCGATGCCGAGGATGCGCACCCGCCCGCCCGATCAGGCCGCCAGGGCCAGCTCGAAGGCACGGCGATCGTCGCCCTCGGGCCGTTCGAACACCTTGCAGAACACCTTGACCACCCGATCGCCGGAATCGATCGTCTCAAGTGGGTCCTTGCGCAGCCGGTGGCGCAGGCAGCAGGCCGCTACACGGGCCACGTCATCTTCGGTGACCTCGGTGCGGCCCTCGAAGGCGGCGAGAGCCCGGGCGGCACGGTTGGTGACGATGTCACCGCGCAGGCCATCGACATCGAGTTCACCGCAGATGGCGCTGATGCGAATGCGCAGGTCGTCGTCGATCTGAACCTGGGGCAACCGTTGCTGAGCCTCCACCACCCGCGCCTGCAGGGCATCCTGACCTGACTGAATGGCGTTGTTGAAGCCCTCGGGGTCGTGATCAAACGCCGTGCGCTGATCGACCACCTGCACCCTGAGCTCGGGGTCGCGCACGGTGCGCACCTCGACGCTCATGCCGAAGCGATCGAGCAGCTGGGGCCGCAGCTCACCCTCTTCGGGGTTGCCCGAGCCGATCAGCACGAAGCGGGCCGGATGGCGCACCGAGATACCCTCACGCTCGACGGTGTTCCAGCCCGAAGCGGCCGAATCGAGCAGCACGTCGACCAGATGGTCGTCGAGCAGGTTGACCTCGTCGACATACAACAGGCCCCGATTGGCCTTGGCCAGCAGGCCGGGTTCGAAGGCCCGCACGCCCTCGCTGAGGGCCTTCTCAATGTCGATGGTGCCGCAGAGGCGGTCTTCGGTGGCCCCCAGGGGCAGGTCCACCATCGGCACCTGACGAGGCTCAGTGGCCACAGCCTCGCCCTGGTCGAGCCGTTGCCGCACCTCGGCGCTCTGCAGATCAGGATCGCTCGGGGAGCTGTTGTAGGGATCACCCGCGACCACCTCGATCTCGGGCAGCAGGTCGGCCAGGGCCCGGATCGTGGTGCTCTTGCCGGTACCCCGATCGCCCATGATCATGACTCCGCCGATGCGGGGATCGATCACGTTGAGCAGCAGGGCCAGTTTCATCTCCTCCTGACCGACGATGGCGGTGAAGGGAAACACCCGGCGCTTGCGGGCTTGCATCACGGCTGGCTGGGGGCAGGAGATGGTGGCGATTGTTTCACAGGCACTCCTGTCGTCCCAGGGCCGGCCAAGGGCAGCAGGCTGAGCACCTGGGGGGGGCTGGCATCAGCGGGGTAGATCAGCCGCACCCGCAGGGTGCGTTCACCACCGGGCGGCAGGGTCACCGTGCCCAGGGGGGGGCCCGGCTGACCGTTGCGCAGCACCAGATGGAACCCCTGCCGACCGGCGGGGCGACCGCTGCTGCCATCCAGTCCGCTCACCTCAACGGTGCCCCGGAACATGACCGCCTTGGCCGGCAGGGTGTTGAACCGCAGGCCGCCCTGTGCCTGATCAACCTTGAGGGGAGACTCAAAGGCCAGCTGCAGGGTGGTGGGCTTCAACCCGGTGTTCCGCAGTGGAATGGTCAGGTCGTATTCGACGCCGTAGTTGCCATGGGCGGCCCAGGCCGTCCCTGGGTAGAACGCCTTGAGCTCGGCGGTCTGCACCTGCGCGGTGCCCAGGGTGCCCCGCAGCAGGGAAGCGATCGGCCAGGAGATGGGCGCCCGCCCTGCTGAGAGATAGGGCAGGCCCGGGTCGGTCAGGCGGGCGGTCCAGAGGCTCCCCCGCTGCACGCCGCTCACCCGCGAATAGGTGATCGGCCCCGGGGCTCCCCGCGGACTGGCCAGATGCTCCCGCGGGCTCAGGCCGCCAGCAAGCAGGGTTGCCCAGGTGTCGGCTGGGGGTGGCCGGTCATTGGGCCCGAAGGCCGCCAGGGTGGCCACCGAGAGGGGGCCATCGCTCTGCAGCCGCAACTGCAGGTTGCGGCCGTTGAGAAGCGGATCGAGCCCCCGCACCGGTATGGGCAGCACCAGCAGGGTGCTGGGCGCCCCCGGTGCCAGGGTCCACTGGGCAGGGATCAGGGGCGAGCGCTGCCGCCCTAGCAGTTCGCTCGCCACCCGGCTGCCCGGTCCGGCATAGACCGGGCTGAGGCCCTGGGTCATCAGCGTGGGCAACGGCAAGAACGGCGCGCCGGGCTGGCTCGGATCCAACGACTGGGATAGGGCGGTCGATCCGTTCAGCAAGCGCAGGGTCACCGCCCTGCTGCCCCGGGGCTCAGCGACCACCGCAAGCCACAGGGTGGAGTCCTGGGTCTCGGGTTTGCCGGCATACACGTGATGGCTGAACAGATCAAAGCGGCCCTCGAGCGCCACATCGAGATGGGCTGCGGGAACTGCCCGACCAGTGGGGGCAAAGGTCGACAGCAGGATGCCCGGCGCGGTGATCAGTTCCGGATTGTTGTCATTGACCACCAGCACCCCATCGAGGCCGCCGGCCAGGGGCTCTACCACCTGCGGCCGCAGCACGGCCGACTGCCTCTGAGCGTGACCCTGGGCACTGGACGAATGGGCCCACCCTGCGGGGACCATCAGCAACAGCGCTGCCAGGGGCCCAGACCAACGCTGGCGTACTGCGGCCATCAGCGGCGCCCCACGAGGGTTTTGGAAACTTCGGCAGCCATCGCCCGGATCAGATCGGTGGAACGGGGATCATTGAACGGCCCTTTGACCATCAGGGCCAGTACCGCCCGCGCACCGGTGGGAAGCTGCACCAGGGCCGCATCGGCATAGGCGATCCCGATGTCACCGGTCTTGTTGTAAACGGTGATTCCCAGGGCGCGCAATTCGGTGTCGGGGTCGGCACTGTCCTGGCCCAGCCCCTGCAGCAGCCCCAGGGGGATCAGCGTGTTGGTTCGGGAGGTGGAGAGAATCTCGCGGAACAGGTCCCGGGCACGGGGCCCCAAGGACTTGGCGGTGTCCACCAGGGCGATCGTGCGAGCCAGGTCGTGGGCACTGGTGGTGTTGGTGCCGTCGAGATCGGGCAGCCAGTTGTTGATCACCGTGCCGCTGAGGCCAAGGGTGGTGAACTGGGCATTGACGGCGGTTTTGCCGCCCAGGCGCTTGATCAGGAGGTTCGTGGCGGTGTTGTCGCTCACCCGGATCATCTCGGTGGCGGCCTCGAAAAAGGCAAAGCGGGTGCCCACGGGCCGGCTGGCCATCCAGCCGGCACCCCCA
Source organism: Cyanobacteria bacterium REEB417 (assembly GCA_018970945.1). Taxonomy (GTDB): domain Bacteria; phylum Cyanobacteriota; class Cyanobacteriia; order PCC-6307; family Cyanobiaceae; genus RGUW01. Next base: position 6,692 of record JAGWVJ010000006.1, on the reverse strand, counting down.
CCGACCACCTCCTTGGTCATCGGCAGGGCTTCATTCCAGCTGAGTCTGCCGTTGTCAAAGGACTGCAACGCCACCAGCAGGATCGGGGTCTTGATGGAGCTCGCCGCAGGCAACGGCACCGTGCTCTGCAGCTGCGCAAAGCGGCCGTCATCGAGCACCAGCAGATACCCCGAAGCGGTCAGGTCCTTGTGCTTCGCGGCCAGGCGCTGCCATTGCCGCGACAGCGCGGTGATTTCGATGCGCGGTTCAAAACGACCGAGGGCTGCAGCCCCGCGCCCCCCCGGCCCCACCTGGGCGGCCCCGAACCCGGGTGCGCCCAGGTGGGGGGTGGAGCTCTGGCTCGAGGCCCCCAAGGCCAGGCGCGGCGCCAGCAGCCGCAGACCGGTGCCGGTGATGACCCCCAGGCCAACCCCCATCACGCTGAGTCGCAGCACCAGCTTGAGCGGCGCGACCCAGGGTCGCCTGGCGGGGCGTGAGGGGCGGGCGGGCGGCACCGGAGCTCAGCAGGGACCCCGACGCTAGGGGGTCCGGGCGCCACGTCCAGCAGCCCAGCGGCACTGGCGCACCATGCCCCGCAGCAGAGCCACCTCATCAACCGACAGACCGGCCCGCTGCAGCAGCGTGCGCAGTTTGGCCATGCGGGCCGCAGCGGTATGGGGGTACAGAAAACCCACCTCCAGAAGCAGCTGCTCGGCATCGTCGAGCATGGCCTCCAGGGGCGCCCGGGTGGCTAGGGCAGAGCCGGCCTCCCGGGGCTGCCGGGGATGCTGCAGATGCTGGTGCAGCCCATGCAGCACCACCGCCACCGCATGGGACAGGTTGAGCGAGCGGTACGACGGACCGGTGTCGAGCTGCAGGAGGCAGCCGGCCTGCAGCAGCTCGGCAGTGCTGAGGCCGCGATCCTCCCGCCCAAAGACGAGGCCCCAGGGGGCCACGGCACCCGAGGGCTCTGGGCTCGGCTGGGTCGTCAGCCAGGCCAGGGCGTCCTGCAGAGACCTGGTCGGCAAGGGCTCCCCTTCTCCCCTGCCGCTGGTGGCCACCACCGGGCCGCAATCGGCCAGGGCCTGTGCCAGCTGATCGAACACCCGGGCCCGATCGAGCAGAGCGCCACCATGAACAGCCATGCGCCGGGCCTCGATGCCACGGTGGTCACATCGGGGCGCGACCAGCCGCAGCTCGATCGTCAGCAGCCGGGAGGTGTAGTTCGCACAGAGGCGCGCCACGCTGCCCACATTGAGGGGCCCGGCCGGTTCGACCAGCACCAGGGCCAGTTGGATGGGCCATGGCGAGACCTGGGCGATGCTCAAACGAGACTCTGTAGATAGGCCAGCAGATCAGCCATGGCCTGGGGCTCGGGCTGGAAACGGGGCATCGGTGGGGTGCGGCCACTGACCACCTGCTGAATCAGCTGGCGCTCACTCTTGCGCTGGGCGACCCCATGCAGATTGGGGCCCACCAGACCCTGCCCGGCGATGCCGTGGCAGCCGGCGCAGTTGAGCAGAAACAGGCGCCCACCGTTCGCGGCCGTCCCACCCAGCTCCAGGGTCGAGCGGGTGTAAGGGTCGGTGCGCGCTGCCGGCAGCACCAGCAGCATGACCACGATGCAGATGGCAGCAAACGTCACGAGCAGGGCCGCCACCAGGGTGCGGCGGGTCGACTGGGTCAGGACGGTGGGCGCAGACGGGGTGATCACAAATCTCCTCAGAGTCTCCAACGGGGCCACAGGGACGGCCTGGGGCGTGAAAGAATCGGGCTTCGGCAATGACAATGTTTAGCCATGATCGAACCCCTGCTCTGCGGCATCGTGCTCGGTCTGATTCCCGTGACGTTGCTGGGCCTGTTCATGGCCGCCTGGAACCAGTATCGCCGTGGCAGCCTGCTCGACAGCTGACGCCGACGTCTGCAACACCAGAACGGTTGTACCGCCATAACGGCGTTCATCGACCAGGCTCCAGCTCGAGGGGATGGCGGGTGTCATCTGGCTGCCGCATTCGAGCAGCAGCAGCCCCTGGGGTCTAAGCCAGCCACCCGCCGCCAGCACCTCGGCCACCGGACCGTGGAGACTGTCGGCATAGGGAGGATCGCAATAAATCAGGTCAAAACCGGGGCCGGGGTGTTCCTGTTCAAGCCAGTGGAGCACCTCCCGACAGCAGACCGTCCAGCGGCCTGAAGCAGTGAGCCCTCCAGCCACAATGGCCAGATTGGCATGGGCGACCCGGGCAATGCGCCGGTCCTGCTCGACCGCCACCACATTGGCCGCCCCATGCTTGAGGGCCTCGCAGGCCATGACGCCACTGCCGCTGCAGAGATCGAGCCAGCGTGACCCGCGCAGGTGAGGCGCCAGCATGTTGAACACCGCCTGCCGCACCCGCGAGGCCGTGGGCCTGGCCCGATCGCCCGGCGGACTGTGCAGGCGACGCCCGCCACTGAGCCGCAGGGTCACGGCCGCGTCACCACCCAGCTGAGCCAGCGACGCAGCATGGCCTCGCCACTGGGACCTGATTTTTCAGGATGGAACTGACAGGCGCCCACGCTGCCCTGCCAGACCGCTGCCGTGATGAGGGAGCCGGCAAACGTCATGTGGGCGGTGGTGCAGGCCGGGGTGCGCGGGACAGCTGCATAGGAATGCACGAAATACATCCACTCCTGGGGGCCATGGCCAGGCATCAGCGGGCTGGGCTCTGCCGGCAGCAGCCGCTCCCAGCCCATGTGAGGAACGGGTTCCCCGTGGCCCCGCGGCAAGGCCCTGACCCGCCCCTCAAACACCCCCAGGCCCTCGGCCTGACCCTCATCGCTGGCTTCGAACAACAACTGCAGGCCCAGGCAGATCCCCAGTAAAGCCCCGCCGCGGTCACACCAGGCGCGAAGAGGGCCCACCAGACCGGCTTCATGCAGCTGGGCCATGGCCGGGTCAAAGGCACCCACCCCTGGCAACACCAGGGCATCGCATCCCTCAATCGCCCCAACCGAAAAAACCGGCACAACCGTCGCACCGCAACGTTCGAGGGCCCGCTGCACGGAGTGCAGGTTGCCCATGCCGTAATCAATCAGACCGATGCGGCCCATCGCCGGGCGCCGTGATGACTCTGCGCCACAAAGGGCGTCAGAGGTATTTGCTGATCGTGCCCGATAGGGTCGTCTTGGGCACAGCGCCAACAACGGTGTCGACCTTCTGGCCGCCCTTGAAGATCATCAGCGTGGGGATGCTGCGGATGCCGTACTGGCTGGCGACGTTGGGGTTCTCGTCGGTGTTGAGCTTGAAGACCTTGATCTTGCCGTCGAACTCCTTGGCGATCTCATCGACGATCGGCGCCACCATCCGGCAGGGACCGCACCAGGGGGCCCAGAAATCGACCAGCACGGGCACATCACTCTTGAGAACGTCTTGCTCAAAGGAAGCGTCGGTGACAGCGGTAGCGCTGGACATCCTTGATGGAATCTGGGTTCCGGGAATCTAGCAAGGTTTTCTGCTGGGGCCAGACCGGGCAACAACCCGTTGCAGGCCAGGGTTGATGCGGTGAAGACAAAAGGCCCGGACGCGCCGGGCCGGGGGTGTGAGGAGTGTGCGAGCCGTAGCCCCCACAGCGTCAGGATAGGGCGCCTGCAGCCGGGTCTTGAAGCCGGCGGGGGGGTTCTTCGCCGAGCCATTGCATTATTTTCCCATTCCGAGCTGCTGGGCCTTCTGGTAGACCTTGCCCTCGGTTAGCAGGGAAGGGGCCACGATCACCTCGACCTGCTGCATCTCAGCCAGATTGCGGGCCCCCAGAGTGCCCATCGAAGTGCGGATGCAGCCGAGCAGATTCTGGGTGCCGTCATCGAGGCTGGCCGGTCCCCGCAGGATCTTTTCGAGGCTGCCGGTGGTGCCCACCTTGATGCGGGTGCCCCGCGGCAGCACCGGGCTGGGAGTGGCCATGCCCCAGTGGTAGCCCCGGCCGGGAGCCTCAGCAGCCCGGGCAATCGGCGAGCCGATCATCACAGCATCGGCACCACAGGCCAGGCACTTGCAGATGTCACCGCCGGTCACGATGCCCCCATCGGCGATCACCGGCACATGGCGACCGGTCTCGCGCCGGTGATCGTCCCGGGCAGCTGCGCAGTCGGCCACGGCGGTGGCCTGGGGGATGCCAATGCCGAGCACACCTCGGCTGGTGCAGGCGGCACCGGGACCGATACCCACCATCACGCCCGCGGCGCCGGCACGCATCAGCTTGAGGGCGACGTCGTAGGTGACGCAGTTGCCGATCACCACCGGTACACCGAAATCGCGACAGAGCGCTTCAAGGTCAAGGCTCTCCTGGCCTTCCGGACCGATGTGCTCGGTGCTGACGACGGTGGCCTGCACAAAGAACAGATCGGCACCAGCTTCGGCAACGGCCTTGCCGAACCGTAGGGCCGCCACGGGCGTGGCACTCACGGCCGCGATGCCGCCGCGCTGCTTGATTTCCCCAATGCGCTGGCGGATCAAGTCTTCACGCACCGGCTGGCTGTAAAGCTCCTGCATGAGCGGCACGAACTCATCCCTGCCGACCGCCGCGATCCGATCCAGCACCGGGTTGGGATCGTCGTATCGGCACTGGACACCCTCAAGGTTGAGCACACCGAGGGCACCAAGCCGGCTGAGCTCGACGCACATGCCCACGTCCACCACGCCATCCATGGCACTAGCGATGATCGGAATTTCGCGGCTGTGCCCACCGAGGGTCCAGTGGCTGTCGGTGACGGCCGGATCGACGGTGCGCCCCCCCGGGACCAGGGCGATCTCGTCAATGCCGTAAGCGCGGCGAACGGTGCGGGAGCGGCCGAGCTGAATGGTCACCAGGTCATGAAGCAGTCTCGCCAAACTATCAACCGGGGGAACGCCGTCCCTGAAGCTTCAGGGCCGGCCCAGAAAACGGTGCCAACGAGTCTCCAGCGCCGCCAGCAACTCCTGACGGTCGCTGCGGCGCAAGAGGCGATCCACGGCAAAGCGCGACAACCAGATCACACCGACCAGCTCGAGCAGGCCACCCATCAGAGGGAAGCTGTCGATGGTGTGGATCACGGCGCCGTAAACCCTGAGCAGGATCAGCCCGCCGAGCAGCAAGCCAGCAAAGGTGAGCGGTCGCCTGGAACGTTCCCAGAGGTCTGATGCATCGGCCGTGGCAACCCAGTCGTTCAGTCGTGACAGCAGCAGTTGCCACTCCCCACTCGCTTGGCCGTGCTCGGCCCGGATGGTTTGGCCGTGCTCGGCCCTGGCGGCCGGTTCATCAACCATGGGACCCTGCACTCGTCATCAGATTAAAGGACTGCTGTTGGGATCAAGGATCGAGCGGCAACAGGCCGGGCCGACGGCTCAGCCCCATGGAGGGCTGCACCAACGGAAACGCACCCGACCGCAACTGCTCGCCCAGTTCCAGAGCCGCCGCCACCGCCAGCCTGGGGCTGTGGGCCGGCGCACAGCGCACAGGGCTGCCCTGCAGCGTCAGCCGCCCCTGGGCCAACTGCCCATAGGTGACCCGGCCCAGCTGGGGCTTGACCCGCCTGGGCACCGCCAGATCCAGCACCGGGGCCTCCAGGTCCTCGGGCTCTGCAGCCGCCTGGGCCGCCACGGTGGCCTCAAACAGGGGAACAGGAACGGCGATCGCAACCAGCAGGGCGGCCCCATGGCCCTCGATGAAGCAGGGGCGCACCGATCCCGACGACAGCTGCTCGACATCGACCACCACCGCTGCGCTGGCAGCGGGCACGGTGGCGTGTCCACTCGACTGCCGTCGGGCCATCGGGTTGTGACCACTGCCCACCCCCTGAACCCAGCCGATGCCACCGCCGATGAACACGGGCGAACCGGGGCCCAGCAGCGACAGCGCCGGCATCGTCAGGCCGATGCTGCCGGCGCCGCCACAGCTGTAGAGCGCTGAGGCCAGGGGCCCCAGCAGGGGGCCATAGGGAGTTCGCAGCAGGCCATCGGCCGTGCTCACGGCAACGATGCCGTTTTCAACGATGGCGCGGTGCAGCAGCAGGCGGGCGACGCCGCACTGACGCAGGCCCACCATTCCGCTCACTTCCAGCCGGGGCTGCATGGCCGTGGGATCCCCCAGTCCACTGAGCGAGACCGTGCCTCCGGCCAGCAGCTCGGCCAGCACGTGACCGCCGCTGCGCCGCGCCGCATCGGTGGGGGAACAGCCGAGCGGCAGCAACAGGTCCGACCCTGAACCGGAGACCTGGGCCGCGACGCCGCCGATCTGAACCTCCCGCAACCGGATGGGGGGATCGCAGGGCCCCAGCGACAGCAGCAGGGCACCCTCATCGGTGAGCACCGTGTCGGCGGCCACCACCACATCGGTCTGCTGGAAGGCCTCGGCCAACCCCACGCGCGCCACCAGGGCGCGGTAGTCGCTGGCCGTGAGCACCTTCAGATCGCCCTTTGCCTGCCGTGCCTGCAGGTCGGCGATGCTGCGCCTGGGATTCTCGTCGCGACGGGGCACCATGGCCTGGGGCAAAAAACAGCGGAAACAAGGCAAGGCCCGGGGGGCCGGATAGAATCGTTACTGATCAGATCGGTAGCGCATGGCGGATCCAACCGGACCTGAGAATCCAGGCGAATCCGGCAACGATCCCAACTCCAGGGTCATCCAGACAGACCTGCGCAATGAGATGTCGCGCTCCTATCTGGAGTATGCGATGAGCGTGATCGTGGGCCGGGCCCTGCCCGA
>JAGWVJ010000036.1 GCA_018970945.1 Cyanobacteria bacterium REEB417 | reverse complement strand
GCATAGTTGGTGACATTTTAAGGGGGAATGCGTTGCTACCTGTTCTTCACTCGTTGTCAAAATTCTTATGCCCAGAGTGGACGTCGCCAACATGGGTAAGCCGCATCAAAGCTGGCGGCAAACCAGCTCGACCTGTCATCCAATGGTCTGATGTCGTGCTGATCCAGTTGCATCCGGAGTCCTGGAAATCCATCAGCGTGAACACAGCGAGCCTCGCTGCCTTGTTGTGGAGGCGCTCAGCAGCGAGCAGAGCCGCTGCCCCTCATCCCTGAAGACTGGAGAATCAAATCCTGTTTGGTGGTGATCCGTTCTCCAGCTGTCGGGAGAACTTCATGCACCCTGGCACCTTGACTGATTTATGACGGGTTCTGGTGACTGGGCTGACGGACTTCTGCGTTCTCTGATGACGCCCCAAGCTGTTGGCCTCGAGCATTGCTGAACATCTGGCCTCAACCTGAGGCGATGCCAGGGTCATGCCGGCGTCTTGAGGTCAGGCTGCAGCCCGGCGCCAGCGGCGGACGATGGCACCGGTTATGGCGCCCAGCAGCCCCCCGGCGAGTCCGACCACTGTCCGGATCACCAGATCGGCCGTGACGAGCACCGCCACCCAGAATCCGAACAGAAAAGCCAGATCGGCCATGGCGAGAGGTGTTGGCTGCGACGACGCTAGCGGCGTCAGCCGTGGGGTCAACGCCGCGAGCGTCTCCAGCTCTGCACGGCCCGCGCAACCAGCCACAGCGCACCCAGCACCACGGCGATGGCGATCAACACCTTGATCAGATCGGCAAAGGGTTCGATCCAGCCCGCTACACGCTGGTAGCCCTCTCCAAGGGCCGTGCCCATGACGGTGAGCAGCAGCACCCACAGCAGGCTGCCCGCTGTCGTCCAGAACAGAAAGGTGCGCTGGGGCATCAGTTCGATGCCGGCGGGCACCGACACCAGGGTGCGAATTCCGGGGATCACCCGTCCCCAGAACACCACCGCCACTCCGTGTCGGTTGAACCATCGGCGGCTCTCGCTCAGGGCCCTGGGCTCGATGCCCAGCCAGCGGCCCCGACGGGCCAGCCAGCGCTCCAGTTGCTCTTCGTTGACCAGACGGCCGACGCCATACCAGAACCAGGCCCCCAGCACCGTGCCCACCAGGCCTGCCAGCACGGCCGGCACCAGCTCGATCTTGCCCTGCTGCACCAGAAATCCAGCCAGGGGCATCACCACCTCAGACGGGATCGGCGGCACCACGTTTTCCAGCAGCATCACCAGGGCGATGGCCAAATACCCCAGCAGGGGGTTGGCCTCGACCGCCTGAGCGATCAGCGCCGGCAGGGCATCGATGAACGCAGTCAGTGCCATGAAATCAGTGCCATGGAATCAGCGCCGGGGATCAGCGCCATGAACGGGAAGCAGGGGCGACGGGCTTGCGTCTGCGGGGGCTGGGCATCACCGGTTGTAGCCGCTCCAGCTCTTGAGTTCCTCGAGACTTTGCACGCCCGTGAGCCGCTCTTTGCCTTTGAGGTCCCAGGTCGGGAAGACCCTGATCAGGGCAGCTTCGCAGCGCCCCCGGTCGCCGGGTACCCGGTCACATTCCACGTAGGGCAGCTCCTGGGCGCCCTGCTCGCCGAACAGCGCCTTCTGGCGGGTGCAGGCGGGGCACCACCAGGCCCCATAGAACAGGGCGCCCACGCGCTTGAGATGGCGGCTCAGTCCCAACTGCTCATCGTTGGCGGCGGGGGCAGCACTCGCCGTGGTGAGCAGGCCCAGCAGCAGCACGGTCAATCCGATCAACACGCCCGAACGGGCTGGCGCAGCGTGCTGCATGGGTGCCTCAGACTGTGGCGAAAGTTACGGACTCCCTGCCGGGCCGTCGCGTTCCTGTGAGGAAAGCCAAGCGTTCGGGCTTCCGCCCCCTCGCGAGGCGGCCGCCAAGCCCCCACTGCTGAGACACTGGCCCCATGGCTGTCAACGGCTACCGCGATTACTTCCAGGTGCTGGGCGTCGATCGCAGTGCCGATGCCGAGGCGATCAAGCGCGCCTTCCGCAAGCTCGCGCGTCAATACCACCCCGACGTCAACCCCGACAACAAGGACGCCGAAGCCAGGTTCAAGGAGATCAGTGAGGCCTATGAGGTCCTCTCCGATCCCCAGAAGCGTCGCCGGTACGAGCAATTCGGTCAGTACTGGAACCAGGCCGGCGGCGGCGCCGGTGGGGCCGGTTTCGACGTTGATTTCGGTCGCTACGGCAATTTCGACGACTTCATCAACGATCTGCTCGGCCGTTTCGGCGGGCCCGCCGGGGGTGGTTTCGGTGGCGGCTTTCCTGGAGGGTTCGGCGCCGGGTTCGGCGGAGGCTTTCCCGGTGCAGGGCCCCAGGCCGCCCGGACGGCTTCGGCCAATCTCGATGCCGAGGCCACCATCAGCCTCAGTTTTGCCGATGCTTTCCGCGGCTGTGAACGCACCCTGGCCGTCAACGAAGAGCGGGTTCAGGTGCGCATTCCCGCCGGGGTCAAGAACGGCAGCCGGCTGCGGCTCAAGGAGAAGGGAAACCTGCAGCCGGGTACCGGCCGCCGCGGTGACCTCTACCTCAATCTGAAACTGCAGGACCATCCCGTCTGGAGCCTCGATGGCGACCAATTGCGGGCCGAGCTCCCCCTCAGCCTCGACGAACTGGCCCTAGGCGCCGAGGTGCAGGTGGCCACCCCCGACGGAGTCGCCACTGTGCAGGTGCCGGCAGGCATGACTCCGGGCCGCAGCCTGCGCCTCAAGGGCAAGGGCTGGCCCATCAAGGGCGGTCGCGGCGACTTGCTGCTCACCCCTCTGCTGCGGCTGCCGGAGCAGCTCTCGGCGCGGGAGCGGGAGCTGCTCGAGCAGCTGCGCCAGGCCCGCAGCCTGGACCCCAGGGCTGCCTGGTTGCAGGCTGCGCGCCTTTGACACCAGGGGCTGCTCCGTAGGATCCGCGCAGCCCTCAGGCCCCCATGGAGCTCACCTACCGCCCCCGCCGGCTGCGCCGCACCCCTGCCCTGCGGTCCCTGGTGCGGGAGACGGCGTTGGCCCCCACCGATTTCATCTACCCCCTGTTTGTGCATGAGGGGGCGGGCAATGAGCCGATCGGTGCCATGCCCGGAGCCCAGCGCTGGAGCCTGGAGAGCCTGGTGGATGAAGTGGGCCGGGCCTGGGACCTGGGCATCCGCTGCGTTGTCCTGTTCCCCAAGGTGGCTGATGGCCTCAAGACCGACGATGGGGCCGAGTGCTTCAACGAGCACGGGTTGATCCCACGGGCGATCCGCCGGCTCAAGGAGGTGCATCCCGGGATGGCGATCATGACCGACGTCGCCCTCGATCCCTACAGCTGCGACGGCCACGACGGCATTGTCAGCGCCGATGGCGTGGTGCTCAACGACGAAACCGTGGCGATCCTGTGCAAGCAGGCTGTGGCCCAGGCCCGTGCCGGTGCCGATCTGATCGGTCCGAGCGACATGATGGACGGCCGCGTCGGTGCCATCCGTGAAGCCCTCGATGACGAGGGTTTCGAGCACGTCGGCATCATCAGTTACACGGCCAAGTACGCCAGCGCTTATTACGGCCCCTTTCGCGAGGCCCTTGATTCGGCTCCCCGGGCCGCCGCCGGTAAGCCGATCCCCAAGGACAAGAGCACCTACCAGATGGATCCGGCCAACGCACGCGAGGCCATCACCGAGGCCCAGCTCGATGAGCAGGAGGGCTCCGACATTCTGATGGTCAAGCCAGGACTGGCCTATCTCGACATCATTTACCGTCTGCGCAACGAGACCGAGCTGCCGATTGCCGCCTACAACGTCAGCGGCGAATACGCCATGGTCAAGGCGGCGGCCCAGAACGGCTGGATCGACGAGCGCGCCGTGGTCCTCGAAACCCTGCTCAGCTTCAAGCGTGCCGGGGCTGATCTGATTCTCACCTACCACGCCTGTGATGCCGCCCAGTGGCTGCGTCAGGGCTGAGATGCGATCCTGCTGACGCCGTGTCGGCGATGGCGCTTGTTCGATGGCCCGCTTTTTGTTGTTGTGGGTCCATGGACCCTGGATTGCTGCATCGCTGATGGTGATCCTGGCGCTGCGTCTGCTGATGGCTGAGGATTTCAGCCTTCATGGGCATGGCTGGGGCCTGCTGGGCAGCGCGTCGATCTGCTTTTCGATCGGTTGTGTCTGCAAGGTGTCCTGGGTTCTGGCCCAGCTCAACCGCCGCCGTGCGGCAGCCGAACAGCAGCTGGAACATCTGGTGCTCCACTGAGCCTCGCCGGGATGAACCGTTCTTCCGTGCTGTTGATCATTGGCCTGCCCTGGGTTGCAGCCGTGGCGGTGATGCTGATGGTCACCAAAGTCCATGCGGCCGGTGGTCGCATCGAGTGGGGGCTGTTGGGCAGTGGTTGCATCTGCTTCTCGATCGGCTGCCTGGCCCGCACCAGCGTCGGTCTGCACGACCTGGCCCAGCGCGCCGGCCGACCGGATGCGTCTGATCGCCAGCGGCCGCCCCGATGACCAGGCTGTGCCAACGCCTGCGGACCAGCTGGCACCGGACCGTGACGGCAGCGACGTCGGCGGTTGTGATGGCCAGTGGCTTGCCCACCGCGGTTGTGGCTGCCCCTCCTGCTGCCGGTGGCTTGCCTCCGTCCAGGGGATTGCTGCGCACCCTGGCGGCGTTTGAGCGCGACCTCGCCGAGCTCGATGGTGCCCTGCGCAGCACCCCAGCGGCCCTGGCCCCGTTCAATCCGGCGGATCCGGCATTGCAGCCCCCCCCGCCAGCTGCTGAGCCCGCCACGGTTGGCGCCGCCGAGCAGCGGCAGGAGCGCGTGCTCACCCTTGGCCAGGCCCTGGTGGTGGCTGTGGCCAACAATCCCGAACTCGCCGAGCGTCGGGCCCGCATCGTCGAGATGCGAGGTCTCAAACGCTCGGTGCAGGGGCGGTTCTGGCCGCGGCTTGATCTTCAGCTGGCAGGGGAATTTGGGCAACGCAGCGAGGCCAACCAGGTGCTCGCTGACAACGCCGGCCTGTACCAGGCCGGATCGCCTTTTCTGGTGGAGCCCGGTGGCTGGAACCGCATTCAGTCCAATCTGGGTAACGGCTGGGGCAGCCTGGCCCTCGACTGGGAGCTGATCAGCTTTGAGCGTGGAGCCGCCCTGGCTGAGCAGGATCAGCGCCTTGGCGCCAGCCTGCAGCAGTACGGCGATGCCCTGCGACAGCTGCAACTGGAGGTCAGTGAGGCCTACTACAGCCTTCAACTGGCCGATCAACTGCAGCGGATCCGTGCCTCGGTGTTGCGCAACGACACCCTGGTGCGCGACCAGGTGGCCGCCCTGCAGCGCTCGGGGCTGGTGCCGCGCCTTGATCTGCTGCGGGCCGAGGCCGCGTTGCAGCAGAGCCGCTTTCGGCTCGAGCAGGCCGATGCCCAGCGCCAGAGCCGCCGCCAGGGCCTGACCAATTTGGTCAATGTGGCGTTCGGCACGGTGCTGATGGCCCACACCGATGTGTCCTTGCAGCCCCCCTGGCCCTTGCCACTCGATGCCACCCTGGTGGCTGGCCTGCGCCGCAACCCCGCCCTGGAGCAGTTGGCGGCCGAACGCCAGGCCCTGCTGCGACAGGCGGATCGCCGCAACGCCCAGCTGCTGCCCACGTTGCGGTTGTTTGCCGCCGGTGGGGGCAACAGTGATCAACTGACCAAACCGGTGATCGACCTAAGGAGCTGCTGCGCCTCCAGCCAGATCCGCCAGCTGGCCAGCCAGAGCGCCGACTGGGTCGCCGGGCTGAGGCTGCACTGGCGGTTGTTTGATGCCGGTGTTTCAGGGGGTGAGGCCCAGGCCAGCCGTGCTGCCGCCGAAGCGGTGCTGCAACGCTTGGCCCGTCAGCGCAACCAGATCCGCCAGGAGCTGGAGACCGCCTTTTATGACTACCGAGCTGCGTTGTCCCAACTGGCCGCGGCCGAAGCGTCCTTTCGGGCCTCCCGTGAGGCCTTTCGCGATGCCCGTGCGCGTTATCAGCTGGGGCTGGCCGATTACACCGATGTCAGTGACACCATCACCCTGTTGACGCGGTCGATGGAGGGCATCGCCGAGGCCACGACCCTGTCCAACCTCAGTTATGCCCGCATGCTGCGCCAGTTGCAGCCGGTGCCGGCCCAGCCCGAACCGGATCCCAGCCTGCCGCTCACGCTTCGGTCGTCGGTGTCGCAGCCGGCGGTTCAGCCGTAGCCCGTAGTTGCAGCCGCTGGCGCAGGGCCAGGCTGCGCCAGGTGAGCAGCACCAGCAGGGCAATGAACCAGAACCACACCTCGGGAGCATTGCTCTGCAGCAGGACCAGCAGCAGCAGCACCTCGAGCACCAGAAAGGGCCATTCGCGCTTCATGGCAGGCTCCCCCGCTGCCTACGACTGGGTTGATCCTGCTGCAGATCCAGCCGTGGTGTGCGGTAGGTCCCGGTCAAGTCCCGCAGGACCGGTAGCACGTAGCTCAGCGGGGTCCGCCATTCGACATAGGCGTGGGCCCGCAGGGTGAGGCCCTCCTGGATGGGAAACACACTGCTGCCGTTGGACAGGGTCCAGCGGTAACCGTCGTCACTGCGGGCATGCGGCTGCAGTGCGATCGCGGTGCGGATCACGGGGCCTTGGGCCACCAGGGCCTCGGCGAGTGGGGGGTTGCCCATGGTGGTGTTGATGTCCTCGGGGGTGGCGGGCAGCCGGCCCACCTGGTCGACGCGCCCCTGAATGCCCCCGAAGCGGCCGCGCTGCTGCCAGTCGGGAACCACTTCAACGCCCTGGCCGGGTTGCAGGCGGCGGGCATCCGCCGGTTCGAAGTAGGCGACCGCCTGGAGCACGGCGGCTCGGCTGGTATCGCTGACAACCGCGGCGCCCAGGGTCCCCAGCCGTTGGCCCGGCTTGACGGTCTGTCCCTGGATCACCTGGAGGTCCAGGATGCTGCCGTCGCGCTTGGCGGTGAGCAGGCCCTCGTAGCGGAGTTTGGCTGCGGTCACCCGCACGTCGCGCCGGGCATTGTCGATGCGGAAACGACGTTGTTGGCGTTCGTTATCGATGTCGAGCTTGACCTTGGTGTAGGCGCTGATCGCATCCTTCTCACGGATGTGGAGCTCGTCGAGCTCCACCAGCAACTGGGTGTTGCGGTCGGAGGTGGCCACCACCTCCTGGGCCAACGGGGCAACCACCTGGGTTCGGGCCAGGTGGTTGAAGTCGGCCACCTTCTGGGCGTAGGTCTGCTGCAGGCGACGCAGCCGCTGTCGCTCGCGTCCCAGCTTGGCCAGGGCCGTTGTGCGCACATCCAGGGCTGCCTGCAGGCGGATGGCATCGCGGCGATCGAGGTCGCTGTTGATCGCGATGAGTTCGCGGAGATCTTTCTCCTGGCGCACCAGCTGTTGTTCAAGGGCGGGTTGATCGAGCACCATCAACAGCTGCCCTTTGCGCACCCGGTCTCCCACCTTGACGCGCAGGTCACGGATCTGCCCTTCTGCCCGGCTGTCGAGCAGGGTGGCTCCGCCGGGAACGATCACCACACCGCGGCCGATCACCTCGGTTGGCACCGGCCAGAACAGCACCCACAGGCCCGTCAGCCCCCCCAGGCCGATCAGGCTGAGCAGCACCCGGCCTTCGTCATCGTTGGACTGCCGCTTCAGCCAGTCCATCAACCTCTGCGGTCCCATCAATCGCTGGCGCTCAAGCCCCATGATTCTCGACATGATCAGGGCCTGTACCGCTGCAATTGACAATGGGACAACTGTCAAACGATCCCATGCCTGCCAGTCACCGGCTTGGCCATGTCGCGCTGCGGGTCCAGGACATGGAGCGCGCCAAAGGGTTCTACACAGCCCTGGGGCTTCGTCTCACCTGGGATGCGGCCGACTGGGCCTATCTGCAGTCGCCGCAGACGGGTGATGGTATTGCCCTGCTCAGTCCCGAGTACCGAGCAGCCGGTCCCCATTTCGCCTTCCATTTCAGTGACCGCGCCGATGTCGATCGGGTGCACTCCAGGCTTCAGGAGGCTGGCCACGCCTGCGGCCCGGTGCATGACCACCGTGACGGCACCGCCTCCTTTTACCTGCAGGATCCCGAGGGCAACTGGCTCGAGATCCTGTATGAGCCGGAGTCAGGGATCCCCTCGAATGTGCCGGGCCAGGAGGCCATCGCCCCTCCCTTGTCCGCGGCCGGGTGAATCCAGAACACGAAACCCTGGACCTGCTCGAGTGGCCACGGCTGGCCGAGCAGGTGGCTGCCTTTGCCAGCACGGCTGCCGGCCGCAGCCGCACGCTGGTGTTGCCGCTGGCGCCGGCATTGCCGGACAGTCAGGCCTGGCTGGCCGAAACCGGCGAGTTGCTGGGCCTCGACGGGGTGCTCGAGGGTGGGCTCAGTTTTGACGGTGTGGTGGACATCGGCCCGGTGCTGCAGCGCTGTGCCAAAGGGGGGATCGCCAGCGGCGAGTCCCTGCTGGAGCTTGCCCAGACCCTGGCGGCTGCCAGGCGGCTGCGCCGACAGATCGACGATGCCGAGCTCAGGCCCCGCACCAGTGCCCTGGTGGCCCAGCTGCGCACCCTGCCTGAGCTGGAGCAGCGCCTGCGCTTCTGCCTTGAAGACGGCGGGCGGGTGGCCGATCGGGCCAGCCCACCGCTGGCCGGCCTGCGGCGCCAGCTGCAGGGGGTGCGAGCCGAGCGCCGTGAGCGCCTTCAGGAGCTGCTGCGCCGCTATGCCCCGCTGCTGCAGGACACCGTGATCACCACGCGCAGCGAGCGTCCCGTGCTTGCGGTCAAGGCCGGCGCTGCCGCCCAGCTGCCCGGCCTGGTGCACGACAGTTCAGCCTCTGGCAGCACCGTGTTCATCGAGCCCCAGGCAGTGGTGGGCATGGGCAACCGGATCCGGGAGCTCGAGGGGCAGGAGCGCGAGCTCGAGCTGGCCATCCTGCAGGAGCTCAGTGCTCTGGTCGGTGAACAGGCCGAGCCGTTGACCCAGCTGCAGGAGGTGTTGGTGCAGCTGGATGCCGCCCTGGCCCGTGCCCGCTATGGCGCCTGGCTCGGGGCGGTTCGCCCCGAGCTGGTGGCCGATCCTGAAGCGGCCTTTGACCTGCGCGATCTGCGTCATCCGCTGCTGCTCTGGCAGCAGCGACGGCAGGGCGGGCAGCCGGTGGTGCCTGTGAGCCTCAACGTCAGCCCAGCGCTGCGGGTTGTGGCGATCACCGGCCCCAACACCGGCGGCAAGACCGTCACCCTCAAGAGCCTGGGCCTGGCGGCCCTGATGGCCCGTGCCGGCCTGTATCTGCCCTGCAGCGGCACACCCCGGCTGCCGTGGTGCGGCCTGGTGCTGGCCGACATCGGCGACGAACAGTCCCTGCAGCAGAACCTCTCCACCTTCAGTGGGCACATCCGGCGGATCGCCCGCATCCTCGATGCGCTGGCGGCTCCCCAGGAGGGCGCTTCGCTGGTGCTGCTCGATGAGGTCGGAGCAGGCACCGATCCGCAGGAGGGGTCTGCCCTGGCGGCAGCCCTGCTCAAGCATTTGGCCGATCGTGCCCGGCTGACGGTGGCCACCACCCACTTTGGCGAGCTCAAGGCGCTCAAGTACGGCGACCCGCGCTTCGAAAACGCTTCGGTGGGCTTCGACGCGGAGACTCTGGCCCCCACCTACCGGCTGCAATGGGGAATCCCCGGGCGCAGCAATGCCCTGGCGATCGCCCGCCGCCTCGGGCTGCTCGAGCCGGTCCTCCAGCAGGCTGAAGCCCAGCTGGCACCGCTGGCGGCCGGCGATGTCAACCAGGTGATCGCCGGCCTTGAAGACGAGCGCCAGCGTCAGCAGGAGGCCGCCGAGGAGGCGGCCGCCCTGCTGGCCCGTACCGAGTTGCTTCACGACGAATTGCTGCTGCGTTGGGAACAGCAGCAGCAGCAGAGCGTCGAGCTGCAGGAGCAGCGGCGTCAGCAGCTCGAGCGCTCGATCCGCGACGGCCAGAACGAGGTGCGCCGCATCATTCGCCGCTTGCGCCAGGGCCGTGGGCCCGCGGTGCGCAGCACGGCCGTGCTTGGTGAGACCGCGCGCCAGGCGGGGCAGCGGCTGCGCCAGCTCGAGCAGCAGCACCGCCCGGCTCCCGAACGCCGCGAGCATCGGGGCTGGATGCCCGCGGTGGGCGAGCGCGTGCGGGTGCTGTCGTTGGGCAAGGCCGGCGAGGTGCTGGCCCTGGCCGCCGACGGCCGCGAACTCACGGTGCGCTGTGGAGTCATGCGGCTCAATCTGGAGCTCTCGGCGATCGAGGGGTTGCAGGGCGAAAAGCCGTCGCCGCCGCCGGTGCCCCAGGTCATCGTGCAGACCAACGGCAGCCAGCCGGGTCGGGGGCCGGCGGTGCGCACGGCCCGCAACACCATCGATGTGAGGGGGCTGCGGGTGCACGAGGCGGAGGCCATCGTTGAGGAGCATCTGCGCTCGGCACCCGGGCCTGTGTGGGTGATCCACGGCATCGGCACCGGCAAGCTCAAGCGCGGGCTGCGCCAGTGGCTCAGCACCGTGCCCTATGTCGAACGGGTCACCGATGCCGACCAGGGTGACGGTGGCCCCGGCTGCAGCGTCATTCACCTGAGTTGAGGCCGGTCTCCTGTCCCTGGCCCGTTCAGAGCGGCGGCAGGCTGGGGCCGGTCCTGGTGCCGCGGGGCCGGGGCAGGGCATTGCCGTCGGCGTCGAAGAAGCGCCAGCCCTCGGCGTCGACATCGAGGTGCACGTTGTCGCCGATGGTCACAGCCGTGGCCGGACTGCAGCGCACCTGCACCAGATGGTCCCCCTCCTCGAGCCGGCAGGTGAGCAGCTGTTCGTTGCCCAGTGCTTCGCGGTGGCAGACCTGGGCAGCCAGGTTGCGGTTGGTGGCGGGGCCCAGCCGCAGGTGCTCGGGCCGCAGACCGGCGGTCAGCTGCTGGGGTCCCTGCCACAGGTGCAGCACCTCGCCGATGGCGCCTTCGGGCACAAACCGGCGGTTGCCCAGCTGGATCTGCCCCGGACCGCCCAGGTTCACCGGCAGCAGGTTCATCGCCGGGCTGCCGATGAACTGAGCCACGAACAGATTGGCGGGCCATTGGTAGAGCTCCAGCGGCGTGCCCAGCTGCTGCAGCCGCCCGCCATTGAGCACCGCGATGCGGTGGCCCATGGTCATCGCCTCGACCTGGTCATGGGTCACATACAGCGTCGTGGTGCCCAGTCGACGTTGCAGCTCCACGATCTGGGCCCGCGTGCCGGTACGCAGCTTGGCGTCGAGGTTGCTGAGCGGTTCATCCATCAGGAACACCGCCGGCTCCCGCGCGATGGCACGCCCCAGGGCCACCCGCTGCTTCTGCCCTCCCGAGAGCTCCTTGGGCCGGCGGGCCAGCAGGGGTTCGAGCTCCAGGGTCGCCGCCACCGCAGC
This sequence comes from Cyanobacteria bacterium REEB417, assembly GCA_018970945.1. Classification (GTDB taxonomy): domain Bacteria; phylum Cyanobacteriota; class Cyanobacteriia; order PCC-6307; family Cyanobiaceae; genus RGUW01. Next base: position 7,398 of record JAGWVJ010000036.1, on the reverse strand, counting down.
GATGCGCTCGGCAATGCGCTCCTCCCGCCCCGACGGCACCCGCAGGGCAGCCGGCAGGGGGCGGCTCAGACGGTGCAGGCTGTCCTGCAGCTGGGCCAGGGGCCCCCGGGGTGCGCTGCGCCGCAGCCCGAAGCCGATGTTGTCGGCCACGCTCAGGTGGGGGTACAGCGCGTAGCTCTGGAACACCATGGCCACGTCGCGGGCTGACGGGCGCAGCCGGCTCACGGGCCGTCCGCCCACGAAGATCTCACCGGCAGTGGCCTGCTCCAGGCCTGCCAGCAATCGCAGCAGGGTGCTTTTGCCGCAGCCCGAGGGGCCCACCAGCACCAGGAACTCGCCATCGTCGATGCTGAGGTCGAGCTCCTGCAGCACGGGCACGGGCTGCTGTCGGCCCTGGCCTTCGGCTCGGGGCGGGTAGGTCTTGCTGACCTGCTGGAAGCGAACGTCAGCCAAAGCGGCGCCCCAACGGCTCTTCGGAGAGCGCGATCCTAGGTTTCACCATCATGCAGTTCATCGATCAGGCAAGGATCGCCGTCAGGGCCGGTCGCGGCGGCGACGGCATCGTGGCGTTCCGCCGCGAAAAATATGTGCCGGCAGGTGGTCCTTCGGGCGGCGACGGTGGCCGCGGCGGCGACGTGGTGCTGCGGGCCGACGGCAATCTGCAGACCTTGCTCGATTTTAAGTACCGGCGTCTGTTTGAAGCCGCCGACGGCCGCCGTGGCGGTCCCAACCGCTCCACCGGCGCCGGCGGCGACAGCCTGTGCATCAAGGTGCCCTGCGGCACCGAGGTGCGCGATGCCCGCACCGGCATCCTTCTGGGTGATCTCACCGAGCCAGATCAGGAGCTGCCGGTCGCCTTCGGTGGCCGCGGCGGTCTGGGGAATGCCCACTACCTGAGCAACCGCAACCGGGCCCCCGAAAAATGCACTGAAGGGCGCGACGGTGAGGAATGGCTGCTGCAGCTGGAGCTCAAGCTGCTGGCCGAGGTGGGCATCATCGGCTTACCCAATGCTGGCAAGAGCACGCTGATTGCGGTGCTCTCGGCCGCCCGCCCCAAGATCGCTGACTACCCCTTCACCACCCTGGTCCCGAACCTTGGCGTGGTGCGCAGACCCAGCGGTGACGGCACGGTCTTTGCCGACATCCCCGGCCTGATCGCCGGTGCGTCACAGGGAGCGGGACTAGGCCATGACTTTCTGCGTCACATCGAGCGCACGCGTCTGCTGATTCATCTGCTCGATGCAGGCAGTGAACAGGTCATCGCCGACTTTCAGACGGTGGAGGCCGAGCTACAGGCCTATGGGCACGATCTCGGGTCGCGCCCCCGATTGGTGGTGCTCAACAAGGTGGAACTGCGAGAGCCCGAAGAGCTCACAATTCTGCAACGTCAACTTGAGCAGGTGTCGGGCCGCCCTGTGCTGACCATCTCAGCGGCGGCCTCCCGGGGGCTCGACACCCTGCTGGCTGGGGTTTGGCAGGAGCTCGGAATTCAGTCGTCGTAAACCAGGCACTCGGGTGCGTCAGGGTTGAGATCGCAGAACACCTCCAGCGGCGTGGGGTCGTGGTTGTCGCCGGGATGGTGGTCTTTGTATTCCTGCAGACCCTTGAGCTCGGTCTCGAGGTGACGCACCTTGCCCATGTCACCGGCAGCGCGGGCCGCTTCGATTTCGCTCTGATCCTGCTGGATGTGCTCGTCGATGGATTTCATGGATGAACGGCTCCGAAGGCCCTCATTTCAGCGCGCCCACCATACGGGTGCAGGAGGCCTACGGGTGTGCTCTGTGACGGGCTGCTGATTGCGGCCGGCGTGGCTAAGCCGTGGGAAGGAGCTGCTCCAGGAGACGCCATGCCAAGGATCCAGGCCCGCCGAGGGCGCCATTTCATCGATGAGACCGGGCGTCTCTTCTGGATCAACGGCCCCGAGGAACACTGCTACCTCTCGGAGCAGCGCCAGTGGCGCACCGGCCTGAGCTTCGACGATGTGTTGGATTGGAAACAATGTGCGCCCAGTGGTCTGGTGAGTCAGCGCTTCGTCTCGCTGCAGGCCGCCTGTGAGGCCTATGAGCACAACCAGATCAACTGGTATCAGGACCTCTACCTGCGCCGCATGGGGGAGCAGATGCAGGCCCATCGCTGCGATGTCGACTACAAGCCCACGGTCATGAAGCAGGCCGAGGCCCAGGGCGCCCGGCCTCGCCGCCAGCCCTGGAAACTGCCCGAACCCGCCGGGCCAGTCTGCGGTCTGCCGCCCCGCACCGAGATGATGGCTGCTGCTGAGGTTCTGCACCCGCGCCGTCGCCGCCGCCCTTCAGGCCGGCAGCTCGCTGAGCTCTAGCCAGCGGTCCTCACCCCGCTCGATGCGGGCGCTGAGCTCGGCCAGCTCCTGGCTCAGGGTTTCGATGCTGGCGTAGTCGCTCGCAGCGGCGCTCAGGCGTTGCTCCAGTTCGCGGCGGCGGGCTTCCCAGGCCGGCAGCTCGCTCTCCAGGCGTTCCAGTTCGCGGCTTTCCTTGTAGCTGCGCCGTCGGGGCTGCTCGCTTCTGGGTTTGCACTGGCTTGGTGCGGCCGGCCTGGGGCGGGGCTCTTCGCGGGTGTAGGTCCTGGTTTCCAGATAGTCGCTGTAGTTGCCCTCAAAGCGCTTCAGTTCGCCGTTCTCGAAGCTGAACAGGCGATCGACCGTGCGATCCAGGAAGTAGCGATCGTGGGAGACGATCACCACGCACCCCTGGAAGTCTTCGAGGAAGTCCTCGAGCACGCTCAGGGTCTGCACATCGAGATCGTTGGTGGGCTCGTCGAGCAGCAGCACATTGGGCGCCTCAATCAGCAGGCGGCAGAGGTGAAGGCGCCGCCGCTCGCCCCCCGAGAGCCTGGCCACGGGCTGGTGCTGCTGGGCCGGGGGGAACAGAAAGCGCTCCAGCAGCTGCGAGGCCGAGAGGGTGCTGCCGCCCAGCTTCACCTGCTGGGCCGCTTCGCTGACCACGTCGATCAGCCGCCGTTCGCGGCCCGCCGGGTCGGTCTCGGCCAGGACGGTGTGGCTGTGCTGGTCGAAGTAGGCCAGCCGCACGGTGCTGCCCAGCACCAGGCTGCCCTGCTGCAGCTCGCGCCGGCCGGCGATCAGATCCAGCAGGCTCGACTTGCCGCTGCCGTTGGGACCGATGATGCCGACCCGGTCTTCCGGGTTGAAGGCATAGCTGAAGTTGCGCAGCAACGGGCGATCGGTCTCGGCCCAGATCGCGAGCTCTTCAGCCTCGATCACCTGCTTGCCAAGGCGCCGCCGCTCACTGGCCAGGGCCAGTTCGCCCCGTTGCTGGCGCTTGGGTGCCTGCTGCAGTGCTTCGATGCGCTGAATGCGGGCCTTCTGCTTGGTGCTGCGGGCCTTGGGTCCCCGCCGCAGCCATTCGAGTTCCCGCCGCAGCACGCCTTTGAGCTTGGCCTCGGAGGCGGCGGCATCGGCTTCGGCCTCGGCCTTGCGGCCCAGATAGGTGGCGTAATTCCCCTCGTGGGTGCGGGCCTCGCCCCGGTCGACCTCGACAAGGCGTCGGGTCACCTGGTCGAGTACGTAGCGGTCGTGGGTGATCAGCACAAGGGCGCCCGCAAAGCGCTGCAGGTAGTCCTGCAGCCACTGCACGCCATCGGCATCGAGGTGGTTGGTGGGCTCGTCGAGCAGCAGCACCTCGGGGTCGGCCACCAGGGCCGCCGCCAGGGCCACGCGTTTGCGGTAGCCACCCGAGAGGTCGCCCACGGGTTTGTGGATGTCGGCGATCCCCAGCCGCTGGAGCACCTCGCGGATCTGCTGCTCGAGCCCCCAGGCCTGGCTCTGGTCCATGCGGCCGTTGAGCGCGCCCAGCTCGGCCAGCAGCTGGCTGTCATCGTGGCCCTCGCGGTGGGCCAGGGCCAGGGCCTCACTTACGGCGGTGAAGCGGCGCAGCAGCTCCATCTTTTCGCCGCTCGCACTGAACACCTGTTCGAGCACAGTGCGCCCGGGGTCGAGCTGGGGCTCCTGGTCGACCAGCACGATGCGGGTGCGTGGCACACAGCGCCGTTGGCCGCTGCCCAGCGGTTCGACCCCCGCCAGGATCCGCATCAGCGTCGATTTGCCAGCCCCGTTGGGCCCGATCAGGCCGAGCCGATCGCCGGCCGCGATGTGCAGATCGAATCCTTCAAACAGTGTGCGCAGGCCGAAGTCCTTGCCGGCGCCCACCAGGCTGATCAGGCTCAACTGAGCTGCTCCCGGGGATGGTGGTCCCGCTCCAGGCCAGCTAGGTAAGCAAACACGCTCTTGTCGCCCACATCGGCGGCCGCCGGCATTGGAAATTTGCGCCCGCACAGCACCAGGAGCAGGGCGCTCTCGGTGGCCATCAACCCCGCGCTGGTTGCTGGATCCAACAGCCCCACCAGGTAGCCCAGCAGCGCCAGCGGCAGCAACAGCGTCACCCCGATCGCCTCCACCCGCCTGAAGCAGAAGAATTCTTTGAACCCGATGCCCGCCAAGGCGGCAAACAGCGGACCGATCGCTAGCAGCCACAGCCGTTGCTGGCCCAGTGCCGCGATCATCTGATCCGGCCCCACCCGCCAGGCCATCACCCCGGTGCCAAGGCAGCCCAGCAGCCACAGCACCTGCAGGCTCCGGTGCAAGGGTCGCAAATAAATATGAATCCAGCGCAGGGCCAGCCCCAGGCCGAGGGCGAGCAGCGCCAGCCAGGGCCATAGACCCTGAGGTCCCAGCAGGCGCCAGTGCAGCAGCAGTGCCGTCTGGGCGACCGCGGCCAGCAACAGCGCCAGGCGATAGCCCAGCACCTCGCGACGGTCGCGGGCATCGATCACGTACGGCCCGTAAATCCCCTGCAGGATGGTTTCGTTCATGCCCGCTCCGGTCGACCTTGCACCAGTGTGGCCAGTGGCGCGCCCGCGCGAACGATCCCCCCCGGGTTGAGCGGAAACAGGGCGCCGAAATAGTCGCGTTGCCAGGCCTCGGGCCAGCAGCTGGCCGCCACCCCCTCGAGTGCGTAGAAGCGCTGGCGCCAGCGCCACAAGCCATCGAGTTGCCAGAGGGGCACTCGGCTGCAGCCAAACAGCGGCGCGTAGACCAGCTCCAGCCTGATCAGGGTTGGAAAGAGCACCACATCGGCCAGGCTCAGCTCAGGCCCGCTGAGCCAGGCACCGGGTTTCTGCGCCACGGCTGCATCGGCCCTGCGCAGGGTGGCAAAGAGGGCGGCCTCCGCCCGGTCATAGGCCGCCTGGTTGCGGGCGAAGCCGCAGCGATAGACGCCATCATTGACGTTGTGCTGCAGCTCGTCCCGCCATCGCTGGGTGGCCCCGTGCTGGCCCTGCGGCTCCAGATTCAGCGGTGCTGCAGTGGGGGGCTGGGGCCAGCGGTTCAGCAATTCGATCAGGCGGGCGCTTTCGTTCAGCACGATCCGGCCCTGGCTGCGGCTGTACAGGGCCGGCACGGTGGCCCTGGCTGTCGGGTCGGCACCGCTGCTCCGGTAGAGCTCGGCCAGGGTCCGGCAACCCTCAAACGGCTCGCTGAAGCACCAGCGCCCCGCCGCTGGGTCGGGTTCGGCCACCACCAGCGCGATCGCAGGAGCCAGCTGCCGCAGCGTCCACACCAGCCAGGCCCGATGGGCCCACGGGCAGCTGCGCCCCACGATCAACACGTGGGCATCGGCTGTGTTGGCATCGTGCGGAACCCGCGGCAGTTCGGCAAAGGCCGGGGCCGGGCGCCGGTAGTTGCCGTCGCCATCGGCGGGCCCCAGCCCATCCATCAGCTGCAACCACTGCCAGGTCCACAGACAGCGGGCCGTGCGGACCAGGGTCGCCGGGGGAGCCATTGTTTGCCTCGGGTGCGTCAGGCTGTGCCCCAGTCATCCGCAGAGGCCGATGCCGGGGCCGCAGGCCGGTTCAATCCTGGTGGTGGGTGGCACCCATGGCAATGAGCCCAATGCCCCCTGGCTGCTGCAGCAATGGCAGCGCCAGCCCGATGGCCTGCAGCACCACGGCTTTGCGCTGCAGCTGGTGGTCGGTAATCCGGCGGCCCTGGCGGTCGGCCGTCGCTACATCGAACGTGATCTGAACCGCAGTTTTGCCGAGGCTCTTCTTGCCGATTCCCAGCGGCAGAGCCTGGAGGTGCGGCGCGCCCGGGAGCTGCTGCAGGCCCATGGGGCCCAGGGCGCCAGCCCTGCCCTGGTGGCCATCGATTTGCACAGCACCACCGCGGCCATGGGCAACAGCCTGGTCGTCTATGGCCGCCGGCCCGCTGATCTGGCCCTGGCCGCCGGCATTCAGCAGCGACTGGGCCTGCCGGTGTACCTGCACGAGGCTGACCAGGCCCAGCAGGGGTTTCTGGTGGAACGCTGGCCCTGTGGCCTGGTCATCGAGGTGGGGCCGGTGCCCCAGGGGCTGCTGCATGCCGGCATTGGCCGCCAGAGCCAGCTCGCCCTCGAAGCGGCGCTGGCCGTGCTCCACCAGGCCGCCTCCGGCAGTCTGCGCCTGCCCCCCGCGCTGGTGGTGCACCGGCACCTGGGCAGTGTTGACCTGCCCCGCCATGGCGACGGCACGCCGTCAGCCCTGCTGCACCCGCGGCTGCTGGGGCTTGACTGGGCGCCGCTGCGGCCAGCGGATCCGGTCTTTCTTTCTGCCGAAGGCCATCCGACCGCACTGGCAGCTGTGCTGCCTGAACGGTTGCAGGGCGAGCCCTGCCTGTGGCCCGTGTTCGTCAATGAGGCCGCGTATGGCGAGAAGGGAATCGCCTTCAGCCTCACCCGCCGCGAACGCTGGCCCCTGACCGACACGGCACTAGCGGCGCTGCGGGGCCTGGCCCAGGGCCTCACCCGGCGTCAAGCCGCCTAGCCGCAGGCCAGGGTCGACTGCTCCTTGGTGCAGGGCAGGTCGCTGACACTGCCATCAGCCCAGTAGATCCGCAGTCGGTCGTCGGCGGTGCCGCTGCGGTAGGTGAGCGATCGGATCCTGCCCGCCGGGGCATTGCCGACCGGTGCTCCCGTCGCACCACGATTGCCCCGGTTGAGCCGCTGCTCCAGCTGCTGGATCTGCAGCTCGAGCCGTTCCTGACGCTGGATCAATTCACCGACCCCCGGTTGGCGCATGGCGTTGCAGCCGCTCAGGCTCACCAGCAGGGTTGCGCCACCCCACGCTCCCACGATCAGGGAAGCCCGGGCGGCATGCCGGAGGCGGCGGGTGGCGGCAGTGCGGGACATGGCCAGCTCGGCAGGCCATGCCGTCTTAGCAGCGTTCCCGGGGTTCAGCAGCGCTGATCAGGATGATCAGCAGAGCTCATGGGTCGGGGGCCAGCGCTGCGCTCCCAACGCGCAATCTTCCGTTACAGTCCTTCACGACGGTTCACCGTCTCTCGGGATTCCGTCCTTCTTACCTCTTTTCCGTTCT
>JAGWVJ010000035.1 GCA_018970945.1 Cyanobacteria bacterium REEB417 | reverse complement strand
GAGGGGTAGGGGAACATCGAGAGGGCATAGAAGGGCCGGTCACCGCCCGTGGGTGTGGTGTCGCATCGGCGTTCGGCCCAGCGCCCCTGCCAGCGCTCCTCCAGGGCCTGGGGTTCGTAGCGCGAGGCGGGGGACTGCAGCTCAGACAACGCTTCGGGGGCAGCTCCAGGCTGCCGGCGGCGGGTGCCCAGATCGTGCCATAGGGCGGTCGATTTGCACTCCGTGATGCCCCTCGCGAGGCGACTCAGATCAGGGCTCTAATCAGGTCCACTGCGTCACGGTTGACCAGGCTCAGCGGCTGGCCCTCTCCGGGAGACAATGCCAGGTAGCGCTGGTCCTGCCAGCGCAGCACACCCTCGAGCTGGTCACCGCTGCGCAACAGCAACCGCACCGCCGTGGCCTGGCGAATCAAATCCTGTATGTGCCTGATCCCCGGCTGGGTCGTGTCGAGCGACGGGGCACGTCGATCAAAGCCGCTGTTCATAGGATCGGGCCGTCAGTCCAGCGCAGCTCTGCCGTGCTCCATTTCAGCAAATACCAGGGTCTGGGCAACGATTTCCTGATGGTGGATGCCCGCAGGGCACTGCCCGACGAGGCTCCTTTTGCGTTGACACCCGCGCGCATCCAACGCCTGTGTGATCGTCGGTTCGGCATCGGTGGCGATGGAGTGATTCTGGCGCTTACCCCCGAAGCCCAGGGTGATGTGCGCATGCGCATTTTCAATGCCGATGGCAGCGAACCCGAGATGTGTGGCAACGGCATACGTTGTCTGGCACGCTTCCTGGCCGACAGCGACGGCGATCAGCCGGGGCGACGCTGGCAGATCGAGACCCTGGCCGGCATCATCGTGCCCGAACTGCTGGACGACGGCCTGATCCGGGTCGACATGGGCAGGCCCTATCTCGAACCGGCCACCGTGCCCACCACCCTGGCGACGGGACCCGCGGGCCTCCCCCAGGGCAGCCTCACGGTCGACGGCACCAGCTTTGAGGTTGCTGCCGCCGGCATGGGCAATCCCCACGTGGTGATTCCGGTGGCCGACGTCGAGTCCATCGATCTGCAGCGGCTTGGTGCCGCCCTTGAGGTGCATCCCGCCTTCCCGGCCCGTACCAACGTGCATTTTGTGCAGATGCTGGCGCCCGACCATCTGCGCATGCGGGTCTGGGAGCGGGGAGCAGGTCCCACCCTGGCCTGTGGCACCGGCGCCTGCGCCACCCTGGTGGCCTGCCGATTGCTGGGTCTGAGTGCCGATCAGGCACGGGTGGAGCTCCCCGGTGGACCGCTCACGATCGAATGGAACGGTGATCCCGACAGCTCGGTGTGGATGAGTGGCCCGGCTGAGGCGGTGTTCGACGGCATGGTCACGCCTGAGCTGTGGGGCGAGGGTCCCGCGCAGGAAGAACACGTTGCAGCACTCCCGGCTAGCCAGCCCAGCAGCACAGACACCATCGACTGTGCGACCGCCTGTGTGAATGGCTGCCTGCGTCCCGAACACTGCCCCAGTGCCGAGGCCCGGGCCCGGGCCATGGCGTTGCTGCAGAACACCTCGTTGGACGGGTTGGTGACGATGGCCAGTGAATCGCTCGAGGCCCGAACCCGCGCCCGTTTCAGCCGTGAGCTCTGACGCTGCGCTGTACCTTGACGCCTGTGCCACCACGCCGCTGCTGCCGCAGGTTCAGGACGCGATGGCCCTGGCCCAGCGCGACGCCTGGGCCAACCCCAGCAGCCTGCATGGGTTTGGACTTGCGGCGTCCGAGTCGCTTGAGCGGGCGAGGCTCCAGCTGGGCCGGTACCTCGGCACTGTTGCCAATGCGGTCCTGTTCTGTTCTGGAGCGACCGAATCCATTGATCTGGCGCTGCTGGGCGCCGCGGCGCAGCTGCAGCCCGGTCGGCTGCTGATCTCAGCCGTCGAACACCCTGCCGTTGTGGCGGCTGCCCAGCGACTGGCCCGTCGGGGCTGGCAGCTGCAGCGAATACCCGTCGACAGGCAAGGCAGGATCAATCTTGTCGCGCTTGAAGCCCTCCTGGAACCTCCGACCCGTCTGGTTTCGGTGATCTGGGGGCAGAGCGAGGTCGGAACTGTGCAACCTCTCGAGACGATCGGCAACCTCTGCCGCCGGCATGGCGTGTTGCTGCACAGCGACGCAGTTCAGTTGGCACCGCATGTCCCCATTCATTTTGACCAGCTACCTGTGGACTTGCTCAGCCTCACCGCGCACAAGCTGGGAGGTCCACGGGGGATCGGCTGCCTGCTGGTGCGCCCGGGTCTGGAGCTGCAGTCCCGGCTTGGCGGTGGTGCTCAGGAGCGGGGACTGCGTGCCGGTACCGAGCCGGTGGTGCTGGCGGCCGGATTTGCGGCGGCGCTCGAGGTCGCGCAACGGGCGCACACCAATGGCGAAGCCCAGCGGGTCGAACGGATGCGCAACCGCCTGCTCGCCGAGCTGACGCAACTGGATCAGGTGCAGTTGAGCGGGCCCGATCCAGCCCTCAGTCCCCGTCTACCGCACCACATCAGCGTCATGGTGCAAAACCGGCGGGGTGGTTGGCTTCCCGGGCGGCAGCTGGTGCGGGCCCTTTGGCGCCAGGGCATCGCCGCCAGCAGCGGTTCAGCCTGCAGCGCTGCCTCTGGTGGCCCGGCGGCCAGCCCGGTGCTGCAGGCCATGGGGTTTGACGCGGCACAGGCCGCATCGGGCCTCCGCCTCAGCCTAGGGCCCTGGCTGCAGGAGTCCGAGCTCGGCAGGGTCTGCCTGGCGCTAGACGCCGCCATCGCACGGTGCGGTTCTGAGGCTCCGGACCCTTAGGTTCGGTCCGCAGCTCCCGCGCATGTGATGCTTCCTGCCGACCTTCGCTCTGCCGAAGCCCAGACGCTTGGGTCTCTGCAGGCTGTGTTGCAGGGCAACGATGGGGGTCGCTGGAGCATCGAATGGCGCTTCGAGGGTCTGCGACTGCTGGCGCCGGTGCTGCGTTTGCTGACCCAGCTGAGCCAGCAGGGGGTGCCGGTTCTGCTGCTGTTCAGCGATGCCGGCGGCGCTGCCCTGGCGCGCCGCGATGCGCCCGATCTGGCCGATCGCATCGTTGATTTCCGCCAGCTCGAGCAGCGTCCGACCACCGATGGGGTGCTGCTGGCCATGGCACCCACCGCCGCCGACTATGAAATTTTTGAACGGCTCTGTGGGCGTCATCGCGGCAGCGTCGTCATGGTCAATGGCCGTCTCGAGGATGCGGCGGTGGGCATTGGCAGCGTCGCGCGTGAGCGCCGACGCGGGTTTGTGTCCACCTGGACCAGTGCCTATGCGCTGATCCCCCTCGACGGTGGTGCGCTGCGACAGGCAGCCCCCGGTCCCTGGGAGCTCTACCGCAGCGACACCGATGGCTATCGGCTTGTTGCCACCTTTGAGCAGAAGCCCGATGGCGAAGCGATCGCCGCGACGCTCAGCGGCGCCGCCGGCGCCGGTGTGGCCAGCACCCTGCGGGCCGTCGATGCCCTGATCGAGGGGCTGCGTAACTGATGGCCCGACTGGCCTGGGAGCGCCAGGCTCCGTACACTGCCGCTGAGTTCAGGTCAGGCCATGACGACTGCTCCCCAAGGTGGTAGCGCCCGTTCCTGGAGCCTGGTGGATGCGGGAGCCGCCGCCGCACTCGTGCTGGCTGCCGTCGGTGTGATCTGGAGCCCCAAACTCAGCAATGCGGTCGCCAGGGCAACCGGCGGTCTGACCCCTGTCACAGTCTTGGTGGATGTGCGTGGTGTTGCAGTCGCTTCACCGGCCACCCTTCTGGAGTCGGCGCGCAGGGCCGGAAAGCTGGCCATCGTGATTCGCAACCAGCCCCATGGCAGCGTCAGGCTCGATGCGGTGATTCCCCTGACCCGCCGACTGACCGCGGTTCAGTCCAACGGATCCGTGGTCACAGCCCCCGACCCGAACCAGCAAACGCTGCCCACCCTTGATGCACGGTTTGTACTCAAGGGCCAGGGCCGTCGCGCCGGCGGAGGCGTGGTCTTCGGCAATCAGAATCTGAAGATCGGCGCCCCGGTGGAGCTTGAGGGTGAGTCCTTTCGTGTCATCGGCAGTGTCACCGGGCTCCAGCTCGGTCAATCCTGAGCGTGATGGCATCTTCGTTGCGCTGGTGGCTTGGTGGTGCACTGCTGCTGGGCGGACAGGCCCGGGCCATGCCGCTGTCGCCGCCGCCGCTCGGCCTGCCCCAGCTTCAGCACCAGGTGAGTTGCCCCGCCCTGCAGACACGCGTGGCCGCACAGGTGGGTGCCGAAGCCGGGGTCTGGAGCATCAGCATTGCCGATTCCCAGGGTCGCCTTCTGGCCGATCTCAATGGCTCCATTCCACGCATTCCAGCGTCCAACCAGAAGCTGATCAGCACCGCCTACGCCCTCGATCAGCTCGGGCCTGACCACCGCCTCAGGTCCCAGCTCTGGCGCCTCGCCGATGGTCGTTTCCGTCTGACCGGTGAAGGCGATCCGGATCTGGCGCTGCCCCAGTTGCAACGCTTTGCCAAGCTCGCCCTCGGTTCCGGCGGTGGCGCCAGCCAGCCCGGTGCTCTCGTCAGGCTTGAGGTCGCCGAAGAACCGCCGCAGGCCTGGTGGCCAAACGGGTGGGATCCCAGTGACCGCTACTACGCCTACGGCGCACCGATCACGCGGCTAGCGGTGACCAGCAATGCCATTCACGACGCCGTGCTCAACCCACCATCGCGGTTGCAGACGTTGTTGCAGCGCACTGCCACGCAGCAGGGCGGTCGTCTTCAGGTCGCCCTGGTCTCGGCCCGTCAACCCATGCCCGCCGATGCGGTGCTGCTGCATGAAGAGGCGTCAGCCTCGATGCACAAGCTGCTGAGTCTGGCCAACACCGAGAGCCACAACTTCACCTCTGAGGTGTTGCTGAGGCAGGCTTCCGGGAGCTGGGATCTGACGGAAGTGCGGCGCCGGGCGACCCTGTGGCTGGGTGAACAGGGATTGCCTTTGCAGGGTCTGCGCCTTGCCGATGGCAGCGGGCTCGACCGTGCCAACCGGCTCACCAGTCGTCTGCTCGCAGCCCTGTTGTTGCGCATGGATCACCACCCTTATGGCCGCCACTACCTCGCGTCGATGGCCGTGGCGGGAGAGCGCGGCACCCTGCGCCGGTTCTACGGCGGTACGCCCCTGCAGGGCCGATTCGTCGGCAAGACAGGAACGATCAGCGGTGTGCGATCGATCAGCGGTGTGTTGCAAACCGCAGACGGTCCGCGTTACGTCAGTGCGATCAGCAATGGCGCGGGGGATCCCAACAGAACCATCGGTGCCGTGTTGCTGCAGGTCCAGAACACCGATCTCTGCAACTAAGGCACTGCGGCCTCAGCTCGCCAGTTGACGCAGTTTGCTGGCCACCCGTGCGCGCTTGGACAGCTGGGCCGGTTCTGCGCCGCCCGCACCCGGGGTCTCGGGGTTCTGCATCCTGACCAGCTCGCGGCGGCCACCAAGCACCACCTGGCTGAGATCCCGCAGCCGGGTTTCGAGTTCGCCGAGCACCTGTTCGGCGTAACGGTTGGCTCCATCGACCACGGCGGCGGCCTCCTGACGGCTGCGGCTCACCAGGGCATCACACTGCTGCTGGGTCTGCTGGCGGAACTGCAGAGCATCGTTCTGCAGGCGCTCAGCTTCGGACTGGCTGGCCTGCTGCACCCGCAGCCCCTCGTGGCGGATCTGCTCGAGTTCCGCCATGGCCTGCTGGCGGTTGCGGTCATGCTGCTCGATCAACAGACGCTGACGCTCGGCGGCCTCCTGCTCGAGCTGCTGGCGCCGACCAGCGAATTGCTGCTCCATCTGCGCCAGGCGGGCCTGCAGCTCCTGTTCGGCCTGGGCGGCCTGCTGGCGACCCTGCAACAGCAGCTGGTCGCATTGCTGTCGGGCCTGCTCCCTGAGCTCCAACACCTGGCGTTCAGCTTCCTGGCGCACAGCAGCGCTGCTGATCAACTGCTCCCGTTCCCGCCGCGCAGCTGTCAGGATCTCGTCGGCCTGCTGACGGGCCTTGGTGATGAACTCCTCCTTCTGGGCCAGCAGCTCCCGGGCAAGGGCGAGTTGCCCGGGCACGGCCTCACGCAGGGCATCGATGACCTCGAGTGCATCGGTCTCATTGACGAGACGACCACCGCTAAAGGGAATGCGGCTGCCGTCGAGCACCACTTCCTCGAGTTGATCGAGTTGATCCAGCACGGTGATCTGCGGATCGGCCATCTCAGGTTCCTGGGGATGTCCGATTTAAGAGCCTTATCAGGTCGTCTGCCACTCCCATCGGCACCATGTGGCGGACATCCCCACCGAAGCGCGCCACCTCCTTGACCACCGAGCTGCTCAGAAAGCTGTGCTGGGTGGCCGTCGCCAGAAATACGGTCTCGATGTCGGCAGCCAGGCTTTTGTTGGTGTGGGCGATCTGCAGCTCGAACTCGAAGTCACTCAGCGCCCGCAGCCCCCGCAGAATCACCGCCGCCTGACAGTGGCGTGCGTATTGCACCGTCAGCCCGTCAAAGCTGCCCACCTCAACGTTGGACAGATGCCGGGTGGCGGTTTCAATCTGGTCGAGCCGCTCCCGCAGGCTGAACACCGGCGTCTTGCTTGGGTTCTGCAGCACGGCCACGACCACGACCTCAAACAGACGGCAGGCCCGTTCGATCAGATCCAGATGACCCAGGGTGAGGGGGTCAAAGCTGCCGGGGTAGAGCGCGCGCATGAATCCGGCCTCGCTGGCATCGAGCCTATGGCGGGTGACGACTGTTTCTAGAGTTGTCCCTGTCGATGCCGCAGCCCGATGGCCCCCAACGCCAACCTTGATGCCGATGCCAAGAAGATCCTGCTGCGCAAGATCCCGCACGGGGTGTTCATCTGCGGCGTGGCAGAAGCTGGGGAGGTCAACGGCTTCACGGCCAGCTGGGTCACCCAGGGAAGCTTTGAGCCGCCGCTGGTGGTGATGGCGGTGCGATCCGACAGCACCAGCAACGGCATCATTCAGCGCACCGGTCGGTTCTCGCTGAATGTGCTCAAGGCCGATCAGAAAGATCTGGCCGCCGTGTTCTTCAAGCCTCAGCGGGCGATCGGGGGCCGTTTCGATGCGGCCCCGTTCAGCCTCGGGCCCCTGGGCCTGCCGCTTCTTAACGACGCCATCGGAGCTGTCGAATGCGAACTGGTGGGGCAGGTGGCCGCTGGCGACCACACGGTGTTTGTGGGCGAGGTGAAAACCGCCACCCTGCAGGCCGACGGCCCTGCCCTGGAACTCTCCAGCACTGGCTGGCAGTACGGCGGTTGACCACGACCGGGCGCCGGGGATGAGCGTCTCGCCCCTGCTGCACGAGCCCGCGCGGCTCAAGGCGCGGCTGGCTGAACTCCCCAGCGAGCCGGGGTGCTATCTGATGCGCGATGGCGAGGACAGGGTCCTCTACATCGGCAAGGCCAAGGTGTTGCGCAACCGCGTGCGCAGCTATTTCCAGAGTGGCAGTGGCCATGGCCACAGTCCCCGCATCCGGCTGATGGTGCGGCAGGTCTGTGAGATCGAATTCATCGTCACCGACTCGGAGGCCGAGGCGCTGGCTCTGGAGTCGAACTTGATCAAGCAGAACCAGCCGCATTTCAATGTTCTGCTGAAGGATGACAAGAAATATCCCTATCTCTGCATCACCTGGAGTGAGGCGTATCCGCGCATTTTCATCACCCGGCGGCGGCGCTTTCGTTCGCCCCTGGACCGCTTCTACGGGCCCTACGTTGATGTGGGCCTGCTGCGCCGCACCCTTGGCCTGGTGAAGCGGGTGTTTCCGCTGCGACAGCGGCCCCAGCCCCTCTACAAAGACCGCACCTGCCTCAACTTCGACATTGGTCGCTGCCCGGGGGTGTGCCAGCAGAAGATCAGCTCTGAGGCCTACCACCAGACCCTGCGGCAGGTCGCGATGGTCTTTCAGGGGCGCAACGACGAGCTGCTCGATCTGCTGAATGCGCAGATGGGTCGCTACGCCGAACGACTCGATTTTGAGAGTGCGGCCCGGGTGCGCGATCAGATCCAGGGGCTCGACACCCTGACCGCCGACCAGAAGATGAGCATCGGCGACAGCTCGGTCAGCCGTGATGCCATCGCCATGGCCAGCAACGACCGGGTGGCAGCGGTGCAACTGTTCCAGATGCGCGCTGGCAAGCTGGTGGGCCGTCTCGGCTACATGGCCGATGCGGCGGTCTCCGGGGACCTGGGTCGCATCCTGCAGACCGTGATCGAAGAGCACTACAGCCAGGTTGAGGGGGTCGAGATCCCGCCCGAGCTGGTGCTGCAGCACCCGTTGCCCCAGCAGGCCCTGATCGCCGACTGGCTCAGCGAGCAGCGGGGCCGCAGGGTGCGTCTCATGGTGCCCCAACGGCAGCAGAAGGCTGATCTGATCGAACTGGTGGTGCGCAACGCCAGCTACGAGCTCGAACGGGCCCAGCGCAGCAGCGAACAGAACCTGCTGGCCACCGAAGACCTCGCCCAGCTGCTCGATCTGCCGAATCCGCCGCGCCGCATCGAGGGTTACGACATCAGCCACATCCAGGGCAGCGATGCGGTGGCCTCGCAGGTGGTGTTCATCGACGGTCTGCCGGCGAAA
Organism: Cyanobacteria bacterium REEB417; assembly: GCA_018970945.1. Taxonomy (GTDB): domain Bacteria; phylum Cyanobacteriota; class Cyanobacteriia; order PCC-6307; family Cyanobiaceae; genus RGUW01. Next base: position 11,457 of record JAGWVJ010000035.1, on the reverse strand, counting down.
CAGCACTACCGCAAATACAGGATTCAGAGCAGCACGATCCGCTCGGGCCATTCCGACGACTTCATGGCCATGGCTGAGATCATGCGGCGCCGCTTCCGCCGCTGGGCCAGCGCCAAGGCCGAAGGTGCCGATCTGTCGGCATTGCGGCGCACATCCGACAGCGCCCTGCACACCGGCGGCATGGGCGACTGGCCCGATGTGGTCATGATCGACGGTGGCAAGGGCCAGTTGTCGGCGGTGATGGAAGCCCTGCGGGAGCTCGATCTGCACGACGAGCTGGTGGTGTGTTCCCTGGCCAAGCAGCGCGAGGAGGTGTTCCTGCCGGGGGCAAGGGAGCCCCTGGACAGTGAGCCCGACCAACTGGGGGTTCAGCTGCTGCGGCGCCTGCGCGACGAGGCCCACCGTTTTGCCGTCAGCTTTCACCGGCAGCAGCGTGGCGAGCGCATGAAACGCTCGCGCCTTTCGGACATCGCCGGTCTGGGCCCGCGCCGTGTGCGCGAGTTGCTGGCCCACTTCCGCTCGATCGATGCGATCCAACTTGCCAGTGTTGATCAGATCGCGGCGGCGCCCGGCATGGGTCCGGCCCTGGCCGCAGCAGTCTGGGATTATTTTCATCCCCGGGATGGGCAGCCTGGGCCGACCCCTGATGCCATGGCGCCCGAAGATGGGGCGATGGCCGATCTCGCCCCGTGATGCGCCGCCCGCTGCGGAGACTGGGGCTGCTGCTGGTCATGGCCTGGTTGTCAGGCCTGATGCTGGCCAGCGGCTGCAAACCGGTGATGGCTGCCCCCGGCATCTGCGTGGGACCGGTCTGCGGCGACGGGTTTGCCCGCAGCAGCACCTACCCCTGGCTCCTGCGGTTGCGGGTGAGCGACCAGCAGGGACGCCATGAACGCCTGTCGATCGATTGCCGCAGCGGAGCTCTGTCGCCTCTCATGGGTCCGGTTGAACGGGGCTATGCCGGAGCCGTGGCCCAACGTGCCTGCCGCTTCACCCCGGAGGCACCCGCATGACCATCGGCATCTGGGTCCTGGGGGACCAGCTGTCGCTGAACCAGGCCGCGCTTCACGACCTTGTTGCCAAGCTGGGAGTGGCCGAAGCGCAGCGACGTTCACGGGTGCTGCTGATCGAAAGCAGTGGTGTGCTGCACCAGCGGGCCTACCACCTCCAGAAGCTGGTGCTGGTCTGGAGTGCCATGCGTCATTTTGCCGCCGAGCTCGGCGAGGCCGGATGGCATGTCGACTACCGCGAAGCAAGCGGCTTCGCCGACGCGCTTCAACCCTGGCTGGTCGAACACAGCATCACAGAGCTGCACGTGATGGAGCCGGCCGAGCGGCCGTTTCGCATGGCGATCTCCAGGCTCCTTGACCCCAGTGACAATCACCAGGCGCGAGACCGGCCGTTGCCTCCCCGCCTGATCTGGCACGCTTCAACGGCCTTTCTGTGGAGCCGCGACGACTTCGCGACCTGGGCCAGGCCCTACAGGCAGCTGCGGCTTGAGCTGTTCTACCGCGAGGGCAGGCGCCGTTTCGGCGTGCTCATGGGCCCGGGGGGCGAGCCCCTTGGAGGCCAGTGGAACTTTGACCACGACAACCGCAAATCCCCGCCCAGGGGGCTCAGCGGCCCGGATCCCCTGTGGTGTGAACCCGATGCCGTCACTGTCGCAGTGCTGGCCAAGGTCGAGGGCATCCAGAACGGGCGCCGCAGTGCGGGGCTGCCACCCCTGCCCGGCTCGCTGGAGAGGTTTGGCTGGGCAGTCACCCGCCAAAGCGCCCTGGCGGTGGTCGAGCAGTTCATCGCCACACGCCTCGATGGCTTTGGCCCTTACCAGGATGCGATGGTCAGCGCCCAGCCCACCCTCTGGCATGCCCTGCTGTCGCCCTATCTCAACCTGGGTCTGCTCCATCCGCTGGAGCTGATCAGACGCCTTGAGCAGGCAGGGCTCGAGCGTGGCACACCGCTGCCCAGCCTCGAAGGGGTGATTCGTCAGATCCTGGGTTGGCGCGAATACACCAACGGTCTCTACTGGCTGTTCGGCCCCGACTACACCGAGCGTAACCATTTCGGCGCTGTGGCTCCTCTGCCGGCGTGGCTCGAGCAGTTGGGGGGCAGTGGCATGGCCTGCATGGACACCGTGCTGGGCGAGATCAGGGCCACGGGCTATGCCCACCACATCCAGCGGCTGATGGTGCTGGCCAACTACGGACTGCTGGCGGGTCTCGATCCGCAGGCCCTGACAGGTTGGTTTCACCGTCAGTTCATCGACGGGTACGACTGGGTGATGCAGACCAACGTGATCGGCATGGGCCTGTTTGCCGATGGTGGTCTGTTGGCCAGCAAGCCCTATGCCGCGAGCGGCGCCTACATCAATCGCATGAGTACCTATTGCAAGGGGTGTCGCTTCAATGTCAAAGCCCGCCACGGACCTGACGCCTGCCCGTTCAACAGCCTTTACTGGGATTTCCTGGCCCGTCACCAGGCTCAGCTGGGCCGCAACCCGCGCATGGGCCTGATGATGAAACAGCTGGCGAAGCTGGATGCCGCTGAGCTCGATGCGATCCGGGCCACGGCAGCCGACCATCGGCAGCTCGCTGTTCAGGCCTGACGCCGTGCTGTCTCGCCCAGCCGTAACCTGCGGGCGCAGCTTTCCTTGCATGACCGCGGCCATGATGCTGGCCCTGAGCTGGCCCCCTGAGGCCTATCTCTGGTTCAAGACCCTTCACATCGTGGGAGTGGTGGTCTGGTTTGCCGGACTGTTTTACCTGGTGCGGCTGTTCATCTATCACCGCGAAGCGGAGGACCTCGAACCGACCATCAGGGACGCCTTTCAGCAGCAGTACGCCCTGATGGAGCGTCGCCTGGCCAACATCATCACCACCCCCGGCATGGTCGTCGCGGTGGTGTGCGCGGTGGGCCTCCTGAGCGTCAACCCGGCCTGGCTGCAGCAGGGCTGGATGCACGCCAAGCTCGCCTTTGTGGCGGCCCTGCTCGCTTATCACGGCCTCTGCTACAGGCTCATGGGGCAGCTGCAGCGCGGGTTGTGCCGCTGGAGCGGGCGTCAGCTGCGGGCCCTCAATGAGCTGCCGACCCTGCTGCTCGTGATCGTGGTGATGCTGGTGGTCTTCAAGGCCCAGTTCCCTACGGGTGCTGCCACCTGGTTGGTGGTCGCCCTGGTGCTGTTCATGGCCGCTTCGATTCAGTTTTATGCCCGTTGGCGCCGGTTGCGGGAGGAACGGCTCGCATCCCAGGCAGATGGCTCAGGGGCCTGAGCATGTCGGCAGGACACTGGCCCCCATCACGGCTGGCTCACCCGCTCGCTGCCGTGCTTGTCGACATCACGCCGCAGTGCTGCCCGACACGGGTGAACTTCCACTGCCACACGCTCTGCTCGGACGGCAGCCTCAGGCCAGCCGATCTGGCACAACAGGCCCTCACCCTGGGGCTCGAACATCTGGCCATCACCGACCATCACAGCCTGGCGGCCTATGACGGTGCCCATGCTGTGCTGGAACGGGCCCGGGATCGACATCTGCCCGCCCCGGTCCTGTGGCGCGGCGTCGAGATCAGCGCCCTGCTGGAGGGCTGCCTGGTGCATGTGCTGGCTCTGGGGTTCGACGCCCACCACCCTTCGCTGACCCCCTACTTGCAGGGCAGCAGCCAGATCGGCGCTGCGCTGCGGGCCGATGTCGTGGTCGCGGCCATCCATGCGGCGGGTGGTCTGGCCCTGCTGGCCCACCCCGGCCGTTACCGTTTGCCCTTCAACACCCTCATCAGGGCTGCAGCCAAGCTGGGATTTGATGGTGCTGAAACCTGGTACGACTACGACATGGCACCGATCTGGTCGCCGACTCCGCTGGTGTGTGAGGCGATCGCCGCTGAGGTGCGACGTTGTGGCCTTTTGATGAGTTGCGGGACCGACAGCCATGGTTACGACCTCTGCGGCCGCTAGGGTTTAGCGAGCATTTCTGCCTCGCTGATGGGTCTGTTCGATCGTCTGCTCGGTGCCAAGGCCGCCAAATCGGCCGCTGAGGCCAATGCCCCCAAGAAGCAGGACTCCAGCTTTTATCTGGAACCGGAAGCCTCCAGCAGCCTGGGGGATGTTTCGTTCATGAAGCGTTCGAACACGATCCGCCACACCTTCCCAGGCACCCTCGACAGCCCCGGCAACAAGGAAATGGTGGCCGAAGTGGCATCGATGGAGTCCCGTCTTGAGAAGATGAGCGAAGGCCTGGCGGGCATTCAGACCCGTGAGGAAGGGCCCAATCTCGCCGGTGGCGTTCCCAAGCCTGTCAAGAAAACCTTCGCCCAGCAGCTCAGCCCCAAGGAGCTCGAGCAGCGCATGAAGGGTTCGGCCGTCGGCGTCAATGTGCCCGGCGGTCCTGCTGCCATCAAAAAGGAGCAGGAGGAGCAGTCCAATGCCCAGTCCCAACCCGAGATCACCCGGCAGGTCGGCAAACCTGGTGACATCAACCCCTTCAAGGCGATGGCCCGCGAACTGCGCAGCTAGAACCCCTCGGTGAGGGCCTCGCTCTCCAGCACCAACGTCTTCAGCCGGTCTAGCTGCTCTGGGCTTGCCCCCTCCCACAGTCCGCGGTGGTGGGCTTCCAACAGCCGTTCTCCCATGTCCCGCAGGGCCCATGGATTTGACTGGCGCAGACTATCCTGAACCATGGGGTCGTCGAGCCAGGCAGCCTGCAGAGCTCCGTAGCTCCAATCCGGCATGCGCCCGGTGCTGGCGTCGTAGGCAAACAGGTAGTCAAGACTGGCCGCCATCTCGAAACCACCCTTGTAACCATGCTGGGTCATGGCCTCGATCCAGCGGGGGTTGAGCATCCGTGAGCGCAGCACCTTGTCGACCTCGTGCTCCAGGCGATGCATCCGGGGGCGCTGCTGACGCGAATGATCCGCGAACCAGAGGGCTGGCGCCTGCCCCTGCAACACCTCGGCTGCGGCGCTCAGCCCCCCCTGGAACTGGTAGTAATCGTCGGAATCGAGCAGGTCATGCTCCCGGTTGTCCTGGTTGTGCAGCACCACCTGCACCTGGCTGAGGCGCCGCTCGAGCCCCTGGCGGTCGGCAACGGCGGCAAGACCGCCGCCAGCCCCGGACTCGCTGTCATAGCGCCAGGCGCTCCAGGTCAGGAATGCCTGGGCTAGATCGTTGCGGTCAGCCCAGTTGCCGCTGTCGATCAGGCCCTGAAGACCGGCTCCATAGCCCCCGGGAGCACTGCCATAGACCCTGCCGCTGCTGCCATCACGGCGGCTGGCGGCGGCCAGTGGGTTGGCGTCATCGGATTCATCGAGGCAGGCCACCAGCGTCGTCGCCCTGTTGAACCAACCCACCAGCTGGGGAAAGGCGTCGCGGAACAGTCCCGAGATGCGCAAGGTCACATCGACCCTGGGCCTGCCGAGGTCGTGGAGTGGGATCACCTCCACATCCACCAGACGCCGTGTGGGACCGTCCCACACGGGTCGGACGCCAAGCAGGGCAAGGGCCTGGGCGACGTCTTCGCCGCCGTTGCGCATCGTGGCCGTCCCCCACACCGTTAGCGCCAGGGTGCGCAGGTGCTCGCCCTCGTCCTGCAGATGCAGCTCGAGCAGCAGCTCAGCGCTGCGCCGGCCCAGGTCCCAGGCCGTTTCTGTGGGCAGTCCCCGCAGGTCGACGCTGTAGAAGTTGCGACCCGTCGGCAGCAGATCCGGTCGACCACGGGTCGGTGCCCCCGCAGGTCCGGCGGCGATGCGTCGTCCCTCAAGCCCCTGCAGCAGGGCTTGACGCTCGGCGGCGCCACAGGCTGCCAGCGCAGGCATCAGCACGTGTTGAAGATGGTCAAGACAACGCTGGGTGGCGGCTCCGATGGGCTGAAACTCCGATTCCAGGCCGCGGGGGGGCATGTCTGCACCCTGGTTGTGGCCCGACCAGGCATGGGTCACCAGCGCCAGGGCGCGTTCCTCGAGCAGGGCCACCCCATCGCCCACACGCCGCAGCAGCGGCGCCGGATGCTGACGCAACCGGTCCAGGATCAGCCTGTCGTCGTCATGCAGGGGAGCCTCCTCCGGATCGGTCCAGGGATCCAGGTCCAGGCCCAGGTCCATGGCGATTGCCTGGGTCAGCCCGGGGAGACCGGCCTGGGGTGGACGGGCCAGAGCCAGCAGCAATTCTTCGGCCTTGCCTGGGGGCGGCAGGGTTCCATAGGTGTGCAGCCCCAACCGGATCTGGGCCTCCTTGAGCTCACACAGATAGCCATCCGCCTGATCCAGGCAGGCCTCGAGCTCCTTGGAATCGACGCTGCTCCCCAGCCCCGGCAGTTGCAGTTGGGCGAGATGCTCGGCCAGGCGCTGTCGCAGCTGTTCGAGCCGTTGCGAGCCCAGCTGTTCGGCCTCCCAGTACTCATCGAGCAGGGATTCGAGCTCCAGAAGTCCGCCGTGCAGCCCGGCCCGTCCCAACGGAGGCGTCAGGTGATCGAGGATCACGGCCTGGGCGCGCCGTTTGGCCTGGGAGCCTTCACCCGGATCGTTGACGATGAACGGGTACAGGTGGGGCATGGGCCCCAGGGCTAGCTCGGGGTAGCACTGCGAGGAGAGGCCGAGCCCCTTGCCTGGCAACCATTCAAGATTGCCGTGCTTGCCCACGTGCACCACGGCATGGGCGCCGAACCTCTGGCGCAACCAGAGGTACTGGGCCAGATAGGCATGGGTCGGCGGGAGATCGGGGCAGTGATAGCTCAGGGCCGGATCGCGCTCATAGCCGCGCTCCGGTTGGATCAGCACCACCACATGGCCGAACGCCAGTCCCCGAATGGCAAAGCCCAGCTGCCCCTGCGCATCGCTCTCGAGGCCCGCATCACGGTGCGGTGCCCCCCAGCGGGCCTCAAGGTTGGCCTGGGCGGCACCAGGCAGGCCGGCGTACCAGCTGAGGTACTGGGCCAGAGGCAGGTACCCCAGCGCTGGCCGGTGGTTGCTTTCGGGATCGTTGCTGCGTCCCTTTAGCAGTCGTGCGATCAGGGCATCGCCGGTGCCGGGCAGACCCTGCCCGCCGTCGCTGTTGTCAGGATCGGCATCGAGCTGGTATCCCGCCTCGGCCAGCCACTGCAGCATCAGGGCGGTGCTGGCCGGCGTGTCAAGCCCCACGCCATTGGCGAGACGGCTATTGCGGGTTGGGTAGTTGGCCAGCACCAGGGCCACACGCCGCCGCTCTGCAGGTGTCTGCTGCAGGGTGATCCAACGCTGGGTCAGCTCGGCGATCCAGGCCAGGCGCTCGCGGTCGGGCTGATAGCGATGCAGAACGGTGCCCAGCCTGGCCAGGTCAGCCTCCTCACCCTCCGAGACCACCTCCTTGAAGGCGCCGATGCGGGTGGTGACTCGTCCGTCGAGTTCGGGCAACGCAACCTGCAGGCTCAGATCCAGGGGCGACAGCCCGATGCTGCTGGCAAGCCAGACGGCTTCAGGCTGGGTACTAGCCAGTACCTGGAGCACCGGAACACCCAGTCCGTCCCACAGCGGGGCACCCAGTGCGGCCTCCTCGAACTGCACTGAAGCAAAGGCGGTGCCGCACAGCACGGCGCCGACCCGTTCACGGGCCAGCAGGTGATGGACCCCTGCGGCGACGGCCTGATCCCGCAGACCGCTCACCCAAAGCGCCCGTGGGCATAGGCCCCGTTGCCGCAGAGCTGCGAGCAGCGCATCCATCCAGGCATCGTCACCGGCCTGGTGCAATGACCTGTAGAGCAGCACACCGACCCGTGCACCCGGGTCATCGCGCCAGTCGTGGCGCATGGGGTCTGCCTGGGGTTGGGGAGTGGGTAAGGGCGGATCCTCCCCGCGCAGCACCGCACCCACGGCTCTGAGCACCTGTCCCAGGTTGTGGGCTCCCCCTTCTCGCCAACAGCGCGAGAGGGCCGATGCGAGTTCGGGCTTGAGCGTGCTCAGGGGGCACAGGGCGTTGTCTTCGTCAGCTGTTCCGGCCAGCACCAGGACCTGGCGTTCAGGGAACTCGGTCGCCCAGCGGCCCAGTTGCTCGAGTCCATAGCTCCAGTGGCCCCGGCCGCCCAGCAGCCGCACCACCACCATCTTTGCGGTGGCGGCGGTGCTGGCCAGGTAGTGATCGATCAACGCGGGGCTGGCCAGGGCCTGCAGGTTCAGAACCCGCACCGCCACCCCCAGGATCTGGGGATCGTGCTCGACCAGGCTGGACACAGCGGCCAGGTCGGTGTCGGCACTCGACAACAGGAGCAGCGGCGCCGGGTCCTGCTCGATCAGCTCCCCCTGGACGAGGGGGTCATGACTGCCGGGACGGCGTGCGGGCCTGTGCATGCGCCCATCCTTGCTGTTGCAGTGAGAAGATCGGGGTCACCCAGGCCCGATCAGACGTCGCCTCGACCCGGAACGCCATGCATCAGTTTCTTCCCTATGCCTGGTTCGGCGGCCGCTGCGTGCCCTTTGCCGAAGCCACACTCTCGGTAGCGACCCATGCCCTCCATTACGGCACCGGCGCCTTCGGTGGCATGCGTGCCCTGCCGAATCCCGCTGATGCGACTGAGATTCTCCTGTTCCGTGCTGATCGGCACGCCAGGCGCCTCAGCCAGAGCGCTCGGCTGCTGCTGACGGAACTCAGCGAGACCACCATCCTCGAGGCGATCACGGCCTTTTTGCGGGCCAACAGGCCGTCTACGCCTGCCTATCTGCGGCCATTTGTCTACACCAGTGATCTGGGCATCGCCCCCAGGCTCCACAACATCGAGACCGACTTTCTGATCTACGGCCTCGAACTGGGTGACTATCTCTCTCCTGAAGGTGTCAGCTGCCGGATCAGCTCGTGGTGCCGCCAGGAGGACCGCTCCCTGCCCCTGAGGGGCAAAATCAGCGGCGCCTACATCACAAGTTCTCTGGCCAAGACAGAGGCTGTCAAAAGCGGCTTTGACGAGGCCCTGCTGCTCAATAGCCGCGGAAAGGTGAGCGAAGCCAGCGGCATGAACCTGTTCATGGTGCGCGACGGTGTCCTGATCACACCCGGGGTTGATCAGGACATCCTCGAGGGCATCACGCGCGCCAGCGTGCTCGAACTGGCCCGCGCCATGGACATCCCGACGCTGGAACGCCCGGTTGACAAGACCGAACTGTTCGTGGCCGATGAGGTCTTCCTCAGTGGCACCGCAGCCAAGGTGACGCCGGTGCGTCGCATCGAAACCACCGATCTGCCGCTTGACCGGCCGATCATGGAGCGCCTCCGTGAGCGTCTGACGGCGATCACGGAGGGCCGCGATCCCGCCTATGACCATTGGGTCACCCGGGTTCGTCTTGACGGTTGATGGCCAACAGCACCAGCACGATCCCAGCGCCATCGGCGCTGCCAGCCCAGCGCGTCGGTTTTCTCCAGCGGCTGCATAGCCCGGAGCGCCCGGTGCTGGTCTTTGACGGGGCCACGGGCACCTCGCTGCAGCAGATGAATCTGGGCGCCGACGACTTCGGCGGCGCGGCACTCGAGGGTTGCAACGAAGTTCTGGTGCTCACCAGACCTGATGCCGTGCAGGCGGTCCACCGCCAGTTTCTGGAGGTGGGAGCTGATGTGATCGAGACCGACACCTTCGGGGCCACCTCGCTGGTGCTGGCCGAATACGACATTGCTGATCAGGCGTTTGCGCTCAACAAGCGGGCGGCCGAGCTGGCCCGTGCGATGGCCGACGCGTTCAGTACCCCTGAAAAGCCGCGGTTCGTGGCGGGTTCCATGGGCCCCACCACCAAGCTGCCGACCCTGGGCCACGTCGACTTCGACACCATGAAGGCCTCGTTCGCCGAGCAGGCCGAAGGGCTGATCGCCGGCGATGTGGATCTGTTCATCGTCGAGACCTGCCAGGACGTGCTGCAGATCAAGGCGGCGCTGCACGGCATCGAAGCGGCCTTCACCGCAACCGGACAGCGCCGGCCGTTGATGGTGAGCGTGACCATGGAGACCACCGGCACGATGCTGGTGGGCTCCGATATTGCCGCGGTGGTGGCGATCCTCGAGCCCTTCAACATCGATGTGCTGGGGCTCAACTGCGCCACAGGCCCTGAGCAGATGAAGGAGCACATCCGTTATCTCAGCGCCCACAGTCCCTTTGTGGTGAGCTGCATTCCCAACGCGGGCCTGCCCGAGAACATCGGCGGAGTGGCCCATTACCGGCTCACCCCCACTGAGATGAAAATGCAGCTGCTGCACTTCGTCGAAGACCTGGGCGTTCAGGTGATCGGCGGCTGCTGCGGCACCACCCCAGCCCACATCGGCGCTTTGGTGGAGCTCTCCGCCGAGCTCAAACCAGCCGAACGGCCCGTGCGCCGCGGCGAATCGCCGCGGCCCCCGCTGCATTACGAGCCGGCAGCAAGCTCGATCTACGGCACCACGCCGTATCTCCAGGACAACTCCTTCCTGATCATCGGCGAGCGCCTCAACGCCAGCGGCTCCAGGAAGGTGCGCGAGCTGCTGGCCGCCGAAGACTGGGATGGTCTGGTGGCGGTGGCGCGCGGTCAGGTCAAGGAGAACGCCCATGTGCTCGACGTCAACGTCGACTACGTCGGCCGAGATGGCGAGCGCGACATGCATGCGTTGGTGAGCCGTCTGGTCACCAACGTCAATCTGCCTCTGATGCTCGACTCCACCGAGTGGCAGAAGATGGAAGCGGGCCTCAAGGTGGCCGGGGGCAAGTGCATTCTCAACTCCACGAACTACGAGGACGGTCCTGAGCGCTTCTTCAAAGTGCTGGAGCTGGCCAGGTCCTACGGCGCCGGTGTGGTGGTCGGCACGATCGACGAGGAGGGCATGGCCCGCACGGCCGAGCGCAAAATCGCAATCGCCCGTCGGGCCTACCGCGATGCCCTCGAGTTCGGCATTCCGGCACACGAGATCTTCTATGACCCGCTGGCCCTCCCGATTTCAACAGGCATTGAAGAAGATCGGCTCAACGGCGCTGCCACGATTGAGGCGATCCGTCTGATCCGCCAACACCTGCCGGATGTGCATGTGGTGCTGGGCGTCAGCAACGTCAGTTTCGGCCTATCGCCGGCGGCCCGCATCGTGCTCAACAGCGTGTTCCTCCATGACTGCTGCGAAGCCGGCATGGATGCGGCCATCGTTAGTCCCGCGAAGATCCTGCCCCTGGCCAAGATCAGCGACGAGCACCAGCGGGTCTGCCGCGATCTGATCAACGATCGCCGCCGCTTCGAAAACGATGCACCGGCCGATCGTGGTGCCCCCTGCATCTACGACCCCCTGACCGAGCTCACCACTCTGTTTGAGGGGGTCAGCGCCAGGGAGGCCCGCACCTCAGGCCCGTCACTGGCCGATCTGCCGCTGGAGGAGCGGCTCAAGCAACACATCATTGACGGTGAGCGCATCGGCCTGGAACCGGCCCTCGATGAGGCCCTGCAGACCTACCCGCCCCTGCAGATCATCAACACCTTCCTGCTCGATGGCATGAAGGTGGTGGG
>JAGWVJ010000063.1 GCA_018970945.1 Cyanobacteria bacterium REEB417 | reverse complement strand
AGATTCACCCCCGACTCCATCGCGTCGGAGAGCAGGCCCACCGAACCGGTCAAGCGCCAGGCCCAGGTCTTGAGAACGATGGTGGCCACCGCAGCGGCCACCGACAGGAGCATGAAGTGGCGGGGAGAGGCAAACACCATCGGGCGCGTCAGCAGACCTCAGTCAAGCGAGGGCCTGCTTGAGCGCAAACAGGCCGAACACCAGGAACAGGCCGCCGCTGAGCCGGGCCCACCGCCACCCAGGTGACGAGGGCGTGACCGAGCAGGGTGCCGGCCAGCAGCCCGGCAAAGGTAAAGGCTGGCGCTGTGGCCAGAAAGATGGTGGTGCTGATGCGGCGGCGGCTCTCGGCCGCGTTGATCGCCTGTTCCGCCTCCTGCTCCTCGTCTTCCGCCTCATCGGCCCGCATGCGCTGGGCATCGCTCAGCAGCTTCACCCCAAAGCCCAGAAACAGCGCCGCCGCGAGCCAGGGCACCACCGTGGGCGGCAGCAGCTCCCGCAGGCCGTAGCCCAGGCCCAGCGACAGCAGGGTGACGGCGGTGAGCGCCCCGAAGGCAGAGGGACACGTCCCGGCCGCGGTGGCGTGCCGCCCTCAGGGCTGTGGCGGATGGCATTGAGCAGCAGGTTGGTGAACAGCCGCAGCAGCGGCTCGCTCTGCCCACCAAATGAATGCTGTGAGTTGCCGGGTCTGAGCTGAGCGCAAGGCGGACGGAACGGACGGCGGCCTGGGGCGCATAACAGCGGAGCAGATCCTCCAGCAGATCAAACTCCTGCAGATCTGCCTGGGTCAGCGATCCGTCCAGGCCGGCCTGCTCCTGGCGGGCGAGCAGCGACAGATCGTCGAGCAGCTCGCCCAGGCGGTGGAGGCCAGTTCAGTGGCATAACCCCATTGCGCCAGAAGGCGCAGCAGAGCGGCCTGCAACGGCGGGTCGTCTTCCACGACCAACAGTTTCATGGCGCCTCGCTGGTCTCGAGCTGCAGGGTGCTCTTGCGGATGCCCAGCTCCGCCAGCCGCGTGCGCGCCAGCGCCAGCAGCTGATCGCGGCTGAGGGCTTCTGACTCCAGCAGCTGCGGATCAATCACCACATGGGCCGTCAGCGCCGTGCGGGAGGTGCTCAGCCCCCACACGTGCAGTTCCTCCACCTCCAGCACGGCGGGCAGCGAGGCCAGGGCCTGTTCCACCTGGCCCAGATCGACATGGCGGGGTGCGGCATCGAGGTTGAGGGCAATGGCTTCACGCAGCAGGCCCAGGGCGCTCCAGATCACCGCGCCCCCCACGCCAATGGCCGTGACGGCATCGAGCCACAGCCAGCCGGTGGCACCCACCACCAGAGCGCTGAACAGCACCGCCACAGAAACGGCGGCATCGGTGAGCAGATGCAGCACCGCCGCCTGCTGGTTGAGGTCGTGGTGATGGTCGTGGCCGAACAGCCGGGCCGAAAGCAGGTTGATGACGATGCCAGCAGCGGCCGCCCAGGCCACGGGACCAGCCAGCAGTGGCACGGGGTGGAACAGGCGCTGGATCGCCTCGACCACGACCACCGCCCCGGCCGCAAAGATCAGCAGGCCATTGATGAGCGAGGCCATCTGGGTGCTGCGCCCGTAGCCATAGGTGAACCGCCCGCGGGCCGGCCGGCGGCTGAGACGATCGGCACCCCAGCCGAGCGCCAGGCCGATCACATCACCCAGGTTGTGCAGCGCATCACCGATCAACGCCAGCGACCCGAACGCGACGCCGATCACCAACTGCAGCGCCGTCAGGCCGCTGTTGAGAACGATGCTCCAGCGAAACGCACTGCCGGAGAGTTGGCCGCTGGCGTGGTGGTGATCGTGGCCATGCCCATGCGCCTGCTCGTGATGACGGCTTTCCATGGCCTCAGCCCTCCTGCTGGGCCGCCAGGTACGCGGCGATCATCTCCTCCATGCCCTTCTGGGTGCGCCCATGGGGCCGCAATCCCTTGGCTGCCCAGACCCGATCGAGCTCCATGCGCAGCTCTTCTGGAATCCAGCAGGAGAGCAGCACCTTGCCCTCGCGGCTGGAGGAACAGCGCTTGGCGGCCATCGACAACCCAGGCGATTTTGGGCACTGTATACATGTACGAGAAGCTCCGTCACTTCCCCCGCCTTGCCCCCCTCCGTTGCCGCTCTGCCGCCAGCACGCAGCAGCACCTATCGCTGGGACCACGCCGGCCGTAGCCTCGAGATCGCCATCACGGAGCAGGGCGGCGCCGGCCCGGCCTGGCTGCTGCTGCCGGCCCTGAGCACAATCTCCAGCCGGCAGGAATGGGAGCCCCGCGCCTGATCAGCCTCGACTGGCCTGGCTTCGGCGACAGCGGCCGCTGCTGGGCCCACTGCTCTACCGCCTCAACACGACGTGCGCCGTAATCGGCTGGATGAGCCGCCGCCACGTGGATGTGGCCGGCCCAGGGCTCACACCCGAGGGGATTCGAGAACACCAAAGCATCGCCCGCCAACCAGGCGCCCGCTTCGCCAGCGCCGCCTTTGTGACCGGAAGGCTGGATCTTACAGCGATCCCGAGGCCTGGATCCAGGCAGCTCGGAGCCTTGCATCACCCCTGACGGTGGTGGTCGCCGATCAATCGCCCCCGAAATCGCTGGCGGAGATGCAGGCGCTCACCGTCGGGGCCGATCGGATGCGGGCGGTGCTGCTGAGCCAGGACTGATGCGCCGGGCTGCTCCATGCGGGAGCCACCATCGCGTTGCTGGTTGTCCACCTGTGCCGTGGCACCCAGGCCGAGACACCACTGAGTCGCCAGGATTGGCAGGCGCTTGGGGCCCTCACGCTGCGCGGCACGGCGTGATGGTACACGTCACCATTTAAGCCGAACCGCGAAGCGGTCTCGGCTTGAACGAATTATTAGGCGGGACTTCAGTCGCCACCACAACCACCATCTCCATCTCCGCCTCCGTCCGAGTCATTCGAATCTCCAAAATTGAAAGAGATCCAGACGTCATGTTGGGCGCCATTGAGGATCCCGATACCAATGAGCAGCAGGACAATACCGACCACCCAGTAATGCACGAAGAGCAGGGCAATTCCTACCAATGCAATTCCAATTCCGAGAGAAGATCGAGACATCCGAGTTCCTCTTAACGCTCAAGATCTGGTGACTTTCAGGAAAGATGTCGCCGTTTGGCGCCTATTCAGGCCGCCTGCTGAAATAGTAACCCCTCCTTGGCTGTTGCGTCATCTGGCGGTTCATTGATCCAGACAACGGCGGGTTGTTGCCAGCAGCGGATCGAGCCTGACCAGCGCTTCGGGTGGCGCTGCCGGGCTTGCTCATAGACCAGCGTTCGCTGTTGACAGATCGCAG
>JAGWVJ010000034.1 GCA_018970945.1 Cyanobacteria bacterium REEB417 | reverse complement strand
GAGTTCCTCAACCGCCTCGACGAGATCATCGTCTTCCGGCAGCTCACCCGCGATGAGGTTAAGGAGATCTCCGAGATCATGCTCAAGGAGGTGTTCTCTCGCATGCTCGAGAAGGGCATCAGCCTTTCGGTCACCGAGGCCTTCAAGGAGCGGCTGGTCGACGAGGGCTACAACCCGAGCTACGGCGCCCGCCCCCTGCGCCGTGCGGTGATGCGCCTGCTCGAGGATTCGTTGGCCGAGGAGTTCCTCAGCGGCCGCATCGGCGAGGGCGATGCCGCCGTGGTCGATGTCAACGACGACAAGCAGGTGGTGATCCGCAAGCAGGGCGCCGACCTGCCGGCGGTGCCCCAGCTGGCGAGTGTCTGATCGGATCGGATCCGATGGCCACCACGGCTCAGGCGATCGCACCCACCACCGTGCTGCGCGGACCGGGTGCCTGGGCAGATGCCCTGGTCCCGATCCGGGGGCTCTGCAGCAAACCGATGCTGCTGGGCCGCAGTGCGGCCACGGCACCGCTGCGCCAGCGGCTTGTCAGTGATCTGAGCGCTGCAGGCCTGGCGCCATTGCCCGCCGAGCTGCTGCACGACTGCTGCGAGGATGACCTGCAACCCTTGGCTGCAACGGCACGGTCGCACGCCGTCGATGCCGTGATCGCCATCGGCGGCGGCAAGGTGCTCGATGCCGGCAAGCTTCTCGCCGATCGCCTGGGTTTGCCCTGCATCACGGTGCCCACCAGCGCTGCCACCTGCGCGGGCTGGACAGCCCTCGCCAACGTCTATTCACCGCAGGGAGCCTTTCGCCATGACGTAGCCCTGCGCCGCTGCCCCGAACTGCTGGTGTTTGACCACGACCTGGTGGCGGCTGCCCCAGCGCGCACCCTGGCCAGCGGCATCGCCGATGCGGTGGCCAAGTGGTATGAGGCCTCGGTCAGCAGTGGCGGCAGCAGCGACGGCATGATTCAGCAGGCGGTGCAAATGGCGAGGGTGTTGCGCGACCAGCTGTTGCTCGATGGCCAGGCGGCCGTGGCGCAGCCAGGTTCTGACGCCTGGGTGCGGGTGGCTGAAGCCTGTGGCCTCAGCGCCGGTGTGATCGGCGGCATTGGCGGTGCCCGCTGCCGCACCGTGGCCGCCCATGCGGTGCACAACGGCCTCACCCAGCTGCCGGCCTGCCACGACCAGTTGCATGGCGAAAAAGTGGGATTTGGGATTTTGGTGCAGCTGCGCCTCGAAGAGGTGCTGGGCGGCAGCCAATTGGCTGCCCAGGCACGGCGTCAGCTCCTGCCCTTTTTTGCGGCGCTGAATCTTCCCCTGACCCTGGCCGATCTGGGCCTGGCCCACGCCAGCCTTGCCGACTTGCAACTGGCCTGTGACTTTGCCTGCCGCGAGGACTCCGATCTGCACCATCTGCCCTTTGCGGTGAGCCCTGCCGAGCTGCTGGCGGCGTTGGTGAGCACCACGGCCGGCTGTGACCTTGAGGCCGCTGGCATCGCCAGCCAGCGGCCCGCGTGAGCGAGGCATCTCTGACAGGCCGCGAGCTGCTCGAGCGCGCGGCCACTGACCTGCTCGACCCCCAGGGACGCGATCTGGCGGCGGCGGTGCAGTGGTGGTCCCTGCCCGATTTGCCCGACACCTGGCCCGTGGCGGTCATGGGCCCCGGGGCCAGTGGCTCGTCCCCAGCACAGTCGGCTGAACCGGTGCTGCTGCTGCATGGCTTTGACAGCTCGTGTCTCGAATTCAGGCGGTTGGCGCCGCTGCTGGCCGGCAGCACCACAGTGTTGGTGCCCGATCTCTATGGCTTCGGGTTCAGCCCCCGGCAGGCGGCCGCTGACGAGGGCCCCGCGGCCGTGCTGCACCATCTCGAAGCGCTGTTGCAGGCTGTGCTGCAGACCACCGGCTCCCAGCGGGTCGGGCTGATCGGTGCCTCGATGGGGGGCTCGGTGGCGGTGGAACTGGCCCGCCGCCGCCCAGCGCAGATCAGCCGGTTGCTGCTGCTGGCGCCCGCCGGCCTCACAGGCAGGCCCATGCCCCTGCCGCCGCTGCTCGATGGGCTGGGGGTGTGGTTTTTGGGCCGGCCTGGCGTCCGTCAGGGGCTGTGCCGCAGCGCCTTCGCCGATCCAGGCGCCTGTGTGGGGCCAGCTGAGCTTGAAATTGCCTCGCTGCATTTGGCCACCCCGGGCTGGGGGCCGGCGCTGGCGCGTTTTGCCCGCAGCGGGGGCTTCGCCGGTTGCGGCGAGCCCCTGCCCAGCCAGCCCTTGCAGGTGCTGTGGGGCGCCGAGGACCGCATTCTGCGGGCGCCCCAAAAGCGGGCTGCCCTCGCTCTGTTAGGAGAGAGGTTGCGGGAGCTCGAGCACTGCGGGCATCTGCCCCATCTCGATCAACCGGCCCAGGTCGCGGCGTCCTGGGACCACCTCTGCCGGAACGCTGTCTGATGCCATCTGCGCCGGGGGCGTCGGGACCCATGTTGCAGCTGCTCTCCAGTGGCCTTGAGCTGTGGGTGCGCCAGCAGTGCCAGAGCATTGTCAGCCTCGACATCGCTCTGCAGGGCTCGGCCCTCGGCCTGTTGCGGGGGCGGCTTGAGGGGGTCCAGCTGCTGGCTCGGCGGGCCGTGTATCAGCACCTGCCGATCGAGCAGGTCGAGCTCACCAGCAGCCCCATCAGCGTGCAGATGGGCAATCTGCTCAAGGGCAAGCCCGTGCAGCTTGATCAGCCGTTTGCCGTCGAGGGCCATCTCAGCCTCAGTGCCGAGGGCCTGCTCAACCTGCTGGGCGAACCGCGCTGGCGCTGGTTGGCCGACGCGCTCGGCGAGCGTCTGTTCGGCCAGCTGCCCCCGCTCGATGTGCGCATCGAGCCCGATCAGCTGGTGTTCGTGCTCCAGGGAGCCTCACCGTCGCGGCCCATCGAGCTCGGCGTGATCCCCCGGGCGACCGCGGGCACGGTCGAGCTCTGCCGCTGCGACGGTGCCAGCGCCCTGACCCTGCCGATGGACCCGGGCATCACGATCGAACGCGTCTGGATCACAGCCGGCATGCTGCAGCTCGAAGGCCGCGCCCAGGTCTCACCGTGATCCGAGCCACGGTCCCATCAGGCTGACCAGGGCATAGACCACGGCCGGGGCAAACAGGAAGCTGTCGATCCGGTCCAGGATGCCGCCGTGACCGGGGATCACGTCGCCCGAGTCCTTGAGGCCTGCGTCGCGTTTCATCATCGATTCGGTCAGGTCCCCCACCAGGGCCATGACCGCCACCACAGCCCCCAGCAGCGAGCCCAGCAGCAGGCCCGGAAGCAGCGGCGTCCGGGCCTGCCAGGCGATGGTGGCGCCGCCGATCACGCCCACCCCCATGGCGCAGACCAGGCCGCCGATGGCGCCCTCGACGGTCTTGCCCGGCGAGATCGGCGACAGGGGTCGGCGTCCCAGCCGCCGGCCGATCACATAGGAGCCGATGTCGGTGGCCACCACCATGAAGCAGGCGGTCAGGGTGAGGGCCAGGCCCAGGCCGTCGGGCAGCTCCCGCAGGCGGATCCAGTGGCTGGGCAGAAACCCCAGATAAAACAACCCGAAGATCGAGGCGGCGATGTCGGCAATGGTGCCGGTGACGGGCTGCAGCAGCAGCCAGCCGCAGATCACGGCGCCCGAGACCGGCAGCACGGCGGCAGCCAGATCCTGGGCAAACCAGCCGCCACCAGGGCCTGTGCTGGCCGCCATGGTCGCCAGCAGCAGCAGTTGCACCGCCACCAGGGTGGTCTTGGTGGCGGGCCGCATGCCCTTGAACTGGGCCATCCGGAAGAACTCCAGCAGGCCCAGATGCACGATCACCCCCACCGCCACCGTGAACCACCAGCCCCCCAGGAGCACCACCACAAAGCCGAAGCCGCCCACGGCCCAGCCGCTGAGCAGCCGGGCCGCCGAGGTGGCCTTGCGGGGCGTTGGCGGTTTCTGCTCGCTCGCCATCAGCGCTCGGCGGCGATCACAAACAGCGGTTCGGCCGCTGCCAGCTTGGCCTGGCTGCCCCGTCGCTGCATGCGGTGCACGGTCGCCTGGACCACCTGCAGCCCCTTGGCCTCCAACTGGCCCAGGGTGTCGGTCGCGTCGACAAGGCCCTCGAGGCTCGCGGTGCTGATCACCAGCCGGCCCTCGGGCTTGAGGGCCTCCCACACCAGCCGCAGCACATCGCCCAGGGGCCGTCCCACTTCGAGCAGAACCCGGTCGGGGTGGGGCGGCAGCTGGGCCAGATCCTCGGGGGCCGCGCCGGCATGGATGTGCAGGTTCTGGATGCCGAAGCGCTCGCGGTTGCTGCGCAGCAGTTCGATCGCCTCGGGGTCGCGCTCGAGGGTGTGGACCTCACCCCGGGGCATCAGCCGGGCGATCTCGAGGGCCAGGGCTCCCGTGCCGCCGCCCACATCCCACACCAACGAGCTGGCGGTGGGCCGCAGGTGGGCCAGCAGCATCACCCGCAGCTCCATTGGCGTGGGGTTGAACCCCGGGGCCCGGCGAAAGGCACCATCGGGCAGACCCGGGGTCACAAAGTCCCAGCGGTAGGCGTCGCTCTCGGGCAAGGGCCCCTAACCTGCCACAACCCTTACCGTATCAGCGATCTGCCCTGGCCACAGCCGGCTCTGCCGCTGCAGCCACAGTGCCCGAGCCGCATCGACGCGCTCACCCGGTACCAGTAGGGGGATCCCGGGTGGATAGGGGCACAGGGGTTCGGCGGCGATGGCGCCTGCCGCCTCGCCCAGCGGCAGGCTGCGCTGGGGCCCTCGCCAGGCCTGGGCAAGGGGCAGGTCCAGCTGGGCCACCAGGGGCAAGGGCGGTGGCTGCTGCGGCCCCAGCGGTGCCCCGCCCAGGGCCTGGCGCAGGCGGCTGAGTTGCCGCGGTAGCCGCCAGGCCACCCCCTGCGGCGGCTGCATTCCCAGGCAAAAGGTGAGCGTCGCCGGCTCCGGCAGCTCGCCGATCACCCCGCGGCTCAGCAGCCAATCATCGGCCTCCAGGCCGTTGATGCCCAGGGCTGCGGTGTGCAGCACCAGCCGCAGAGGATCGTCGCTGCTCACCAGGGGCAGTCCCAGGCGCCTGCAGCGCTCGCGCAGGCGGGCGGCCACGGCCACGGCCCGCCTGTGCCGCGCTCCTTCGGCAGGGCTGGTGAGCGCGGCGATGGCGGCTTCGCAGCTGGCCAGCAGCAGGGCGCTGGGGCTCGAGGTCTGCAGCCAGAGCAGGGCGCGCTCAAGGGCGGCGATGTCAAGTCGTGGGCCCTGAGCCAGCAGGGCGGCGCTCTGGGCAAGGCCGCCGGCGCTTTTCTGCAGCGACAGCACCTCGAGATCGGCCCCGGCGGCGATGCCCTGCCCCGTGCCATGGGCCCCGTCGACCAGCAGCGGCAGGCCGGCGCTGTGCGCCACCGCCACCAGGGCCGGCAGCTCGGCCGCCAGCCCCTGGTAGGTGGGGGAGACCACCGCCAACGCCGCGACGGGTCCGCTTGCCTGAGCCGCCGCGATTACCCGTTGCAGGTGCGCGGCGCTGGGCGGCAGCCACAGGCCCGTGGCCGGTTCAAACGGCAGGTCGAACAGCAGGGGCTCGAGCTGCCCGAGCACGCAGCCATGCAGAAGGCTGCGGTGCAGGTTCCGCGGCAGCAGCACCCGGCTGCCCGGCGGCGCCAGGGCCAGCAGGGCCGCCTGCAGCAGACCGCTGGCACCGTTGACCCCAAACCAGCAATGCTCAGCCCCCAGCTGCCGGGCGGCCAGCCGTTGGCTGTCGGCCACGGCCCCCTGGCTCAGCAGGGGCCCGCCCACCTGGGGCAGTTCGGGCAGGTCCCAGCTGCCGGGCGGCTGGCGCAGCAGCTGCCTCAGGGCCGGCGCCAGGCCCCGGCCGCGCCCGTGGGCCGGCAGGTGCAGATCAAGGCTCATGGCCTTCGGCCCATGCCAGGCGGCCCCACATTCCTAAAGTCTGCCCTGATCTCGAGACCGTACCTTTGGCCGCCGACCCGGTGCTCGACTACAACCCCAACCGCGATCTGCGCTGGTTGCTGCTGCGGCCCTGGATTTTGGTGTCGCGGCTGCTGGTGGTGCTGACCCAGCTGCTCACCCTGGCGATCGCCCTGGTGGTTCAGGGCAACAGCCGTGATGCAGCGGTCCAGCAGCGGCTGGCCGGCCGCATCCTGCGCACCCTCACCAACCTGGGCCCCTGCTTCATCAAGGTGGGGCAGGCCCTCTCGACCCGGCCCGACCTGGTGCGGCGCGACTGGCTCGATCAGCTCACCCGTTTGCAGGACGACCTGCCCGCGTTTGATCACGCCATCGCCCTGGCGACGATCGAAGCCGAGCTGGGGGCGCCCGCCCACGAGCTGTTTGCCGAGTTTCCCGACTACCCGGTGGCGGCCGCGAGCCTGGGGCAGGTCTACAAAGCCCGGCTGGCCGATGGCCACTGGGTGGCGGTCAAGGTGCAGCGCCCCAACCTGGCCTCCGTGCTGCGGCGCGACCTCGTGCTGATCCGCCTGCTGGCGATCACCACGGCACCGCTGCTGCCGCTGAACCTGGGCTTCGGCCTGGGCACGATCATCGATGAGTTCGGCCGCACCCTGTTCGAGGAGATCGACTACCGGCTCGAGGCCGACAACGCCGAGCGCTTTGCCGGTCTGTTTGCCGATCACCCCGAGGTCACGGTTCCGCGTGTGGAGCGCCACCTCTCGGCCCGGCGGGTGCTGACCACCACCTGGATCAACGGCACCAAGCTGCAGCAGCGCCACGAGCTCGAGGCGCGCCGGCTCGACCCGGCAGCCCTGATTCGCACCGGGGTGATCGCGGGGTTGCAGCAACTGCTGGAGTTCGGCTATTTCCATGCCGACCCCCACCCGGGCAATCTGTTTGCCTTGCCGGGCAAAACCGGATCCATGGGCCATCTGGCTTATGTGGATTTCGGCATGATGGATTCGATCAGCGATAGCGACCGGCTCACCCTTACCGGCGCTGTCGTGCATCTGATCAACCGCGACTTCGAGGCCCTCGCACTCGATTTCGTGGCTTTGGGATTCCTCAACCCAAAGGCCGATCTGGCGCCGATCGTGCCGGCGCTCGAGCAGGTCCTGGGCGGTGCGCTGGGCGACAACGTCGGCTCCTTCAACTTCAAGGCGATCACCGATCGCTTCAGCGAGTTGATGTATGACTACCCGTTCCGGGTACCGGCCCGTTTTGCCCTGATCATTCGCGCCGTGGTCAGCCAGGAGGGACTGGCCCTGCGGCTAGACCCGAGCTTTCGCATCATTCGCGTCGCCTACCCCTATGTGGCCAAGCGATTGCTGGCGGGTGATACCGCGGAGATGCGCGAGAAGCTGCTCGAGGTGCTGTTTGACAGGCAGGGGCGGCTGCAGATCGAGCGGCTCGAAAATCTGCTGGCGGTGGTCGAAAACGACGGCGCCCCCACCGATCTGATTCCGGTGGCGGGGGCCGGCCTGCGGCTGCTGCTGGGGCCCGAGGGCTCCAGCCTGCGCCAGCGCCTGCTGCTCACCCTGGTGCGCGATGACCGCCTGCACATCGACGACCTGCAGCAGCTGCTGGGCCTGCTGCGCCGCACCTTTTCACCCAGACGTCTCGCAGGAGGAATGCTGCAGCGGCTGAACCCGCTGGCGGCCTGATCAACAACTCATCCAGTTCAACTGCCGGCGGGCAAGGTCAGCCAGCACGTCACGATGGCACCGGCTCCAAGCACCACCACCAACATGGGCCAGACCACATCGAGTCGGTCCAACCGTTGCAGCAAAACCTGCTTGGCAGGGCCATCGGGCAGTTGTTCCATGCTTTCGTAACGGCGGCCGATCCAGATCACCAGCACAAAGGCAGCCAAGGTGACCACGTAGGCCACCACATAGACCTGATCCAGAAACGTGAGAAACGGCAGATCGGGTAGTTGGGAGCGGTAGTCCTGTTGCAGAAACACCAGGGTCAGCAGCACGGTCACCGGGATGCTGGCGCGGGCATCCTGCTCGTCTGAGCGTACCTTGAACACCAGCAGCACCATGCTCATGACCACTGCCAGGGGCAGCAGAAAACGCCAGAACGATGCCCAGGCGGAGGTGCCGAATGAAATTTCGAACAACACCTGGCTGTAATCACTTTCAGGCCCACCCAGACCAAAATTGGTGGCGTAGTGATGGCGGTATTCGGCGATTGACCAGCCGTGATTCAGCCAGCCGATGATCTTGGCGTAAAGCCCCATGCCACTGTTCTGGATGTCGGGCTCGAGCCTGAGCTGTGTGTAGTCGAGCTGTCCGTCGACGTCATCGGGCTCAAGGGCGAGGGGCAGGCTCACCGTCATGAATGGATAGTGCCGAAAGCTCGCCTTGTTGATGTAATAACGTCCTTTGAAAGTAAAGAGTTGGTAATAGCTGCCGTCCTCGGTCTTCTCGGGCTTTTCGCCGATGGCTTGCAGCGCTGGATCGGCGTCGCTGATCAGTCTGTTGAGCAGTATCATCCGTTGCCCGATGGTGCTCTCAGTGCGTTCCAGATAGTTCTGGAACGGCTGCTGCCAGCGGAACCAGATGTACCCATTGCCGTTGTAGCTGGGAACATTCAGATTCAGCTCGGACGTGCTTGTGGCGTAGATCCCGGTCTGAATCAGATAGGGGGCTTGTTGCAGTTCCTCCTGGTCCTGCCGTTGTTCGGCCGGGGTCAGCACGTCACCCTGAAGCCTGCTCCAGCCACTGGCGGGAAGCAGTTCAGCTTGTGTGATCAGAGCTCTGGCGGCGGAACTCAGCCGCAGCGTGTCTCGGTTTGGAACTTGGGGATAATCAATCCAGGTGATGGCGCTGATGGCCAGAATTGCGGCGACAACGACCGATGTGATGGCGATCAGGTTCCAGCGCCGTTGTTGCCCCTTGGTCATGGGCCGTGAGATGGCTGGCCCGACCATAGGAAGTCTCTTCCTGGTCACCTTGCTGACGTTGCTTTCAGCCTGTGGTGGTCACAGTCCCCGGGCTGCCCTGCCGGATGCTCGTCAGGCCTCCCAGCCGTCCGGCCAGGTGCCCGTGCCGCAGCCAGGAACCCTGCTGCTCGGTCAGTCGGCACCGCTCAGCGGTCCAGCGGCCCAGCTGGGCCGTGAGTATCGCGATGGTGCGCTGGCTTGGTTCGCCGAGGTCAACCGCCGTGGCGGCATCCATGGCCGGCGCATCCGCCTGGTGAGCCTGGATGACCGTTACGAGCCCGTGCTCACCCAGCGCAACACCACCGCGTTGTTGGAGCGCTGGCGGGTCCTGGCCCTGTTTGGCTATGTGGGCACCCCCACGGTCAAGGCGGTGCTGCCGGAGTTGCGGCGCAGGGGTGTGCCCCTGGTTGCGCCCCTCACCGGGGCAGCTCTGCTGCGCAACCCCACACCCACCAATGTGATCAATCTCAGGGCCAGTTATGCCCTGGAGGTCGATCGCATCGTGGCGGCACTGGTGCGTGCCGGCAGCCATCAGATCGCGGTGATGGTTCAGAACGACGCGTTCGGGGCCGACGGTCTGGCCGCCGCGCGCCAGGCGCTGGCCCGCCATGGGCTCAAGCCTGTGGCCCTGGCCTCCATGGCGCGCAACAGCACAGACGGTGCAGCGGCAGCCCGCACGATTGCGGCAGCCAATCCTAATGCGGTGGTTGTGGTCACGGCCTATCCGAGCGCTGCAGCCTTCGGCCTTGAGATGCAGCGACGGCACAGCAAGGCCCAGTTGATGAATGTCTCCTTTGTGGGCACACGTGGTCTTCAGGATGCCTTGGTTGGCGGCAAGGCCAACGGCATCGGCATTGCCCAGGTGGTGCCCTTTCCCTGGGACCGGCGCATTCCGGTGGTGGCTGAGTATCAGCGGCTTCTGCAACGACAGAACGGGGCCACGGGCTTCGGCTTCAACAGCCTTGAGGGATTTTTGGCGGCCAAGCTGATGACCGAAGCCCTGCAACGTGCCGGGGCTGATCCAACCCGTCAGCAGCTGCTCAAGGCGTTTGGGGCGATCGGCCAGCTCGATCTCGGTGGGTTCAGGATCGACCTGGGACCAAACGATCGCAATGCCAGCGATCTGGTGGAACTCACCTACCTGGGGTCGCAACGCTGGGAACCCTGAGTGTTGCCCGCCCGCCTAGGGTCGGCCAACCCGAGTGAGCGAGCGATGGCCCTGGCCCCGATCAACCTGAGTGAGGCGGCCCAGGATCTGGCCAGCGGCGACTTCGGCGATCTCGACGCTGCCGAGATCTTTCTCGAGTATGCCCCGATCCAACAGCCTCCCTACCTGGTGGCGGGCCTGGGTCTGGCCATCGGGGTGCTGTGCGGTCTGACCTTTGCCAGGCTTGTGCAGAACCGGCTCGACGGCTGGAAGCAGGATCGCCTGGCCCTGTTGCCCCTGGGTACTTGGGAGCTGACCATGGCCTACACCGGCGTGGTGATCGGTGTGACCCTGTTCATCGGCGGCAGCCTGCAGGTCTTCGGCTTTGCCTCGGGGGCCGCGCTGCTGGTCTCGTTCATCTTGTCGATCGCCACCGCCGGTGCCCTGTGGGTGCAGCTCGAGCGCCTCATGGAGCAGGTGCAGGCGGGCAACTTCAAAGCGGTCGATTTCGACAACTTCGACCAGTTCTTCTGAAGCGCGGGCCCCGGCTCAGCACTGCGTGTTGGTGGTCTGGCCGGCTCAGGCGAAAGCACTCTTCAAGCTGCCAAGTAACCCTGCAGCTCGCAGGAGCGGTGGCGGATCGCCTCGATCGCCTTGCGTTCAAGATTGCGGGTCTTGTCGCGGCTGATGCCCAACTGCCTGGCGATGGCGCTCAGGCTCATCGGCTGCTCCAGCTGCTGGGATTCGGCGCCGATGCCGTAGCGCATCTTGAGCACGCGGCCCTGCAGCTCGGGCAGCTGCTCCAGCAGCGCCCGCAGATCGCCCTTGAGGCACTCGCCATCGAGCCGCTCGTCGGGCAGTTCACCGTCGCCGGCCAGAAGATCCAGCAGCTCGGTGTCGTCGCCATCGCCCACTTTGGTTTCCAGCGACACCGGCTGGCGGGCACGGCAGAGCAGGTCCTTGACCTCCTCCTCCGGCAGTTCGACCGCTTCGGCCAGCTCGGTGACGGTGGGGGTGCGGCCCAGCAGCTGGGACAGGTCCCGCTGCGCCTTCTTGAGCTTGTTGAGGGTTTCGGTGATGTGGATCGGCAGGCGAATGGTGCGGCTCTTTTCGGCGATGGCGCGGGTGATGCCCTGGCGGATCCACCAGTAGGCGTAGGTCGAGAACTTGTAACCGCGGGTGGGGTCGAACTTCTCGACACCGCGCACCAGGCCGATGGTTCCCTCCTGGATGAGGTCCAGGAGTTCCATGTTCCGCTTGGTGTATTTCTTGGCCACGCTCACCACCAGGCGCAGGTTGGCGGCCACCATGCGCTCCTTGGCGCGGCGACCGGCCTGCAGGCGGCGCTTGAGCAGGGCAGGGCTGAGGCCGGCGGCCTTGGCCAGCTGCTCGGGGCTGGGTTTGGAGCCCCCGGCGCGCAGCTCGAGCTCGGTTTCCAGCTCCTCGAGGGCGACGAGCTCCTGCACCTGGCGACCCAGGGTGATCTCCTGCTCGTGGGTGAGCAGCGGCACCCGGCCGATGTCGCGCAGGTAGCTGCGCACCAGATCACCGTCGGCTGCGGGGAGGGCGGCGGCGGCAGAAGCTGCTGTAGCAACAACCACGGGGTTCAGGCTTGAAGTTGTGTAAAGCCTAACCTGAAGAAGTGTGAACTCCTCTCATAAAGCCCAAAAAACCTGGCCTCACCCGCCCCAGCCACCCCAGCGCAGCAGGGCCGCGGCGATGTTGAGGTAGATGAACACCCCCGCCACGTCGGTGGCCGTGGCGATGAACGGGGCCGACATCAGCGCCGGATCGAGACCGAAACGGTCAAACAGCAGGGGCAGGGCGGCACCGGCCGTGGCCGCCAGGGTGGTGATCGCCACCAGGGCCAATCCCGCCGCCCAGGCCACCAGCCAATTGCCGTTTGACACGTAGCCCGCCCAGGGCACCACCACGACGAGCATCAGCAACCCCAGCAGGGCCCCGGCCACCGCCTCCCGGGCGATCGCCAGGCCGCGCCCCAGGCTCTGGATGCGCTGGGTGCTGAGGCCACGGATCACCACCGTGGAGCTCTGGGCACCGACGTTGCCACCGGTGCCGATCAGCAGCGGAATGAACGCCGCCAGCACCACCACCTGCTTGAGCACTCCATCCATCGAGGCGATCACGGCCGCCGTGCCGCTGTTGGCCAGCAGCAGCACCAGCAGCCACACCACCCGGCGGCGGGCGACGGTGAACAGATTGCTCTGGAAGTAATCGTCCTCATCACCGGCCTGCACGGCGCCGGCGGCATAGAGGTCGCGGGTGGCCTCCTGCTCGATCACGTCGATCACGTCATCGACGGTGACGATGCCCACCAGGCGCTGCTCGCGGTCGACCACCGGCACCGCCAGGAAGTCGTAGCGCTGGATCGCCCGGGCCACCTCCTCCTGGTCGGTGTCGGTGCTGATGCTGACCACCTCGCGGGTCATGACATCGCCGATGCGGGCCAGGGGCTCGGCCGTGACCAGATCCCGCAGCGACAGGATGCCGGTGAGGTGGCGCGAACCGTCGGTCACATACAGCGAATAAATGGTCTCGGTGTCGCGGGCCCGGCGCCGCACGATCTCGAGGGCCTGCTCGGCGCTGTGGAACTCCTTGAGATCAATGAACTCGGTCGTCATCAGTCGGCCGGCGGTCTCGGCCTCGTAGCCGAGCAGCTGGGCCGTGACGCGCCGCTCGGCCGGACTCAGTTCGGCCAGCAGGCGGCGCACCACCTTGGCCGGCAGCTCGTCAAACAGGCGCACCCGGTCGTCGGGAGACATCTCCTCGACCAGCTCGAGCACCTCACCGCTGCGCAGCCGCTCGAGCAGGGTCTGCTGCACTGCCGCATCGAGGTATTCGTAGACCTCGATGGCTTCGTCCTTGGGCAGCAGGCGAAAGGCCAGGGCCTGCAGGGTGCGCGGCAGGCTGCCGATCGCTTCGGCGGCGTCGACCTCCTGCACCGGCTGCAGCAGCAGCTTGGCGCCGTCGTAGTTGCCCGCCTCCAGCAGGGCCTGCAATTGCTGGGCCACCACCTCGGCCAGCACCACGCCGTTGGTCTCGCTCATGGCCCCGGGTGCTTCACGCCGAGTTTATGGGTCGCTAAGTTCCGGGCGAAACCCCTGTTCCATCGATCCATGGCTTCCGTCTCGGTCAACGACATCAGCGTGCGCGATGCCATGGGCGACGAGCGCCGCCTGAACGAGTGGGCCGGCAAGGTGCTGCTGATCGTCAACGTGGCCAGCCGTTGCGGCTTCACGCGCCAGTACGCCGGTCTGCAACAGCTGCAGGAAGCCTTCGGGCCCAGGGGCTTTGCGGTGCTGGGCTTCCCCTGCAACGACTTCGGCGCCCAGGAGCCCGGCAGCCTCAGTGAGATCAAGCAGTTCTGTGCCACCACCTACGGCGCCAACTTCGAGCTGTTCGACAAGGTGCATGCGACCGGCGCCAAAACCGAGCCCTACCTGACCCTCACCCAGGTGGAACCCGCCGGCGACGTGGCGTGGAACTTCGAGAAGTTCCTGGTGGGCCGTGACGGCACGGTGCTGGCCCGCTTCAAGAGCAATGTCGAGCCCGAATCGCGCGAACTGATCGACGCCATCGAAGCCGCCCTGGGCTGATCAGCCCCGACCTCAGCCCTGGGTGTCGAGCAGCCAGCCGCGGCGGGGCGCGCCCGCGGCGGCTGGACTGAGCAGCCGGTCGGGCAGCCGGGCCGGCAGTTCCACCTGCAGCCAGCGCTGACCGCCGATCGTGCTCCAACGGCGCAGCAGGCGCAGGGGCTCACCACCGTTGGCCTGGGCGATCACGGGGGCCTGGCACTGGGGCGCGCAGCGCAGCACGGCCGCGGCAGGGGCCGTCAGCGGCTCGCTGCTGCCCTGACGGCGGCGCAGCTCGGGCAGGCGCGCATCGGCCCCACCCGCCGGCAGGGCGGCGGGCCCGACCAGTGCAAAGCCGATCAGAACCAGGGTTCGAAGGTTGGTGGCGATCACCAGGCGGGCCTCAGATGTCGAGCTGGGCGAGATCGAGCTCGGCGCTGTGGGTCTCGATGAACTCGCGCCGCGGGGCCACCTTGTCGCCCATGAGGATGTTGAAAATGCGGTCGGCCTCGAGAGCGTCTTCGATCTCCACCCGTTTCATGGTGCGGGTGGTGGGATCCATGGTGGTTTCCCACAGCTGTTTGGGCATCATTTCACCCAGGCCCTTGAAGCGCTGGATCGTGTAATTGGCCTTCTCGCCGAAACCGTCGAGGGTCGAACGCAGGTCGGCTTCGTTGTAGCAATAGGTGTGATTCTTGCCGCGCTCGACCTTGTAGAGCGGCGGGCAGGCGATGTAGATGTAGCCGCCTTCCACCAGGGATTTCTGATAGCGGTAGAAGAACGTCAGCAGCAGGGTGCGGATGTGGGCGCCGTCGACGTCGGCGTCGGTCATGATGACGATGCGGTGATACCGCAGATTCTTCTCATCAAACTCCTCACCCTTGATGCCCAGGCCCAGGGCGGTGATCAGCGCCTGAATCTCGGAGTTCTTGTAGATCTTGGCGTCGTCGGTCTTTTCAATGTTGAGAATCTTGCCGCGTAGCGGCAGGATCGCCTGGAAGCGCCGGTCGCGGCCCTGCTTGGCCGAACCACCGGCCGAATCGCCCTCAACGATGTAGATCTCCGACTCCGAAGGATCGCGGGAGCTGCAGTCGGCCAGCTTGCCGGGCAGGGTCGAACTCTCGAGCACGCTCTTGCGGCGCACCAGTTCGCGGGCACGACGGGCGGCCTCGGCGGCGTTGAACGCCTGAATCGCCTTCTCAAGAATGAGATCGATCACCGACGGGTTGAATTCCAGGAATTCACCCAGGGCCTCGCCCACCAGGGTGTCAACGATGCCCCGCACCTCGGTGTTGCCCAGCTTGGTCTTGGTCTGACCTTCGAACTCGGGTTCGGGCACCTTGACCGAGAGAACGGCGGTCAAGCCCTCGCGGATGTTTTCACCCGCGAGATTGGCATCGGCCTCTTTGCGTTTGCCGCGCTTCTTGGCGAAGGCATTGAGGGTGCGGGTGAGCACCGTCTTGAGGCCCTCGATGTGGGTGCCGCCGTCGACGGTGCGAATGTTGTTGGCAAAACCGAGAATGCTGTCGGAGTAGGCATCCACGCACCACTGCAATGCGGCCTCGACCTGAACACCTTCTTTTTCGGCATTCACATAGATGATGTCGGGATGCAGCGGATCCTTTTCCGCGTTCATGTAGGCGACATATTCCTTGATGCCGCCTTCGTAGAAATAGATCTCTTCGTGGGCCACGCCCTCGGGCGAGCGGGCCGCAGGCCGCTCGTCGCGGAACACGATCCTGACGCCGCCGTTGAGGTAGGCGAGTTCGCGCAGACGCGACGACAGCGTCTGGTAGTCGAACTCGATGCCGCCGGTGAAGATCTCGATGTCGGGCTTGAAGGTGACCGCCGTGCCGGTGCGCTCCAGCTCGCCGGCGGCGCCGGGGGCCGACGCCAGGATGCCGATCGGCTGGCCCCGCTCAAAGCGCTGGGTGTGCACCTGCTGCTGGCGGTGCACCGTGACCTCGACCCATTCGCTGAGGGCATTGACCACCGAGACGCCCACGCCGTGCAGGCCACCCGAAACCTTGTAGCCCCCCGAGCCGAACTTGCCGCCGGCGTGCAGCACGGTGAGCACCGTCTCCAGGGCGCTCTTGCCGGTGCGGGGGTGAATGTCGGTCGGGATGCCGCGGCCGTTGTCGGAGACGCTGCACGAGCCGTCGTCATTGAGCACCACCAGGATCTGGTCGCAGTGGCCGGCCAGGGCCTCGTCGACCGAGTTGTCGACCACCTCATAGACGAGGTGATGCAGACCGCGGGGCCCGGTGGAGCCGATGTACATGCCCGGGCGCTTGCGCACCGGCTCGAGACCCTCGAGAACCTGGATCTGCTCGGCGCCGTAGGCCGCCTGAACTTTGCTGACGTCGCTCATGCGGGAGGGGTTCCCCAGGTCAAGGGTTCTGGACAGGGGCTCGGAACGGGGCCCAAACGATTGACGCCGGGCAAACGGCCAGCGGCAGAAAACAGGGTGGGGGCCAAGACTCCCTCTGCCAAGGGGCAATTTACCACCGGCAGGGCGATCCGGCACGCCCCAGGCGCCGCTGGAGGCCTCTGAAGCGGATCGCAACGGGGGGTTGCTATTGCCGCAGAGTGGAGCCATGCCGAACACCCCGCCGGCCCTGCCCCTGGTGATTGTGCTGCTGGGCCCCACCGCCAGCGGCAAGAGCGACCTGGCGGTGGCCCTGGCCCGGGCACTTGATCTGGCGGTGCTGAACGTGGATTCGCGCCAGCTCTACCGCGGCATGGACATCGGCACCGCCAAACCGACCCCCGCCCAGCGGCAGGCCGCGCGCCACGAGCTGCTGGACCTGCGCGATCCCGACCAGCCGATCAACCTGCAGGAGTTCTGCAAGCTCGCCAGCGCCGCCATCAGCGCAGAACTGGCCCGGCCGCGGCCGGGCGGGCCGATGGCGCTGCTGGCCGGCGGCACGGGGCTCTATCTGAAGGCTCTCACCCAGGGCATGGCACCGCCGGCGGTGCCGCCCCAGCCCGCCCTGCGCCGCCAGCTGGAGGCCCTGGGCCAGCCCACCTGCCACCAGCTGCTGCGGCACGCCGACGCGGCGGCCGCAGCACGGATCGCCCCCGCCGATGCGGTGCGCACCCAGCGGGCGCTCGAGGTCATCTATGGCACCGGCCGGCCCATGAGCGTGCAGCAGGGCAGCACGCCGCCCCCCTGGCGGGTGCTCGAGCTGGGCCTGAACCCCCCCGACCTGGGCGAGCGCATCAACCGCCGCACCGAGGCCCTCTATGCAGGCGGGCTGCTGGCCGAAACCGCAGCGTTGATGCAGCGCTACGGCGACGGTCTGGAGCTGCTC
Source organism: Cyanobacteria bacterium REEB417 (assembly GCA_018970945.1). Taxonomy (GTDB): domain Bacteria; phylum Cyanobacteriota; class Cyanobacteriia; order PCC-6307; family Cyanobiaceae; genus RGUW01. Next base: position 4,035 of record JAGWVJ010000034.1, on the reverse strand, counting down.
AACACGATCGGCTACGCCGAGGCCCGCCGGGTTCACCAGGGCGAGATCAGCCAGGCCGAGGCGGCGGCGATCACCGCCCGCCGCACCCGCCAGTACGCCAAACGGCAGCGCACCTGGTTCAGGCGCCAGCACCGGCCCCTGTGGCTTGAGGGTTCGGATCTGCAGCAACAACTGGCCCAGGCCTTGCCCCAGGTGGAGCGCGTCCTAGGGTGTGGGGTCAGTGATTCCAGCCCCCCACCGGTTACCACCCGCCTGAATGCCACCACGTCCCCGTTTTGACCGCCGTGCTCCCGTTCGGGAGCTGCCCAACATCAACGAACGCATCAGCTACCCGAACCTGCGGGTGGTCGACGCCGACGGCAGTCAGCTGGGGGTGATCACACGGGAGGCGGCGCTCGAGGTGGCCAAGGACCGGGAGCTCGACCTGGTGCTGGTCAGCGAGAAAGCCGATCCACCGGTCTGCCGGATCATGGATTACGGCAAATACAAGTTCGAGCAGGAGAAAAAGGCCAAGGAGGCCAAGAAGAAGTCGCACCAGACCGAGGTCAAGGAGGTCAAGATGCGCTACAAGATCGACCAGCACGACTACGACGTGCGCATCGGTCAGGCGGTGCGCTTCCTCAAGGCCGGCGACAAGGTCAAGTGCACGGTGATCTTCCGCGGCCGCGAGATCCAGCACACGGCCCTGGCCGAGGTGCTGCTGATGCGCATGGCCAAGGATCTCGAGGAGAACGCCGAGATCCAGCAGCCCCCCAAGCGCGAGGGCCGCAACATGATCATGTTCCTGAGCCCCCGCAAGCTGGGCTCGGGCAAGCCCGCCGGCGGCGAGGCCAAGCCCAAGCCGGTCAAGACGGTCGCCGCTGCCGGCGCGGGCCCCGCCGCCCAGAACGCCTGACGCAGGGGAGCGGGAGATCAACCTCGCTCAGGGTTAGGCCACCGCGGCAATTGTCACCCGGGCCTGGGGTCCGTATGGTGGCCGGACCGTCATCTGGCCCACTCCGGCGTGCGATTCCACATCCAGCAGGAAAGCGACATCCCGGCGTCAACCCAGCTGTACAACCAGATCTGCTTCGCGATTGCGGCGCGGCACTTTCCGCCGGGTCACCGGCTGCCCAGCACCCGCCAGCTGGCGATGCAGACCGGCCTGCACCGCAACACCATCAGCAAGGTCTACCGCCAGCTCGAGACCGACGGTGTCGTCGAGGCGATGGCGGGATCGGGCATCTATGTGCGCGACCAGCAGAACCCCCGCGAGATCAAGCCCCCGCCGGGGCTGCGCCACAAGGCCCTGCCCGACATCGACCGCGAGGTGCGGCAGAGCGTCGACGGGCTGCTGCAGGCGGGCTGCACCCTGCAGCAGGCCCGCGACCTGATCACCCGCGAGATCGACTGGCGGCTGCGCTGCGGCGCCCGGGTGCTGGTGAGCACCCCCCGCGAAGACATCGGTGCATCGCTGCTGATTGCCGAAGAACTGGCCCCCAACCTGGAGGTGCCGGTCGAGGTGGTGCCCATGGAGGAGCTGGAGGCAGTGCTCACCAGCGCCAACAACGGCACCGTGGTCACCAGCCGCTACTTTCTGCAGCCGGTCGAGGAGATCGCCCGGCGCCACGGGGTGCGGGCCGTGCCCGTCGACCTCAACGACTTTCGCCATGAGCTCGACCTGCTCAAGGAGCTGCGTTCGGGCAGCTGCGTGGGCCTGGTGAGCATCAGCCCCGGCATCCTGCGGGCGGCCGAAGTGATCCTGCACAGCATGCGCGGCAGCGAGCTGCTGGTGATGACGGCCAACCCCGACACGGGCAGCCGCCTGCTGGCCCTGCTGCGGGCCGCCAGCCACGTGCTGTGCGACCGACCCAGCATGCCCCTGGTGGAGCAGACCCTGCGCCAGAACCGGACCCAGCTGATGCGCCTGCCGGTGGTGCACTGCGCCCAGAGCTACCTGGGGGGCGCCACGATCGACCTGCTGCGCAAGGAGATCGGCCTGCTGCAGGGGTGAACCTCGCTGACGCAGATCTGAAACAAGCGGATGAAGAGATTCGAACTCTCGACCCTCTCCTTGGCAAGGAGATGCTCTACCACTGAGCTACATCCGCAGGTCTGCCGGGCATCGCCTTCGGCTCGGTGATCATGCACGAACGAGGGCCCCTCGGTCAAACCCCTCGCCGTCGGGCCTGACTTCGGCAGGATGGGGACATGCTCCGAGCCTTCTGCGCCGATCTGGCGATCATCAAAGAGAGGGATCCGGCGGCCCGCGGCACGCTCGAGATCCTGCTCTGCTACCCGGGGCTCCATGCCCTGACCCTGCATCGCCTCAGCCACCGGCTGTGGCGCAGCCAGCTGCCCGGCGCGGGGCTGCTGGCCCGCAGCCTGAGCCAGCTGGGGCGCTGGTTCACCGGCATCGAGATCCACCCGGGGGCCAGCATCGGCCGGGGGGTGTTCATCGACCACGGCATGGGCGTTGTGGTCGGTGAAACCGCCATCGTGGGTGACCACTGCCTGCTCTATCAGGGGGTGACCCTGGGGGGCACCGGCAAGGCCCACGGCAAGCGCCACCCCACCCTCGAGGCCAACGTGGTGGTGGGCGCCGGCGCCAAGGTGCTGGGCGCCATCACGGTGGGCGGCAACACCCGCATCGGCGCCGGCTCGGTGGTGCTGCGCGACGTGGCCCCCGACAGCACGGTGGTGGGCATCCCCGGCCGCGTGATCCACCAGAGCGGTGTGCGCATCGACCCGCTGGCCCACTCGGCCCTGCCCGATGCCGAGGCCGCCGTGATCCGCAACCTGATGGAGCGCATCGACGCCCTCGAGGGCGAACTGGCCCGCACCCAGGCGTGCCTGCGCGAACTGGCGGCCGGCCGCCCCCTGCAGGAACCCTGCCGTGGCGAGGCCCAGAACCTCATGGACCGGGAGATCCTGGAGTTTCTGGGCGACAACCCCGGCAGCACCCGCTGAACAACCCCCAGGCAGCCGGGTTCAAGCCTGTTCAGGCAACGTCTCGACGCCGATGAATTGCAGGTCCCGAGGCCGGATCGACAGAGCCCAATCAATGGTAATTTACAGACAATAGAAATTGACCAATGCTGAGAAGACTTCTACGTTCCTTGAAGAGAAGATTCACCGCTGGCAATTCAACAAAAAGACTCCTGCATGAAATAGCATTTTTCACTAACGACGCCAAAAATGGACGCTGGTACGATGCAGGTGACAATACGATTCTAACGTCGATCTACACCAATCAGATCATCGCTGTCGATCGACGCGATGTCTCCCTTGCCCCCCATTTAATTCTAAGGGGGATCTGGGAAATGGAACTGACGCAGAAATGTGAGTCTATCGTCAGCCAGATCAACGATCCGATCATCATTGATGTTGGCGCTAACTTCGGCTGGTACGGCCTGGTGCTTTCTCGCTTTTCTGGGCAGTCTTCGATCCATTTCTTTGAAGCCAATCCCAATCTGATCAAACTTCTCGAAAAAACCACTTTGGTCAACGGACTTGCACTGCGCTCAACCATCAACAACTGCGCCGTTTCGAGCTGCTCCGGCGAGACCCTGGAACTGTCAATCCAGAAACATCATCTGGGCTCATCTTCAATTCATGAATTCTCAACGTCACAGCTGACCAGCTACCACGAAAAACCCGAAGACCTGCAAAAGATTTCCATACAAAGCGTCAGCCTTGACGATTACTGCAATTCCAACGCCATTGACGCCATTGATTTTCTCAAGATCGACGTCGAAGGCGCCGAGGCCAATGTCTTGGCAGGCGCCAGCCAGATTATCTCGCGGTCACCAAAGCTTGCCATGATGGTGGAATGGAACAAATCGCGTTATGGTAACGATATTTTGGCAGCTCTGGCGCAGTTCAGATCCTGCGAGGGCCTGCATCACAGTGGCCACTGGGTTGATCTCAGCGAGGCGCTCCACGGTTCAACGACCGTTCAGAGCTTTGAACAGGCCCTCACAACAAACCTGAACGACCCCACGCGCTCATCACATGATCTGATCTTCAGGAAGTAGTTCGGACCCATTGTGGCGA
>JAGWVJ010000033.1 GCA_018970945.1 Cyanobacteria bacterium REEB417 | reverse complement strand
CCATCGCGCTTCATCCGCACCCTCCTGTCTGTGGACTGCACCTTCGATGACACCGCCGGCAGCGACATGGTGGCCATGACCCTCTGGGGGCAGAACCCGCAGGGCGCCTGGCTGCTGGATCTGGTGAATGAGCGCCTGGACTTCCCCGCCACGGTGGCGATGATCCGCTCCATGCACACCCGGCACCGCTTCGGGGAGCTGGTGATCGAGAAGAAAGCCAATGGCGCGGGGGTGATCAAGACCCTCACGCAGGGCGCCCACGGCTATCAGGTGGTGGCCGCCGGGGTGGGCAGCATGGGCAGCAAGGAATCCCGCGCCAATGCCGCCAGCGTGGAGTTCAACAACGGCCGGGTGTTCCTGCCGCGCTCGGCCCCCTGGAGCAACACGGTTCGCGATCAGCTGCTGCAGTTCCCCGCTGCCACCTTCGATGACATCGTGGACAGCACAAGCCAGCTGCTGATCTATCTCACCGGCAGTGGTCCGGTGTCGTTCTCAATCGTGAGCTGGGGCTATGGCGCTTGATCACCCTCCCTATCCCGGCCCGCCGCAACAGCAAAGCCGCACGGATAGTGCGATCATGGGGCTACAAAATGGCCTGATCTGCCGGTGAGCACGGCCACCACCACCCGGCGCCGCAGGGCTGCCCAGAGCACGAAGGTCCGACCTGAGGCTGTCCCGTGTCCAGACCTGGACCGGCTCGGCAGCTTCCCGCCGCCGACCGCCTGGTCTGAGCAGCTGGCGGCCGAGAATCTGCAGCTGGCTCGGGCGATGGCCAGCCGGATGGCGCGAGCCACCCGCATGCCGTTTGATGACCTGTTCCTGGTGGCCGCGCAGGGCCTGCTGAAGGGCTGCCGCCGCTACAACCCGGAGCTCCTGAACCCGGCCACGGGAACTCCCTACCGCCTGTCCACGTTCGTGGTGCCGGTGATTCGCGGCGCCATGGCCCAGTGGCTGCGGGACAAAGGGCACAGCTCCGGGGTCCGGTTCCCTGACCGCTGGCGCGACAAGGCCCCGGTGGTGCGGCGCCTGGCGGCCGATGGCGGCACCACGGCCAGCATCAGCGCGGCAGTGCAGTTGGGCGCCGATGAGGTGGAGGCGATCCTGGCGGCACAGGGCGCCACACGCTGCCTGGATCCTGATGCACAGGGCTTTGCGACCTATGACCCCGATCCCTGGGATGAGGTCGAAGCGCTCGATGAGCTGGCGGCGGTGCTGACGGTGGCCGATCAGGCGCACGAAGCCCTGAGCTGGGCCGATCGGCAGATGCTGGAGCAGGCCTGGGAGCGCCCGCGCCGGACCATTTCAGGGTTGCAGTTCGGGCAGTTCCTGATCCGCGCCCGCCGGGTGCGCAGCGGGGCCAGGTTGAACCGCGAGCAACAGCAGGATCTGGGGCTGGAGGTTCCCACTGCCCTGCAGGCCTCCCAGGAGAGCCCACGGCGCCGCATCACCGAACCGGCCGAGATCCTGCAGGTGGCGGAGCAGCTGGCGTTGTTTGGTGCCTGTCCTGACGGGGGCGAGGCGTCGGAGCAATGAGCCTGGCCGCACCCTTCCCGTACTTCGGCGGCAAACGACGCGCCGCGCCGCGCATTTGGCAGGCCCTCGGCGACCCATCAGGCTATGTCGAGCCGTTCGCCGGATCGGCTGCGGTGCTGCTGGCTCGGCCGCCCTTTACGGGCCGGCGAGTGGAGACCCTGAACGATGTTGACGGCTGGCTGGTCAATGCCTGGCGGGCCATTCAGCTCAGCCCTGATGCCGTGGCTGCAGCGGCCTGGGGGCCGGTGGCAGAGATCGACTATCACGCCCGCCTGGCCTGGCTGCAGCAGCGCCGCACGCCTGACCTGGTGGCCTGGCTGGAAGGCGATCCCGAGGCCCACGACGCCAAGGCCGCCGGGTGGTGGCTCTATGTGCTGGCCTGCGGCATCGGTGACCCGTTCGGGCCGGGACCATGGCGGGTGGTGGATGGTCACCTCCGCAAGCTCCCCCACCTCGCGAATGCGGGGAAGGGCGTGAACCGCGAGCTCCCCCACCTCGGGAATGCGGGGCAGGGTGTAAACCGTGAGCTGCCGCACCTCGGGAATGCGGGGCGGGGCCAGCTTCAGGCCTACATGCGGCGGCTGGCTGATCGGCTCCAGCGGGTGCGGATCACCTGCGGATCATGGGAGCGCGTCGTTAAGCCCTCGGTCACCCGCAGCGGCACCGGCGGCGATGGCACGCGGGCGATCTTTCTGGATCCGCCCTACGCCACCTCCGGCGACCTCTACGCCGAATCATCCGAGGGCGTGGCCGAAGCGGTGCGGGCTTGGTGCCTGACGGCGCCACGCGATCTGCGCGTGATCCTGTGCGGCTACGACGCCGAGCACGATGCTCTGCTGGCCCACGGATGGAGCGTGACCGAAGGCAAGGCAGGCGGAGGCGCCGGCTACAGCGTCAACCCCACCAACGGCCGCCGGGAGCGGCTGTGGCTGTCGCCTGCATGCATCGGCAGTGAACAGCCCAGCCTCTTCCCCCTCGCCGCCTAACAGCCCCTGTCCTGACCCGGACCAGAGCGGGAAAACTCAGGCAGAGGACATAGGCGGCGACGGTGTTGCAGCGGATCAGCCACCCGACAACGAAAGGCGATCTGCCGTCGTTCCATCATCCGCGCCTGGCGGAGGTGCTGAGCGACCTGGAGCTGGCCCGTGACTGCTGGGAACTACTGAAGGGCGACGCAAAGCAGCGGCACCTCCCCAAGGAGGCCGGCGAGCCCAAGGCGGCCTACGACGCCCGCGTGAAGCGCTCCAGCTACCCGAGCTTTTTTCGTGATGGCGTGAGCGCCTTTGCTGGGGTGCTCAGCCGCTACCAGCTGCGCGGCGTGCAGAAGGGCCTACTGGAGGCCTCCCAGGACATCGACGGGGAGGGCAACAGCCTCCGGGCCTGGGGCATGGGTGTTGATGCCCTGGTGCTGCGCGATGGCGGCTGCCTGCTGATGGCCGACATGCCCCGAGGCGTGGCCGAGAGCAGGGCCGCGGAGCGAGCGCAGGGGCGCCGGCCGGTGTTCTCTGTGGCCGAGCGCCGGAACGTCCTGAACTGGAGGCTCGCCAAGGTGGGCCGCCGCCGGATCCCGATCGCCGTCACGGTGCTGGAGTGGCACGAAGTAGAGGATGGCGACTACGGCCTGAAGCTGGAGCCCCGCTATCGGGTGATGCGCGGGGGTGATTGGCGGCTGCTCAAGATCAGCGGTGGTGACGGCAAGGGCGCCGCGAGTGAGCTGCAGGTTGATGTGGTCACCGATGACGAGGGGATCCCTCAGGAGGGCACCTTCACCGGGGCCAAGGGCCAGCCGCTGCAGTATCCCCCGGTGGTCTGGTACGGAGCCAGCCGCGACGGGTTCGGGGAAGGTGGCCTGCCGCTGCTGAGCCTCGCAAACCTGACGCTCGACTGGTTCCGGGAATACAGCGATCTCAAGGAGCTGCTGCATCGGTGCGCGTTGCCCGTGGCCGTGGTGAAGGGCAGGCGGATGACGGCGCCTGATGGCAGCCCCCTGCCCCTGATGCTGGGGCCTAACAGCGTCGTGGAGTTCCCGGACAGCCAGGGAGGCCTGGAGTTTGCCGAACCCTCCGGCGGATCCCTGGACAAGCACCTGCAGCACCTCCAGGGCATCGAGAAGCTGATTGATCGCAGCACGCTGTCATTCTTGTTCTCTGGCGGCGGTGAGCGCACCGCCACGCAGGCCGAGCTGGAGAGCGCCCAGCTGCAGGCCACGATCACCGGCATGGCCGAGAGCAAGTCCAGCGCCTGGGAGAGCATGTTTCAGCTCTGGGGTGCCTTCACCGGGGAGGCCCCGCAGGCTGGTGCCGGCCTCGATCTGCTGCCAGGCATCACTGACAAGCCTGTGGATGACAACTTGCTCACGCTCGCCGGCACCCTCTACGACAAGGGCCTGCTGATGCGCGAGACCGTGACCCACCTGGCCCAGAAGCGCGGGATGCTCCGGCCCGGCGTTGACGGCGGGAAGGAGGCCAAGCAGTTGGCCGAGGAGGACGCCAAGAATCAGGCCCTGATGAATCCGCCTGCGCCGGGACCGAACGATCTGGCAGGGGCTGGCCTGGATGCGCAGGGGCTGCCACTGAACTGACCCCATGCCCACCATCGGCGACCAGCAACTGCAGCTCGCGGACGACTACGCCGCCGCACTCGACACCCTGGCCGATCGTGCCACAGCCAACACGCAGGCCTCCCTCCGCCGCGCCCTGACCCGCACCCTCCGCGATCTCCGCCGGTACTACGGGCAGTTCGTGGACCCCAACCTGCCAGACCAGCTGAGCGCCGATGGCGTGACGCGCCGGCCCGGCTCCTACTCCATCGCGGACGGCTCCGCCAAGTTCCGCAAGCTGATCGAGCTGTCGCAGGGCTTCCTGTCCGATCGCGAGCTGGCCTGGCTGCAGAACCGCCTGCGCGAGGCCTTCAACGAGGCTGTGGCCCTCGGCGGCGACCTGGGGCAGCAGCTGGCGCAGACGGCCAATCCCGACGCCACCGCGCAGAGCACGTTCGTGGGCGCCTCCAGGGCCGCCGTGGAGGCCGCCACCAACACCGCGAGCGCCTACATCAGGGGCGAGGTGGAGAGCTTCCGCGACAACATCGTTCGCATCGTCACCGATGGCGTCGGCCGGGGCAAAGGCCCCCGCGTGCTGGAGGGGGAGATCAGGACCGCCCTGGAGGGTGCCCGCGATCCGCAGGGCCTGAACAACCGCATGGGCCTGGCGCAGCGTGCGGAGCTGATCGCCCGGTCGGAGCTGGCGAACGCCTATGTGGGGGCACAGAAGGCGGCAGCGGCGCGGAATGGGTATGGGTACGTGCGCTGGATCGCCACCAAGGATGAGCGGACCTGTCCGGTGTGCGCATCGCGTCACGGCAGGGTCTACCGGATCGGCGAGGTCGTGGCTCCTGGGCACCCTCGCTGTCGTTGCGGTCTCTCCCCGGTAGCCACCGAGGCTGTGGAAGAGCGCGATCCGGTGATCCGCGCCAGCCTGCTCCGCGAGAGCTACTGGCAGAAGTCCCGCGAGGATCTGACCCGAGAGTTCGCCGCCGCCAAGGGAGGCCCCGACAAGGGGTGGCCCTTCGCCCGTGCCAGCCAGGTGCTGGAGGAGGCCGTGCGGAAACCCTCCCCCAGCGAGCGCCGGCAGTATCCCGGCATCGAGCGGGCACCGGAGCCGGTGGCGTGATCGTGCGTGTCGTGACACAGACAGCAGTAGCGCTTGCTGCGCTCCCCTCCAGCGGCAGTCCATAGGCTCCAGAGCATGGATGAAGACCAGGTGCGGCAGCTGATCCACGACGCGATTCGCGACCATGAGGCCCGCGTGGCAGCGATCTCAGGCGTGATCAGAGCTCTGCTGCTGGCCGGCACCTGGCACGCCCTGCTGCTGCTCCGCTGAGCGTTACTGGGATCCCAGCAACGGGAAAACTCAGGCAGCAGCAGGGTTTCAGGTGGTAAAGGGTGGCGGTCGGCGCTCCTACGTGCGGGACAACCGTGGCCGTTTCGCATCGACGCCTGGGGGCAGCGGCAGCAAGAAGCCGGCCAAGGGCCGCAGCGCCAGCACCGGCCGCCCGCAGCCCCGCACCTTCCGCCAGCGCCAGCAGGCCAGCCTTGACCGCAGGCCTGGGCAAGGCGGCTACCTGGGCAAAGCCACCCGCGAGGCAAAGGCGAAACTCAGGGCCTCAAAGGCGAAGCTCAAGACCAACGCCACGCCTCAGCAGCGGGCGGCAGTCACCAGGGCCGCGATCCGAGCGGAGGGGGCCAGCCCGGTTACCAGGATGCGCCGCGCCGCGGCGGCAGGGGTGCTGAGGGGCGTGAAGATGACCCGAGCGCAAGGGCGCCGGGTGAAGCCGGGGCAGGCAGCGCAGGCACCGCAGGTGACGCCGGTGAAGCCGCAGCGGCAGGCCAACCCCCTGGCACGCATGGCCACCATCGGCCGCAAGAGGGTGCGGCTGACTGGGCGACTGATCAACATGAACGCCCGATCGCCAGTGCAGTTTCAGCCGCCGCCGAAGAAGCAAGACAACCCGTTTGGGACGAAGGATCAAACAAAAAACAGGAATCTTCAGATTGCGCTGGATTGGCTCAAGTCCAAGGGTTACGGGGATGCGGTGCTGATGAAGAAGGGAGCGGTAAATGGCATGCAGACTACTGCAATGGTTATCCCAAAGGGTGGGTATTACAAAACCTTAGACGGTAAATACGTTGTCAATCGGAACGAAAAGCCAGTGCTTGCGCTAAATGCTGCAGCAAACTATTGGCGCAATCCTGGAAAGCATCGACGGGAAGCACGCAGAAGTGGATGGTCCTCAACTTCCAGCCCCGTTGGAACGCTCCTGCATGAAATAGCGCACATGAAAGATTCAAAGGTTGAGCAAAACGCACGAATCTATGGCTCAAACCCTTACATGCTTCCCATGAGAGGCGGGCAAAGACCGACCGGCCTCGCTGGCATCTGGCGCCGCGTCAGCCAATACGCCTCGCGGACACAAGCCGAGTTCATAGCTGAAACAAGTGCAGGCCTTCAATCCGGCCGAAAGTACGACCGCGAGGTGATGCGGACCTACCGCCAGGCCATGGGCCTTTCGGCCAGCCCTCCGGCCCGCATGCGCTCCAGGTTGCCCCGTCGCCGCAAGCCCAAGGCCTGACCCCGCACCATGTGCCCATCACCCGCCCCTAACCCCATGCCCACCCGCTCCCCCAGCCTCCGCCTGATCCAGGGCATCGCCGTGGCCATCGACTCGCGGGACGCTACGGCCACGCAGCAGGGCCTCCGCGTCCTGGCCAGTGTCGAACCCGAGCAGGGGGAGTCGATGCTGCGGGCGCTGACCAATGCGATCAGCCCCACAGATCGCTACTGGCTGGCCAATCTCGATGGGCCACGACGCGGGCGGGCGGCATGAAACACCGCTGCGACTGCACCGGGAAAACTCCTGGGAAATCAGCGAGATCGCCCATGAGCGGCAAGCCAGCGCCGGGCTCACAGCCCTACCGGGACGGCAAGTGCTACCGCGACAAGCTCACCGGCAAGTTCGTCTGCCCTCCTGGCGGCAAGAAGCCAGCGACGGGCAAGGTGGCTCCCGCAGGGAAGGGCGGGAAGAAGCCCCAGCAGGCGCCGCCGCAGAAGCCCCGGAAGCCGCCCAAGGGCTGGTTTCCCATGCCCGATCAGCGCGACTGGCTGCGCGGTGACGTGGCCAAGCGACCCAGCCGCAAGCCTGGCCCCAACAACCGCACCGCCTGATCACCACCATGGCCATCCCATCCCTGAACGCCCTCTGGCGACCGAACAGCAGCAACGCGACCAACGACCGCGACTTGATTCGTGCCTGGCTCGGCTGGCCCGCCTCCGAGGTGGCCCTGGTCGAGCTCAGCCAGCAGATGAACGTGGTCGCCACGATCAGCCCCACGACCGTGCCACAGGTGCAGGCCTGGATTGATGAGGTGCTGGAGCTGGAGGAAACACAGGCCGATGCCGTGGCCGCCGGCACCGCGCACCTGGGGAACGCCGAGGAATACGAGGGGCCGATCCCTGGCACCACGCCCACCCGTGACCAGCAGCTCAGCCAGGCCAAGACGCTCACCTGGGATACCTCCCTGCTGAAGGCCCGCTATCGCTTCGGGAGCGGCGCCAGGGCCACGGCGCAGGGCCAGCGGGACGAGCGGATCCAGCTGCTGATCAGCCGGATCGCCAACGCCCTGAACGTGCCCCGTGTCGCCCCTCAGCCGGTGATGGGCGCCGGCGCCACCCTGATGCGGAGCTGACCATGAGTTGCGGCAAACCTCACGGCGGCAAGGGCTCGAAGGGCGGCAAGAAGGGCAAGCCCTCGCGCTGATCAGCGTCACGGGAAAACTGCTGCAGCAGCGGTGATCCAGTGGCGCGAGGCGGCAGCAGGGCCGGTCGGAACTACACCCGTGACAACAGCGGGCGGTTCAGCTCGACCCCTGGTGGCGGCCCGCCCAAGCGCAGCACACCAGCCTCCAGGCGAGCGGCCAAGCCCAAGCGCGGCGCCCTGAAGTCCAGCGGCGGCACCCTCACCGCTCGCGCACGCCTCAAGGCCGCCCGCGCCAAGCTGACCCCCGGAGCCAGCCGCCAGCAGCGGGCAGCAGTGACCAGGGCTCAGAACCGCCTGAAGGCAGCGCAGGCCCCGGTGCGGATGCAGACCACCACGGCAGGCGTGAAGGCCCGCATCGCGAAGCCCAAGGGCATGAAGCGCGATCCTCAGGCCGCTGCCAAGCTCGCCGCACTGCAGCAGGGCCGCCGTGGTCGCCAGCCCAACGCCAGGGCGCAGCAGGCCAAGGCCATGGCGAACCGCACGGGCGTGGTGAAGGGCAAGCTGCGCACCGATGGGCAGGACGTGCGCACCCTCAGCCTTGCTGAAATGCGCCGGGCGGTGCGGCAGACCCTGCGCAAGGGCGGGATCGAGACCCGCAAGCAGTTTGAGAAGGCCTACGGCAAGCCTCCGACCACCCGCGGCGGCTGGGAGAAGCTCTACCGCGAGAACGTGGCCCTCCAGCAGTCCGAACGCAACCGGAAGGCGCGGCCGGGCGTGATCAACGGGGTGGACATTCACAAGAACTACCGGCCGTGGCAGGTGTTCGGGCTCAATCCCAAGACCGCCACCCGTGCCGATGTGGAGGCCGCTTTCCGTCGCGTGGCCAAGCAGGTTCACCCGGACGCTGGAGGCCGGCGCCGCGACTTCGAGCGGGTGAAGAAGCTGCGCGATTCGGTGCTGGCTCAGATGCCAGGCGACAAGGGCAGTAATCCGGCCAAGGGCGGGAAGCGTGGGAAGGCCTCGACTGCGGCTCCAGCCGCCCCTCGCGGGCCGAAGCTGCTGCCGCCGGGCAGGGATGCTGCGCCCGCCAAGCCGGCGCGGAAGCCACGCCGCCGCAAGCCCACCACCTGACCCATGGCCACCCCCTTCGCCCCCTTCGCCAATCTCCGCCTTCTCTGGCGGCGCCCCACGGCGGCTGTGACCAGCCTGCGGGAGGGCATGCGGCCGACCACCGACCTGGTGGTGATCGAGGCCTTTGCCGAGGTCTCGGACCCTGGAGGGGAGCAGCCGAGCGGCGGGCGGTCGATCGGCTCGGGCAGCATCGAGGGGAACATCACCCGCTGGGCCGCGGTGCCTTCGGGCGCCGGCTGGCTGGATGCTGGCAGCTCCTGGAACTGGACCGACACCGGCCTCAGGCCCACGGGCCTCCCCCGCGGCGAGAAGCTGGAGGCCTTCCTGGGGGCAATCGATACCCTGCCGGCCACCACCGAGGGCGAGCGGGGCTGGATCACGATCGCCACCCTCTCAGGAGTCGGCGGGATCGATGCGGTCGTGCGGGCCGCAGCCGGCGACGAGTTCACCGGCACCTTCGCGGCAGGCCGATGAGGGTCGGGGTCCGCTCGCGGGTGCAGCTCACCAGCAACATTGTGGTGCGCTCGGGTCGGGCGGCCGAGCAGGCGGCGCGGATCGTGTTCCCGGAGCTCAACAGCGCCTTCCAGGACGCCCTCGGATCCAAGGTCTGGAGCTGGCCGCGCACCACCATCCGCCAGGGCACCCTCAAGCGCGACGGCACGCGGGGCAAGTGGTTCGCCGTCGGCAGCCCCCGCAACATCGTGGACGTGGGCACCCTGCGGGCCAGCAACAGCTTCCAGGTGAGCGGCACCCTCTGCACCTTCCGGTGGTCCGTGGGCTACGCCACGGCGGTTCACTACGGCGCGAACATCCACCCGTGGGGCGACAAGAGCCGGCCGCTCGTCAACCTGCCCGCCAGGCCGTGGACCTCGGCCGTGCTGGGGACCATCCGAATCCCAGGCCTGGAGCCCTACGACTATCGGGAGCAGTTTCGGGCATCATTTATCCGAGCCTGGCGCAACCTTGCATGAGTTTTGATCTGCTGCCCTGGGAGACGCCTCCCCAGGCCCCTGAACAGGCCACCACCGTGATCGAGTGGAACGGCGGGCGGCTGGAGCTGCCCCGCCTGGGCTACCTCACGGTGGACGAGATGCAAAGCATCAGGGCGATCGACCCACAGAACGCCCTCTACCGGCTGATCACCGCCAAGGCTGTGGAGCTGAGCCAGGCCGCGCCGGACTTCAGCCCGCATCAGTGCTACGGCTTCCTTGTGAAGCTGCACGCGCAGGATCTGGGTGCCCGTGGTCGCCGGTCCAGCCCCGAGGAGGAGGCCCTGCAGGTGGAGCACGCCGCGATCATCGGGCCGTTCCTGGAGGAAGCACGGGCTATCGCGAACCGTGTCACGATCCGGGCCGTGACCGTGATCCTGAACCGGATCCGACCCGGCTGGACCGATGAGCAGACCTGCAGGCTGCCAGGCCCTTTGCTGAGCCTGCTGCACGCCTTTGAGCAGGAGGAAGAGCGGGCCGGCGTTGGACAGGCCGATGACCCTCAGGCTGAGATGCGGGCGCTGGAGGAAGCGCTGGGAAAGTTGCAGGAGGTGATCGACTCGACTGCGACCGACCCGACTGGGGACGGGCCTTCTGGGAGTGCCGCAGACTCTGGCCCGGAGCCCCTGAGTTCAGCCGCGAGCGCTTCGGAAAGCTCCCCGGTGGCTACGTCCTCCAGGCGCTCCAGGAAGGGCATCGCGCCGAAAGGGATCGCCTCCACCGCGAAGAACTGAGCACCGCCCAGCTGGCGCTGATCACCGCCGAGACCAACCGCAACCGCGAGGCCCGGCCGGAGCCCTACAGCCTGCGTGAGTTCTGTTTCTGGGCCGATGTGGCCGAGAAGCCGCGCCCCCCGAGCGAGGCCGGCGCCGCGCTGCTGGAACTGCTGGAGCGGAACCTGCTGCCTGGCTTCGTGCTGGATGGCCCGTGGCTCGCCGATCTGGAGGCCCAGGGCCGAAGCGTCAGCCCACCGCCGCGGCTGTGCTGGGCGGCCGAGGATGCGATCCTGTTGGCCCCTTACCGGGTGGACGCTGGCCACTGGGGCGGGTTCCTGGTGGCGCAGGCCAGCGCTGCGGGGCAGGCGCGGGAGTTCGCATCGGAAACCGGCGAGCTGCTAGCCCTGCGGGTGCCGGCCGATGCAGTGCAGGGGCGAGCGTTCGCGGCTGCGCAGGCCGGTGCGGTGCTGGTCATGGTGAGCCGGGAAAACTCCGGGTAGAGAACCCCTGGCCATGCCCACCACCAACATTGATTACGCCGCCGCGCTCGACATCGCGCACTACATCGTGCCGATGCGGATGGCGGCGATCACCCTGGAGGATGCCGCCACGGCTGCGGCCAATAGTGGGGCATCGCTCAGCACCTGGCTGAACACCGCCAACGCGATCTCTGGCCCTGCCACGGTCAGCGCCAGCGGCGCAAACGCCACCTTCGAGATCCTGGTCAACTCCGCCAGTCGGACGATCACCAACGTGGCCCTCGCCTCCAACGTGGTCACGATCACCACCAGCGCCGCCCATGGCCTGGCCGTTGGCGATCGGGTTCGCGTGGCCGCCACCACGGCCACCGCCGTGAACGGCACCGTCGCCGTGAAGGCCGCGCCCACTACGACCACCTTTACCTACGACCTCACCGGCTCGAACATCACCAGCGCGGCCGATACTGGCACCGTCACCACGGGCGTTTACCCCTTGGATGGCGCCGGCAAGCCGATCCAGTTGCTCAACGTGACCGGCGCTCCCCTCTCGACGCAGACCAACGACGAGAGCGTGATCACCCACGATCAGGTGACTCGTGGATCCTCGATTTCGATCGGGATCAACGACACCCACACGATCGCCTTTAAGGGCATGACCGTGCATCGGTCGGTGGATCACAAGATCATGGAGATCCTGCGGCAGTTCAGCGTCGCTGAGAAGCTGGCCGTGAAGTACTTGCGGGTTGGCCCTGGCGGCACGACCGAGAAGAAGCTCTGCTACGGCCGGATCAGCTCGAAGCAGGAGGAAGGCGATGCTGGCGCCCTGGTGAAGTACGGCGCCTCGCTGAACGTGCTGGGTGCTACCTACACCATCTTCGACAACACCGCCGCCTGATCCGGTGAACGTTGACGGTCAGCTCCACGTGGTGACCGCAGACAGCCGACCGGGGCAGCGCCTGTGGCGCATCTGCTCCGGCGGCTCCTGCGTGGCCCATCGCAATCTGCAGCGGTTGATGGAGGCCTACCGGGCGCTGCTGATCAGCCAGGGGCAGCCGGTGGGGGATGAGTAGGCACAGAAAAGCCCCCGCCGGAGTTTTCGGGGGCTTTTCTTATGCACGCAAACCCCTCAACTTTCTCACGGCGAGGGTTTGCAGCTTCACTAGAGAGTGTCCAGTGAGTTTAACTCATCTGGGGGCCACAACCCCCAGGAGCACTGCCAGTGTAGATCCAGACAGCCACGCTGCAACGGCGCCGCATCCGTCTTCGCACTGGACGGACTGGGATAGCCTGCCGAGGTCCGGGTCGGCGCGAATACAACACCAGTCCCTGACTGGGAATCAGCGCAGGGGTGGAGGGTTGTTTGGGCCCTCCTGAAACTCCATCGGAGGCCCGGCGTAAACATTGCTTGACAAGTCGCGGACGGATAGCCCTACTGTTTGATCACCTCGGCAGCGATGCCGGGGATACCAAACGCCCCGCCCTGAGCGGGACTACCCATGAAGAACGCACACAGCGGCCCGGCCGTGCTGTCGGCTGGCATCGAGGCCCGCGAGTGGAACGGCTGCGCGATTCTGCGCCGCCAGGCCGATGGATTCGTGAACGCCACGGCGATGTGCCGGGCCGGCGGAAAGCGCTGGAACGACTACGCCAGGGTTGACCGCACCCGCGAGTACATCTGTGCCCTCGCAGCCAGTATCGGAGCCCAGACCCCTTGCGTTGCAGCCGTTGCGGGATTTCCCGCTTCGGGAATCCACGGTCTGATCGACGTGATCAAGGGCGGCCGGCCCGAGCTGCAGGGCACCTGGATCCATCCGCGCCTTGCCGTGGACCTGGCCCGCTGGATCTCTCCCTCCTTCGCGGTGTGGATGGATGGCTGGTTTCTGGAGGCCATGGGTGTGGTCGCCGCTCCCCCCGCTCCGCAGCCGGCGCCCAGGCCTCGGCCGCAGCCGCAGCACGCCCACCTGCGCCAGGATCCCGTGAAGCACGCCGCCAGCTACCTGCCCGCCCTGATCGCTCAGCGGTGGGCGGGCGACCCGGACGCCAACGGCATGATTCGCGCCATCGCGCAGCACCTCCTGCTCTCCTGTGATCCCCTGCCATCGGTGGCCGTGGTGGAGGGTGCCGCCGTGGCCTGGCACAGGGCGCTGCGCGGCCAGACCGGGCAGTACGGGGCTGGGACGCACTGGTGAGGCTCGATCAGGCCCCCTGAAACCGGGCCAGCATCCGCAGCTGCTGATCCTCGATCCGGTCGGACGGGATGTAGCTCTCACACCAGAGCGCCACGATGACCGGCGGCGCGATGGTCTGGCCACCTGGCGGGGCGGTGCGCCGCTGGCAGTCGTCGCACTCGTCCAGCCAGTCCTCGGGGCCGTCGCCGAATCCGGGGCAGCGGGCGATGGCGGCGGAGGGGGTCACGCGGCCACCTCCTGCCGCCTGGTGGCACGCTTCGGTCGGCGATGCGTCTCCGGCAGTACCTGGCCCTTGATCCGGGCGTAGCGGGCGTTCACGGCCGCCCACACCTCCTCGTCGAGGAACTCGAAGTGGACGGTGCCCTTCTTGTAGGCGCGGAACCGGAAGAAGCCCCAGGTGTGCCACTCGCCAGGCTCATAGGTGTTGTCGCCTCGCTCGGGCTGCGCCACCTCCTCAAAGGGTCGGGCGGTGATGAAGCACAGCGCCTTGATCAGGTCGCGGATCTCGTCGCTCTGGCTGCCGTAGGTCTTCACCCTGACCAGATGCGGGTTGCTCCAGCTGGGCTCCGCCATGTAGGCCCGGATGAACCGGCGGTTGAGCATGTAGCCGCTGTTCGTCACCCAGCCCTCCACGCCGTAGCGGTTCTCCTTCGTGTGCTTCGTGAGGCTGTCGATCGCCTCCTCCACCGCACGATCAACCCGCTGCTCCTGGGTGCCGGCGACGATCTGCAGCATCCGCCACAGGTTGCGCTCGGTAAACGGGATCTTCGACTGCTGCTCCACGAAGGCGTTGATGTCCTTCGCCAGCTGGCTGGTAGCCATCTGCGCCGGCAGGAACTCGGCGAACACGTGCTGCCAGGCAGCTTTCTGCAGATCCTTTCTGAAGCGGTTGCGGGTCACCGGGGCACCCTCGACGGTGACCTGCAGGCCCAGCTCCTGGCCGAAGAAGCCATCGAGCACGCCGCGCAGGCGGGTGCCGGCCTCCACCTGCTCGTCGTAGATGCGGCAGGCCTCCACGTAGCGGTTCACGATGTCGCGGCTGCGGCGGTAGGGGATCAACCCCTCCCCCTGGGCCTCGATGTCGTCGGGGCCGAGGAAGAAGCCGTCGAACTCATCACCGCCCGGCTTGGTGCCTGGCTTGGTGAGCCGCACCATGCCAACGCACACCCGCGTCGGGCGCTCCGCATCGGCGAAGCACTCGCCCAGGTCTTCGAGGCTGCCGTAGGCGTCGATCAGGTTGGCCAGCTTCAGCTGCAGGC
This sequence comes from Cyanobacteria bacterium REEB417, assembly GCA_018970945.1. GTDB lineage: Bacteria > Cyanobacteriota > Cyanobacteriia > PCC-6307 > Cyanobiaceae > RGUW01. Next base: position 6,509 of record JAGWVJ010000033.1, on the reverse strand, counting down.
CCCGGTAGTGGCCGCTGAGGCTGTTCCAGTTCGCCAGGGCCACGATCTCGCAGCCCGGCGGGGCGATCTCCCACGCGTGGAGGATGTGGGCCTCGTCCGCGCTGAACGGTGGGTTCATCACAATCAGGTCGATGTGCGACACGTCGGCCGGGTGGACCCGCAGGAAGTCGGCGTAGCTGTGGGCCGGCGATGCGCCGCGGATGCTGGTGAGCATGTCCTGCAGTTCTGGCTCCTTCTCACACCAGACCACCTCTTCGGCGAAACGGGCCAGGCAGTGGCGCACCAGGTCACCCTTGCCGGCCGAAGGCTCCAGCACGGTGCGGCAGCGCAGGTCCAAGGGATCCAGCATCAACGCCGCCACCTCGGGGGGTGTTGGGAAGAAATCGGCGTTCAGCATCAAGCCCGCTCCCCCTGCAGCGCAAAAGGCGGGTTTCGGAACTCCGGCTGATCGGCCAATGCCTCGCGGGTCTGCAGCAGGAACCCGCCGGTTCCCGCGGCGGGGTCGTAGGCCTGCCTGCCCTCCAAGGCCCGCAGCAGGGCCGCAGGGGCGTAGAAGGTGCCGCTCACGCCACCCCTCCCCATCGCTGCCGCCTGAACCCCAGCACGGCCCCAGCCGGCCGCAGTTCGTGCCTGCCGGTGAAGCTCACCAGGGACACGGCGCCACGCACGCAGGAGCAGGCCCGGATCCGGTACGGGTTGCCATCAGGCCCCAGCCACAGATCGCCCGGCCGGAAGCGATCAGCCGGCGGAGCCGTGCCGGCGGTGAAGGTGATGGAGGTCACGGCCCCACCTCCACCATGCTTCGGAGGGTTCGCAGGGCCTGGCTGTTCGTGCCTTCCCCGATCAGCCCATCCAACAGATGCCCGATCAACCCCAGCACCCAGTCCCGCTCCACCAGCCGGCCCTGCTGATGCGCGGTCTCGCGCTCGGCCTGCAGGCGTGGCTCGGCCGATAGCTGCAGCTGCTCCATCGCTTCAGCCGCATCGCGCTCCATGGCAATCAGGCGCTGCTCGGCATCAGCCAGGCGCTGCTCCATGGTCTGATGCCGCTCGGTATCAGCCGCCAGCGAGGCCAGCAGATCGTCCAGGCTCTCCCGAACGAGCGTCATCGTGCTGCTCTCGCTCATGCCGCCTCCTGCAGCACGGACACGTAGACGGTCCCGAGGCCCAGCAGGGGCAGGATCCGATCGCGCAGATCCTGGTTGTGAAGCCGGATGCAACCGAGCGTGGGGTGCAGCTCCTGCCGCGGACTCCAGGCCCCAGGCCAACCGCAGGCGCTGCCGCCGCCGTGCATCATGATCCCGTCGCGGTAGGGCTTGCTGTTGGGGCCTTCCTGCCCCTCCAGGCCCTCCAGGTCGAAGCTGTACCAGCCATAAGCCCGCCGGTCTGGGGTGAACCGCTCGGTGGGGTCGTCTTCGTAGTCGCGGTAGACCTTGCCGACCCGGTAGAGCCCTGGCGGGGTATCGCTGCCGGTGGTGTTCCACTCCGCCTCCCTGCCCTGCCCGCGGCACAGGCAAGGGATCCGCCACAGCTGTTTCCCGTCGTGGCTGTAGGCCGTGAGGGTTTCGTTGATGTCGTTGGCGATCAGGTGGTGATCACCGGGCTTGATCGGCGGCCGGATCTTCGGGCCAACCATCCCTGCAGGCCAAGCCGGCGGGCCATCTGCCGGGGCCTGGGCTGGAGGGCGTGGGGGCGTGGCTGTCGTGACAGGCACTGGAGTGGCGAACAGGATCCCCTCTTCATGCCGCCTCCGCCTCAAACCTGCCTCCACGGGGCTGCCGGGATTGACGTAGAGCCTGAGGGCAGCCGGCACGTCCTGCAGGCGTCCCTCCAAGATCGCCCGGCTGATCGTGCGAAACCCATCCGCGTCAAACCAGTTCGGGCCGACGTTGTAGGAGAAGCTGACCAGGGCGGCCTGCTGATTCGCGTTGAAGCTCGTCCAGCCTGGGATCGCCTTGGCGATGCTCTGCCCGATCCGCTCGATCGCGCCGGCAAGCATGGCGTCCGCCAGCTCCTGGCTGATCGTGTCGCCCTTCTTGACCGGCTGGCCGTCGTAGTACGTGGTGTTTCCCCAGCCGATGGTCCAGGGACTGCCGCCGGTGCCGGGGTCGGGGTAGGCCGCAAGCCGGCAGCCCTCAAAGCGCTGGATGATCCTGTTCGCTGGCGCCAGCCAGCCGGGGGGTGGGGTGGGGCTCATAGGGGCCATTCCGAAATGGTCTGCCAGCCCTCGTCCTGCAGCCGGGCCACCTCAGCGGCCACGTCCTCGGGTCTCACGTCCAGCACCAGGGGCCTGCCGTCCTGACCGGGTGGGGGAACCGTGGGTTCCTCGCAGATCAGGCGAACAAGCCCGCACGTCATCGCCGGAGCCCCTGCCGCATGACCCAAGCCGTGGCCGCCCGCTGGTGGATCCAGGCGCGGAGCAGCAACTTGGCCATGTTGCGCAGGGTCTGCACGTCGCTGATGTCGTCCAGTAGACGGCTGTGGCGCTCGATCTCAAAGGCCTGCTCAGGTGTCAGCTCCATGCCGATGGGGTCGGCAGCGAGCTGACCAGTTACAGGATCGGGGTCGGGCATAGGGCCACAATAGCTATCCCTATCCAGACTCGCACCGCCTCAAGGCGCACGATCCGAACCGGGGCAGCGGAAGCCACGGAAACCCAAGGGCTGACGGGAAAACTGCAGCAGCACCCGCCCCGCCATGGCCCGAAACGCTCGCCGCAACTACGTCCGTGACAACCGGGGGCGGTTCGCCTCCACGCCCGGCGGTGGGCCAGCCAAGAAGGCCAAGCCGGTGCGGACGAGCTTCCGGCAGCGGCAAGCGGTGAGCCTGGCCAGGCAGCGGGGGCAGACCGGCAGGCTCGGGAGCGCCACGAAGGCGATGAAGGCCAAGCTGGCGGCGAGCCGCAAGAAGCTGGCCACCAATGCCAGCCCCCAGCAGAAGGCGGCGGTGACGCGGGCGGCACGGATGGCGGCGATGCTCGCTGGACAGCGGCGGATCAAGGCAGGGGCTCGGGCGGGTGTGCTCCGAGGGGTAGCGGCGCGGGGGGTGAAGAAGGCGGCGGGGGTGAGGGTGCGCAATGTCCGCGGCGACGGGATGAGCAAGGGTCGTCCGGGGCAGCTTGCGCGAGCGCTTGGCAGGGCTGAGGCCAATAAGCAGCGGCTCGGCGCCAAGAAGGAGCCCAGTCGCAAGCTGGACAACGGCTATGCGGTGAACACGGAGGCCGCTTCGCTGTATTCACGACGCAGCCGGTCTACCTCAAGGGCGGCAAACTCTAGCCCTGTTTCGTTGTCCTGGGACGCCGGCAAGAAGGTGGTTGCGCGACGCATGGCGGCCCTCCGAGGTAAGGCGCCGGAGGCCGGTAAGGGCAAGGGCACCAGCACCAACCGCAAGCGGGTGAAGGGCGAGAAGGGAACGCCCAAAGCGTTGCCGGTGGTGAAGGCGGCCAAAAGAGGCGGCAAGGGCCGGGGCACGCCGAGGCCAAAGGTTGTCACCCCTGACCGGGTCGGCCGAATGGTCGCCCGAATCCAGGCAAGGCGGGCCCAGCTTGGCGGGCGCCCCGCGCAGGGCAAGGACCTGAAGTCCTATCGGACAACCGAAGCCGCAAAGAAGCTGATCACAAACGCGACCTGGAGGCGGTACGGAGGTAATAACACCAAGGAGCAGAACCTGGCCATCAGCCGGCAACACATGGATGCGGTCAAAAAGGGAAGGCCGCAGGATTCGCCTCTCTTCAAGAACGTTGCCGATGCAATCGCGGCGCTGAAGCCGAAGCGCAGGCGTGCTCGTCGCGCCACTGGCACTCCCGCCAAGTCGGCCCCCAGGGGCAAGGCGGCTCCCGCTCCTGCCCCCGCCAAGCCCACCCGCCCCACCAGCAAAGTCGCCGCTCCAGGCTCCCGCCGCAAAGTCCGCGGCCCCAAGATGGCCGGCACCATCGTCAAGCCGAAGGGGTTGAAGCCGGGGGCGTTGGCGGAGAGGAGGGGGGCTCCCGCTCCCACTCCCGCCCCCGCCAAGTCCACCCGCACCGTCTACCGGACCAGGCAGCAGGCGGTGCGGGCGCAGCGCGAGCGGAATCGGCAACTGGTTGAGTTCGGTCAGTCGGCACCCGAAGAACGGCTTGTTTCGGGCGCAGCCCTTCGTCCTTACGAGGATCGCCGAGGTGGTGCCAGCATGAGGCGCAGGTCGGTGAGGGTTCCTCAGGGGAACCTGCTGACCGGTCGCGTGGACATGGCCGTAATCAAGACACAGACAACGTTCGGCGGATCGCTAATCGGCCCCTCGGCGGCATCCAGGAGGACCGCAAAGCGCAGGGCTCGCGCCCAGGACAGGTATGAAGCGCTCCTGCGGGAGCGCAAGGCAATCACGTCGAAAGGAAGAGCGCGAAAACGCGAGCTGGCTCGTAACTTTCGGCGCATGTCAGCGGTCGCCGATGCGTTCAGCGTTTACGACATGGGCACCGGACGCCGTCCTCCGCGCAAGCGCACGGGCCGCCGCTGATGCCCCTCCCCACCACCACCCTCGCCCTCTACGACCTCCTGGCGGCCGATCCCGTGCTGACCCCCCTCCTGGGGGTCCACGTGCTGGAGGGCGGCACCACACGGCCGGCGCTCGCGCACTTCTGGCCCAAGGAAGCGATCGAGCCCACCACCAGGCCCGCCGGGGTGGAGATCGTGGTCTGGCGCTCACCCATGGGCACTGCGGCCACGCCCGCGCAGACCGGGGAGGTGGATGTGCGGCCCACCTTCCGGCTCTCAGTGACCCAGTGGGAGCCCCCCACCGCCGGGGGCGCCTACCACCAGCAGGCCGTGATCAATCGCCTGCTGCAGCTCCTGCCGGGGGCCAATGCCTCAGACGTGACCATTGACGGGCTGACCACGGGGCTGCAGCAGCACACGGTCAGCTGGACCTGTCCGGTGGCGGTGTTGCCCCGCCCTTGACGGGAAAACTCAGGCAGTAGCGAGACGCGGCACGGGTGGCAGATCTTCAGGTATCACTGGCGCTGCTGCTGGAGAACCAGGCGGAGATCGCCCGTGAGCTGGAGCGGGCAGGCGGGCAGGCGGGTGATGAGTTTGGCCGTGGGCTGAGCGCACAAGCACAGAAGGCCTTTGACGACCTTGTGCGGCAGGCGGAAAAGGCTGCCAAGGAAGCGGGACTGCGCTTCAACCGGGTCAAGCTTCAGTTCGAGACGGCCTCAGGGGATGTGATCCCCCAGCGGACGCTCGATCAGATCGCCAAGGTGAACAAGGGCTTTGCCGATGCCCGTCAGGCGGTCGATGCGTTCAAGTCGGCGGTCACCACGGCCACGCGGGAATCGTCCGCAGGGATGAACCTGCTCGAATCCGCCATCACGGGCGTAGCGGTCAGTCTCACCAGCCGCCTCACCGATGCGGTCGGCAGCGCTCTGGGCAGCGTCAAGGGCCTGGTGAGCGGGTTCCTGGAGCTGGACGGCGAGCTGCGCCTGGCAGCCGCTGCGGCGGGGGAGCAGGGCGGCTATCAGCGGCTGTCCGCGATCGTGGACAAGGTGGGGATCGATGCGGCGGGAACCTCCAAGCAGGTGGCGGAGCTGGCCACCAGCCTGGTGAGGGCGGGCTTCTCTGTGTCGGAGGTGGAGGGCGCCCTGAGCGGTGTGGTTCGTGGTGCGGAGGCCACGGGCACCGGGTTTCAGGCGTTCGGCGAGATCGTGGGCAACACCCTCCGAGGGTTTGGCCTGGAGGTGGATCAGACCAGCCGCGTGGTGGACATTCTCACCAACACGGCGAATAGCTCCAACGCCAGCATTGAGGGCCTGGGTTACACATTCGAGTACACCGCGCCGATCGCCAAGGCGCTTGGCGTGAGCCTGGAGGATGTAGCGGCTGCGTCGGGCCTGATGGCCAACGCGGGCATCCAGGGCAGCGTGGCCGGCACCGGACTGCGCACCGCCCTGCAGAAGCTGCAGCAGGCCGCTGGGGGCGCCTCGCCGGAGGTGATGGGCCTGGCGCGGGGGCAGGAGCGTCTGACCAGCGTGATGCGCAAGCTCGGGGTTGAGCTGGTGGATGCCACCGGCAAGCTGCTGCCCCTGGATCAGGTGTTCATCAGGCTCAAGGAAAGCCTGCAGCAGCTGAGCCAGGCCGATCAGGTGCAGCTGGCCAATGTGCTGTTCGGAGACGAGGCCGGCAGCAAGATGCTGGCGATCACCAACCAGACCACCGCCGCCATCACCAAGATGTTCGGCGACATCAAGAACAGCGCCGGGGCCACCAACACCGCCCGCGACGCCATGGTGGGCATGGGCCTGGAGCTGCAGCAGCTGCAGGGCACCATGGACTCCCTGGGGACCACCATCGGCGGCGTGATGGCTGCAGGGCTCCGGCCATTGGTGGGACTGGCCAATGCAGCGGCGGGGGCGATCTCAGGGTTGCCGGCTCCAGTGAAGGTCACGGGCGCGGCGCTGATCGGGCTGGGGCTGGCCGCTACCGGGGCCAGCGTGGGGATTGGAGCCCTGAACCTTGTCGTGGCACAGGTCGGCGGGTA
>JAGWVJ010000032.1 GCA_018970945.1 Cyanobacteria bacterium REEB417 | reverse complement strand
GATCGAGGGCTTCGATGACATCTGCCATGGCGGCCTGCCGATCGGTCGTTCGACCCTGATCAGCGGCACCTCGGGCACTGGCAAGACGGTGTTTTCGCTGAACTTTCTCTACAACGGCATTCGACAGTTCAACGAGCCCGGCATCTTCGTCACCTTCGAGGAGTCGCCGCTCGACATCCTTCGCAACGCTGCCAGCTTTGGGTGGAACCTGCAGGAGATGGTGGAGCAGGACAAGCTATTCCTGCTTGATGCCTCCCCCGACCCCGAAGGCCAGGACGTCGCCGGCAGCTTTGATCTCTCGGGGCTGATCGAGCGGATCAACTACGCGATCCGCAAATACAAGGCCCGCCGGGTCGCGATCGACTCGATCACCGCTGTCTTTCAGCAGTACGACGCCGTTTCGGTGGTGCGGCGCGAAATCTTCCGGCTGATCGCCCGGCTCAAGGAGATCGGCGTCACCACGGTGATGACCACCGAGCGCATCGACGAGTACGGTCCGATCGCCCGCTACGGCGTCGAAGAGTTCGTCTCTGACAACGTTGTGATTCTACGCAACGTGCTTGAGGGCGAGCGGCGCCGGCGCACGGTCGAGATTCTCAAATTGCGGGGTACCACCCACATGAAGGGGGAGTTCCCCTTCACCATGGGCGCCCACGGCATGAGCGTGTTCCCGCTCGGGGCCATGCGCCTCACCCAGCGCAGCTCGAATGTTCGCCTCTCGAGCGGAGTGCCGCGGCTCGATGAGATGTGCGGCGGTGGCTTCTTCAAGGACTCGATCATCCTGGCCACCGGCGCCACCGGCACCGGCAAGACCCTGCTGGTCTCCAAATTTGTCGAGGATGCCTGTCGCTCCAAGGAGCGGGCGATTCTGTTCGCCTACGAGGAGTCGCGTGCCCAGTTGCTGCGCAACGCCACCAGCTGGGGCATCGACTTTGAGCAGATGGAGCAGGACGGCCTGCTCAAGATCATCTGCGCCTACCCCGAATCAACGGGCCTGGAGGATCACCTGCAGATCATCAAGACCGAGATCAGCCAGTTCAAGCCCTCGCGCATGGCAATCGACTCCCTCTCAGCCCTGGCCCGGGGGGTGAGCCACAACGCCTTCCGGCAGTTCGTGATCGGCGTGACCGGTTATGCCAAACAGGAGGAAATCGCCGGATTCTTCACGAACACCTCCGAGGAGTTCATGGGCAGCCACTCGATCACCGACTCGCACATCTCGACGATCACCGACACGATCCTGCTGTTGCAGTACGTCGAGATCCGCGGTGAGATGGCCCGCGCCCTCAACGTGTTCAAAATGCGCGGCTCGTGGCACGACAAGGGCATCCGCGAATTCGTGATCACCAGCAACGGACCGGAGATCAAGGACTCGTTCTCGAACTTCGAGCGCATCATCAGTGGGGTGCCGCATCGCATCACCACCGATGAGCGCAGTGAGCTCTCACGCATCGTGCGGGGCGTCGAGGCCGAAGGCTGAGGCCTGGCGGCGCTCGCTCTGCAGCTGCAGCTCGTCGGCATCGGTGCCCTCGAGGGGCAGGTCGAACCAGAAGGTGGTCCCCACATCGGGTTCACTCACCATGCGGATGCGGCTGCCGTGCTTGTCGAGGATGCCCCGCACGATCGACAGGCCAAGGCCGGTGCCGGCTTCGGTGTGCACGGCGTTTTCGACCCGGTAGAAGCGTTCGAAGATGCGTTCCTGGTCGGTCTCGCTGATGCCGCAGCCGGTGTCGGCGATTTCGACGCGCATCCGCGGTAACGGTGAACTCAGCTGACAGCTGGGGGGCGGTGCTGTTTCGGTTGATCCCGGTAGTTCTCTCGGCGGCAGGTCGCAGCTGTCGGGCCAGGGGTAGGCGCGCAGCATCAGTTGCCCGCCGCTGGCGGTGAACTTGAGAGCGTTGCCCACCAGGTTGTCGAGCACCTGCAGCAGAAGATCCCAGTTGCCCAGCACCCGCGGCAACTGGCCATCGGCCTCGAAGTTGAGCATGACCCCTTTGTCGTCGGCGTTGAGCCGGTAGGTGCGCAGGGTCTGCTCGATGGCAGGGGCGATCTCCTGGGGTTCCAGGGTCCAGATCCGATCGCTCTCGAGGCGCGAGAGGTCAAGCACGTCGTTGACCAGGCGGGTGAGGCGGTCGGTTTCGGCATTGGCGATGCCGAGAAATTCCTGTTTTTCTTCGTCGCTCAGCTGATCGCCCAGGTCATGGAGCGTTTCGACGTAGCTCTTGATGTTGAACAGGGGGGTTCGCAGTTCGTGGGAGACATTGCTGATGAAACGGCTCTGCGCGGCATTGAGCTCGACTTCCCGGGTGAGGTCCTGAACGGTCATGGCGATGCCCTTGAGGCTCTCGCCGCTGGCATCGCGGATTGCCTGCAGCACGATGCGCAGGGTGCGGGCCGGTTCACCGAAACTGCAGCGCACATCGCTGCCTTCACGACCGCCCACCATCACGCTGTCGAGCGGGGTCTGCAGCTCCATGGCCAGGCGCTCGGGCAGCTCGGCGATCAGCTCATGGCCCTCGAGGTTGCGACCCTCCCAGCGAAACAGTCGGCGCGCCGTGGGGTTGGCCAGCACGATGCGGCCCTCGGGATCCACGAGCAGGGCCCCGTCGGCCATGGTGGCGATCAACGACTGTTGCTTGCCCTGTTCGGCCCTCAGTTCTTCGATGTTGGCGGCCTTGTAGGCCTGCAGCTCGGTAGCCATGGTGTTGAACCCCTCGAGCAGTTCGCCCAGTTCGCCCCCTACGGGCAGCTCGATGCGGGTCTCGAAGTTGCCCCCGCCCACCTGGCGCACTCCCCGCAGCAACTCCTTGACCGGTCGGGTGACCGTGAGCGCGTTGAACACGGCGCCCAGAATCACCAGCACCCAGATCGAGATGAACACCGCCACGGTCACCTCGCGGGTCAGGGCCGAGCTGGCCAACAGGGTTTCGTTGGGGTTGATGCCCAGCGCCAGCACGCCCAAGTAGTGCCCCTGGTGCACCAGGGGCACAAACACGTCGGTGACCTGACCGTCGGGGGTCAGGTGCTGGCGGATCAGGGGGTTGCCCTCGCGGCGCTGCATGTCGGAAGGGAGTTCCAGCCGTCGGGTGAGCAGCAGTTCGCTACTGCCGTTGTTGGCACCAATCGGAATGCCGAGGTAGATGACCCCATCGGGATCGGCAAAGAAGATGTAACGAAGGCTTCGGCTCGCCTCATAGAACCGCTCGGCCACATCGGCCAGCTGGCGGTCGTTGCCTTCGACCACCAGCGGCGTCACGTTGGCGGCCAGGAGCACCCCCAGGTCGCGGGCATAGCGGGTGTCGCTGTTCTTGGCTTCCTGTTGAATGCCGTTGAGGGCAAAGAAGGTGATGCCGGTCATCAGCAGGCTCACCACCAGGGTGGCGGCCACCAGAAGTTTGGTCTGCAGGCTGAACTCGGCCCACCAGTGCGCCACTCGCTCGCTCCAACTGGGCCCGGCCGCGGCCTCAGCTGCATCAGCAACCTCGACCTGCATCATCGGCTGCGCACCTGGTGGCCGATGTCACGGCGGTAGGTGATGCCGTCAAAGTGCACGGCCGCCAGGGCGGCGTAGGCCTGCGCAAAGGCGGTGTCGAAATCGTGGGACTGGGACACCATGGCCAGCACGCGGCCGCCGGAGCTGTGCAACTGGCCTGCTGCGTCCATGCGGGTGCCGGCGTGGAACAACTGCACCGCGCCCCTGCCTGCGCGATCGGCGGCGGTGAGGTCGATCCGGATCGGGTCCCCCGCCCTGGCGTTGAGCGGGTAGCCTTCGGCAGCCGCAATCACGCAGGCGCTGCATCCGTCCTTGATCGTCAGTGCCGGGGCCTGATCCAACCGACCCAAGGCACAGGCCAGCAGCACGGCGGCCAGCTCATCACCGAGCAGGGGCATCAGGGTCTCGCATTCAGGGTCGCCGAAGCGGCAGTTGAACTCGATCACCCTGGGGCCCTGCTCGGTGAGCATCAGTCCTGCATAGATGACGCCGCGGTAGTCAATGCCGCGGCGCCGAAGGGTGGCCAGCGTGGGTTCGAGCACCAGTTGGCGCACCTGCTCGAGGGCGCTGGCATCAAGCAGGGGTGCCGGTGCGTAGGCCCCCATCCCCCCGGTGTTGGGACCGGTGTCGCCCTCGCCGATGCGCTTGTGATCCTGGGCCGGTGGCAGCAGCACCAGCCGTTGCCCATCGCTCAGGGCAAACACCGAGACCTCGGGCCCCTCGAGGATCTCCTCCAGCACCACGGCGGCGCCGGCCGCGCCGAACCGGCCTGAGAACACTTCGACAAGCGCAGCTTCGGTTTCGGCGACTGTGGTCGCCACGGTCACACCCTTGCCCGCGGCCAGGCCGTCAGCCTTGACCACCAGCGGTTGCCCGCCGGCCTTGACCACAGCGAGGGCCTCGTCCAGGTTGCTGGCGCTCCAGTGGCGGGCGGTGGGGATGGCCGCTTCTGCCATCAGCGCCTTGGCCCATTGCTTGCTGGCTTCGAGCATGGCGCCTTCGGCCCCCGGGCCGAACACCGGCAAGCCGGCATTCCGCAGGGTGTCGGCCAGGCCTGCCGCCAGGGGGGCCTCGGGGCCGATCACCACCAGGTCGGCGTGGTGCCGTAGTGCCGCCGCCAGCAGGGCATCGTGGTCGCCTTCGGCGATCGCCAGTTGCTCACAACCGGGCAGCTCCAGGGTGCCGCCGTTGCCGGGGGCGACCCATACCTGCTGCACACCGGAACAGCGGGCCAGGGCCCAAGCCAGGGCGTTTTCGCGGCCACCGCCGCCGATCACCAGGATGCGTTGCGGTGTCTTGCCCAGGACCATCGCGTCCATGCACTGCAGGGATGCCATCCTCTCTGATACCTGAACAGCGGCACGTCATGGGGTCGGAACCGGGTCGAGAAGCATGGCTGCAGCCGCGCCGGGCCATCGGGCTGCTGAGCCTGCTGGCTGCACTGGTGGGCTGCGTTCTGCCGGGGCAGCTCTGGCAGGCCGCTGCCCTGGCGCAGCAGGCCAGCCAGCCTCGGCCCGGTCTCGATGCCCTGGAGCAGGCCTGCCGCGAGGCCCGCGCGCAGGGCGATCTCAAAGCGCTCAAGCAGCTTCAGCTCGCCCTGTTGCAGGTGCGACCGGCTCCCCAGCCCCTGGCGGTGGTGCTGGCCAATGCCGATGCCCTGATGCGTTGTGGTGCGCCCGATTCGGCCTTGCTGGTGCTGAACCGCTACAGCCCCTCGCCCGGGGCCGAACAGGTGCAGTGGTCGCTGCTGCAGTGGCGTGCAGCCAACGGCGCCCTCGATCACCGTCTGGCGGCTTCGGCATTGCGGCGCTTGGCCAGCGCCTCGGGCCGCAACCTTGAAGCGTTGCTGGTCCCCGTGGTGCAGGACGCCAACGGTCGCTGGCAGACCCGATCAGCCCTCGATCTGCTGGCAGCCCATCTTGAGGCCCAGGGACTGCGCGACCAGGCCGCCGAGCTGTTGCTTTCGGGCCGTGCCACCGGGGTGGTGGCGGCCCAGCGCCTCAGCCAGGCCGTGACCTGGTCGCCCGCCATGCCCCCAGAGCTGCGCCAACGCTGGCTCGAGCAGGCTCTCGCCCAGGCAGCCGCGGCCGGTGCATGGGGACTGGCTGCAGCGGTGCTCGATCAGCAACTGGCCCTGCTGGCCGACCAGCCCGGCCCGGCCAGGCAGAAGCTCGAAGAGCGGCGGCGGCGTCTGGGCCGCCGTCTCGATGACGCTGCCGCGCTCAACCCTGAGACTGTGCGTTCACCCCGTGCCCCCGGCGGCCATGCCGCTGCAGTTCAGCCATGAGTGCCTACCGCGTTGCCGAGCTTCTGCACGAAGGCAAAGCCAAACGGGTCTACCGGACCGACCGCCCCGATGTTGTCGCGGTTGAATTCAAGGACGATGCCACCGCCTTCAACGCCCAGAAACACGCCCAGCTGGCCGGTAAGGGTGCCCTCAACTGCCGCATCTCAGCCCTGATCTTCGAGCATCTTGTGGCCCGGGGGGTTCCCACGCATTACCTGGGCATCGATGGCAGCAACTGGATGCTGGTGCGGCCGGTGACGATCATTCCCGTCGAAGTGGTGGTGCGCAATGTGGCCGCAGGGTCGCTGTGCCGGCAGCTGCCGATCGCCCCGGGCACCTTGCTGCCGCAGCCCCTGCTCGATCTCTATTACAAGGACGATGCGCTGGGTGATCCGTTGCTCACCGAGGCCCGCCTGCAGCTGCTCGGACTGCTCGATGCGGCGCAACTCAGCGTGGTCCAGCAGCTTGCCCTGCACATCAACGTTGAGTTGAGCCAACTGTTCGAGCGCTGCGGTCTGCAGCTCGTCGACTTCAAGATCGAACTCGGTTTCTCAAGCGATGGTGCCCTGCTGCTGGCCGATGAGATCAGCCCGGACACCTGCCGCCTCTGGGATCGCGCGGTGGCCGATGGCAACGACCGGATTCTGGACAAGGACCGGTTCCGCCAGGACCTGGGCGGTGTTGTGGAGGCCTACGGGGAGGTTCTCAAACGGGTCCAGGGTGAGTGTCCGCAACCCAGGGTCTACGGGTAAGGTCAGCAGCATTTGCGGCCCAGCCGCCTAGCAAGGTTGACCTGATGGCTGGCGCCGCCTTTCGCCTCACCGCCGCCCTGCCCCTGGTGGGCCTGGCCCTGGTTGCTGCCCAGCCGGCTGGCGCCCAGCAGGCCCAACCAGCCCGGCAGGCCCAACCAGCCCAACCGGCAGCCCCCACCCAGAACGCCGTACCCCGCTCCAGCACCCTCCCGGTTGCCAAACCGGCCCAGGAGCCACGGGTGCTCATCGCCGAAGTCGTGATCGCCGGACTGGAGGGTCACCCTGAACGGGAACGGCTCGAGCTGGCTGCCTATGCCGCCATGGCCGTGACCCCTGGCAGTCGTGTCACCCGCTCAGATCTCCAGACCGACCTTTCGGCGATCTATGCCAGTGGCTGGTTCTCGGATGTGCGCATCCAGCCCGTTGACGGGCCCCTGGGTGTGCAGCTGGTGGTGACCGTTGTCGCCAATCCCGTGCTCAAGACAATCACTCTGGATCCGGCCGATTCCAAGGTGCCGCCGCAGGTGGTCGCCGATATCTTTTCGCCCGATTACGGCAAGACCCTCAACCTCAACGTCCTGCAGACGCGCATGCAGGACCTGCAGAAGTGGTACGCGGACCAGGGGTTCTCCCTGGCCCGGGTGACCGGACCCACCCGGGTCAACCCTGACGGCACGGTCGAGCTGTTGGTGCGTCAGGGCACCGTCGCGGGTGTTGATATCAAGTTCGTCAACAAGGAGGGCTCCGAGACCAACGACAAGGGCGAGCCGATCAAGGGCAAGACCAAGCTCTGGGTGATCACCCGCGAGATCTCGCTGAAACCCGGCGACCTGTTTAACCGTCGCAATCTCGAAGAGGACATCAAACGGCTGTACGGCACCGGCCTGTTCAGCGATGTGAAAGTCACCCTGCAGCCCCTCCCCGGTGAGCCCGGCAAGGTCACCATCGTGCTGGGCATCGTCGAACAGTCGACCGGTTCACTCTCGGGTGGTTTGGGCTACAGCGCCGCCCAGGGTGTGTTTGGCCAGATCCAGCTCAACGACAGCAACCTGCGGGGCCGTGCCTGGGATCTGAGCACCAACATCACCTACGGCCAGTACGGCGGCCTGATCGATCTGACCTTCACCGATCCCTGGATCAAGGGTGATCCGTTCCGTACCGCCTTCCGGGGCCGTGGCTTCATCAGCCGTGATGTGCCCCAGTCGTTCCAGAACTCCAACACGGGGCGGGCGATCGTCACCCAGAACAACGGCAACATCATTGCGATCCAGCGTGCCGGGGTGAACCTCCAGTTCGTGCGCCCGCTCAACGGCGGCAACCCTTTCCGCAAGGAACCGTGGTCGTTGATTCTGGGTCTGTCGGGCCAGCAGGCCACCCCCATGAACTTTGCCGGTCAGGGTTCGACGCTCGGCACCATCAGCGGCTCAACGGTGTGCCTGGCCTTCAACTGCGCCAGCAGCAACAACCTGTTCGGGCTCAGGCTTGCGGCCTCCATGAACCGGCTGAATGATGCCCGCAACCCCACCTCGGGTGATTTTCTCAGCCTCAGCACCGAGCAGTTCATCCCAGTCGGCAGCAATTCACCGGGGTTCAACCGGGTCCGAGCCGGTTACACCTATTACATTCCGGTCGAGTGGCTCAAGATCTACAAGGGCTGCCGCCCCAAGCCCGGCGACAGCAAGGATTGCAAACAGGCCATGGCCTTCCAGGTCAGCGCCGGCACCAACATCGGTGAGATTCCGCCTTACGAGGCGTTCTGTCTCGGCGGCGGCAACTCGGTGCGCGGTTATTACGACTGCGCCCTGGGTTCAGGTCGCAGTTTCGTCGAGGCCACGATCGAGTACCGATTTCCGATCTTCAGCATCATCAGCGGAGAACTGTTTGTGGATGGCGGTTCGGCGCTGGGCAGCCAGAATCTCGGCGGTCTCTACGGCAACCCGGCTGCCCTGCTGGGCAAGCCCGGCAGCGGTTTTTCAGTGGGTACCGGTCTGATCGTGACGACTCCGGTGGGCCCCCTGCGTCTTGAAATCGCCAGCCAGGACTTCACCGGTCAGTGGCGCTTCAACCTCGGTGTGGGTTGGAAGTTCTGATGGTGGCCTGGCCCACCGATTACAGCGGTGCCTGGACCGTGGCCCAACCCATCGAGCGTGATGGTGTGGGCCTGCACAGCGGCGCCAACGCCCGGGTGCGGCTGGTTCCATCTGAGCGTCAGGGCTTCTGGGTGGGTCGGCTCAACCAGCCCCAGCTGCCTTTGCAGCGACTGGCCCCCGCCCAGGTTGCCCAGACCCAGCTGTGCACGGCCCTGAAACTGGATTCGGGCCCCCTGGCGACGGTTGAGCACCTGCTGGCCGCTCTGGCAGGCACCGGCCTCACCCATGTCGAGCTCTGGGTCGACGGCGACGAAATTCCCCTGCTCGATGGTTCGGCCCAGGGCTGGGTCGAGGCGATTTCAGAGGCCGGCATGCTCAGGCTTGGTGAGCGGCCCGACCCGGGCGTGCTGAGCCATCCGATCACGGTGCAGCAGGGCCAGAGTTTCGCCACAGCCCTGCCGGCGGCTGAGCTGCAGATCGGAGCAGCCGTTGAATTTGTGCAGCCCGCCATCGGCCGGCAGGTGTTCTCCCTGACCCTCACGCCGCCGCGGTTTGTCACTGATATTGCTCCGGCCCGCACCTTCGGCTTCAAAGACCAGGTCGAGCAGCTGCGTGCCGCCGGGCTGATCCAGGGTGGAGCCCTGGACAATGCCCTGGTCTGTGACGGCGATCGCTGGCTCAACCCACCCCTGCGCTTCAGCGACGAACCGGTGCGCCACAAGCTCCTCGATCTGTTGGGGGACCTGGCTCTGGCAGGCTTACCCCGGGCCCAGGTGTTCGCTTACCGCGGCTCCCATGGACTGCACACCGCCCTGGCAGCAGCCCTGGTTGAAGCCCAGGGCTCAGCAGCAGCCCCTGCCATCTGAGGAGAACGTTTCTTGTCTGATTCAGCACCAGCAACCATCGCTTCCGTGGTTCTCAACAGCGAGCAGATTCAGGGACTGCTACCCCACCGCTATCCGTTTGCCCTGGTGGATCGGGTGATCGAACATGTGCCCGGCGAGCGGGCGGTGGCAATCAAGAATGTCACCCTCAATGAACCTCAGTTCATGGGGCATTTCCCCGGACGTCCGTTGATGCCGGGGGTGCTGATCGTCGAGGCGATGGCCCAGGTCGGTGGCCTGATCGTCACCCAGATGCCCAATCTGCCCAAGGGATTGTTTGTGTTTGCCGGCATCGATGGTGTTCGTTTCCGCCGTCCTGTTGTGCCCGGCGATCAACTGCGCATCAGTTGCACGCTGTTGAGCCTCAAGCGCAGTCGGTTCGGCAAGGTTCAGGCCGAGGCCACGGTCGATGGATTATTGGTCTGCTCTGGAGAACTGATGTTCTCCCTTGTCGATTGAGGCGATGATGTTGCAACTCATGGCCACCTCCGTTCATCCCACAGCCATCGTTGACCCGCGGGCCGAGCTTGCCGAAGGGGTCGAAGTGGGCCCCTATGCCGTGATCGGCCCGGAGGCCCAGATCGGGGCTGGTTGCCGCATCGGCCCCCATGTGGTGATCGACGGTCGCGTGCGCATGGGGCAGGGCAATCGCATCTTCCCGGGTGCCTGCATCGGTCTCGAACCCCAGGACCTCAAGTACAACGGCGCCCCCACCGAGGTGGTGCTGGGTGACAACAACACAATCCGCGAGTGCGTCACCATCAACCGGGCTACGGCCGAAGGAGAGCAGACCCGCCTGGGCAGTGGCAATCTGCTGATGGCTTACAGCCATCTCGGTCACAACTGTGATCTCGGTGATCGCATCGTGATCGCCAATGGCGTCGCCGTAGCCGGCCATGTGGTGATCGGCGATCGGGCCGTGGTCGGGGGCATGCTCGGCATTCACCAGTTCGTGCACATTGGCACCATGGCCATGGTGGGGGGCATGAGCCGCATCGATCGCGATGTTCCCCCTTTCATGACCGTCGAAGGCCATCCCGGACGGGTGCGTGGACTCAACCGCATCGGTCTGCGCCGCAGCGGTCTGGCCGAGCGCGATGGCGGAGCCCAGCTCAGGCAGCTGCAGGAGATCTGGACCCTCCTCTACCGCAGCGGCCATGTGCTCGCCGATGCGCTGATCCAGGCCAGGCAGCACGAGCTGTTGCCCCCCGCCCAGACCCTGGTCAGCTTTCTTGAAGCTTCCATTGGTCAGGGGCGCCGCGGCCCGCTGCCGGCCAGCCGCTGATGGTGCGGCTGCTGGTGAGCACCGGTGAAGTCTCCGGTGATCTGCAGGGGTCCCTGCTGATCAGGGCCCTGTTCGACGAAGCCCGCTCCCGGGGGTTTGATCTCGAGGTTCTGGCCCTGGGCGGTGAGCGCATGGAGCGCAGCGGCGCCCGGCTGATCGCCGACACCGCCGCCTTGGGGGCGATCGGATTGCTCGAGGCGCTGCCCTTTGTGTTGCCGACGCTGCAGCTGCAGCAGAGACTCAGGCGTGCGCTTGAGCCAGCGCCGCCCGATGCGGTGGTGCTGATCGACTACATGGGCCCCAATGTGAGCCTGGGGCTGCGGATCAGACGCCGCTATCCGCAGGTTCCGATTCTTTATTACATCGCTCCCCAGGAGTGGGCCTATCGCCTGGGTGATTCGGGCACCACCCGGTTGATCGGGTTCAGTGACCGGATTCTGGCGATCTTTCCGGAGGAGGCGCGCTTCTATGGATCCCGTGGCGCCACCGTCACCTGGGTGGGCCACCCGCTGCTCGACACGCTGGTCGATCTGCCCTCCCGGGCCGAGGCCAGGGCTGCCCTTCAGCTGGGCGATGGGGTGCCGGTGCTGCTGTTGCTGCCGGCCTCGCGGCGCCAGGAGCTGCGTTACCTGCTGCCAACCATGGCCGCCGCCGCCGCCGAATTGCAGCGCCGCCACCCCGGCCTGGAAGTGCTGGTGCCGGCAGGCCTGGCCTGTTTTGAGGGGACCCTGGCGGCGCAGCTGTCTGGGGCGGGTGTGCGGGCGCGGGTCATTCCGGCGGCCGATGCCGATCGGCTCAAGCCCCAGCTCTGTGCTGCGGCCGATCTGGCCCTGACCAAGTCGGGCACCGCCAACCTCGAGCTGGCCCTGCGCGGGGTCCCCCAGGTGGTGGGTTATCGCGTCGGTCGGGTCACGGCGTTTTTGGCCCAGCACCTGCTGCGGTTCAGTGTGTCGCACATCTCTCCGGTCAACCTGGTGCTGGAACGCCGTCTGGTGCCCGAGTTGCTGCAGCACACCTTCACGGCCGAGGCCCTGGTCGCCGCGGCTGAGCCGCTGCTGGCCCCTGCCTCGGCTGAGCGTCAGACCATGCTGGCGGGGTACGACGAGCTGCGGGCGATGCTTGGCGAACCCGGAGTCACGCGTCGTGCAGCCGCTGCCGTGCTCGACCAACTGCAGCCGCAGACTGTGATGAGGACCCCTGCATGAGGCGAAGCCTGTTCCCGACCGCTTGCTGGGCCCCAGTGGCCCGTGCTGTGGCCATGCTGCTGGTGCTGCTGCTGGCGGCAAACCCGCTGCAGGCCGCTCCGCTGCAGGAGGCGGTGCTGGCGGGTGGTTGCTTCTGGTGTCTGGAGCACGATCTTGAGACCCTGCCCGGGGTGGTGGACGTGCGCAGCGGTTACAGCGGCGGCAAGCTGGCCAACCCCAGCTACCGCCAGGTCTCGGCTGGTGGGACCGGCCATCAGGAGGTGGTGCAGGTGCGTTTTGATCCCTCCCGGATCAGTTATCCGGCTCTGTTGCGGGCGTACTGGCGCAACATCGATCCCTTCGACAGTGGCGGCCAGTTCTGCGACAGGGGCCCGTCTTACCGCCCTGCCATCTTCACCGACTCGGCCGACCAGTCCCGTGTCGCTGCGGCCAGTGCCCGCGCTGCAGCCAGGGAGCTGGGCCGCTCACCGGGCTCCCTGGCTGTGGTGATCATGCCCCTGAAGCGCTTCTGGCTGGCCGAGGACTATCACCAGAATTACGCCGTGCGCAATCGCCTCACGTACAACTACTACCGCTGGGCCTGCGGCCGGGATCGGCGGCTCGAGGCAGTCTGGGGATCGCGCGCCCGTCAGATGGTGCCCTGGTCCACACGAGCCTCCGACCGATCAGCATCCAAAAGCTGAGGAAAAGCTGAAGCGCGATTGCGGCAATTCAGGCCAGAATCCTTGCCGCGAGCGGGTTTCCCTACTCGGTTAGCCGTTGCGCGGTGGCTAGCGTGGAAAGCGCGTTCCGGTTTGTTCTGTATGTATCTGCTGACCATCAGGGACGGTCTGCAGACCCGCCATATTGGCCCCTACGAGAGTCCGAAGCAGGCGGCCGATGACCTTGATCGCCTGTTGGCCCTCTGCGGGGAGCGGGCCCGCTGGCAGATTCATGCGCTCGAAGCGCCCCAGAGCCTGACCGATCGCCACGGCGGTTCTCGTGTGCCATCGGCTCAGGGCCGCAGCCGCGTGGCGGCCTGATCGCTCATGAGCCAGGCGTCTGGCCTCGTGATCAATCCGTGATCAATCGGCCGAGCTTGGGCGCCGCGGATAGCCCCGCAGCAGACCGCTTTCGATCATTAGGCCCACGCCGGCGTTGATCAAGATGAGACCGAAGGTGCCATACCAGAACCAGGGTCCTGCGTTGGCAATCGGGTCAACGGCCTTGGCCGAGGCCGCCAGGGTCTGAATGCCTTTGCGGATCACCGCCTCGCCGAACAGGCAGAGGCCCGCCGGCAGCATGAGCACCCCCAACTGTGCCTTGACGTACCAGCGGATCTTCTGAACGGCCATGGCAACACACCCAGCTTGGCGGCAACCCTAGGTCGCGGTGCTCGTGGGCGCTCCGTCCAGCAACCAGTTGGCCAGGGTGCGCACGCCGAAACCGGTCGCACCGGCAGGGTCGCAACCTCGACCCTTCTCGCTCCAGACCGTGCCGGCGATGTCGAGGTGGGCCCAGGGCAGGTCCTTGCTGATGAAATCCTGCAGAAACAGGGCAGCGGTGATCGAGCCTCCGGGCCTGGGCCCGGTGTTCTTGAGATCGGCCAGGCTGCTCTTGAGCCCGTCCTTGTAGGAGCTGCGCAGGGGCATCCGCCAGAGGCTCTCCCCCGAGGCTTCGGCGGCCCCGAGCAGGGCCGTCGCGAGGCCGTCGTTGTTGGACCAGAGGCCAGCGATGTCGTCACCCAGGGCGATCACGCACGCCCCGGTGAGGGTGGCCAGGTCGACGACGGCATCGGGTTCAAGCCTGCAGGCATACACCAGGGCGTCCGCCAGGGTGAGGCGCCCTTCGGCGTCGGTGTTGTTGATTTCGATCGTCTTGCCGTTGGAGGCGGTGACGATGTCGCCGGGATGCACCGCGTTGCCGTTGATCATGTTTTCGCAGGCCGCCACAATCATGTGCACCTCCAGGCCGCTGGGCCGGAGCTCGGCGATGGCGCGCATGGCGCCGATCACCGCCGCGCTGCCGCCCATGTCGTACTTCATCATCTCGATCTGGGCCCCCCCGACCTTGAGGTTGTAGCCCCCTGAATCGAAGGTCAGCCCCTTGCCCACCAGGGCCACCCGCCGTTTCACCTCGCCGGTGGGGCGGTAGGTGAGATGGATGAATTTAGGCGGCAGGTCCGACCCCTGGGCCACACCCAGGTAGGCACCCATCCCCAGGGCCTGGCACTCGTGGCGCTCGAGCACCGTGAGCTCGAGCCCGTGCTCGCGGGCGATGGCCGCGGCGGTATCGGCCAAGTGCTGGGGGGTGGCCACATTGGGCGGAGCCGCCACCAGCTCACGGGCCAGTTCGACGCCGTTGCAGATCGCCGCCGCCCGACCCAGCTCGGGGCTGCAATCGGCCGGCAGTCCCAGCAGCACCAGTGTGGTCAGGCTGGGGCTGGGATCGGCTTCGCTCTTGAAGCGCTGGTCCTGAAACTGCACCAGCCGTGCAGCTTCGACCGCTGCCAGGGCCGCCGCCGCGGGCGGCAGGGCCTCGAGCGGCAGGGCCAGGCCCAGGCTGCCGGCGGGGGCGGCCGCCTTGCAGGCCAGGGCGGTGGCCTGGCGCACGGCATTCAGATCGACGTCAGCCGGCTCCCCCAGTCCCACCAGGATCAGGGTTCCCGGGGTTGGGCCCAGGCGCTCCAGGCACAGGCATTCCCCGGCTTTGCCTTTGAAGCGCCGTTGTTCGAGGCGCTGCTGCAGGGCCGTGCGCTCATCAGGGTTCAGCCACAGATCAAGCGCCTGCCGCAACGGATGGTTCGGCTGGTTGGCCAGCAGTCCTACGGCCAACGCCCCACAGCCGAGGCCCTGCAGCGCTGAGACGTCGTTGAGATCGATCGACCGGCAGCGCACATCCATGGCCATCCCTTCAGGGTTGGGCGATGGTAGCCAGCACGGTGGGTCAGGCCTGAAAGGGCGTCGCCCAGCGGCCGCGGGTCTCCTTGTTGAACGGCGGCAACCAGTGGCGGATCAGGGCCTGCTCCAGCTGGCGCCTGGCGCGGGTCTGGGCGGGCACGTCGCACCAGAAGCGAATGCTGAGCCGGGTTCCCAGCCCGGCCCGTTGCAGGGCGTCGCCATAAGCGGCCAGGTACGCCTTGCAGTCGTGCTCGCCTTTCCAGCGCTGCTCGGCGCGGGCGGTCTCACCCACGTAGAGCAGCAGTGGATACTCCAGTGCCTCGGGCTGATCCATCACGAAATAGAGGGCGGCCCCCTGCACCAGGGGGGGCGCGCCGCGCCAGAAGGAGAGCGGCTGGGGCTGAAGCCCCAGCGGGTTGAACAGCCAGCGGGGCTGACCAACGCCCTGCAGCAATGATTCCTGGACGGCCGTGGTCCCCAGCCCGGCAAAGAGGGGCGCCTGGTGCTCGGCCAGTCGGCTTTGCCAGCGGGTCAGCTGGTGGCGCAGCAGGGGCTGCGCTGCAGGCGCCGGCCCAGGACCCATCGGGTCGCCGAACAGCTCTCCCTGGCGGACCATCTCAGCCTGGCCGCCTGGGCAGGGGCAGCTTGGGCCCCGCCTGCCCCTTGCCGAAGCTGACCCTGCCGATCCAGCTTTCAATCAGCTCGGCGGGCAGGTGCAGACGCTGCTGCAGATCGGCGAGGTCCTCAAAGGCCGCCCGCGCCCGCTCCCGCAACAGGCGGCTGCAGCGCTGGCTCGACAGGCCGAGGGCTTCGAGCTCGCGCACGTGGGCCTGGTTGAGGTCGACCCGTGCGGGGGGCGATCCGGCTGGGGGTTCGCCATACCAGCGATAGGCCAGCAGCGGCTGCCAGCCGGTGATGACGGCAGCCGGCAGATCAAGCAGGCGCTGCAGGTCTTCGGGCCCGCTCAACTGCACACCTCCGGCTTGGAGCCGGATCAGCAGATCCACCTGATCGGCACTGATGCCCGGCAGGCGCAGCCAATCGGCGGCGGTGGCGCGGTTCACGTCCAGCCGCCATCCCAGTTCGGCCGCCAGGCGCACCTCGGTGGCGTTGCGCAGGCGGTGGCCCGGCTGCTGCCGCAGCCTCAGGTCGAGCAGGTCCCGCTCGACGGCGTCGCTCTCGGTTGTGGTGGGCGCCACTGTGGTGGGCGCAACGTTCGAACCGGGATCGGGGGCAGCAGGATCGAGGGCAGCGGCTGCGGGACTGAGCTGACCCGTGGCCAGCAGCACACGCCGTGCCAGTGGATCCAACCAATGCTTCGGGCCCATGGCGAAAAGTTAGCGGTATCCAGGCGCTGCAGACCAGTCGACGAGGCCGTCGTCCTCAAGTTGGCGACGATTACGTGGATCCGCACTCGTGCGCAGGGCACGCGTTGTCCACAATTGGCGTCATTCCAGGTCGCCCATCGCCATGGCGTTCTTTGACTCCGAGATCGTCCAGGACGAGGCCAAGCGGCTGTTCCAGGACTATCAGCAGTTGATGCAACTGGGCGGCGACTACGGAAAGTTCGATCGCGAGGGCAAGAAGCTCTACATCGAACGCATGGAGGAGATGATGGAACGTTATCGGGTGTTCATGAAGCGATTCGAACTCTCCGAAGATTTCCAGGCCAAGCTCACTGTCGAGCAACTCCGCACCCAGCTGGGCCAGTTCGGGCTCACCCCCGAAACCATGTTTCAGCAGATGGAGCAGACCCTGCTGCGCATGAAATCCCAGCTGAACCAACCGGGCTGAGCCGCGCCGCTGCCTACGATCCGCCAGCAGTGAGTGGCGGGTGTGAGTCAGTGGGGCAGTCGGGGCTTCCGGGGTGGCTGGTGCGCGGCATGGCCGATCTGTTCCCGGCGGGTGAGGCTGAGACCACTGGCATTGCCGATCAGGCCCTCAGCGCCCGTCTAGCCGAAGCTGCTGCTGCCGGGAGGCCCCTGCGCATCAAGCTCGGGATTGACCCCACCGGCTCCGACATTCACCTGGGCCACTCGATCCTGTTTCGCAAGCTGCGGGCCTTTCAGGAGGCGGGCCACACCGCGGTGCTGATCATCGGCGACTTCACCGCCCGTATCGGTGACCCTACCGGCAAAAGCAGCACCCGCGTGCAGTTGAGCCCCGAGCAGGTGGAGGCCAACGCCACCACCTATCTGCAGCAGCTGGGTCAGGGCCAGGACCCCGAGCGCGCCCTGCTCGACTTTGAGACCCCAGGCCGCCTTGAGGTGCGCCGCAACAGCGAATGGCTGGCGGGTCTGGATCTGCCCCAAGTGATCGAGCTGCTGGCGACCGGCACCGTGGGGCAGATGCTGGCGAAAGACGACTTCGCCAAGCGCTATGGGTCAGGTACGCCGATCGTGCTGCACGAGTTTCTCTACCCGTTGCTGCAGGGCTACGACTCGGTACGGATCCAGGCCGATGTCGAGCTGGGCGGCACCGACCAGAAGTTCAACGTGGCCATGGGGCGCGATCTGCAGCGCCATTTTGGCCAGCGGCCGCAGTTCGGCCTGCTGCTGCCGATTCTGCCGGGGCTCGACGGTGTCCAGAAGATGAGCAAGAGCCTGGACAACACCGTGGGCCTGGGCGACGACCCCCTTTCGATGTATTCAAAGCTCGAAAAGGTGCCCGATGCGGTGGTTGACGACTACCTGACGCTGCTCACTGACCTGGACCTGGCCGCCATGCCGGCCAATCCCCGCGAGCGCCAGAAGGCGATGGCCCTCGAGGTCACCCGCGCGCGCCATGGTTTGGTTGCGGCACTCCAGGCTCAGGCCGATGCCGCCAGCCTGGTGGGCGGGGCCGCAGGTGCCGGTGCAGCCGATGCCGAGGTGCCCGAGGCCTCCCTGGCGGCGGTGAACTTTCCGGCTAAGGCCTTTTATCTGCTGGCTGCCGTAGGGGTGTGCGCCAGCAGCAGTGAAGCGCGCCGGCAGATCCAAGGTGGCGGGGTCAGGCTCGATGGCCAGAAGCTGGACGATCCAAACCACGAGTTCGCCACTGCTACCGAGCTCGACGGCAAGGTGCTGCAACTTGGCAAGAAGACCTTCCGGCGGTTGATCGGCTGATGGCGCCTGGGGCATTTGCGTAACCTCAGGTTGGGTCTGCTCCGTTGGTGACTTGGCAGCACAGTCTGGTGGCCATGCTTTGCCTGAGCAGGCAGACCGCCTCATCGTCGCCCTTGACGGCATGGATGCCGACCAGGCTCTGGCCTTTGGGGATCGTCTACCGGCCCTGCGCTGGGTCAAGGTGGGCCTTGAGCTGTTCACAGCCGCCGGTCCTCAGGTTGTCAGCCAGTGGCGCGATCGGGGCAAACGGGTGTTTCTTGACCTCAAATTTCACGACATCCCTGCCACCATGGCGGGCGCCTGCCGCAGTGCCGCGCGGCTTGGTGCTGAACTGATCACGGTGCATGCCGGTGCCGGTTCCGAGGCCCTGGCTGCTGCCCAGAACGCTGCGATTGAGACTGCCAAGGCAGCAGGCCTGCCGGCACCAACCCTGCTGGCAGTCACGGTGCTCACCAGCTGGGAGCAGCAGCGCTTTGCTGCCGAACTGGCCGTCGCCGAGCCGCTGGGAACCTACGTGTCGCGCCTGGCCGAGCTGGCGGCCGCCGCCGGTCTGGGTGGCTGCGTGTGTTCCCCGCGCGAGGTGGCCAGGCTGCGGGCGGCGTACCCAGAACCCTTTGCCTTGGTGACCCCTGGCATCAGGCCTGTGGGCAGCGCCAGCGCCGATCAGGCCCGCGTGATGACGCCAGCTCAGGCCATGGCGGCGGGAGCCAGTCGACTGGTGATCGGTCGGCCGATCACGGCGGCGTCCGATCCGGTCGCTGCCTTCGAGGCCTGCTGCGCTCAACTGGGCTGAGTGCAACGACAGATCATGGTTGCTGAGATTGGCGATCAAGCGATAGCGCTGCATCCGGGTGCTCCGGCTCCCCACGTGGCGCGCATCCACTACCCCCGGGTGGTGCTGCAGTTGCTGGTTCGGATGCGCCTCGATCTGCTGGTGATGGTGGGTCTTTGTCTGGCCTCGATGGGACTCAAGTCCTTTCTGGCGGCCACGTTTGTGCACACGACGGCCCTGCCCATGCTCGGCATTGCGGTCTCGATCTTTGTGGGCTTCCGCAACACCCAGGCCATCAACCGCTGGTGGGAGGCCCGCAGCCTGTGGGGCGCGGTGGTCAACCAAAGTCGCCATTGGCGCGATGTCCTGCTGGCGCTGCTGGATCCCGCTGCCCAGGCGGGCCCACGGCAGCGTCTGCTACGTCTGCAGGTGCTCGCGGTCTGGCTGCTCAATCTGGAATTGCGCAATTACGGCCTCAGGATCCAGCGGCAACGGGTGCTGCGCCTGGTGGCTGATCTGGGCCTGGCTGCCGATGTGACCCTGCAGCAGGTTTCCGTCGCCCGCTCAGAGCTGCTGCGGCGCCTGCATGCTCAGGGCGCATTGAGCGATCTTGGGCTGGATGCCCTGCTGCGCTCCAGCGAGGCCTTCACCACGGCGCTGGGTGGCCTGCAGAAAATTCGCAACACGCCCATTCCACCGGCCTATGACGTGTTCGTGCGGTTGATCTGTTGGCTGTACGGCTACGCACTCTTCTATGAATTCACCAGAAGCGACGCGCCATTGACCGGGGCCTGTCTGTTCCTGGGCTTCCTGGTGGCCGAGCGCATCGGGGCCTATGTCGAAGGCCCGTTTGACCGCGATGGCAGCAGTTTTTCGCTGCCCCTCAACCAGATCTGCCTCGGCATCAGCAGGGATCTGCTCGACGACGATTCGCCCTTTGCCGACCTGCCGTTGTGCCATGACCCCTCCACCTGGACCTGATCAGGCCGCCACGAGGTTGGGGCGTCCGCTCAGCAGCTCCCGGTAAAGCCGCTCGAGGGCATCGATGTTGCCTGTGAGGGTGTAGCGCTCGAGGGCCCGGGCCCGGGCCCGTCGCCCCAGCTCGGCAGTCAGCACCGGCTGGTCGCGCAGCACCGGCAGCAGGGTGCGCAGCTGGGTGGTGACTCCCTGGGTGCTGATCACAATGCCCGCACCCCCGTCGAGGGCTTCGCCATCGGCACCGGCATCGGTGGCAACGCAGGCGCTGCCGGCGGCCATGGCCTCGAGCAGGGCCAGCGACAGGCCCTCCACCAGCGAGGGCAGCAGGAACACCTCGGCCAGCTGTTGAAAGGCCACCCGCCGCTCCAGGCTGGGTTCGTAGCCCCACCAGATCACACCGGCATCGTCGGCGGTGTTCTGCTGCAGGGCGGCGCGGGCCGGCCCGTCGCCCACGATCACCAGCAGGCAGCCGGCCGGCCGCACCAGGCGCCAGGCCTTGAGCAGGGCCTCGACGTTTTTTTCGGTGGCCACCCGACCCATGTAGAGAAACACCCGTTGTCCGGCGAAGCGCCGCCGCAGCTCGGCCAGTTCGGGGCTGTCGCTGCTGGGGTGGCCCGGTCGCCACAGGGTGGTGTCGACACCGTTGGGGATCACCCCAAGGCGTTCGCCCGGGACCCCCAGCCGTTGCAGCACGTCGGCCTGGAGCTCGGAGAACACGATCACCCGGTCATAACGCGCCAGCGAGGGGGCATAGAGCTGGTAGGTGAGCTGCTGGGTCCCGGCTGTGAGGTTGCGCAGGCTGGCGTCAAAGGGTGGGTGAAACGTGGCCACCAGAGGCAACCCCAGTTGCTGGCACAGATCCGGCAGCAGAAAATCGAGCGGTGAGAGCGTCAGGCTGGCGTGCACAAGATCGGGGCGCAGTCGTTCCAGGGAGCCCCGCAGCTCGCGCTGGGCTCCCAGGGACGGAATGGTGTACACCTGCCCTTTCACCAGGTAGGGCAGGGCCACCTCCGGGTTGTTGCCGGCCCCATTGAGGTCGTCCTCGGTTCCCGGTTCGGCCTCGGCGCCGCGGTCGAGACCGGTGAGGCGACCCAGGCCTGCGGCCGGGGTGTCGAAATGGATGAAGCTGATGCCGTGACCGCGGCTGCGCAGGGCGTGGGTGGTGGTCAGCCCGTAGGTGACGTTGCCGCAGAAAGGTGACTTCTTGCCCAGCCAGGCAATGTGTGCCACCGCGAACCCTGCGACCGCGTCGACGCTAACAGCGTTCGTGGCGCTCGCCGCCTTGCCAGGGGCGCTCGAGCAGGGCCGCCGCCAGGGTCACCCCGGCCAGCACCCACAGCACCGGCAGCAGTCCCCAGCGGCTCACCACCGTGCCGGCGAGCACCAGGGGCAGGCTCAGGGCCACGTTGATCAGGTTGTTTTGCAGCCCGAACACCTTGCCCCGCATCGCTTCGGGGGTGTCTTCCTGGATCGTGGTCTGGGCCGGGATCGCCAGCAGGGAGGCGCCCACCCCGAGC
>JAGWVJ010000062.1 GCA_018970945.1 Cyanobacteria bacterium REEB417 | reverse complement strand
TGCGCCCCGTTGTGGCCCCAGATCGGGGCTCTGCTGGCCGGCGGCTTGCAGCCCGTCGCTCTGCGGGACCTCACCCGCGGGGGGCTGGGTTGCGCCCTCGCCGAGCTGGCCGGGGCCAGTGGCTGCGACCTGGTGCTCGACGAACCCGCCCTGCCCCTGGCCCCCGGGGTTGAGGCAGCCTGTGCACTGTTGGGTCTCGAGCCGTTGCACCTGGCCAACGAGGGTCGTTTTGTCGCCGTGCTGCCGCCGAGCCAGGCCGATCAGGCCCTGGCCCTGCTGGCGCCGTCGGGTGCCGTGCTGCTGGGGGTGGCACAGCGGGCGGCTGGTCTGCTGCCCCAGGTGCGGCTGCAGACCGCCCTGGGCAGCCTGCGTGTGTTGGGGCCCTGGAGTGGCGACATGCTGCCGCGCATCTGCTCAACATCCCTGTTGTTGACGATCCCGTCTGCCGAACCCAGGGGGTGCCCGCCGCAGTCCTAGGTTGGTTGCCACCGGACAGCTCTGGCCGTCCGGAGGTTCATCGGACTCCCATGGAGCGCCCCCGTGGACCTCACCCCATTTCTCGAGAGCCTCGACGGCACCACCCTCGATCAGGTGTTGTTGTCGGTGGCTGTCAGGGGCAAGGTGGCCATCGCCATGAAGGGGCGCTTTCTGCTGCGTGCGGTCTGCGAAAGCTTCCAGGACCGCAGTCGCATCGGTTGCGCCGTCACCGACGAGGCCAGCTGCCTCACCTATCTGGGGAACGAACCCTATGAGCTGCTGATCTGCACCGATTTTCTCGAGGTGGGAAACGGCTTTGAGCTGGCGCGCAAGGCGCGCGCGTCGCAGGCCGAGCTCAAGGTGGTGGTCCTGGCCCTGGGTGATCTCATCCCGGCTGAGTACAGCGAGGCACCCTGGCTGGAGGCGGTGGTGGCCGAGGCTGATTTCAGCGGAGATCAGCGGCCCCTGCAGGCGGCGGTCATGGCGGTGATGGGCGGCCACTCGTACCGCAGTCCCTCGCTGCGCACCGGCACCCTGCCGTACCTGAGCTGCCCCCGGCTCACCCCCCGCGAGTACGAGGTGCTCGATCTGCTGGCCAGCGGCCTCAGCGATCGCGAGATCGCCCAGAAGCTCGTTGTGAGTGAAGAAACGGCCAAGACCTACACCAAACGCCTGTTGCGCACCCTTGAAGTGAGCAACCGCCTGCAGGCGGTTCTCAAGGGCATGCGCTGCGGCATGGTCAAATTATGAAGGGGCTGCGGGCCCCTAATTGTCCCCGTATGGGGGGCTCGCCGGCGAGGCGTCTCAGCTCAGATTGAATCCAACCAGGCCAGTAGGGCGTCACAGGCGCCGGGAATGATCAGATGAGTCCGGATGCAGCAGCTCTCACCATCGGTGAACTCGAGGCCAACTATTCCCTGTATTGCAAAGCGCTGCGACTGTTGATTCGCGAAGGCAAATCGATCAACAAGGTGCGCCGCACGGTGTGCTGGCAGCGCCTCGAGACCCTCCACACCTGCCTGCCCAACCAGTACCGCGACCCTGATTATTTGTTTGCCCTGCTCAAACGTGAGCTGGGTGGTGAGAGCGTCGCCCAACCGGTTTGATGGTGCCGCCAGCACGGCTGGCTCCATTTGTGCAGGGTGTCGGCCAGCAGCACTGCCAGCGGCGCCAGCGGTAGCCAGCCCAGCCATGGGCGTGGCAACGGTTCCATGCTGAAGACCGCGGCCAGGGGTGTGATCAGCATCAGCAGTGCGGCGATCAGGGGTTCGCTCAGCAGCCCCAGCCAGAACAGGCCGTTGGGCACCCGCAGCCGCTGCCAGAACGGCAGCGACGTGCTGCGACAGGCCAGCAGAGCTCCCATCTGCCCCGCCACGATCAGGGCAAAGGTCAGGGTCGAGGCCTGGCGACCACCGCGGTCAGGTAGCAACAGGTAGGCCCCCATGGAGACCACGGCCTCACTGAGCCCAAGCACCAGATAGGCCCGCAGCAACACCGACCGGTTCAGCAGGGGTGCCCCGCGCCGCCGTGGTGGCTGTCGCATCAGACCGGGCTCGGGTGGTTCGGCGCCCAGCCCCAGCGCAGGCAGCAGGTCGGTGCCCAGGTCCACCGCCAGGATCTGCAGCACCGTCAGGGCCGCCGGGATCTGCAGCACCACCATCGCCACGAACGGAGCCATCTCGGCCACGTTGGAGGCGATCACATAGGTCAGAAAACGGCCGATGTTGGCCACCACCGCCCGGCCATGGCGCACCGAGTCGACGATGGTGGCGAAGTTGTCGTCGAGCAGCACGATGTCAGCGGCTTCCCGCGCCACGTCGGTGCCGCTGCACCCCATGGCGATGCCCACATCGGCGGCGCGCAGGGCTGGGGCGTCGTTGACCCCGTCGCCGGTGACGCCCACCACTTCCCCCAGGCTGCGATAGCTCTGCACCAGGCGCAGTTTCTGCTCGGGTGTCATCCGGGCAAACACCAACCGGCTGCGAAACCGGAGCAGTTGGCGCAGCTGCACGTCGCTGAGGCGGGCCAGGTCATCGCCATGGATGACCCGCACCGGATCGGCCACCGGGTTGCCTGGCGGCGACTCACGGGGATCGAGCAGTCCGATCTGGCGTGCGATCGCCTCGGCGGTGAGGCCCGAATCGCCGGTCACCATGGTGACTTTGATGCCCGCCTCGTGGCAGGCGGCGATGGCGGCTGGCACCTCGGCGCGGGGTGGGTCCATCAGGGCCAGCAAACCGACGAACTCCAGCCCGCTCTCCAGCTGCCCATTGTCGAGGCTCTGCCAGGCGTTGCAGTGCCTCCGCACCGCCACCGCCAGCACCCGCAGGCCGCGGCAGGCCAGCCGATCGGCCTGACGCTGCAGGTTGTTGCGTGTCAGGGCGTCGAGCCTGATGGCGTGCTCTCCGGCGGCGATGTGGCTGCAGCGGCGCAGCAGATCGTCGGGTGCCCCCTTGGTGATCACCAGGGGGCCATCGCCGCTCTGCACCACCACGCTCATGCAGCGCCGCTGCGAATCAAAGGGCACCTCGTGAAGGCGCGGCTGCTGGCGTTGCACCTCGGCCGGTGAGAGGCCAGCCGCCAGAGCAGCCCGCAGCAGAGCAGTTTCGGTGCTGTCACCCACGGCACGCCAGGGTTCATGGCTCGAACTCTCCTGCTCGAGTCTGGCGTTGGAGCACAGGCAGACCCAGGCCAGCAGCCGCTGCTGCAGAGACGCGCCGGTCTCTGGCAGCCAGAGCTCCTCGAGTTCCATCTGCCCTTCGGTGAGGGTGCCGGTCTTGTCGCTGCAGATCACGCTGAGCGAACCCAGCGTCTCAACCGCCGAGAGGCGCCTGACCAGGGCATGCCGCCGGGCCATGCGCTGCACGTTGATGGCCAGCGACAGGGTGACTGTGGGGAGCAATCCCTCGGGCACGTTGGCGACGATGATGCCGATCGCGAAGATCAGGCTCTCCTGGCTGCCCATGCCCACCAGCCAGTGGCTGAGCAAAAAGATCATCGCTCCCAGCCCCAGGGCGATGGCCGTGATCGTGCGCACGATCTGGGCCACCTGCAGCTCCAGGGTGCTGGGACTGCGCGGTGTCTGGGCCGACAGTCGG